>NZ_JBPXMC010000012.1:0-221404 GCF_051918885.1 Streptosporangium sp. OZ121
GCTTCATGCACTGGCTTTTAACACACTGTTGAGTTCTCAAGAAACGGACGCGTACACCATCACCCTGACCCGACCAACCGGTCCGGCAGAACTCCGGGGCGTTCCATTTCGTATTTAAATCGTACAGGCCTGTCAAGATTGTGTCAAATTGCTAGCTATCAGCCGTTTGTCACAAAACCTGCAAACTTGCTAGGATTCCCACCGTCTCGCTTCCGAGGCGGCTCCCTGAACCTACCGTGTCATCCAGGCCACAGCGAATCAACCGATTTTCCGGTGATCTACGCGGAGTCCGAACGCTCAGGTTCGTTTCAGGTGGAGTGGCCCTGGGCCCGTCCGCCGATCGGCGTCCGGCTCGCTCCGGGGCATTGGAAAGATTATGCGCCCCTCGGGGCATCGTCAAATCAGCCACGCTTGGCAAAACCGCAGGTCAGAGCAGTTCCTTAAGGAAACCAGGAACGTTCGCTACCGGAATGTTACGTGGTGGGACGGTTGACGCCCCGGCCCGAGCCGGGGCGTCCAGCCGCCCGGGAGCGTCCAGCTGACCTGCCGGAAGAGCCGAAAGAGCCGGAAGACCGGAACGACTCCGGGAACCACCAGGAACCAGGAAGCAACAGGCGAAGGAAGGATCAGGGAGCGACGATCTCGACACCGCCGACGGAACGCTTGCCACGGCGCAACACCAGGAAGCGTCCGTGAAGCAGATCATCGGCAGCCGGCACGTACGCCTCATCGGTGACCTTGACATTGTTGAGGTAGGCGCCGCCCTCCTTCACCGCGCGGCGCGCCTCCGACTTCGACTTCACCAGGCCACTCTCGGCGAGCAGGTCGACGAAGGACGCCCCCAGAGCGGGCACCTCCGCACGCGGCACCTCGGCGAGGGCCTCCCCCAGCGTGCGCGCGGGCAGCTCCTCCAGGGACCCCTGGCCGAACAGGGCCGCAGAGGCGGCGATCACCGCGGCGCACTCGTCGGCGCCGTGCAGCAGCGTGGTGAACTCCTCGGCGAGCGCCCGCTGCGCCTCGCGCCCGGCGGGCCGCTCGGCGGCCGCCTTCTCCAGCCCCTCGATCTCCTCACGAGACCGGAAGCTGTAGATCTTGAGGAACTTCACCACGTCACGGTCGTCCGCGTTCAGCCAGAACTGGTAGAACGCGTACGGGGAGGTCATCTCCGGGTTGAGCCAGACCGCGCCGCCGGCCGTCTTGCCGAACTTGGTCCCGTCGGCCTTGGTGATCAACGGCACGGTGAGGGCGTGCACGTGGCCGCCCGTCACCCGGCGGATGAGATCGGTTCCCGCGGTGATGTTGCCCCACTGGTCGCTGCCGCCGATCTGGAGCGTGCAGCCGTGGCGCCTGTTCAGCTCCAGGTAGTCGTTGGCCTGCAGGATCTGGTAGCTGAACTCGGTGTAGCTGAGCCCCTCGCCGCCCAGCCTGGCCGAGACCGACTCGCGGGCGAGCATGCGGTTGACCGGGAAGTGCTTTCCGACGTCGCGCAGGAAGTCGATCGCGGACATGCCCTCCGTCCAGTCGAGGTTGCTGACGAGGATCCCGGTCTTCTCGTCCGAGAAGTCGAGGAACTTCTCCACCTGGACGCGGATCCGCGCCACCCATTCGGCCACGACGTCGGAGGAGTTGAGCGAGCGCTCGGTACTCCGGCCGCTGGGATCGCCGATCAGACCCGTCGCGCCGCCCACCAGGCCGATGGCCCGGTGACCCGCCCGCTGGAGGCGGGTGAGAGTCAGCAACGGGACCAGGTTGCCGACGTGCAGGGAGGGGGCGGTCGGATCGAAGCCGCAATAGACCGTGATCGGACCCTCGGCCATCGCCGCGCGCAGGGCGTCGATGTCGGTGGACTGCGCGATCAGGCCGCGCCAGGCGAGGTCATCCAGAATGTCGGTCACGATCCTTGCTTTCCAATGCTCGAAGGGACATTTAGCGCTCTCGTACACCCTGCCCGATCACGGCACCGTCGCGCCACTCGAAACCCTTCTCGCGCACAAGGACGGACGGGGAAGAGGCGAGGAGAGTGCACGCGACCCACCGGCGGCGCGCGACCTACCGGCGGCGCGGGACGTGCGGGCGGTGCGGAGAGACCGTGGGCTCACCGTCGATCCAGAAGCGCCAGGGCGTCTCCTTCCCCGACGAGACCCCGGTGCGTGGTCCCGACAGGATGGACGACACCTTGGCCGGCTCGCCCTCGACCACGGAGAGTGATCCGGGGCCGCAGGCGTCGAGCCCGTTGTGCTCGCGGGTGAGGCCGAGCGCCACCGCCAGTCGGGCCGGCCCTTTGGCGAGATCGGCTTCCCTGACGGGACGGGCGCTTCCCGCGCTCCGGCGGGCCAGGGCGGTCTCGGCGCCGGAGACCACCTCTCCGGCCCGCAGCAGCACCCCGGAGCCGACTCCCTCGGGAAGGCAGGTGAGGTTGGCGCAGAAATGCATGCCGTACGTGAAGTAGACGTACAGGTGGCCCGGCGGGCCGAACATCACCGCGTTGCGCGGCGTCCGGCCCCGGTAGGTGTGCGACGCGGGATCCTCGCCCGGCACCCCGTACGCCTCGACCTCCGTGATCCGCAACGCGACCGGCCCGTGCGCGAGCACCCGTCCCAGCAGGTCGGGGGCGACCTCGTGGGCCGGCCGGTCGAAGAAGTCGCGTGCCAGGGGCGTGGACGCGGCGGGCGGTCGCCCGCCGTTCTCGTCAACGGCCATCGCCCGGGCTCCCGGTGACCGGACGGCCATCCCCCAGACCCCCGACGACCAGGCGAAAATCGCCCAAGCCCCGGACTAACCGGACTAACCGGACTAACCGACGAGCGTCACCCGGCACCTCGGCGACCTCAAGGCGGCCGTCGCCGGACATCAGCTTCCGCTCGCCCAGGCGGCCTGGGCGTCGACGATCTCACGCAGCGCGATGAGCTGGTCGCGGACCCGGTCGGGTGCCGTGCCGCCGTGCGCCTTGCGGGCGGCCAGCGCGCCGGGCACCGAGAGGACCTCGCGGGAGTCGGGCGTGAAGTGCGGCGAGACCTTGGCCAGCTCCTCGTCGGTGAGCTCACCGAAGTCCTTGTCGTTGACCTGGCACCAGACGACCAGGTGCCCGACCGCCTCGTGGGCCTCGCGGAAGGCGACGCCCCGGCGGACCAGCAGCTCCGCCAGGTCCGTGGCGAGGGCGAACCCGTCGGGGGCCGAGGCCTCCAGTTTCGCGGTGTTGACACGCATGGTCGCGACCAGCCCGGCCATGGCGGGAAGGACGAGCAGCAGGCTGTCGACGGAGTCGAACACCGGCTCCTTGTCCTCCTGCAGGTCGCGGTTGTAGGTCAGCGGCAGGCCCTTGAGCGTCGTCAGCAGCGCCATGAGGTTGCCGATGAGACGGCCGCTCTTGCCCCGGGCGAGCTCGGCCACGTCGGGGTTCTTCTTCTGCGGCATGATCGACGAGCCGGTGGAGTAGGCGTCGTCCATCTCGATCCAGCGGAACTCCTGCGAGGCCCACAGGACGATCTCCTCGCCCAGCCTCGACAGGTGCACGCCGATCATCGCCGCGTCGAACAGGAACTCGGCGGCGAAGTCGCGGTCGGCGACGGCGTCCATCGAGTTGGGCGCGGCGGAGTCGAAGCCGAGCTCCCTCGCCACGGCCTGCGGGTCGAGCGGCAGGGAGGATCCGGCCAGTGCCCCGGCGCCCAGCGGGGATACGGCCGCGCGCCTGTCCCAGTCGCGCAGGCGGTCGATGTCGCGGGCGAAGGCGTGCACGTGCGCCAGGAGCTGGTGGCCGAAGGAGACCGGCTGGGCGTGCTGCAGGTGGGTCATGCCGGGGGCCGCCGTCTCGGCGTGCTCCTCGGCCTGGCTCATCAGCGCGGTCTCCAGCTCCACCAGCCGGGACACGATGTGCCTGACATGGTCGCGCAGGTAGAGCCGCAGATCGGTGGCGACCTGGTCGTTGCGGCTGCGACCGGCTCGGAGCTTGCCGCCGAGCGTGCCGAGGCGTTCCAGCAGGCCGCGCTCCAGCGCGGTGTGGACGTCCTCGTCGGCGACGGTCGGCCGGAACTCGCCCGCCTTGCAGGCGCGCTCCAGGTCGTCCAGGGCGCCGATCATGCGCGCCAGCTCGTCGTCGCTCAGCAGGTTCGCGCGGTGCAGCACCCTGGCGTGCGCGCGCGAGGCCAGCAGGTCGTACGGCACCAACCGCCAGTCGAAGTGGACGCTCACCGAGAGCCTGGTCAGCGCGTCGGCCGGACCTCCCTCGAACCGGCCGCCCCACAGCCGCATGGGCTTTCCACCATCAGTCACCGTTGTTCTCCCTCCCCATTCAATCCGCGACCTTAGCCCAATCGGCCCAGCCGGGCGTCCCGGGCGGAGGCAATCTTGGAGGGCAGGCTCCACAGCTCGACGAAGCCCTTGGCCAGGGACTGGTCGAAGGTGTCGCCGGTGTCGTAGGTGGCGAGGTTGAAGTCGTACAGCGACGCCTCTGAGCGGCGCCCGGTGACGGTGGCCCGGCCGCCGTGCAGGGTCATCCGGATCTCGCCGGTGACGTGCTCCTGGGCCTCGGCGATGAAGGTGTCGAGGGCCTTCTTGAGCGGGGAGAACCAGAGGCCGTCGTAGACGAGCTCGCCCCAGCGCTGGTCCACCGACCGCTTGAAACGGGCGAGGTCGCGCTCGACGGTGACGTTCTCCAGCTCCATGTGAGCGGTGATCAGCGCGATGGCGCCGGGCGCCTCGTAGACCTCACGGGACTTGATGCCGACGAGCCGGTCCTCGACCATGTCGAGGCGGCCGACGCCCTGGGCGCCCGCGCGGCGGTTGAGCTCCTCGATGATCTGGAACGGGGTGAGGTGCCGTCCGTCCAGCGCGACGGGCACGCCCTTGACGAAGCTGACGATGACCTCGTCCGCTTCGCGCGGCTGCGCCGGGTCGGCGGTGTAGGCGTAGACGTCCTCGATCGGGCCGTTCCAGATGTCCTCCAGGAAGCCGGTCTCGACGGCCCTGCCCCAGATGTTCTGGTCGATGGAGTACGGGTTCTTCTTGGTCGTCTCGATCGGCAGGCTCTTCTCCTCGGCGTAGGCGATCGCCTTGTCCCGGGTCCACGCGTAGTCGCGGGCCGGGGCGATGACCTTGAGCTCGGGGTACAGGGCGGCCAGACCGGCCTCGAACCGGACCTGGTCGTTGCCCTTGCCGGTGCAGCCGTGCGATACGTGGGTGCCGCCGAACTCCTTGGCCGCCGCGGCCAGGTGCTTGACGATCAGCGGCCGCGACAGGGCGGAGACCAGCGGGTAGCGGTCCATGTAGAGGGCGTTGGCCTGCAGTGCGGGCACGCAGAAGTCGGTGGCGAACTCCTCGCGGGCGTCCACGACGACGGACTCCACGGCACCGCAGTCGATGGCGCGCTTGCGGATGGCCTCCATGTCCTCACCGCCCTGGCCGACGTCGACGGCGACCGCGATGACCTCGGCGCCGGTTTTCTCGGCGAGGAAGGGAATGGCGACGGAGGTGTCCAGTCCTCCGGAGAACGCGAGTACGACCCGATCGGTCATGATGGATATCTCCAAGATCTTTATTGGTCACAGGTGTCGGGTGCTGCCGGTTGTAGCCCGCCTGAGCAGGCTAAATACGTCGATCGGCGTGCCGGAGCAGTCCCTCTGCGACCGCCGCCCCGCCCAGCGGGTCGCGGCTGATGACGAGAATCGTGTCGTCTCCCGCGACCGTGCCGAGGATGGACTCCCAGTCGGCGTGGTCGATGGCTGAGGCGAGGAACTGCGCGGCGCCCGGCGGCGTGCGGACGATGACCAGGTTGGCGGAGGCCTCGGCGGAGACGAGGAGCTCCTCCGCGAGCCTGCCGAGCCTGGCGGCCGGGGACTCGCCGGTGCCGAGCCTGGCGAGCCTTATCCGGCCGCCGCCCTCCCCCGGCAGGGCGTAGACCAGGGAGCCGTCCTCGGCGCGCAGCTTGAGCGCGCCGAGCTCGTCCAGGTCGCGGGAGAGGGTGGCCTGGGTGACCTCGACACCGCTCTCCAGCAGGAGTTTGGCCAGCTCGGGCTGGGACCGGACCGGCTGCCGCTGCAGGAGGTCGGTGATCCGTGCCTGACGGGCGACCTTGGTCATCGGGATCGTCATGTGGACTCCCCGCCTCCGGACGCGTCGCCGCTCGCGGGACCACCCGCGGAACCGCCGTCCGAGGAGCCGTCATCCGGGGAATCGTCCTGGCCCGCCACCGCGACCAGCCAGTACAGCAGGGCCTTCTGGGCGTGCAGCCGGTTCTCCGCCTGGTCCCACACCAGGCTCCGCGGGCCGTCCAGGACCTCGGCGGAGATCTCCAGGTCGCGGTAGGCGGGCAGGCAGTGCAGGACGACGGCGCCGGGGGCCGCCCGGCTCACCAGCGCGGCGTTGACCTGGTACGGCATGAGGTCGGCGATCCGCTGCTCCTTGCCCTCCTGCCCCATGGAGACCCAGGTGTCGGTGGCGAGCACGTCCGCGCCCGCGGCGGCCTCGGCCGGGTCGGCGAGGACCGTGACCGAACCTCCGGTCTGCGCGGCGACCTCGCCGGCCCGCCGGAGGATCTCCGGGTCGGGCAGGTATCCGTCGGGGGCCGCGACCCGCACGTGCATGCCGGCGACGGCCCCGCCGAGCAGGTAGGAGTGGGCCATGTTGTTGGCCCCGTCGCCGAAGTAGGCCAGCGTGATCCCGGCGGTCCTGCCGAAGTGCTCCCTGACGGTCTGCAGGTCGGCGAGGATCTGGCAGGGGTGGAACTCGTCGGTGAGGGCGTTGACCACCGGCACCGAGGACGCCGAGGCCATGGCCTCGATCCTCTCCTGGCCCGAGGTACGCCACACGATGGCGCCCACCTGGCGTTCCAGGACCCGGGCGGTGTCCTCGATCGACTCGCCCCGGCCCATCTGGGAGGATCCCGCGTCGAGGATCAGCGGCAGGCCGCCGAGCTCGCCGATGCCGACCGCGAAGGAGACGCGGGTGCGGGTGGAGTGCTTGTCGAAGAGGACGGCGACGCTCTGCGGCCCCTCGAAGGGACGGTAGCCGTAGCGGTCCTTCTTCACGGCCTCGGCCAGGTCGAGCACCTGGGCCTGCTCCGCGGGCGAGAGGTCGTCGTCCTTCAGGAAGTGCCTGACGTGCGCCTGTCCGGCGAGGTTACTGGGCATCTGCGGCCTCGTCGAGAATGGCGGGAAGCGCGGCCACGAAGGCCGCGACCTGGGCGGAGGTGATCACCAGCGGGGGCGCGAGCCGTACCGCGTCGGGCTGGAGGGCGTTGACCAGGAAACCCGCGCGCTGGGCGGCCGCCTGGACCTGGGCGGAGCGGTCGGCGGTCAGCACGACGGCCCGCCACAGGCCGCGGCCGCGGACGCCGGCGAGCAGCGGGTGGCCGATCGCGGCGACGCCCTCGGCGAGTTCGGTGCCGACGGTGTGGACGTGCTCCAGCAGGCCGTCCCTGTCGATGGTGTCGAGCACGGCGAGCGCGGCGGCGGCCGAGACGGGGTTCCCGCCGAAGGTGGACCCGTGGTCTCCCTGGGCGAAGACGGTGGCCGCCTCGCCGAAGCCGACGCAGGCGCCGATCGGCATGCCGCCGCCGAGGCCCTTGGCCAGGGTGAGCACGTCGGGCAGGACGCCCTCGTGCTGGTGGGCGAACCAGTGCCCGGTACGGCCGATCGCCGACTGGATCTCGTCGGCGACCAGCAGCGCGCCGGTGGCGTCGCAGATCTCCCTGGCGGCCGTGAAGTAGCCCTCGGGCGGGGGCACGACCCCCGCCTCGCCCTGGGTGGGTTCGAGGAAGACCGCGGCGCACTCGGCGGTGACCGCGTTCTTGAGCGCGTCGGCGTCACCGTACGGGACGAAGCGAACATCAATCGAAAACGGCCCGAACTGGTCACGGATAGCGGGCTTGCCGGTGAGGGAGAGCGCGCCGAGGGTACGGCCGTGGAAGGCGTTCTCCGCGGCCACGAAGTAGGTGCGGCCGTTGGCCTTGCCGTACTTGAGGGAGAGCTTCAGCGCGGCCTCGTTGGCCTCGGTCCCGGAGTTGGTGAGGAACACCTTGGCCGGGGCGCCGAGGAGGCCGAGCAGGCGCTCGGCGAGCAGCACCTCGGGCTCGTGCAGGAAGAGGTTGCTGGTGTGGGCGAGCGTGGCGACCTGCCGGGAGACGGCCTCGACCAGCGCGGGGTGGGCGTGGCCGAGCGAGCTGACCGCGATGCCGCCGATCAGGTCGAGATACTCGTGGCCGTCGACGTCCCAGACCCTCGCGCCCTCGCCTCGGGCCAGCGCCACCGGGGGCACGCCGTAGTTGGGCATGAAGGCGGCCTCGAAGCGCCTGGCGAGCGCCTCTCCTGCGGGTCTTTCCTGCGGGCTCACTGGTCGTTCCCCTTCAGCTGGGCGGAGGCCGCGGGCCGCCGCCTGACCGGCTCCGGCACGGCCGCCGCCTCGGAGGCGTCCGGCAGCACCATGGTTCCTATGCCCTCGTCGGTGAAGATCTCCAGCAGCACCGAGTGGGGCACCCTGCCGTCGAGCACGTGGGCTCGTGGCACGCCGCCCTGGACGGCGGTCAGGCACGCCTCCATCTTGGGGATCATGCCGCTGGACAGTCCCGGCAGGAGTTTCTCCAGCTCGGTGGCGGACAGCTGTTCGATGATCTCGTTCTCGTCGGCGTCGGGGCGCCAGTCGCGGTACAGGCCCTCGACGTCGGTCAGGATGATCAGCTTGGCCGCCTGGAGGGCCACGGCGAGCGCGGCGGCGGCGGTGTCGGCGTTGACGTTGTAGACGGTGCCGTCGTCACTGCGCGCGATGGAGGAGATCACCGGGATCCGGCCGTCGTCCAGCAGCGCCCGCACGGCTCCGGCCTCGACGTTGACGATGTCGCCGACCTGGCCGATGTCGACGCCGACGCCGTCGACGACGGCGTGCTTGCGTACGGCGGTGAACAGGTGGGCGTCCTCGCCGGACATGCCGATCGCGAACGGCCCGTGCCGGTTGATCAGGCCGACCACGTCGCGGTTGACCTGGCCGACGAGGACCATCCTGACGACCTGCATGGCCTCGGGGGTGGTGACCCTGAGCCCGGCGGTGAAGGTGGACTCGATGCCGAGCAGGTCGAGCTGGGCGTTGATCTGCGGCCCTCCCCCGTGCACGATCACCGGCCTGAGCCCGGCGTAGCGGAGGAAGACGACGTCGGCGGCGAACTTCTCGCGCAGGTGCTCCTCGGTCATCGCGTTGCCGCCGTACTTGATGACGACGGTCGCGCCGTGGAAGCTCGCGAGCCAGGGCAGTGCCTCGATCAGCGTGGCGGCCTTCTTCAGGGCCTCGGCGCGTCTCATGTGGAGTACGCCGAGTTCTCGTGGACGTACGCCGTGGTGAGGTCGGTGGTGTGGATCGTCGCCGAGTGCGGTCCCGCCGACAGGTCGATGGTGATCGTCACTTCGCGCGGGGTGAGGTCGACCTTGGAGCGGTCGTCGCCCGCCGCACCGCCCCTGCAGATCCAGATGCCGTTCATGGCCACGTTGAGCCGGCCGGGCTCGAAGACGGCGTCGGTGGTGCCGACGGCCGACAGCACCCGGCCCCAGTTGGGGTCCTCGCCGAACATGGCGCACTTGAAGAGGTTGGAACGGGCAACGGCTCGGCCGACGGTTACCGCGTCGTCCTCGGAGGCGGCGCCGACGACCTCGATGGCGATCGCCTTGGAGGCGCCCTCGGCGTCCATCAGCAGCTGGCGGGCGAGGTCGGCGCAGACGGCGAGGAGGGCCTGCTCGAACTCGGCGAGGTCGGGGACGACTCCGGAGGCGCCGCTGGCCAGGAGCAGCACGGTGTCGTTGGTGGACATGCAGCCGTCGGCGTCTAGCCGGTCGAAGGTGACCCGCGTCACCTTGCGGAGCACCGCGTCGAGCTGCTCGGAGGGCAGGTCGGCGTCGGTGGTGATCACCGACAGCATGGTGGCGAGACCGGGGGCGAGCATGCCCGCGCCCTTGGCCATGCCGCCGACCATGTAGCCGCCCGCGCCCTTCCTGAAGGAGATCTTCGAGACGCTGTCGGTGGTGCGGATGGCGTCGGCGGCGGCCAGGCCGCCGTCCCTGGCGAGCTGGGAGACCGCGAGGTCGACCCCGGCCAGCAGCGGCTCCATCGGCAGCCGCTCGCCGATCAGGCCGGTGGAGCAGACCGCGACCTCCCCTGCCGAGTCTCCCAGGGCTGCGGCGACCTTCTCCGCGGTGGCGTGGGTGTCCTGGAAGCCGAGCGGCCCGGTGCAGGCGTTGGCGCCGCCGGAGTTGAGGACGACGGCGTGGACCCGGCCCCCGGCCAGCACCTGCGCGGACCACAGGACGGGCGCGGCCTTCACCCGGTTGGCGGTGAAGACCCCGGCGGCGGCGCGCGAGGGTCCGTCGTTGACGACCAGTGCCAGGTCGCGGTCGACACCGGACTTGATCCCGGCGTCGACACCCGACGCACGGAAGCCGAGAGGGGCGGTCACGCTCATGGGGCGACTCCGTTGAGAGGAAGGCCGAGCTCTTCCGGCAGGCCGAGGGCGAGGTTGGCACTCTGGATCGCGCCGCCGGCCGTGCCCTTGGTGAGGTTGTCGATGGCGACGACGGCGACGACGCGGCCCGCGCGCTCGTCCAGGACGACCTGGAGGGCGGCGGTGTTGGCGCCGAGGGTCATCGAGGTCGCGGGCCACTGGCCCTCGGGGAGCAGCCGCAGGAACGGCTCGTCCTTGGTGGCGACCTCGTAGGCCTCGCGCAGGACCGCCGGGGTGAGGCCGGGCCTGGCGGGGGCGGTGCAGGTGGCGAGGATGCCCCGGCTCATCGGTGCCAGCACGGGGGTGAAGGAGACGGTGACCGGTTCGCCCGCCAGCGGGGAGAGGTTCTGCTCCATCTCCGGGGTGTGCCGGTGGACGCCGCCGACGCCGTACGCGCCGGCGGAGCCCATCACCTCGCTGCCCAGGAGGTTCGGCTTGGGCGCCCTGCCCGCCCCGCTGGTGCCGCTGGCGGCGACCACCACCACGTCGGGCTCGACGAGACCGGCGGCGAAGGCGGGGAACATGGCCAGGGTGACGGCCGTCGGGTAGCACCCCGGCACGGCGATCCTCCGGGTGGCGCGCAGCTCCTCGCGCCGTCCCGGCAGCTCGGGCAGCCCGTACGGCCAGGTGCCCGCGTGGACGCCGCCGTAGAAGTGCTGCCACGCGGCGGGGTCGGTGAGCCGGAAGTCGGCGCCGCAGTCGACCACGAGGGTGCCGTCGCCGAGCTGCTCGGCGACGGCGGCCGACTGGCCGTGCGGCAGGGCGAGGAAGACGAGGTCATGGCCACCGAGGGTCTCGGGCGTGGTCTCCAGCAGGATCCGGCCGGCCAGCGGGGCCAGGTGTGGCTGGTGGGCGCCGAGGGCGGTGCCCGCGCTCGAGGCCGCGGTCAGCGCGCCGATCTCGATGCCGGGGTGGGACAGCAGCAGGCGCAGGAGCTCACCTCCGGCGTAGCCGCTTGCACCCGCGATCGCCGCTCTCATCCGTCCCCCCAAGGTCTGCATGCTTATGCATTGCTACTTATGGACTTACTAGAAAGATTATGCATCTTGGAGGATTGCCATGCAAGCCGGTAACACGTGGCCCCGGCCGTCCGGAGGTACGCCACGGGCCGGAAAAACCGCGAAGTCCATGCTTTACCGGCTTGTGAACGCGGGCACGAAGCCATCGGCCGTGTTTCGGCACTGTTGCACGTACCTACCGGTCGGTATCGTGACGTTTCCGGCCCCTCCACCTCCGGGAGTACGAACGCATGACTGTCACCCACGACCAGGTCCAGGCCCAGCTCACCTGCCCCGGGCAGCTTTTCGAGACGGAAGAGGTCCTCAGCCACGGCGGGACCGTCAGAACCTGGAAGCACGCGCCCCGCGACTTCCGGGCCCTTCTGGAGACGAGCAGGTTCCACGGCGACAAGGTCTTCCTGACGTACGAGGACGAGCACATCACCTACGAGGAGCACTTCCGGCGGGCCGCCACGCTCGCGCGGCGCCTGGTGGACGAGTACGGCGTGGTCAAGGGCGACCGGGTGGCCATCGCCATGCGCAACTACCCCGAGTGGGTGATCGCCTTCTCGGCCGCGCTGGCCGCCGGGGCGATAGCCGTGCCGCTCAACGCGTGGTGGACGCCGCAGGAGCTGGAGTACGGCCTGTCGGACTCGGGGGCCAAGGTGCTGATCGCCGACGGCGAGCGGGCGGCCGGGCTCGCCGGCCTGGCCCCGGCGCTGATCGTGACCCGCGGTACGACACCCGCGGGCGCCCGCTCCTTCGACGACGTGATGGGCGAGGTGGAGGCGGGCGTGACGCTGCCGCCGGTCGACCTCTCCCCCGAGGACCCCGCGACGATCTTCTACACCTCCGGCACCACGGGCCGCCCCAAGGGCGCGCTCGGCAGCCACCGCAACCTCGGGCAGTCGCCGATGACCGTCGCCTACAGCCTGTACCGCAGCGTGATCAAGGCGGGTAAGGACCCGGGCGACGCGGCCGGGCAGCGGCGCGTCACCCTGCTCACCGTGCCGCTCTTCCACGTCACCGGCTGCTTCGCGGTGATGACCACCACCATGTTCACCGGGGGCGGCCTGGTGCTCATGTACAAGTGGGACCCGGGCCGCGCGCTGGAGCTGATCGAGCGCGAGAGGATCACCGGGCTCAGCGGCGTGCCGACCAACGTGTGGCAGCTCCTGTCCCACCCGGACCTGGACAAGTACGACATCTCTAGCCTCAGCGGCCTCGGGTACGGCGGCGCCCCCGCCCCGCCGAAACTGCTGGAGCGCATCACCGAGCAGCTGCCCAACCGCGCCCCCTCCAACGGGTACGGCATGACCGAGACCACCGCGCTCGCCATCAGCAACGCCGGAGCCGACTACCTGGCCAAACCCGACAGCATCGGCCTGCCGATGGCCGTGGTCGAGGTGAAGATCGCCGATCCCCTCGGCGGCGAGCTGCCGGCCGGCACGGTCGGCGAGCTCTGCCTGCGCGGCCCGAACGTCATCCTGGGCTACTGGAACCGGCCGGAGGCCACCGCGGAGACCTTCGTCGACGGCTGGCTGCACACCGGCGACCTGGCCAGGGTGGACGAGGAGGGGTTCGTGTTCATCGTGGACCGGGCCAAGGACATGGTCATCCGGGGCGGCGAGAACGTCTACTGCGCCGAGGTCGAGGCCGCCCTGTTCGAACATCCGGCGGTCGAGGACGCCGCGGTGATCGGGATCCCCCACGACGAGCTGGGCGAGGAGGTCGGCGCGGTGCTCCGGCTGTCGTCCCCGGTCACCGACGAGGAACTGCAGGCCTTCCTGCGCGAGCGGATCGCCCTCTTCAAGGTGCCGGTCAGGTTCTGGACACGCGAGACGGAACTCCCCCGCAACCCCGGCGGCAAGATCCTCAAGACCCGGCTGCGCCAGGAGGTCCTGGGCTCCTGACGTCCGCCGGACGACGCCCCGTCGCCGTCACCCCGTCCGGCCGCCCTTTCATCGTCGTCACCGTCGCTGTCGCCATCGCCCCGCCCCGCCGGCGCCCTGTCACCCCCCCACGGGCGCCCGGCGCCGGGCCGGCTTTCCCGCGCCCGGCCCGGCCGCGACCTGCCGGAAAATGACTTGCCATCGTGTAGATCACCACCGAAACTAGCTGTTCGTGCCGGAAAACGCCGATCGCCCGATCAAGAAGACCCTGCTCCGCCGCCTGGCGATGGACCTCAGTCCTCTCCGCGACTCGCGCGACTTCCGGCTGCTCTTCGGCTCCGGCGTCATCACGATGTTCGGCACCTTCCTGACACTGGTCGCGGTGCCGCTGCAGATGAAGGAGCTCACCGGCTCCTACCTGGCGGTCGGCCTGGTCAGTGTGGCCGAGTTCGTCCCGATGGTGGTGTGCGGGCTCTGGGGCGGGGCGATCGCCGACGCCCTCGACCGGCGCAAGATCATTCTTCTCACCGAGGTGGGCCTCTGCCTCACGGTCACGATCCTGACCGTCAACGCGCTGCTGCCGGAGCCTCAGGTCTGGGTGCTGTACGTGATCGGCGCGCTCTCGGCCGGGCTGGGCAGCCTGCAGCGGCCCAGCCTGGAGTCGATGATGCCGCGCGTGGTCAGGCACGACCAGCTGACCGCGGCCGCCGCACTCGGCGCCTTCCGGTGGAACCTGGGCGCCATCGTCGCCCCGGGCCTCAGCGGCCTGATCGCGGCCTCGTTCGGCGTCGCCGTCGCGTACGGCATCAACGTCGTGACCTTCCTGGCGTCCCTGGTCCTGCTGTGGATGGTCCGGTCCCAGCCGCGCTCGGAGGACACCCCCTCGGCCTCGATCGGATCCCTGGTCGAGGGGGTCCGCTACGCCGTGGGCCGTCCCGACCTGATGGGCACCTACCTGGTCGACGTCGCCGCGATGATCTTCGCGTTCTCCACCGCGCTGTATCCGTTCCTCGCCGACGAGCTGGGCGCCCCCGAGGCCCTGGGACTCTTCTTCTCCGCCTCGGCCATCGGCTCGCTGATCGCCTCGGCCACCTCCGGCTGGACCGCGCACGTGCACCGGCACGGCCTCGGCGTGATCGTCGCGGCGGCCGTGTGGGGCGTCGCGGTGGCGCTGGCGGCGCTGATGCCCAACGTCTGGGGCATCTTCGCCTTCCTCGCCGTGGCCGGGGCCGCCGACATGATCAGCGGTGTCTTCCGCTCGACCATCTGGAACCAGACCATCCCCGACGAGTTCCGCGGCCGCCTGGCGGGCATCGAGCTGCTCTCCTACACCAGCGGCCCGATGCTCGGCAACGCCAGAGCGGGCCTGATGGCCGGCTTCGGCGGCACCCGCTTCTCCCTGGGCGCCGGTGGCCTGCTGTGCGTCGGCGCCGTGGCCGCGATGGCCGCGCTGCTGCCGAGGTTCCGCACCTACGACGCCCGCACCGACGAGCACGCGATCAGGGAGCGCGCCCGCCGCGAGGAGGCCGCCCGCGCCTGACACGGGCACAGGCAAGTGCCCTCACGGAACGGAATCCCATTGCTACTGTGAGATTGTGACGGTCGACGTACGGAGCCCCGAGATGACGGATTCCTCGCTGCCCGACTGGGTGTTCCCCCCGCCGGAGGGGTTCGTCGCGGAGGATCTCGATCGCATTCCGCAACTGCCCGCACACACAGAGTTGATCGATGGAAGCCTGGTCTTCGTGAGTCCTCAGGCTTCTTTTCACACGCGAGCGGTGGATCTACTGGTTGACGCTCTCCGCCGTGCCACACCCACCGATCTTCGAGCGCGCCGGGAGATGAGCGTCATACTGGGCGAGCGCCAGCGGCCCGAGCCCGACATAAGCATCATCCATGCCTCCGCCGAGCACAGCCCGGAGCAGACCTTCTACCGGGCGGAAGACGTCGTGCTGGTGGTGGAGGTCGTCTCCCCCGAATCCACGAGCCGCGACCGCAAGCCCCTGCTGTACGCCGAGGCGGGCATCGAGCACTTCTGGCTGGTCGAGAACCAGTCGGGAAGGCCCACGATCTACGTCTACGAGCTCGACCCGGTCACCCACTCCTACGCGCTCACCGGCATCCATCGCGACCGGCTCAAGGTCTCGGCCCCCTTCGACGTCGACATCGACCTGACGAGGATCGACCGGCTCTAGGCTCCGGCCCCGGGGCAGCACTCACGACCGCCCGGGGCAGGCTACGTCCACACCGTCCCGGCATCCTCCGCCTGTCGCGGACTTCGCCTTCCGCGGGAGTCCGCCGGACGAGGCCACGCCTCACCCGTTCTCGCGCCAGCCGTCATACTCCTCGGCCAGCGCCTCCAGGCGGGCCACGCCCTCCGGCGGCAGCGCCCCGGAGGAGTCCTCGACCACCACCAGCCACTGGGCGTCCTCGGCGTCGTCCTCCCCCGCGAGGGTCTCCCTCACCACCGCGGGCATGCCGATCGCCGGAAACTCCCCGGCCACGGTCTCGGCGACCTCCTCGGCGGCGTCGCGCTCGGCGAACACCAGCAGATGCCTCATCGCCCCCTCCCGGGGAAGGGCTTTTCCCCGCTCCGGGCGAGCGATCCGCCCAGAGCGACCGGCGGGTACGTCATCGTCGCCTCCTGAAGGAGAATCCACCCGGAACGCGAATAATTTCGGCCCGGTACGGCGAAAGGGGCCCGGGACACGCCCCGGGCCCCTCGTGAACCGGTCAGACGCCGCGCAGCCGCGCCCCGGTGCGCTCCCCGGCCAGGGCCACGGCCGCGTCGCGGGCCGCGGTGGTCTCCTCCACGGTGAGCGTCCGGTCGGGCGCCCGGAAGCGCAGCGAGTAGGCGAGGGACTTCCCGCCCTCGCGGACCTGGGCGCCGGTGTAGACGTCGAACAGCCGGATCGACTCCAGCAGCGGGCCCGCGCCCTCGCGCAGCGCCGCCTCCACGGTGGCCACCGGGGTCGCCGCGTCGACGATGAGCGCGACGTCCTGACCCGCGACGGGGTACGCGGAGATCGCCGGGGCCTGTGGCGGACCCGCGGTCAGCGGCTCCAGCCGGGTCAGCTCCAGCTCCATCGCGCAGGTGCGCGGGGGCAGGCCGTAGGCCTCGACGACGCGCGGGTGCAGCTCACCGGCGTGACCGACGAGCACGTCACCGGCGTACAGCGCGGCGCAGCGGCCCGGGTGCCAGGGCTCGTGCCGGTCCGCGCGGACGTCGAGGGTGACCCCGGCCTCGGCGGCCACCACCCGGGCCGCCTCGACGGCGTCCGCCCAGCCGGCCGGCCGGCCCTTGCCCCACCAGCCGGACGGCTCGAACTCCCCGGCCAGCACCGCCCCGACCCGGAGCGGCTGGGCGGGCAGCGCGGACTCGATCGAGGCGAGTTCCTCCGGGCTCGGCCTGCGGTCGACGCCCAGCACGGGGGCGACGGCGGGCGCGTCGGCCGAGGGCCGGTAGACCAGGCCCGCCTCGAACAGCGCCACGTCGCCGAAGCCCCGGCCCACGTTGCGGACCAGCGTCTTGAGCAGGCCGGGCAGCAGGGTCGTCCGCATCAGCGGCTCGTCCTCGCTGAGCGGGTTGGCCAGCCGTACGGCCAGGCGGCGCGCGTCGTCGGCGGGCAGCTGCAGGTTGTCGAAGTCGCGCTCCCCGTTGAACGGGTAGGCGAGGATCTCGACGTAGCCCGCGGCGGCCAGGGCGCGGCCGACCCGGCGGCGCAGGCGCTGGCTCTCGGTGAGACCGGCGCCCGCGGGGGCGGCCGGCAGGATCGAGGGCAGGTTCTCGTAGCCCTCCAGCCTGATGACCTCCTCGGCGAGGTCGTTCGGGTCGGTCAGGTCGGGCCGCCACGAGGGCGGGGTGACCGCCAGCATGTCGTCACCGGTGACCGTGAGCCTCGCGGCGATCCCGGCGGAGGCCGGGTCACCGGTGGCCGCAGTGCCGGCCACAGTGCCGATCACAGTGCCGGCCACGGTGCCGCCGGTCGTACCGCCCGTCACCGGGCCGGTCGCGGCGGTGGTGCTCTCGACCACGCAGCCGACCTGCTCCAGGCGGCGGATCACCGTCTCGCGGTCGTAGGCGGTGCCCGCGACCCTGCCGGGGTAGCCGCTCGGGATGGCGACGCTGACCGGCTCGACCTCCACCTCGGCGTGGGTGACGCCCGGCTGGATCGTGCCGCCGCCGAGCTCGGCCAGCAACCGGGCCGCGCGCCAGGAGGCGTACAGCGGCAGCTCCCTGTCGACGCCCCGCTCGAAGCGCTTGGAGGCCTCGCTGACCAGGTTGTGCCGGCGCGACATGCGCGCGGTGCCGCTGGCGGAGAAGTGGGCCGCCTCGATCACGATGTCGGCGGAGGCGTCGGAGATCTCGGTGTGCAGGCCGCCCATGGTGCCGGCCATCGAGATCGCGCCCGACCCGTCGGTGATCAGGATGTCGTCCGGGTGGAGCTTGCGGACCACGTGGTCCAGCGTCTCCAGCGTCTCGCCCGGCTCGGCCCTGCGCACCACGATCTCGCCGGTCAGCTTGGCCGCGTCGAAGGCGTGCAGCGGCTGGCCGAGCTCCAGCATGACGTAGTTGGTGACGTCGACGGCGAGCGAGACCGGGCGCATGCCGGCGCGGGAGAGCCGCGCGCGCATCCACAGCGGGCTCGGCGCCGACGGGTCGAACCCGCGGATCTCGCGGAGCACGAAGCGGTCGCAGGCCGACGGGTCGGCGATCGAGGCCGGGTAGGACGGGCCCGCCGCGGCGGGCGGGGAGACGTCGGCGGGGTCGACGAACGCCGAGTCGAAGGCGGTGGCGGCCTCGCGGGCCACCCCCCGGATGGAGAGGGCGTAGCCGATGTCCGGGGTGATCTCCAGCTCGATCACGTCGTCACGCAGGCCGAGCAGCTCGACCACGTCCGCGCCGATCGGGGTGCCGACGGGCAGCACGAGGATGCCGGGCGACGACTCGGCCACGCCGAGCTCCGCCTCCGAGCAGATCATGCCGTCGGACAGCCGCCCGTATGTCTTGCGCGAGGCGATCTCGAACCCGCCGGGCAGCACGGCGCCGGGCAGCGCGACCGGGACACGGTCGCCGGCCTCGAAGTTGGTCGCGCCGCAGACGATCTCGCGCGGCGCGGCCTCCCCCACCTCGACCTGGCAGTGGCGGATGGGCTTCTTGAACCCCTCCAGCGTCTCGATGGAGATCACCTCGCCCACTACGACGTTCTTGATGTCGTGGCCGTAGGAGGTGACGGACTCGAGCTTGAGCCCGGCGGCGGTGAGCTTCTCGGCGATCTCGTGCGCCGTGACGGCGGGGAGATCGACGTACTCCCGCAGCCATGAAAGCGGGACCTTCATCAGACCTCCATTCCGAAGGGAAGGGTGAAGCGGACGTCTCCCTCGACCATGTCGCGCATGTCCTCGGCGTTGTGACGGAACATCAGGGTGCGCTCGACGCCCATGCCGAAGGCGAAGCCGCTGTAGCGGGCGGGGTCGACGCCGCAGGCGATGAGCACCCGCGGGTTGACCATGCCGCAGCCGCCCCACTCGATCCAGCCCTCCGACTTGCAGGTGCGGCAGGGCGGGTTGCCGGGCACCGCGGAGGCGCCGCGGCAGACGAAGCACTTCAGGTCCATCTCGGCGGAGGGCTCGGTGAACGGGAAGTAGTTGGGCCGGAACCGGGTGGTGATGCCCTCGCCGAACATGACCTCGGCGAACCGGTCGAGGGTGCCCTTGAGGTGGGCCATGGTCAGGCCCTCGTCGATCGCCAGCCCCTCGACCTGGTGGAAGACGGGGGTGTGGGTGGCGTCGAGCTCGTCGGTGCGGAACACCTTGCCCGGCGAGATCACGTAGACCGGGAGCTCCCTGCTGAGCAGCGCCCGGATCTGGACCGGAGAGGTCTGGGTGCGCAGCACCTTGCCGGAGTCGACGGACTCCACGAAGAAGGTGTCGTGCTCCGAGCGCGCCGGGTGGTCGGCGGAGATGTTCAGCGCGTCGAAGTTGAACCACTCCCCCTCCAGCTCGGGGCCCTCCGCCACCTCGTAGCCCATCGCGACGAAGGCGTCGGCGATGCGCTCCTGAAGGGTGGTCAGCGGATGCCTGGCGCCGCGGGGGGCGCGGGCGGAGGGCAGCGTGACGTCGACGGTCTCCTCGACGAGGACCCGCTCGTCGCGCTCGGCCTCCAGCTGCGCCTGCCGCTCGGCGAGGGCGTCGGCGACCGCCTTGCGGGCGCCGCCGATGCGCTTGCCCGCCTCGGAGCGGGCCGCCGGGGGCAGAGCCCCGATCTCGCGGTTGGCCAGGGCGATCGGTGAGCGGTCACCGGCGTGCGCGAGGCGCACCTGCTTGAGTTCTTCGAGGTCGCGCGCCGCCTTGACGGCGTCGAGCGCTTCGGCCTGCATGCGCGCCATCTCGTCGGCGTGCAGCGGGGTCACCTCGACCGGGTCGTAGTTTGACAAGAGAGAGCTCCGAATCCAGGGCTTGAGCGGCCATGAGTCTAGTCGGATGAGCCCACCGGGCCGACATTCGCGATCAGACGAAGTCAGGGGTGCCGGTGGGCACCATAAATCGAAACTCGGCGCCGCCCTCGGGCCCGCGCTGCACGGAGATGGTGCCGCCGTGCGCCTCGATCAGCCCCTTGACGATGAACAGGCCGAGCCCGGTGCCGCCGCGGCGGCGGGCGTTGCCCCGCCAGAACTGCCGGAAGACGCGCGTGACCAGCTCGGGCGGGATGCCCTCCCCCTGGTCGCGGACGGACACGGTCACTCCCCATTCGCTCGGCTCGACGACTATTGTCACCGTACCGCGCCCGTGACGCACCGCGTTTTCCATCAGGTTGGCGAGCACCTGGTCGATCTTGTCCTGGTCGAGCCAGGTCTCGGGCAGTTCGCCGCGAACCTGGAGCACGAAACGGTCCTCCGGCTCGCCCGCCGCCACCCGTCCCGCGATGATCCTGGAGATCCTGGCCGGGACGTCGACCACCTGGCGGTGGATCTCCAGCCGCCCCGACTCGATGCGCGAGACGTCGAGCAGCTCGGTGATCAGCCGGGTCACCCGGTCGGCGTCGGCGTTGACGGTCTCCAGCATGACGAGCTTCTGGTCGTCGGTGAAGCGGGTCCACTTGGCCAGCAGGGTCGCGGTGAATCCCTTGACGCTGGTCAGCGGGGAGCGGAGCTCATGGGCGACGGTGGAGACCAGGTCGGCGCGGCTGCGCTCCAGGCGGGCGCGGGCCCCGGCGTCGCGCAACGTGATGACCACCCGGACGACCTCTCCACCCCGCCGCGGCTCGCGCACCAGCCGGGCGGCCACCAGCAGCTCCTGGCCGCCGGGGGTGCGCAGCGGCAGCTCGGGATGGCGGGCGCGGCTGGAAAGCCCGCCGTAGGTGTCGAGCCACTTCCACCAGTCGCGGCCGTCGTGGTCGCGGAAGGAGAACACGTCGCGCAGGTGCCGCCCGGTGGCCCGCTCGCGGGTGACGCCGGTCAGCAGGGCCGCGGCCCGGTTGACGGTCAGCACATGGCCGTCACCGTCGGTGACCACGAGGCCGTCGGGAAGCTCGTCGACGTCGATCACAGAAGCGGCATCGGTGCTCCGCTCGCCGGTGTGTTCGCCGTGCACGACCCCGCCTCCTCGACGCTACATGGCCGACAATAGCGGGTTTCCCGCACCGTACGGCAGCCTCGCCGGGCGGGGAGCCTCACCTGGAGCCGGCACCGGTGCGCTGAGATCGGGCAGATGCGTACAGACAGACCGCGGCGGCGGTCGCGAGGTTCAGGCTCTCGGCCCGTCCGTAGATGGGAACCCTGACGACCTCGTCGGCCAGCTTCAGGATCTCCTCGGGAAGCCCCCACGCCTCGTTGCCGAAGATCCAGGCCGTCGGCCCCGACAGGTCCACGTCGTCCAGGGTCTGCCTGCCCGCGCCGTCGGCGGCGAGCACCCGGAGCCCGGTCCCCTTCAGGTGCTCCACGGCCCGCGCCACCGGGACGCCCGTGCTGACCGGGAGGTGGAACAGGCTGCCCGCGCTGGCCCGCACGCACTTGCCGTTGTAGGGGTCGACCGAGGCGTCGGTGAAGACGACGGAGTCGGCGCCGGCGGCGTCGGCCGTACGCAGCACGGTGCCCGCGTTGCCGGGGTCGCGGACGTGGGCCAGCACCGCCACCAGCGTGGAGCCGGACACGACGGAGGCGTCCAGGGGCACGTGCACGAAGCGGCACACGGCCAGCAGCCCCTGGGGGGTGACGGTCTGGGCCAGCTCGGCCATGACCTCGCCGCTGGCCCGGTGGACGGGCACTCCCGCGGCGGTGGCGGCGGTGACGACGTCGGCGTGACGCAGCTCGGCCTCGGCCGTGGCGAACAGCTCCACCACGACGCCGTCCAGCGCCAGCGCCTCGCGGACCGCCTGCGGCCCCTCTGCCAGGAAGGAACGGTCGCGGTCCCTGAAGGCCCGCTTTGTCAGCCTCCGCGCGGCCTTGACCCGCGGCGACTTGATGTTGGTCAGCTCAGACCCGGCCATGCCCGTCCCCCAAGAATGCGAATGCGGCCCACAGCGTGATCGCTGCGGGCCGCATGGTCGTCAGTGCCTCGCTCAGCCGGCGACCGGCGCGTTCACGTCGGCCGGGAGCGCCTTCTTGGCGGCCTCCACCAGCGTCGCGAACGTGGCGGCGTCGTTGACCGCGAGGTCGGCGAGGATCTTGCGGTCGACCTCGATGGAGGCGAGCCGCAGGCCCTGGATGAGCCTGTTGTAGGTGATGCCGTTCTGGCGGGCAGCGGCGTTGATGCGCTGGATCCAGAGACGGCGGAAGGTGCCCTTGCGGTCCTTGCGGTCGCGGTAGGCGTACGTCATCGAGTGGAGCATCTGCTCCTTGGCCTTGCGGTACAGCCTGGATCGCTGACCCCGGTAGCCCTTCGCCCGCTCGAGAACGACCTTGCGCTTCTTCTTGGCGTTGATCGCCCGCTTCACGCGTGCCATGTGTATCTATCTCCCCGGGGGCGGTTACTTAGCGAGCAGCTTCTTGATCTTCTTGGAATCGGCGTCGGAGAGCACGACCTCGGGCTTGAGACGACGCGTCAAGGTGGACGGCTTGTGCTCGTTGTAGTGCGCACGGTTGGCGCGACGGCGCACAAGCTTGCCGGAACCCGTGAGCCTGAACCGCTTCTTCGCACCGCTGTGCGTCTTCATCTTCGGCATCTCAGCCGTCTCTCCCTCGATCGTGCCGATGTCCCGGGCCGGTAACCCAAGTCAAGGGCGTGCCTGACTACGAGACCGGACCCGGTCTCGGACTGATCTCGCGACTACCTGACGATCCAGGCTATGCGAGTTACTCCTGCGGAGCCGCCACCGCTCCACTGACGGACACCTCGTCGTTGACGCGCGTCTCGCCGGCGGCCGGTGACCCCTCACCCGAAGGGTTCTCGTCATGCCGCGCCTTGGCCGCCGCCTTCTCGGCCTTGGCCTCGGCCTTCTTCTTGTGCGGGCCGATCACCATGATCATGTTTCGGCCGTCCTGCTTGGGCTGGGACTCGACGAAGCCGAGCTCCGTCACGTCCTCCGCCAGCCGCTGCAGGAGCCGGAAGCCCAGCTCGGGACGGGACTGCTCCCGACCGCGGAACATGATGGTGACCTTGACCTTGTCGCCGGCCTTGAGGAACCGCACCACGTGACCCTTCTTGGTCTCGTAGTCGTGCGGGTCGATCTTCGGCCGAAGCTTGATCTCCTTGATGATGGTGTACGCCTGGTTACGGCGCGCCTCACGTGCCTTCATCGCGGACTCGTACTTGAACTTGCCGTAGTCCATGAGCTTGCACACTGGCGGGCGGGCCGTTGCCGCGACCTCGACCAGGTCGAGGTCGGACTCTTGAGCCAGCTTCAAGGCATCGCCGATGGAGACGATGCCCACCTGCTCGCCGTTCGGGCCGACGAGGCGGACCTCGGGCACGCGAATGCGGTCATTGATGCGGGGCTCGGCGCTGATGGGGCCTCCTAGGTTGCGATCCGCGGCCATCCGGGAGGAGGCCGCAACATGCTCGATCGTGCCGGGAGGTCGTAGAACGCACACCCTGTTGAGGGCGTTCGAACGCAAGATGCCCCGCACGTCACGCATGCGGGGCCACATGAACTCGAAGGCTTCACGCCGTAAGCTCTCCGGGGATTCACCCCGGTTGTGATCCTGACCTGTCAGCCTTGCGGCCGACGAGGTGGGAGGACGACCTCCGCTTGCGCGTCCAGCAGGCACGCCGGACCGATCGAGTCGTTACTCTACCACAACAGCCCACTCACGCAGAATCATCCCGCCGGGACGGCACGCCTGACGATCTCGGCCTTTCCCGCCTCGCGCATCGCCTCCACCGGCACGTCCGCGCGACCGGTCATCATCTCGACCTGCCGGACCGCCTGGTGCAGGAGCATCGGGAAGCCGCCGACGACGATCCCGCCCCGCCCGGCCACGGCCGCGGCCGGGCGGGTGGGCCAGGGCGCGTAGACCACGTCGAGGAGGGCGGGCACGCCCGCCAGCGTCCCGGCGAAGCCGTCGGCCACGCCGGAGGGCAGGGTCGAGACGACCAGGTCGACCTCCAGCGCGGTGTCGAGCTTGTCGAGGGTCCGCACCGACAGGTCCATGCCCAGCCGCTCGGCGACCTCCGCGGTCTCCCACGCCCTCGCGGGGTCGCGGACCACGAGGATCGCCTCGTCGAGGCCGAGTTCGCGCAGGGCCGCCAGCGCGGAGGCCGCCGTCGCGCCGCCGCCGAGGACGGTCGCCGCCCGCGGCGGGGCCACGCCCGCCTCGGCGAGCGCCTGGACGATGCCGTACACGTCGGTGTTGTCCCCGTGCCGGGCGCCGTCGCGCAGGATCACCGTGTTGGCCCCGCCCACCTGGACCGCGAGCTCGGAGACGGTGTCGAGCAGCGGCATCACCGCCCGCTTGAGCGGCATCGTGAGCGAGAGCCCCGCCCAGTCGCCGTCCAGTCCGGCCAGGAGGCCGGGGAGCCCGGCCTCGTCGCACTCGATCGCCTCGTAGCGCCAGTCGTGCAGGCCCATGCCCTCGTGGGCGGCGCGGTGCAGGTACGGGGAGAGCGAGTGGGCGATCGGCGATCCCAGGACCGCCGCCCTCAGCACCCGTTCACCTTGTTCCGCTCGTACTCGGCCTTGAGCGCGAAGAAGTCGGACTCCAGCGAGGCGAACTTGGTGAGGCGTTTGGCCGGGCAGGTGGTCACGAACCAGACCCAGTCACCCTTGGTGGGGTTGAGCGCCGCCTGAATGGCGTCGTCGCCCGGGTTGGCGATCGGACCGGGGGGCAGGCCCAAGTACTTGTAAGTGTTGTAGCGCGATTCACTCTCAAGGTCCTTGTTGGAGGCCTCGATGTTGTACTTGTTCAGCGCGTACATCACCGTGCTGTCCATCTCCAGCTTGCGGGGCGGGTTGCCGTCGAGCCGGTTGTAGATGACGCGGGCCACCTTGCCCATGTCCTCCTTGGTGCCGGACTCCGCCTGGACGATGCTGGCGATCGTCATGATCTCGTGCGGGGTGTGCCCGAGCGCCTTCGCCTTGCCCCGCAAATCGTCCTTGTCGGCGGTCTGGTTGAAGCGGTCGACCATCTTGGTCAGGATCTCCGAGGCGGTCATCTTGGGTGTGATCTCGTAGGTGGCCGGGAAGGCATATCCCTCCAGCTTGCCCCTGGAGTAGGAGGGCAGGCCGAGCTCTCCGGTGTTCCTGGCGGCCTGCTGGAACTCCCGCAGCGGCTTGCCCGTCTGCTTGGCGAGCTGTTCAAGGGTGTCGCTCACGCGCAGCCCCTCCTTGAGGGTGACCCTCTCCCGCAGCCGCTTGTCCGGGTCGAGGAGCTTGACGGCCTCCGCGGCCGCCATCCGCTTGCGCATGGTGTACTCGCCCGGCTGCAGGGAGGAGCTCTTGCCCGCCGCGCCGACGGCGTTGACGAAGGCCTTGACGCTCTTCACCACGTCCTGCTCCTGCAGGGTCTGCGCGATGTCGGAGGCGCTCTGGCCGTCCTTGATCTCCACGACGATCTCGCCCGACCCCTGGCCGGTGTAGTCGTCGGGGGTCATCACGTCGCGGACCCAGGTGTAGCCGTAGTAGCCGGCGGCGCCGATGCCGCCGAGCAGGATGATGATCGCGAGCATGGGGGCGACGAAGCCGCCCCGGTTGCGGCGGCGCTTCCTGCGCCGGCCGCGCCGGCCGGAGTCACGGCCTGGAGACGTGTTGGATCCTCGGCGCGACCGACCTTCGTCGTCGGAACCGACCAGGAAGTCCATATCGAGATCGTTCATAGCGTCGCTGGCCAATCTCCCGCTAGAGACGACCTGGCGTCAAGCGGGTGTGCCGAACCGAAGGAGGGCACCCGGCCGGACGTCCCGGTGCTCCGGGAGCCGTCGTCCGAACCGCGGGTGCGGGTCGCCGCCTGCGGCGGAACCGGGGGTATTCCGCCGGGCATCAACGCTTCCCGAGGTATCTGTTCAGCTCTTCCCGGTATCTCACAAACTCACTCTCTTTGTCAGTGAATTTCGTGATTCTATGCTCCGGATCAGTAGTGACAAACCAGAACCAATCACCTTGATCTGGCTGGAGTGCCGCGATCAACGCCTTCTCCCCGGGATTCGCGATGGGCCCGGGCGGCAGACCGGGCTTGAGGTAGGTGTTGTACGGAGACCTCACCTCTGTGTCCCTCTCCGAAACCTCCAGGGTCCTGCGCCCCTGCGCGTACAGCACCGTGGTGTCCAGCTGGAGCGGCGTCCGGGCCCTGATCCGGTTGTAGATCACTCTAGCGATCTTCGGGTAGTCCGGGTCCCGCCCGCCCTCCGCCTGGACGATGCTCGCCACCGTGACGGCCTCCCGGGGCGACAGGCCTTTCTTCGCGGCCCGTTTCCTGAGGTTTAGCTGGGTCGCCATCTGCTTGTAACGTTCCACCATCGCGGCGAGCAGGACCGGAGCGGTCGTGTCCGGCTCGATCTCGTAGGTGGCGGGGAACAGGAAGCCCTCGGCGCTCCCGGCGTACCGGGGCAGGCCCAGCGCCCGCTCGTCGGCCGCGGCCCTGACCAGGTCGGCCCGGCGCATGCCGGTCGCCTCGGCGAGCCGGTCGAGCAGCTCGGGCAGGCGGAGCCCTTCGGGAATGGTGACCGTGCGGACCACCCGCGACTCGGGCGCCACCAGCATGCCGAGCGCCGACCGGGCGTCCATGCCCCTGCGGAGCCTGAAACGGCCGGGGGGCAGGGTGCCCGCCCTGGCCTGCTCCATCGCCACCGTGACGAACGCCCCGGCGCTGGCCACCACTCCGGCGTCGGCCAGCACCAGCCCGATCCGGGTCGCGCTCGCCCCCCGGGGGATCTCGACGACGACCGTGCCCGAACCCGGCCCCTCGAAGTCGGCGGGCAGGAGATAGGGGCGGATCACGAGGAGCCCGGCCGTCCCGGCGGCGGCTGCGAGCACGGACGTCCCGGCCACCCACAGCCATACCGGCCGCAGACGGCTCACCGAACGGTCCCGCCGCCCGGCCGCTCGGCGCTTCCCCCGCCAGGGGGAGGCTCGGCGGGGACCCCGGGAGGCCTGCCGGTGGCGCGTTCGGCGTCCAGCGCGGCCTGGAGCAGCACGATGGCGGCCGCCTGGTCCACCACGCCACGCTGGTTCTTCGCCTTCACCCCGCTGGCCCGCAGGCCCTGCTGGGCGGTGACGGTGGTCAGCCGCTCGTCGAACAGCCGCACCGGGACGGGCGCCAGCCGCAGCGAGATCCGGTTCGCGAAGTCGCGGGCGGCCTCCGCCGCCTGCCCCTCGCGCCCGGAGAGCGAGGTCGGCAGGCCGACCACCACCTCGACGACCTCGTACTCGGCCGCGATCTCCGCGAGCCGGTCGAGGTCGCCCTTACCGCGCCGGACGGTCTCCACCGGCGTGGCCAGCAACCCCGAGGGGTCGCTGCGGGCCACGCCGATGCGGACCGAGCCGACATCGACGCCCAGCCGAATGCCGTTTCTCATCATTCCCGTCTCCGCCCGTGCGCCGGACGCGGCGCGAGGGCGTCGTTCCTCGTCAGGTGAGCGTCCGCGCTCGTCAGGTGAGCGTCTGCGCGATCGCCTGCTCGACGGCGGCGAGCGCCTCGCCGATCGCCTCGGGACGCACCCCGCCTCCCTGAGCGACGTCGTCCTTGCCGCCACCGCCACCTCCGAGAGCCTTCGCGGCGACACCGACCAGGCGGCCCGCCTTCAGGCCACGGCCGCGTCCCGCCTCGTTGACCGCGGCCACCACGACCGGCCGGTCACCGGGGACACCGGCGACGACGACCACCGCGGCGCGATCGCCCGGGAACCGGCCGCGCACGTCAAGCGCGAGCTTACGCAGGTCGTCGGGAGAGGTGCCATCAGGCGCGCGGTGCGTCACGACGGACACTCCGTGCAGGTCGACGGCGCTTTCCGCCATCTGCCCCGCACCGGCGAGCACCTGGGCCGAGCGCAGCGCGCCCAGTTCCTTCTCCGCGGTGCGCAGCCGGGTGACGATGCCCTCGATGCGCTCGGGCAGCTCCTCCCTGCGGGCCTTGAGCTGCTCCGACAGCTGGGCGACGAGCACGCTCTCCCTGGCCAGGAAGCGGAACGCGTCGAGGCCGACCAGGGCCTCCACGCGGCGCACGCCCGCGCCGATCGAGGCCTCGCCCAGCACCTTGACCAGGCCGAGCTGCCCGGAGCTGGCGACGTGGGTGCCGCCGCAGAGCTCGCGGGAGTATTCGCCGACCTCGACGATGCGGACGGTGTCGCCGTACTTCTCGCCGAACAGGGCGAGCGCGCCCATCGCGCGGGCCTCCGCCTGGGAGGTGTGGAAGGCGTTGACCCGCAGGTCGTTGATGAGGACCGCGTTGACCTCGTCCTCGACGTCGCGCAGCACGCTGGGCGGCACGGCGCCCGCGGCGGTGAAGTCGAAGCGGAAGCGACCCGGCGAGTTCTCGGAACCGGCCTGCGCCGCGGTCTCGCCCAGCGCGTTGCGGAAGCCCCGGTGCACCAGGTGGGTGGCGGTGTGGCTGCGGGAGATGGCCCGGCGCCGCTCGACGTCGATCTCGGCCTGGGCCTGGTCGCCCACCCTGATCTCCCCGGAGCGGACCTTGCCCCGGTGCACGACGACGCCGGAGACCGGGGACTGCACGTCCACGATCTCCACCTCGGCCCCGCCGGTGCGGATGACGCCCTGGTCGGAGAGCTGGCCGCCGCCCTCGGCGTAGAAGGGGGTACGGCCCAGCACGACCTCGACCGACGTGCCCGCGCCCGCGGCGGGCACGGAGGCGCCGTCGACGAGGAGGCCGACGACCTCGGCCTCGGCCGTCACGTGGTCGTAGCCGAGGAACTCGACCTTGCCGGTCTTCTCCAGGAGCGTGCCGAAGATCGAGATGTCGGCGTTGCCGGTCTTCTTGGAGGCGGCGTCGGCCTTGGCGCGGTCGCGCTGCTCCTTCATCAGCCGGCGGAAGCCCTCCTCGTCGACCTGCAGCCCCTGCTCGGAGGCCATCTCCAGGGTGAGGTCGATCGGGAAGCCGTAGGTGTCGTGGAGCTGGAAGGCCTGGTCGGCGGCGAGCGTGGCCCGCCCCTTGCGCTTGGTCTCCTCGGCCGCCACGTCGAAGATCGCGGTGCCGGTGCGGAGGGTGCCGAGGAAGGAGGCCTCCTCCGCGTCGATGACACCGTGGATCTGCGGGGCGTCGGCCCTGAGCTCGGCGTACTGCTCGCCCATGACGTCGACGGTCACGGCGGTGAGCTCGTGCATGTAGCGCTCCTCGCCCGCGCCGAGCAGGCGCAGGTTGCGGATGGCGCGGCGCAGGATGCGGCGGAGCACGTAGCCCCGGCCCTCGTTGGAGGGCAGCACCCCGTCGGCGACGAGCATCACACCGGTCCTGACGTGGTCGGCGATCACCCGCAGCGACACGTCGGCGCGCTCGTCGCGGCCGTAGCGCGTCTTGGTGAGGTCGGCGGCCCGGTCGAGGATCTTGTACGTGGTGTCGATCTCGTAGATGTTGTCGACGCCCTGCAGGATCGCCGCCATGCGCTCCAGGCCCATGCCCGTGTCGACGCTCTTGGCGGGCAGCTCACCGGCGATGTCGAAGTCGATCTTGCTGCGTACCGCGCTGAGCTGGTACTGCATGAAGACGTTGTTCCACACCTCGAGGTAGCGGTTCTCGTCGGCGACCGGGCCGCCCTCGCGCCCGTACTCGGGGCCGCGGTCGTAGTAGATCTCGCTGCACGGGCCGCCGGGACCCGGCACGCCCATGTGCCAGTAGTTGTCGGCCAGGTCGCGGCGCTGGATGCGCTCCTGCGGCACCCCGACCTTGCGCCAGATGTCGGCGGCCTCGTCGTCGTCGAGGTAGACGGTGGCCCAGAGGCGGTCCTCGGGGAAGCCGAACCCGCCCTCGGACTCGGGCCTGGTCAGCAGCTCCCAGGCGAACGGGATCGCCTGCTCCTTGAAGTAGTCGCCGAAGGAGAAGTTGCCGAGCATCTGGAAGAAGCTGGCGTGCCTGGTCGTCTTGCCGACCTCGTCGATGTCGAGGGTCCTGACGACCTTCTGCGCGCTGGCGGCCCGCTTGTAGGGCGGCTTCTGCTGGCCCAGGAAGTAGGGCTTGAAGGGCACCATGCCCGCGTTGACCAGAAGCAGCGTCGGGTCCTCGGCGATGAGGCTGGCCGAGGGCACAACGGTGTGCCCACGCTCCTCGAAGAAGCGCAGGAAGCGGCGGGCGATCTCTGCCGACTCCATGTCAGCGGCCATCCTTTACGTTGGAGTGATAGGGGTTTTCCACGGTGTCGAGCCCGAACCTGGACCGCAACTCGATTTCCCGCTCGGCGGCGCCCCGCAGGGCGTCGGCGGCGAGGTCGCGTGCCTGCTCCAGGGCTCCGGCGGCGTTGTGCGCGGCCCGCCGGGCCAGGTGGTTCGGGTGCAGTGCCTGAAGCTTACGCATCACCCACACCGCGCCGAACGCGCCCAGCCCCATGTAGAAAAGCCTGCGGATCATCGCGGACGCCTCTCCAGCTCCGCCGCGGCGGGCCTGGCCCGCCTGCGGGAGCCCAGGGCCCTGCGGACGCCGTGGGTGAGGGCCGCGACCTTGATCATCGGTCCGGTGACCAGGTTCTGGGTGACGTCGCTGACCTTGGCCACGTGCCCGCTGACCTGCTTGACGTCCCTGGTGATGGCCTCGATCGCGACCAGCTGCCGGTTGGTCTCGCCGACGGCGGCCGAGACGTCCTCCAGCAGCGGCACGACGCGGTCGCCCAGCTGGGAGACCATCTTGGTGGTCTCGGTGAGCAGCCGGGCCAGCCTGACCATGACGACGGCCATGAAGGAGACCAGGATCGCCCAGGCCATCGCGGCGATCAGCCCCGCGACCTCTCCTGCGGTAAGCATCTGCGGACCCGCTCCCCTCATAGGTTCATAGGTGACCCCGGCCATGGTCGGGCGGATTGCAAAACCCTATCGTGCCCGATACCACTCATCCCCGTTTACCGCGCGCCCCCAGGGCGCGGGGCCTACTCCCCCCGCAGGAACGCGCGGATCCTGGACCAGCGGTCGGCGAGGCCCGCCTCGGCGCCGTGTCTGGTGGGCTGGTAGTAGCGCCGGTCCCTGAGCTCCTCGGGGGCGTACTCCTGGCGTACCAGGCCGTGCTCGAACTCGTGGGGGTACTTGTAGCCCCTGCCGTGGCCGAGCTGCTTGGCCCCGGCGTAGTGGGAGTCGCGCAGATGGTTGGGAACGTGGCCGATGTTGCCGCGCCGCACGTCCTCGGCGGCCGCGCCGATGGCGTTGATCACCGCGTTGGACTTCGGGGCCAGCGCGCAGTGGATGACGGCCTGGGCCAGGTTGAGCCGCCCCTCGGGAAGGCCGATGAACTCCACCGCCTGGGCGGCGGCCACCGCGACCTGCAGGCAGGTGGGGTCGGCCATGCCGACGTCCTCGGAGGCGAAGATGACGATCCTGCGGGCGATGAACCGTGGGTCCTCCCCCGCCTCGATCATCCGGGCGAGGTAGTGCAGCGCCGCGTCGGCGTCGGAGCCCCGCATGCTCTTGATGAAACCGCTGATCACGTCGTAGTGCTGGTCGCCCTGGCGGTCGTAGCGCACGGCAGCCTTGTCCACCGCCCGCTCCACCACCTCGACGGTGACCTCGCCGTCGGCGATCAGCGCGGCGGCCTCCAGGTAGGTGAGCGACCTGCGGGCGTCGCCACCGGCCAGCCGCACCAGGTGCTCGGCGGCCTCCGGCGTCAGGCTCACCCTCCCGTCCAGGCCGCGCGGGTCGGTGACGGCGCGCTCCAGCACCACCCGGATGTCGTCCTCCGACAGCGACTCCAGGGTCAGCAGCAGCGAGCGCGACAGCAGGGGCGAGATGACGGAGAAGAAGGGGTTCTCGGTGGTGGCGCCGATGAAGGTGACCCAGCGGTTCTCCACGGCGGGCAGCAGGGCGTCCTGCTGCGCCTTGTTGAAGCGGTGCACCTCGTCGACGAACAGGACGGTCTGGCGGCCGGACATGCCCAGCTCGCGCCGGGCCTGCTCGATGGCCGCGCGGACCTCCTTGACGCCCGCCGACACCGCGGAGACCTCCACGAACCGGCGCTCGGTGACACCCGCCACCACGTAGGCGAGGGTGGTCTTACCGGTGCCCGGAGGGCCCCAGAGGAACAGCGACATCGGCGCCTCGGCCTCGACGAGGCGGCGCAGCGGCGTGCCGGGGCCCAGCAGGTGCCGCTGGCCGATCACCTCGTCCAGGCTCCGGGGGCGCATCCGCACCGCCAGGGGCTCCTGGCCGCGATGGGCCTCCTCCGCCGCCGAATCGAACAGGCTGTCCACGCCTGAGACAGTACCGCCGCCCGGCGGGGCCCCGGCCCTCCCGGACGGCGGCGCATCGGACGCCCGTGGCGTTCAGGGGCCGTACGGGCTCAGCTTCCCCAGACCGCGACGGCCCCGCTGTGCCCGCTCCGCACCACGTAGTAGAGCGCCACGACGGCCAGGACCACGGTCAGCGCCGAGACCGCCAGCCCGGCCGGGCGGCCGAACCTGTCGCCGCGGGTGACGTGGACGAGGGCCAGCGAGACCACTCCGAGGGCGAGGGTGACGAGCAGCAAGGGGGTGGCGAAGCCCGCGTGCTCGGCGATGCGCTCGCCGAGCCGGCCCTCGACGGAGGCGAAGCGGCCCTCCTCCAGCGCCTCCCCGCTCTGCCGCGCCGCGAAGACGCTCACCGGCACGACCGGGGCGAGCCCGACCACCGCCCAGGTGAGCACGGGCCGCGTGCGCGGCGCCAGCGCGTACGCGGCGGCGAGCACCGCCAGGAGCGGCGTCAGGACCACGGCCGCGTGAACGATCAGGGGATGAAGGGGCAGGCCGAGGATCTCGTCGAACATGGGGGCGCTCCGGTGGTGCGTGGTTCATCATCAGCAAGTACGGATCCCACCATGGACGGGTTATGGGGAGCGTGAAGAGATCCCTTCCTCCCCTCTGTCCCCATCTGAGGAATTCCGCCACTTACGTACAGCACATGTTGGGGCCGGTACTCTTTTCGCCAGCCCGTACCCATGGAACATCAATCTTGGAGGACATAGCGGTGAGCGCCGAGGACCGCCAGAGCCAGCTGGCTCGGGAGCACAAAGAGCGGCAGGCGAAGCGTGCCGAGCAGGCGAGCGCGTCGAAGCGCAACGTCGTCATCGGAGCCGTCGCCGCGGTGGTCGTCGTCGCGGGGGGACTGTTCGCCGGCGTCACCCTCCTTGGAAACGACGGTGACGACGCGAAGAACGCCGCCGCCACCAGTTCACCGGTTCCCTCGGAGACCGCGGCCGCGACGCCGGAGCCGACCTTCACGGCCGATCCGATCGGCACGAAGTGCTCCTATCGCAAGGACACCAGCGGCAGCCCGGCCAAGAACGTGGGCATGCCGCCGACCAAGCCCAACCTGAAGCTGAAGACCATGACGATCACCACCAACCACGGTGACGTCGTGATCGACCTGGCGACCGCGCAGGCCCCCTGCACGGTCAACTCCTTCGCCTTCCTGGCCAGGAAGAACTTCTTCGACAACACCAAGTGCCACCGCCTGGCCACCCCCGAGAACTCCGGCCTGAGCCTGCTGCAGTGCGGCGACCCCCAGGCCAAGGCCGACGGGAAGAACCGGACCGACGGCCAGGGCAGCTCGGGCTACGTCTACGACAGCGAGAACCTCGGCGGGATCCCGTACAGCAAGGGCACGGTCGCGGTGGCCCAGGCCGTCGACGCCGTCAACCAGAACGGCAGCCAGTTCTGGATCTCGCTCGGGAACGAGACCGAGCAGGTGGAGAAGGCCTACACGCCTTTTGGTGTCGTCTCCAAGGGCATGGAGATCCTTGACGAGATCGTCAAGGGCGGGTGGATCACCAATCCCGAGGACATCACCGGTGACGGTGGTTCCACCGCCCCCAAGATCCCGGTGATCATCAAGAACGTGCGGCTCTCCTAGCCGGAACCGCGGCGGCCCGCCGCCACAGGACGCCCCGCCGGTCGGACGACCGGCGGGGCGTTTTCGCGTCCGCGCCCCGCACGCCCCGGACACGCCCGCCCCCCACGTCCTCCACGCCCTCGCGCCACTCACGCCGGACCCCCGGCCGCGCACATCCCAGAGGCTCCGCACATCCCGGACAGGTCGCGCCTCGCCCGCCCCGGACGGCGCGCGGCCGGCGCAGACCCCAGCGTGGCCGTGCGCGGGCCACGACGCCTCCCCGCCCTTTGGGACCGGAGCCCCCTGAAAGGCCGCCCAGGAGGCACGTGAGGGGCACAGAGGGGTACAGGGGGGTGCAGGGGGACCATCGCGGCTCATCTCCCGCGACTTCATGCTCCGGACATGGCGAGGGCCCCCGGAACACCGTCCGGGGGCCCTCGTCACACCTGGCTCACACCTGGCTCACATCCGGGGAGGACCCGGATCAGGCGTCGGCCTTGGGCCTGCCGTCGACGCCCGCCTCCTTGCGCTGCTCCACCGTGATCGGGGTGGGCGCGCCGGTCAGCGGGTCGAAACCGGAGGCCGTCTTCGGGAAGGCGATGACGTCGCGGATGGAGTCGGTGCCCGCCAGGAGCATGCAGATCCGGTCCCAGCCGTAGGCGATGCCGCCGTGCGGCGGGGGGCCGTACTTGAACGCCTCCAGCAGGAAGCCGAACTTGCTCTCCGCGTCCTCCTTGGAGATGCCCAGCACGTCGAAGACGCGCTGCTGCATCTCGGCCCGGTGGATACGGATCGAGCCGCCGCCGATCTCCATGCCGTTGCAGACCATGTCGTAGGCGTAGGCCAGGGCCTCGCCGGGGTGGTCCTGGAAGGTGTCGGCCCACTCGGGCTTGGGGCCGGTGAAGGGGTGGTGGACCGCGGTCCAGCCGCCCTCGCCGTCCTCCTCGAACATGGGGGCGTCGACGATCCACAGGAAGTTCCAGGCCGACTCGTCGATCAGGCCGCAGCGACGGCCGATCTCCAGGCGGGCCGCGCCGAGCAGGTCGCGGGAGGCGGAGGCGGCGCCGGCCGCGAAGAAGATCGCGTCACCGGGGGCCGCGCCGACCTTGGCGGCCAGGCCGGCCGACTCGGTCTCCGACAGGTTCTTGGCGACCGGCCCGCCGAGCGTGCCGTCCTCGCCCACCAGCACGTAGGCCAGGCCCCTGGCGCCGCGCGACTTGGCCCACTCCTGCCAGCCGTCCAGCTCCTTGCGGGTCTGCGAGGCCCCGCCCGGCATGACCACGGCGCCCACGTACGGCGCCTGGAACACCCGGAAGGTGGTGTCGGCGAAGAAGTCCGTCATCTCGACGAGCTCCTGGCCGAAGCGCAGGTCGGGCTTGTCGGAGCCGTAGCGCGCCATGGCGTCCCGGTAGGTCATCCGGGGCAGGGGCGCCGGCAGCTCGTAGCCGACCGTCTCCTTCCAGATGCGGCCGATGAGCCTCTCCCCCAGCGCGATGACGTCGTCCTGGTCCACGAAGGACATCTCGACGTCGATCTGGGTGAACTCCGGCTGCCGGTCGGCGCGCAGGTCCTCGTCGCGGTAGCACTTGGCGAGCTGGTAGTAGCGCTCGAGACCGGCGACCTGGAGGAGCTGCTTGAACAGCTGGGGCGACTGGGGCAGGGCGTACCAGCTGCCCGGCTGGAGCCGGACCGGGACGAGGAAGTCGCGGGCGCCCTCCGGGGTGGAGCGGGTCAGCGTCGGGGTCTCGACGTAGGTGAACCCCTGCTCGTCCATCACCTGGTGGGCGAGGTAGGTGGCCCGGGAGCGGATGCGCATGGCGTGCGCGACCTGCTGGCGGCGGATGTCGAGGTAGCGGTACTTCAGCCGCGCCTCCTCCGAGATGCCCGCGGTGCCCTCGATGGGGAACGGCAGCGGCGCGGACTCGCTGAGCACCTCGACCTCGGAGGCGACGACCTCGATCGCGCCGGTCGGCAGCTCGGGGTTCTCGTTGCCCTCGGGGCGGACCCGCACCTCTCCGACGACCTTGACGCAGTATTCGGCGCGCAGGCCGTGGGCGTCGTCCTCCTCGCGGAAGACCACCTGGGCCGAGCCCGAGGCGTCACGCAGGTCGATGAAGACCACGCCGCCGTGGTCGCGGCGCCGCGCCACCCACCCGGCGAGCGTCACCCGCTGCCCGGTGTGCTCCTCGCGCAGTGATCCCGCTTCGTGCGTGCGGATCATTTGTCCAGTCTCTCCTTCAACATCGTGACGATCTCGGCGAGCGGTACGGCGGTCTGGTCCCCGCCGGCCAGGTCCTTGACCTGGGCGACCCCGGCGGCGATGTCCCGCTCGCCGAGGATCACCGCGTAGCCGGCCCCCGAGCGGTCGGCGCCCTTCATGGCGCCCTTGACGCCCTTGCCGCCGAACGACATGTCGGCGGCCAGGCCCGCCCGGCGCAGCTCGGTGACGAGCAGGAACATCCGGCGGCGCGCCTCCTCGCCCAGCGGCACACCGTACACCCGCACGCGCGACTCGGCGCTCTCGTCCCCGAACAGGCCCTCGGCCTCCATGGCCAGGACCGTGCGGTCGACGCCCAGCGCCCAGCCGACGCTGGGCAGGGGGGGCCCGCCGAGCATCTCGCTCAGCCCGTCGTAGCGGCCGCCGCCCCCCACCGCGGACTGCGAGCCGAGCCCGTCGTGGACGAACTCGAACGTGGTGCGCGTGTAGTAGTCGAGGCCGCGGACCAGCCGGGGGTCGTCGGTGTAGGCCACGCCGGAGGCGGTCAGCAGCGCGCGGACCTCCTCGTGGTAGGCCTTGCACGCCTCGCACAGGTGGTCGACGACCAGCGGCGCCCCGGCCAGCCGCGCCTGCACCTCGGGGCGCTTGTCGTCGAGCACGCGCAACGGGTTGATCTCGATTCGGGCGCGGGTGGCCTCGTCGAGGTCGAGGCCGCGCAGGAAGTCCTGGAGCGCGGCCCGGTAGACCGGGCGGCACTCCTTGTCGCCCAGCGTGTTGATCAGCAGCCGGACCCCGGTGAGCCCCAGGGCGGCGTAGCCGTCGACGGCCAGCAGGATCAGCTCGGCGTCGAGCGCCGGGTCCTCCGAGCCCAGCGCCTCGGCGCCGACCTGCCAGAAGTGGCGGTAGCGGCCCTTCTGTGCCCGCTCGTAGCGGAACTGACTGCCCGAGTACCAGAGCTTCACCGGGAGCTGCCCGTTGTGCAGGCCGTGCTGGAGGACCGCCCGCACCACCGACGCGGTGCCCTCGGGGCGCAGCGTGAGAGAGCGCCCGCCCTTGTCCTCGAAGGTGTACATCTCCTTGGAGACGATGTCGGTCGACTCGCCGACACCGCGGACGAACAGCGCGGTGTCCTCGAAGACCGGGGTCTCGATGTAGCCGTAGCCCGCCCGGCGGGCGGGCCCGGTGAGCGCCTCGCGCACGGCGAGCGCCCGCTCGGAGCGCGGCGGAAGCCAGTCGAAGGTGCCCTTGGGCGCCTGCAAAGTCATTGTCTAAAGTCCCCTGCCGGGGCCGCGGTCGTGCCCGGCGCCCGCGGGGTCCGCGGGATCCGCTCCCGCGGCCGCCTTCGCCTCCGCGAGGTACGGGTTGGTGGCACGCTCGTGACCGATCGTGGTCTGTGGTCCGTGGCCGGGCAGGACCACCGTGTCCTCCGGCAGCGGCAGGCACTTGGCCGCCAGGCTGCGCAGGATGGTCGGGTAGTCGCCGCCCGGAAGATCTGTGCGGCCGATGGAGCCGGCGAACAGCAGGTCGCCCGAGAACAGCACGTCCGGGATCTCCTCGGTGCCGGGCAGCCTGAAGGTCACCGACCCCCTGGTATGGCCGGGGGCGTGGTCGACGGTGAGCTCCAGGCCGGCCAGCCGCAGCACCTCGCCGTCGGCGAGCTCGCGCACGTCGTCGGGCTCGGTGAAGGTGAGCCCGCCGAACATCTGCTGCTTCGTCGACAGCGACAATCCCCTGCCCGGGTCGGACAGCAGGTCGCGGTCCTCCGGGTGGATCCACGCGGGAACGTCACGCGCGCCGCAGACCGGGGCGACCGACCACATGTGGTCGATGTGCCCGTGGGTGACCAGCACCGCGACCGGCTTGAGCCGGTGCTCGCGCAGCAGGTCGTCGAGGTCGCCGACGGCGTTCTGACCGGGGTCGACGACCACGCACTCCTCGCCCGCGGCGGGAGCGACGACGTAACAGTTGGTCTGGAAGGACCCTGCGGGAAAGCCGGCGATGAGCATCTGCCTCAGCTGATCTCGTCAAGAATGCGGATGGGAATGTAACCGAAGGGTACCGGTGCGGGTCGGCGGGCTGCGAACCATTACCCATTGGCCGATACGATTCGCCCACCTCATTAAGTACTACTCGGCACTCGGGAGGGCGAAGCGGTGAGCGGCAAGGAGCGCCAGAAGCAGTTGGCGCGCGAGCACTACGAGCGGCAGACGCAGCGACGCGTCGAACGTGAGGCCAGGGCCAAGCGCAACGCGATCATCGGCAGCACCGTGGCCGGTGTGGTCGTGGTGGCGGGTGTGATCGCCGCGACGACCATGTTCGGGGGCTCCGACACGACGGCGACCGCGACCACCGACCCGGCCCCGTCGGACAACGCCTCCCCGGCCGCCTCGGAGGCCGCGGGCCCGCAGCCCAAGGCCTTCGACCCGGCGAGCGGCACCTGCGGCTACGTCGCGGAGGCGGGCGGCGGCCCGGCCAAGAACGTGGGCCTGCCCCCGGAGAAGGTCGACCTGACGCCCAAGAAGATGACTCTGAAGACCAACCTGGGCGACATCGTCATCAAGGTGTCGGCCGACAAGACCCCGTGCACGGTCAACTCCTTCGCCTTCCTGGCGCAGAAGAAGTACTTCAACGGCTCCAAGTGCCACCGGCTGGGCTCCGACCAGTTCCCGATGCTGCAGTGCGGCGACCCGCTGGCCAAGGCCGACGGCAAGAACCCCACCGACGGCCAGGGCGGCCCCGGCTACCGCTTCGTGAACGAGAACCTGGAGGGCGCCAAGTACACCCGCGGCGTCGTGGCCATGGCCAACAGCGGTCCCGACACCAACGGCAGCCAGTTCTTCATGGTCTACGGCGACACCCAGCTGCCGGCGCAATACACGCCGTTCGGTACGGTCACCAAGGGCCTGGAGATCCTCGACAAGGTGAACAAGGCGGGCTTCCTCCCCCCGGGGGACGGCGGCACCGGGGCGCCGAAGGAAACCGTCGAAATCAAAGACGTGACAATGTCCAGTTAGAGCTGACGTAATACATACAAGGGGCGGTAAGTCCCGAAAGGCTGATGAAAGTGCGGGAGGACACGGTGAGCACCGACCCGTGGGGCCGGGTAGACGACGACGGCACCGTCTACGTACGTACGGCTGAGGGAGAGCGGGCCGTCGGGTCCTGGAAGGCCGGCGAACCGGAGGAGGCGCTTGCCTACTTCCATCGCAAGTTCGACGAGCTGGCCGGGCAGGTCGCCCTGCTGGAACAGCGGGTCCGCGGCACCGACCTGCCACCCGCCCAGGCCGAGGCGACGATCGTCAAGCTTCGTGAGGCGATCACCGACGCGCACGCGGTCGGCGATCTCGACGCGCTGCTGAACCGCCTCAACGCCCTCACGGAGCTGGTCGCCCAGCGCCGGGAGGAGGTCAAGGCCGCTCGCGACGTGGCCAGGGCCGAGGCCAAGGGCGTCAAGGAGCGGATCGTCGCCGAGGCCGAGCGCATCGCCGACGACACCACCCACTGGAAGACCGGTGGCGAGCGGCTGCGCCAGCTGATCGAGGAGTGGAAGGCCGCCGAGCGCATCGACCGGGTGACCGAGGCCGCGCTGTGGAAGCGCCTCTCGGCGGCCCGTACGGCCTTCGCCAAGCGGCGCAAGGCCTACTTCGCGGGGCTGGACGAGCAGCGTGAGGGCGTGCGTTCCACCAAGGAGCGCATCGTGGCCGAGGCCGAGACGCTGGCCTCGTCCACCGACTGGGGCGCCACCGCGTCCGCCTACCGCGAGCTGATGCAGGAGTGGAAGACGGCGGGCAGGGCCTCCCGCGAGGTCGAGGACGAGCTCTGGGGCCGCTTCAAGGGCGCCCAGGACCAGTTCTTCCAGGCGCGGTCGGCCGTCTTCGCCGAGCGCGACGCCTCGCTGGCGGCCAACGCCGAGATCAAGGAGCAGCTCCTGGTCGAGGCGGAGAAGATCCTTCCGGTCACCGACGCCCGCGCCGCCAGGGGCGCCCTGCGCAACCTCCTGGAGCGCTGGGAGGCCGCGGGCCCGGTCCCTCGCGAGCAGCGCGACCGCCTGGAGGGTGGCCTGCGCAAGATCGACGAGGCGGTCCGCAAGGCCGAGGAGACGGAGTGGAAGCGCTCCAACCCCGAGGCCCGCGCCCGCGCTCAGAACACGGTCGACCAGCTGCGCAAGTCGATCGCACAGCTGGAGAGCCGCCTGGCCAAGGCCAGGGACGCGGGCAAGGACAAGGACGTCAAGGACTCCGAGGAGGCCCTGGCCGCCCGCCGTTCCTGGCTGGAGGAGGCGGAGCGCACGCTCGCCGAGTTCTCCTGACGCCCGGCGCCGTCACCGGCTGACGACGCGACCCCGGGGCCGCGGGGGGCACTTCCACCACGGGAGTGCCCCCCGCGGCCCCGCCGCCTGTGGCGGGGCGGAAGGCCACGGAAGGGCACGGCAGGGCACGGCCGGGCCGGGTCGCGATACGGGCGGGGTCGCCGAAGGGGCCGTACGGGACGGAGCGGGCGGTAGCCCTCAGGAACCGGCGCCGCTGACCCGGTAGACGTCGTAGACGCCCTGGATGTTGCGGACGGCCTTCAGGACGTGGCCCAGGTGCTTGGGATCGCCCATCTCGAAGGTGAACTTGCTGATCGCCACCCTGTCCCTGGACGTCGTCACCGACGCCGACAGGATGTTGACGTGCTGGTCGGAGAGGGTGCGGGTCACGTCGGAGAGCAGCCGGGGCCGGTCGAGCGCCTCGACCTGCAGCGCGACCAGGAACACCGAGTCGTCGGCGGCGGACCAGGCGACCTCGACCAGGCGGTCGGGCTCGGACTGGAGCTGGTCCATGTTGGGACAGTTGGTGCGGTGCACCGACACGCCGTGCCCGCGGGTGACGAAGCCCACGATCTCGTCGCCGGGCACGGGGGTGCAACATCGCGACAGGCGTACCCAGACGTCGGAGTCGCCCGCGACGACCACTCCCGCGCCGCCGCTGCCGCGGGGGCGCCCGCGCAGCTTGGTCGGCACGGAGGTCTCGGCGATGTCGTCCTCGGCGCCCTCGACTCCCCCGATGGACGTCACGAGCTTCTGCACGACCGTCTGCGCGGCCACGTGGCCCTCACCGACGGCCGCGTAGAGCGCGGAGACGTCCGGGTAGCGCAGGTCCCTGGCGAGGGCCAGGAGGGACTCTCCGGACATCAGGCGCTGCAGCGGCAGGCCCTGCTTGCGCATGGCGCGGCCGATCGCCTCCTTGCCCGCCTCGATCGCGGTCTCGCGGCGCTCCTTGGAGAACCACTGCCGGATCTTGTTGCGGGCCCGGCCGGACTTGACGAACTTCAGCCAGTCGCGCGAGGGGCCCGCGTCGGGCGACTTGGAGGTGAAGATCTCCACCGTGTCGCCGTTGCCCAGGCGCGACTCCAGGGGCACCAGGCGGCCGTTGACCCTGGCCCCGATGCAGCGGTGGCCCACCTCGGTGTGCACGGCGTAGGCGAAGTCGACGGGCGTCGCGTTCTCCGGCAGGGCGATGACCTGGCCCCTGGGGGTGAAGACGTAGACCTCGGAGACCGACAGGTCGAACCTGAGCGACTCCAGGAACTCGCCCGGGTCGGCGGTCTCCTTCTGCCAGTCGAGGAGCTGGCGCAGCCACGCCATGTCGCTGGCGGGCTTCAGCTTCGTCCCGGGAGGACCGGAGACGGTCATGTCCTCCTTGTACTTCCAGTGCGCCGCCACGCCGTACTCGGCCCTGTGGTGCATGCCGTGGGTGCGGATCTGCAGCTCCACCGGCTTGCCCTCGGGGCCGATGACCGTGGTGTGCAGCGACTGGTACATGTTGAACTTGGGCATCGCGATGTAGTCCTTGAACCGGCCGGGGACCGGGTTCCATCGCGCGTGGATCGTGCCGAGCGCCGCGTAGCAGTCGCGGACCGAGTCGACCAGCACCCGGATGCCGACCAGGTCGTAGATGTCGTCGAAGGCGACGTCCCTGGCGATCATCTTCTGGTAGACGGAGTAGTAGTGCTTGGGGCGGCCCTTGACGGCCGCGCGGATCTTGGCGTCGCGCAGGTCTCCGGAGACCTTCTCGATGACCTCCTGCAGGAACAGGTCCCTGCGCGGGGCCCGCTCCGACACCATCCGGGCGATCTCGTCGTACCGCTTGGGATAGAGCATGGCGAACGCGAGGTCCTCCAGCTCCCACTTGATGGTGTTCATGCCCAGCCGGTGGGCGAGCGGCGCGAAGATCTCCAGCGTCTCCCGCGACTTCTGGTGCCGCTTGTGCTCGGGCAGGTAGCGCATGGTGCGCATGTTGTGCAGCCGGTCGGCGAGCTTGATCACCAGCACCCGGATGTCGCGGGACATCGCGACGACCATCTTGCGCACGGTCTCGGCCTCGGCCGCGGCGCCGAACTTGACCTTGTCGAGCTTGGTGACGCCGTCGACCAGCAGCGCGATGTTGTCGCCGAAGTCCGAGCGCAGCTCGTCGAGACCGTAGGCGGTGTCCTCGACGGTGTCGTGCAGCAGCGCCGCGCACAGCGTCTCGTCGTCGGTGCCGAGCTCGGCCAGGATCGTGGCCACCGCCAGCGGGTGGGTGATGTACGGGTCGCCGCTCTTACGCTTCTGGTCGCGGTGGTGGTAGGCGGCCACGTCGTAGGAGCGCTCGATGAGCCGCAGGTCCGCCTTCGGGTGGGTCGCGCGGACCGTCCGGAACAGCGGCTCCAGGACCGGATTCATGCCGCCACCCCACTGCCCCCCAAAACGTGCGAGCCTTCGCCTTACCGCCGGCTTCTCCTCGGCGGCTCCGGACATGGCGGAACCGGCATCGCCTGCTGGGACGGCCGTCTCGGGACCGCCACCGCCGGCGGTCGCGTCGGGGACGACCACATCACGGGGCACTCAGACTCCTTACGTTCGAGTCCAGATCCCTCAGTGTATCCAGACGGGGTTGTGTGCATTTGTCCGCGGGGTCGATCAGACGACGACGAGGGGGTGCAACTCCACGTCGGTCAGGCGCTCGCGGCCCTTGAGGAAGGCCAGCTCCATGAGCACGGCGATCGCGACGACGTCGGCGCCCGCCCTGCGGACCAGCTCCACCGCCGCGCGCGCCGTGCCTCCGGTGGCGAGCACGTCATCGACGATGAGGACGCGCTCCCCGGGGGTGAAGGCGTCCCGGTGAACCTCGATGGTGGCGGAGCCGTACTCCAGATCGTAGGACGCCTCAAGCGTCTCAGAGGGCAGTTTGCCTTTCTTCCGTACCGGGACGAAGCCCGCGCCCGCCCGGATGGCGACCGGGGCGGCCAGGATGAACCCCCGCGCCTCGATTCCGACGATCTTGTCCACCTCGTACAGCCCGGCCAGTTCCTCGGTCACCGCGGTGAACACCACCGGGTCGGCGAGCAGGGGGGTGATGTCCTTGAACAGCACTCCGGGCTGCGGGTAGTCGGGCACGTCGCGGATGCGGTCGAGGATCAGGCTGCTCAGCTCGGTCATGGTCGGCGCTCCTGTGGAGATCTCGGGGTGGGGAAACACCGGGGGGCCGGTGGTGCCGGGGGCGGTGGAGAAGGCGGGGAGGTACGGGAAAAGCGCGGGGAAACCGGGGAACCGGGGAACCGGTGGCGCCGGAGAGGGCGGGAAGGTACGGGAGACACCGGGAAACGGTGGCGCGGGGAAGGCTGCGACAGGTAAGGAAAACGCCTCCGCTCCCGGTGCGGGGAGCGGAGGCGCGGACGTGCTCGTGCTTACTTCTTCCTCCGCTTGTCACCGGCCGGAGAGGTCCGGCCGGCGACCGTGGCGGCACCGTTGGAGGCCCCGGCCCCGTTGGAGGCTCCGGCGGTGACCGGCTGGCGCACCGTCTTGACCCCGGAACCGCCTCCGTGCGCGGCGAGCCTCTTGGCGATCTCGGTGTAGAGCGTCTCGCGCTCCTTCAGCGTGACCAGCAGCGGCGTCGCGACGCACAGCGAGGAGTAGGTGCCGACGATCATGCCGACGAACAGCGACAGCGACAGGTCCTTCAGCGTTCCCGCGCCGAACAGCGTGGTGCCGATGAAGAGGATCGCCGCGACCGGCAGGATCGCCACCAGGGTGGTGTTCAGCGACCGGATCAGCGTGTGGTTCAGCGCGTTGTTGGCGGCCTCGGTGTAGGTGATCTTGGAGGTCCTGCCGATCTTGGCGGTGACCTCCTTGATCATGTCGAAGACGACGACGGCGTCGTACAGCGAGTATCCGAGGATCGTCAGGAAGCCCAGCAGGGTCGCCGGGGTGACCTCGAAGCCGGACCAGGCGTAGACGCCGGCGGTGATGACCAGGTCGTGCAGCAGCGCCACGACGGCGGCCAGCGCCATCTTCCACTCGAAGGCCATCGTCAGGTACAGGATGATCGCCAGCATGAAGACGATCAGTCCGATGACGGCCTTGTTGGCCACCTGGCCACCCCACGAGGCACCGATCACCTGCAGGTTCACCTGGTCCACCGGCAGCTTGAACGCGGTGGAGACGGCCTTCTGCATCTTGGTGACCTGGTCGGCCGGGAGGCTCTCCGTGGTGACCCGCCAGCCGTTCTGGGTCGTCTGCGCGATGACCTGGTGCGCGCCGGCGTCGGTGAACGTGGCGCGCACCTGCTCGATGTTGGCGGTCGGCGCCTTGAAGGAGAAGACCGACCCGCCCTTGAACTCCACGCCCAGGTTGAGCCCGTTGAAGACCAGACCGGCGATGGAGATCACCAGCAGGATTGCGGAAAGGGTGTACCAGAGCTTCTTGCGGCCGACGAAGTCGACGTCGACCTCGCCCCGGTACAGCCGGCGCGCGATGCCGGACATCAGGCCTCCTGCGGAACGGTCTTGGGAGCGACGGGAGCCTCACTCATGCGCTCGGCGTCGAGCCCGGAGAGCTTGTGCCCCTTGGCGAAGAACTTCAGCTTGGCCAGCATCGCGACGAACGGCTTGGTGAACATGAACACCACGGCGATGTCGATGAGCGTGGTCAGGCCCATGGCGAAGGCGAACCCGGCCACACCGCCGACCGCCAGGAAGTAGAGCACCACGGCGGCGATGAACATGACGGCGTCGGCGATGAGGATCGTCCGCCGGGCGCGGACCCAGGCGACCTCGATGGCCGTGCGCAGCGAGCGCCGGCCCTCCTTCATCTCGTCGCGGATCCGTTCGAAGTAGACGATGAACGAGTCCGCGGTGATACCGATCGAGACGATCAGTCCGATGATGTGCGGCAGCGAGAGGCGGAAGCCCGCGAACGTGCCGAGCAGCACGACGGACTGGTAGGTCACGACCGTGGCCACCAGGAGGCTCAGCACCGACACGATGCCCAGACCCCGGTAGTAGAGCATCGAGTAGACCACGACCAGCAGGAGGCCGATCGCGCCGGCGATGAGACCGCCGCGCAGCTGGTCGGCGCCCAGCGTGGAGGAGACCTCCTCGATGGAGCTCTTCTCGAACTTCAGCGGCAGCGCGCCGTACTTGAGCTGGTTGGCCAGCTCGTCGGCCGTCACCTGGGTGAAGCTGCCGGAGATCTGCGCCCGGCCGCCGTTGATGGGTTCCTGGATGACGGGTGCGGAGATGACCACGCCGTCGAGGACCATGGCGACCTGGTTGCGGGGAGCCTGCGAGTTGAAGGCGGTGGTGGTGACCTTCGACCACTGGTCGGGGCCCTGGCCCTTGAAGGCGAGCTGGACGAGCCACTCACCGGTGGTCTGGTCGACGCCGGAGGACGCGCTGTCGATCGAGGTGCCGGTCACCGCCGCCTTGTCCAGCACGAACTTGGTGCTGCCGTCCTGGCTGCAGCCGACGTACTGCTTGTCCGGCGCGTCCTGGGCGCCCACCCCCGCGTCCTTGGCGCAGTCGAGCGTCTCGAACCGCTTGAGCGCCGCGGGGTCGATACCGGTGGTGTCGACGCCCGCCATGGGGTCGTCGGGCGACGTCGGCGGGGTCGTCGGCGGTGCGCTGGCGTCCGGGGCCGCGCTCTTGTCCGGCTTGGCCGACTTGTCACCCTTGTCGCCGCTCGGCTCGGCGGAGGGCGCGGGGGTGGCGCCGGGGCTCGGGTTGGTCAGCGCCGACGACAGGGCGCGGCCGGCCGGGGAGGCTCCCGTGTCGGGCGCGGCGGTCGCGCCGGGCTTCGGAGTCCCCGACTCGGCGGGCTTGGACTCCTTGTCGCCCTTGCGCCCGGAGGCGGTGGGCGAGGGAGTCGGCGTCGGCGCCTGGGTGGAGAGCTGGCCCGGGGGCGGAGGCGACCCGGCCCCGATCGCCAGCACTTGGCGGAACCTCAGCTCCGCGGTGGTGCCGACCAGCTTGACGACTTCCTCCTGGCCGGCTCCGGGAACGGAGATGACGATGTTGTCACCGGATTTGGCGACCTCGGCGTCGGAGATGCCGCTGCCGTTCACCCGCTCGCGGATGATGTTCACGGCGAGGTCGAGGCTCTCCTGCGAGGGAGCGCTCCCGTTCGGCGTGACGGGCTGCAGCGTCACGGTCGTGCCGCCGGCGAGGTCGAGGCCATACTCCGGCGTGTACGCCTTGTTGAGGAGCATCGCCCCGCCCATGGCGAGAATGATCGCCAGAAGCACCAGGAGCATGCGCCCCGGTCTGCTCTGGCCGCTGGTCGGTCGGGCCACTGGTCGTCAGTTCTTTCGGTTATAGGGGGTTGGAGGTGAGGCTACTCACGGCTTCTTGCTCGTCGTGTCGTGGTCTGCACCCTGCTGTTCCGCCGTCTCCACGACACCGTGGTCGACAGCCTTGACATTCTCCTCCTCCGCGTCGTCAACGGGAACCAGGACACGGCCGATGGCCGCCTTGACCCAGCGGGTCTCCACGCCGGGGGCGATCTCCAGGATCACGTCGTCGGCGTCGATGGCCACCACGGTCGCGAAAAGACCCGTCGTGGTCATGACACCGGTGCCCGGCGTGAGACTGTTCTGCATCTTGACCTGCTCCTGCTGCCGCTTGCGCTGCGGCCGGATGAGCAGGAAGTAGAACACCACGACCATGAGAGCGATCATGATCAGGCTCGAATAGTTGCCGCCCACAGGGCCGCTCCCTCTCTTGAGATTGACCGGCGGAAGCCGGACGTCACATACGGCCACGCCGCTCAGCACGTCAGCCTACACAGCCAGCCAAGGCTCGGAGTTTAGGCGAGCTGTTAAGAGCGCGGCAACGAAGTCACGTTTTGGCGCGCAGGGAAGTTCCCATTTCGATACAGTTGTCATCGATCTGTGATCAATCCTGTACGACTTCCCTACCGACTCCCAACGTTAGACGGCCCCGGGATCATCCTCAAGATCGATGAGAAACGAGGCGCCGAAGGCGTCCGGCGGGGGCACCAATCCCAGATGGGTCCAGGCCGCCGCGGTCGCCACCCGGCCACGGGGGGTGCGGGCCAGCAGTCCCTGCCGCACCAGGAACGGCTCGGCGACCACCTCAACCGTCTCCGGCTCCTCCCCCACCGCGACCGCCAGTGTCGACAGCCCCACCGGCCCGCCGCCGAACTTGCGCAGCAGCGCCCCGAGCACCGCCCGGTCGAGCCGGTCGAGCCCCTCGGCGTCGACCTCGTAGAGGTTGAGCGCGGCGGAGGCGACATCCCTGGTGACGACGCCCTCGGCGCGCACCTCGGCGAAGTCGCGGACCCGGCGCAGCAGCCGGTTGGCGATGCGGGGGGTGCCCCGGGAGCGGCCGGCGATCTCGCGGGCGGCGTCGCCGGGGAGCGTGACGCCCAGCAGGCGCGAGGAGCGGTGCAGCACCTCCTCCAGCTCGGCGACCCCGTAGAAGTCCATGTGCGCGACGAAACCGAAGCGGTCGCGCAGCGGCGCGGGAAGCATGCCGGCCCGGGTGGTGGCGCCGACCAGGGTGAACGGGGCGATCTCCAGCGGGATCGCGGTCGCCCCAGGACCCTTGCCCACCACGATGTCGACGCGGAAGTCCTCCATCGCGAGATAGAGCATCTCCTCGGCGGGCCTGGACATCCGGTGGATCTCGTCGATGAACAGGACCTCGCCCTCGGAGAGGGTCGACAGGATCGCCGCGAGGTCGCCGGCCCGCTCCAGCGCGGGCCCCGAGGTGATCCGGAGGGGCACGGAGAGCTCGGTCGCGATGATCATGGAGAGAGTCGTCTTGCCCAGCCCGGGTCCGCCGCTCATCAGCACGTGGTCCGGCGGCCGGTTGCGCCGCAGCGCGCTCTGCAGCACCAGCGACAGCTGCTCGCGCACCCGCGGCTGGCCGATGAACTCCTCCAGCCGCTTGGGCCGCAGCGCCGCCTCGATGTATCTCTCGTCGCCCTCGGCGTCCGGCGACACCAGATCACGGTCGGAACTCACGCCGCCCCTCCCCTGCTCGCCGCGCGGCGGAACCGCCGGAGCCCCTCATGGCACCGCGCGGCGGCCCCGCCCACCGTCTCCCGGCACACGTCTCGTACGGCGCGCCCGTCCCTCATCGCACGCTCAGCGCGCGGAGCGCGGCCTTGAGCAGGGCCGCCACCTGCGGGGTGCGGCCCTCGGCCAGCTCGGCGTCGGCCTGCGGCTCGACGGTGGCGACCGCCTCGTCGGCGTCTCGCCCCGAGTAGCCCAGGCCGACCAGCCCGGAGTGGACCTGGGCGCGCCAGGCGGGCGCGGCGGCACGGCCGTCGAGCGCGGCGCTGACGGCCTCCTCCGGCGTGCCGAGCTTGTTCTTGAGGTCGACGATGATCCGCTGGGCGCCCTTCGGGCCCACCCCGGGGACCCTGGTCAGCGCCTTGACGTCGGCGGAGGCCACCGCCACCCGGAGCGCGTTGGGAGTGTGCACGGCCAGCATCGCCAGGGCGACCTTGGGGCCGACCCCGCTCGCCGTCTGCAGCATCTCGAAGATGGCGCGCTCGTCGTCGGTGACGAAGCCGAACAGGGTGAGCGACTCCTCGCGGACCACCAGCGAGGTGGCGAGCCTGGCCTCCTCGCCCGTCCTGAGCGTCGCCAGCGTGCCCGGCGTGCAGTGCACGAGGACCCCCACCCCGCCGACCTCGACGACCGCCCCGTCGGCGGCGATCGCGGTCACCTGTCCTCGCACCGAGGCGATCACTTAGCGGTTCCTCTCGGGTGTCCGGCCCTGCCACGGCCTCGGAAGTAGGCGGCGGGGGTGGTGGTGGCGCTCGCCGCCTTCGCGGCGGCCTCGGCCAGCCTGCTCTGGGCCCCGCCCCGCCACACGTGGCAGATCGCGAGGGCGAGCGCGTCGGCGGCGTCGGCGGGCTTGGGCATGGCGTCCAGCCGCAGCAGGCGGGTCACCATCGTGCCGACCTGCTGCTTGTCGGCCGTGCCGCTGCCGGTGATGGCGGCCTTGACCTCGGACGGCGTGTGCAGCGCGACCGGCAGGCCCCTGCGGGACGCGCACAGGATCGCCACGGCGGAGGCCTGCGCGGTGCCCATCACGGTCCTGAGGTTGTGCTGGGCGAAGACCCGCTCCACGGCCACCGCGTCGGGCCGGACCTCGTCGAGCCACCGCTCGATGCCCGCCTCGATCGCCACCAGCCGGGCGCCGATCTCGTCGTCGGCGGGGGTGCGGACGACCCCGACCTTGACCAGGCTCAGCGGCGCGCCGGGCCGCCCCTCGACGGCGCCGAGCCCGCATCGGGTAAGCCCGGGATCGACCCCCATCACCCGCAACTCGGGCAACCGCACCGACACGCCTCCGCTCGCCGAACACCTGTTCGGTGGCAGACTCTACCGCGTGGGAGCGGCCCGCGCACGGCTCTTCCCCGGCCCGCCGGAGGGGCCGCGAGCGGGTCCCGGGCTCACAGGTGCTGGGCGGCGGGTTCTGCTTCCTCGTCCTCGTCGCTCTTCTTGTCGCGCAGCCGGTCCAGGCGGTTCATCACCGGCGAGGCCGAGATCCCGTGGATGGCCAGGGAGGCCAGCACGGTGAAGGCGACAACGGCCCAGAGCTCCTCGGCGGGCACGCCGAAGTCGGCCTGGCCGAGGGCGTAGGCGAGGTAGAACAGCGAGCCGATGCCGCGGATGCCGAAGAACGCCGTCGCGACGCGCTCGCGCGGTCCCGCCCTGCCGCCCAGCTCGGCGAGCCAGCCGGTCAGCGGCCGGATGACCAGCAGCAGCAGGAGTCCGACCGCGGCGCCCCGCCAGGTGAGCGCGGACAGGCCGCCCATCGCGACGAAACCGCCGAGCAGCATGATCAGCCAGGCGGTGAACAGCCGCTCGAGCTGCTCGATGAAGCCGTGCAGCACCCCGTTGTAGCCGTGGCTGCGCTCGGCCGCCCTGATGGTGCAGGCGGTCACGAACACCGCGATGAAGCCGTAGCCGTGCACCAGCTCGGTGAGGCCGTAGGCCAGGAACGTCGCGGCCAGCGCCACGAAGCCGTCGCGGTGCTCGGCCAGCCGCAGGTCGGACTTCTGGGCGCGGAAGAAGAGCCGTCCCAGCCCCTTGCCGATCAGCAGGCCGCACACCACGCCCGCGGCGCACCGGTAGAGCAGGTCCACCAGCGTCCACTCGGCGACCCAGCCGACACCCCCGCTGACGGCCAGCGCGATCGCGGCGTACACCAGGGGGAAGGCCAGGCCGTCGTTGAGGCCCGCCTCGGAGGTGAGGGTGAAGCGGACCTCGTCGTCGGCCTTCTCCGAGTCGACGGGCTCGCCGACCTGCACGTCGGAGGCGAGCACCGGGTCGGTCGGCGCGAGCACCGCGCCCAGCAGCAGCGCCGCGGCGAGGGGCCAGCCGAGCAGGCCGTACGCCGCGGCGGCCACGGCGAGGACGGTCAGCGGGAGCGTCCACCCCAGCAGGCGCCAGGTCGAGGACCAGTCGCGCCGCCCGAAGGGCCGGTTGATGGCCAGCCCCGCGCCCATGAGCGAGATCAGCACGCAGATCTCGGTGGCGTGCTCGACCAGCGCCCGGTGAGCCACCGGATCGGGATCGGGCAGCTCCAGGGGCAGCAGGTAGAGGAGGAGGCCGCCCAGCAGGCAGGCGAGCGGGAGCGAGAAGGGACGGCGGTTGAGGAGCCGCGGCAGCGTGGCCGCGAGCAGCGCGGCGACGCCCGCCACGGCAAAGATCAGGTCAGGATTGCCCATTGTCCGCGTGATATGCCCTTGACCACGCGGACAAACCTCGCAGACAACACGAGATCACACCGAATGGCCCGGGTTACGCGTCGAGCTTCTCCATGACCTCGTCGGAGACGTCGAAGTTGGCCCAGACGTTCTGCACGTCGTCGCTGTCCTCGAGGGCGTCGATCAGCCTGAAGACCTTGCGGGCGCCGTCCTCGTCCAGCGGGACGTTCATCGTCGGCATGAAACCGGACTCGGCCGAGTCGTAGTCGATCCCGGCCTCCTGCAGGGCCTTGCGGACCGGCACGAGGTCGGTGGCCTCGGAGACGACCTCGAACTGGTCGCCCAGGTCGTTGACCTCCTCGGCGCCCGCGTCGAGGACCGCGACCAGCACGTCGTCCTCGGCCAGCTCACCCTTGGGGACGAGCACGACGCCCTTGCGGTTGAACATGTAGGACACCGAGCCGGGGTCGGCCAGCGAGCCGCCGTTGCGGGTCAGCGCGACGCGGACCTCGGAGGCGGCGCGGTTGCGGTTGTCGGTGAGGCACTCGATCAGCACCGCCACGCCGCCGGGGGCGTAACCCTCGTACATGATGGTCTGCCAGTCGGCGCCGCCGGCCTCCAGGCCGCCGCCGCGCTTACGGGCACGCTCGATGTTGTCGATCGGGACCGAGCTCTTGCGCGCCTTGGTGATGGCGTCGTACAGCGTCGGGTTGCCGTCCGGATCGGGTCCGCCGGTCCGGGCCGCGACCTCGATGTTCTTGATGAGCTTGGCGAACAGCTTGCCGCGCTTGGAGTCGAGCGCGGCCTTCTTGTGCTTCGTCGTCGCCCATTTGGAGTGGCCGGACATCGCCTAGAGCTCCCTCACCATCTCAGCGAAATATGAATGCACACCGACATCCCCGGTAAGTTCCGGGTGGAAGGACGTGGCGAGCAGCGGTCCTTGGCGGACCGCGACGATCCTATCCCCAGGTTCGGCCAGCGCCAGCACTTCGACCCCCGAACCCACGGATTCCACCCAGGGCGCGCGGATGAAGACGGCCCGCATGCCGCCGCGGCCGGCGAAGTCGACGTCGGCCTCGAAGGAGTCGACCTGGCGGCCGAAGGCGTTGCGGCGGACGACCATGTCGATGCCGCCGATCGTCTGCTGACCTTCGATCCCGCCCTCGATCCGGTCGGCCAGCATGATCATTCCGGCGCAGGAGCCGTAGGCGGGCATGCCCGCCTTGATCCGCATCCGGAGCGGTTCGAGCAGGTCGAAGGTCTCGGCGAGCTTCCACATCGTGGTGGACTCGCCGCCGGGGATGACGAGACCGTCGACCGCCTCCAGCTCACGGGGACGCCGTACGGTGACCGCTCTGGCGCCCACCGCCTCCAGGGAGCGCACGTGCTCGCGCACGTCTCCTTGCAGCGCGAAGACGCCGATCGTGGGGACGATGGTCACCGGTGGTCCTTCCCGTCCGGGTGAGATGCCCCTTCAGCGTATGGCCACCCCTCGTACCGGCCCAAACCGGTTTGCGCTCCGGCCCGGCACGGGAGTCCGGGGCCGCCGCGCCCCCCTCCTCCGGCCGGGGAAGCCGCGGTTCCCCGGCCGGAACGCGTCACGGGTGCCCCGCCGAACGTGCGGCGGGGCACCCGTGACCATGGGTGTCAGGTGATCTCCGGCGATCGCGACGAGGTCAGGGACGCTTGGTCTCCAGGTCCACGGTCTCCTGGATCCAGTCGATCCCGGGGGTCCTGGCGGCCGAGGGGTCGACCGGGCGCAGGTAGGTCCGCTGCACGCCGGGGACCCGGTCCTCGATCACGAAGGTCGCCTTGGTGTGCGCCGCCGAGCCCGGCTGCGTCACCTGCGGCAGCACCTTGAAGTCGGCGGTGAGCCGGTCGCGCTCGATCCGGGTCATCACGTAGCCGCGCTGGTTGTTGTAGAACTTCAGGTGCGGGTTGATCGTCAGGTACGGGTGGGTCGCCGGGTCGGAGTCGAGGCCGTCGCCGCCCGTGGTGATGGACGAGGCGACCAGCTCGGAGCCGACCGTGCGGGTGGTGGGGTCGTCGTAGTCGAGCTTGAGGTCGCTCGCCCAGTGGGCGTGCACGTCGCCGGTGAGCACCACCGGGTTGCGCACCTCGGCGTCCACCCAGCCCTGGGTGATGCGCTGCCGCGAGGCGACGTAGCCGTCCCAGGCGTCCTGGCTGGTGATCTTGGCGGGTCCGGCGTTGTTGTCGCGCTGGGCGAAGAAGACCTGCTGGCCGATGACGTCCCAGCGCGCCTCCGAGCGCCGCATGCCGTCCAGCAGCCAGCGCTCCTGCTCCTCGCCGGTGATCGAGCGGGCGGGGTCGACCGCCGCCGGGCAGTCCTTGTAGCCGTCGCCGCAGCCCTGGTCGCTGCGGTACTGGCGGGTGTCGAGCATGTGGAAGGTGGCCATCCTCCCCCACCGGACGCGCCGGTAGAGCTGCATGTCGACGCCCCGGGGGATGGAGGCGCGCCGCAGCGGCATGTTCTCGTAGTACGCCCTGAAGGCCGCCTCGCGCCGGGCGAGGAAGTTCGGCTGGGGCACCTCGGGCTTCTCGGGCACCTCGTCGGCCCAGTTGTTGTCCAGCTCGTGGTCGTCCCAGACGACCAGCCAGGGGGCGGCGGCGTGCGCGGCCTGCAGGTCGGGGTCGGTCTTGTACTGGGCGTGCCGCTGGCGGTAGTTCGCCAGGCTCTCGGTCTCCGGCCCCTCGTGGTGGCGGATGTTGCCGCCGGGGATGGTGTAGGTGTCGCGCCGGTACTCGTACTGGTAGTCGCCCAGGTGCAGGATCAGGTCGGGCCGCTCCTCCGCCAGGCGCCGGTAGGCGGTGAAGTAGCCGTGCTCGTACTGGGCGCAGGAGACGAAGGCCATCGCCAGGGCCGAGCCGTGGGAGAGGGCGTGCGGGGCCGTCCTGGCCCTGCCGATCGGCGAGACGTACGGGCCGACCTTGAAGCGGTACCAGTAGTCCCTGTCGGAGGGCAGCCCGTTCAGCTCGACGTGCACGCTGTGGCCCCACTCGGGAGCGGCCGTGGTCACGCCCCGGCGCAGCGGGCGGCGGGCCCTCTCGTCGCCGTAGACGTGCCACTCGACGGCGAAGGGCCGGGCGGGCATGCCGCCCAGGCCGTCCTCGGCGAGCGGCTGGGGCGCCAGGCGGGTCCAGATCACGAAGCCGCCGGAGTCGGGGTCCCCGCAGGCGACGCCGAGCGTGAACGGGTCCGAGCGCAGGCCGCGGGAGGCCAGGGACGCCAGAGAGTCAGCGCCCTCCTGGGCGGGTCCGGGATCGGCGTGCGCGGCGGCGGGGATGCCCGCCGCCGCGCCGGCCGCGATACCGGTGACGAGAAAGGACCGGCGGGTGAACTTCGACAAGGGAAACCTCCCGGGTGATCGGGCTCGAACGCCCGTCAGCCTCGCGGAGCACCATGACTGAGGAGTTAACTCCCTCTGTCAGGAAAAAGACGATCTCCATGACGGAGATCGCCTTTTCCCGGTTCTCCGGAGTTCCCAGGGGTCCCCTGGCGTCCCCGTCCGCTCTACCAGCCGCGCTCGGCGAGCCGGTGCGGGGCCGGGATGTCGTCGACGTTGATGCCGACCATGGCCTCGCCCAGACCGCGGGAGACCTTCGCGATGACGTCGGGGTCATCGTAGAAGGTGGTGGCCTTGACGATCGCGGAGGCGCGCTCGGCGGGGTTGCCGGACTTGAAGATGCCCGAGCCGACGAACACGCCCTCGGCGCCGAGCTGCATCATCATCGCCGCGTCGGCCGGGGTGGCGATACCGCCGGCGGTGAACAGCACGACCGGCAGCTTGCCGGTCCTGGCGACCTCGGCGACCAGCTCGTACGGCGCCTGGAGCTCCTTGGCCGCGACGTAGAGCTCGTCCTCGGGCAGCGAGCCCAGGCGCTTGATCTCGCCCCTGATCTTGCGCATGTGGGTGGTGGCGTTGGAGACGTCGCCGGTGCCGGCCTCGCCCTTGGAGCGGATCATCGCCGCGCCCTCGGTGAGGCGGCGCAGCGCCTCGCCCAGGTTGGTCGCGCCGCAGACGAAGGGCACCGTGAACTGCCACTTGTCGATGTGGTTGGCGTAGTCGGCCGGGGTGAGCACCTCGGACTCGTCGATGTAGTCGACGCCGAGCGACTGGAGCACCTGGGCCTCGACGAAGTGGCCGATGCGGGCCTTGGCCATGACCGGGATCGAGACGGCGGCGATGATGCCGTCGATCATGTCGGGGTCGCTCATCCGGGAGACGCCGCCCTGGGCGCGGATGTCGGCGGGCACCCGCTCGAGCGCCATGACGGCGACGGCGCCGGCGTCTTCGGCGATCTTGGCCTGCTCGGCGTTGACGACGTCCATGATGACGCCGCCCTTGAGCATCTCTGCCATGCCGCGCTTGACCCGGGCGGTTCCGGTGACGGTGGTCTCGCTGACTTCGGGCGTGCTGCTGGACACGGTCTCTACCTCACGACGGCTGGCTGCGGATCACGGGCCGCCCGCGGGGGCGGCCACTACGCTTCCATCGTAGGCGCTGGCGGCCCGCCCCCTTACATGACGTCTTGTCGCTGTCGGGGGATCTTCTTGGACAGGATGTAGGGCTCGCGCGTCAGGGAATGACGGGTTTGGCGGAGGCGAGCACCACCCAGACCTGTCCCGGGGCGAAGTTCATCGCCTGGCCCGCCTCCGTGGTGAAGACGGTGCCGTCCTTCTCCTTGGGCCGCGACCAGCGGGCCTTGAACGCCTGGCCGTCGCGGAGCACGATCGCCCTGCCCTTGCCGGTGCTGTGCACCAGCGGGGTGTAGCTCTGGTTCTTGTCGTGGAACTGCGAGCGCTCCGTCTTGGTGTACTGCACGACGATCGTGGGCGCGCCGAGCTGGCCGCCCTCGGCCGCCATGTCCTTCTTGCCGTCCTGCCAGATCAGCCACTTGCCCGCGGCCTCCGACCAGCGGAAGGTGAAGCTCGCCGCCGGGTACTTGACGCTGTACGTCTTGCGCGGCACGCCGCCCTCGGGCGCGTCGCCGAAGGTGAACCCGATGTCCTTGGCCCTGCTCGCCTTGGGCGCCCCGGCCAGCAGCCGCTTGGTGTTGGCGAACAGGTTGTAGGGGGCGAAGCGTCCCGGCTGGCGGAAGTACGCGCCCGGCTGCCTGCTGTCGGAGACGTCGAAGAGCGGCGCCTCGGCGATGAAGGGGAGCATCTTGGTCTGCGCGCCCGAGTAGGCGAAGGCGGGCCTGCCGAACTGCGGGACGATGTGCAGGTCGGAGATGCGGGCACTGCGGACCGGGCCGACCTTGGCCGGGATCTTCGAGGAGAAGATCGCCATCAGGCGGGTCAGGCCCGCCTCGACCTGCTCGACGTAGACGACGTCGGCGCTCTTCAGGCCGAGCTGCGGCTTGCCCGCCGAGGTGTTCTCGATCTTCACCGCGAGCACCGCCCTGCGGGCCGCGCCGGGCAGGCCGGTGAAGGGGTGCGTCGGCTCGGGCGTGGGCGTCGGGGCCGTGCTGGGCTCGCCGGCCGCGCCCGCGGGGCTGCCCGGGGCCGGATCGTCGGAGGAGCAGGCGGCGGCGGGCGCCAGGACCGCGACTCCCGCCAGCGTGACGGCGATCATCCGGGACACCCGCACGGCTCATCTCCTCAAGTCGGCCACTCGGTCGCGTGGCCACCCAGTCATGAATCGCCAAGAGCTTACCGGTGTCCGACTTGTCAGATACTCCGGTTCATACACGCCTTAATCATCGTTATTCAGCGGCCAGTGCCTTCGGGGGCGCGTCGTCGATCTCGAAGAAGGCCGGATACTCGGTGTGCCCGGCCAGCCGCAGCGTGCGGGCCAGCCAGCGGCGCTGCGCCGTCCGGGTGACGCCCACCGCGTTGTTGTAGAACCTGCGGGAGTAGAGGACCTTGGCCACGGCCGCGTCCAGCTCCTCCAGCAGGTCGGCCCCCGCGGGGGTGTCGGCCAGCCGGTCGCGGAAGCGCTCCTGGTCGACGACGGCGCGCAGGGCGCGCGACAGGTCGCTCTCGGCGTGCTCGCGCTCCTCGGGACCCGCGGTACGGGCCTCGTGGGCGGCCGCGGCCAGTACCAGGCTCGTCGCCGGGTCCAGCAGCCGGGAGGCCGCCAGCTCCAGGCTGACCGCGGTCCGCCGCACCAGGGCGGCGTCCAGGGACTCGCGGGCCAGCTCCAGCCGGATGTGCATCCGGTCGAGCCGCCCGGCCCGCCAGGAGATGTAGACGCCGAGGAGCACGACGATCGCGCCCACCACCAGGATCAGCGTGGTCGTCACAGCGTGTCGCCCCTCACGGCCGTGCCCTCCCCGGCCCTCCCGGTCCCGGCGACGGCCCCCGCCGCGTCCGGCACCGTGCTCGCCGCGGAGCCCGTCGCAGAGTCCGCGAGGGAGTCCTCCTCGACCCCGGCCGTGCTCGCCACGGTCTCGTAGACCCGCAGGACGTCGCGGGCGACCGTCGACCAGTCGTACTTGCGCACGGCGAGGCGGGCCTTCTCCGACAGTGCGGCCCGGCGCCCGGGGTCGTCGAGCAGCGCGGCGGCCTCGCGGGCGAGCGACCTGGCGTCGCCCGTCTCGAACAGGGCCCCCGCCCGGCCGTCGTCGAGCACCTTGCGGAAGGCCGGGATGTCGCTCGCCAGGACCGCCGCGCCGGCCGACATCGCCTCGGTCAGCACGATGCCGAAGCTCTCACCGCCCAGGTTGGGCGCGCAGAAGACGTCGACCGTGTGGTAGGCGCGTACCTTGTCCTCCTCGCTGACCATGCCGAGCAGGCCGATCCGGTCGTGGAAGGCGGGCGGGACCCGCTCCAGCACCTCGTCGGCGTCACCGGGCCCGGCCAGGAGCAGGCGCAGCGCGGGCCGCTCGGCGGCCAGCAGGGCGAACGCCTCCAGCAGCACCGGCAGGCCCTTGCGCGGCTCGTCCATCCTGCCGAGGAAGCCGATCACCTCGCCCTCGTCCCAGCCGGGCAGCGGCTCGCCCTCTGCGTAGCGGCTCACCGTCACCCCGTTGGGGATGAGCACGGCGTCACCGCCCATGAACTCGACCAGGGTCTTCCTGGCGGCGTCGGACACGGCGATCCTGCCGCCGATCTTCTCCAGCGCGCTCATGATCACCGGCACCCCGACCGAGAAGGAGCGGGAGTTGCCGTACGAGGCGTGGAAGGTGGCCACGATCGGCCCCCTGGCCACCCAGCAGGCGAGCAGCCCCAGCGAGGGGATGGCCGGCTCGTGCACGTGCAGCACGTCGAAGCGGCCCTCGCGCACCCAGCGGCGCACCCGGTTCGCCGACAGGAACCCGAACGACATCCTGGCCACCGACCCGTTGAACGGCACCGGGACGGCGCGGCCCGCCGACGTCACGTACGGGGGCAGCTCGGCGCCCTCCGCGGCCGGGGAGATCACCGAGACGTGGTGGCCGTCGGCCATGAGCGCCTCGGCCAGGTCCTGGATGTGCACCTGGACGCCGCCCGGCACGTCCCACGTGTAGGGGCAGACGATGCCGATCCTCATGGCCTGCTCTCCCGGGGCTCCCGGGGCTCCAGGTCCTCGAGCCAGAGGCGCTGGAGCATGTGCCAGTCCTCGGGGTGCTCGGCGATGCCCTTCTCGAAGACGGTGGCGAGGCTCTGCATGACGACGGCCACCTTCTCCTTCCTGGTGCCCTCGGCCGGGATCGCGATCTCCTCGTGGAACTGCAGCCCCCAGCCGTCCGGCTCGAAGTAGGGGATCGCCGGGATGAGGGCGGCCCCGGTGTGCACGGCCAGCAGGCCCGGCCCGGCGGGCATCCGGGTGGCCGAGCCGAAGAACTGCACCTCGACCCCGTTCGCGGTCAGGTCGCGCTCGGCGGGAAGGGCGACCGGCAGGCCCGCGCGCAGGCGCTGCGCCAGGGTGCCGAAGGTGTGGCCGTCACCGCCGGTGAGCGGCAGCACCTCCATGCCGAGCCCCTCGCGGAAGGCGGTGTAGCGGTGGAACAGCGACTCGGGCTTGAGCCGCTCGGCGACCGTGGTGAACGGGTGGCCCGTACCGGCGAACCAGGCGCCCGCCTGGTCCCAGTTGCCCATGTGCGGCAGGGCCATGACGACGCCACGCCCCCTGGCGAGGTTGTCGTAGACGGGCTCGGCCCCGACCACCCGCATGCGGGAGACGATCTCCTCGATGGGGATCGAGGGCAGCCGGAACACCTCGTGGAAGTAGCGGAAGTAGGAGCGCATGCCGTCGCGGCTGAGCGCCCGGATCGCCGGGTCGCCGGGCGAGGTGCCCTTGACCCTGGCGAGGTTGGCCTCCAGCCTGAGCACCGACTTGCCGCGGCGCCTCCACAGCCGGTCGGCGGCGGCGCGGAAGGCCCAGGCGGTGAGCCTCTCGGGCAGGCGGGGCACGACCGTCCAACCGGCGCCGAACGCCGCGGCGACGAGACGATCCTGGGGGGAGGGCTTGTCGGTCATCGATCTTTCCGATCAGCGGAGGGTCCGTGGCGGGTGGGAAACGGCCTGCCGGCGCACGTGCAGCAGGCGCTGGCCGACCGTGACCGCGCTGGCGGCGGCGAGCAGCCAGAGCCCCGCGGCCAGGATGTACGGCACGCCGAGGCCGCCGAGACCGGCGGAGACCAGGCCGACGACCAGGCGTTCCGGCCGCTCGGCGAGGCCGACGTCGCACGTCATGCCCAGCGCCTCGGCCCTGGCCTTGACGTACGAGACCACCGCCCCCGCGACGAGGCAGAACAGGGCGACCCCCGCAAGCACCCGCTGCCCGCTCAGGACGAACCAGAACACCAGCCCGGAGAAGATGCCCGCGTCGCCCACCCGGTCGAGGGTGGAGTCGAGGAAGGCGCCCCAGGTGCTTCCCGGACCCGTCATCCTGGCCATCACCCCGTCGAGGAGGTCGGCCAGCACGAAGAAGGTGATCACCAACGTGCCCACGAACAACTGGCCCCGCGGGTAGAAGAACAGGGCCGCGGCGACGGTGCCGAGCGTGCCGGCGGCGGTGACCGCGTTGGGGCTGATCCCGCGGCGGGTCAGTGCCCTGCCCAGCGGGGTCAAGAGCCTGGTGACGGCGGGGCGCAGAAGTTTCAGCATGGCGCTCCGATCGTAGGCCACCGGGCCTGCGAGCGCGCATCGGCGACGGGGGCGGCGAGCCACGGGAGAACGGCGTTCGCGAGGGCGGCGCGGAGCCGCCGGGACGGCCTGGACGGTTAGCGATCAGGTCCGCCTATCGCAAGAGGATCGCCACATCCCTCTTGTGATATTCGCCACATGGGTATTTGGTGAACAGACCGAGTCCGCGCGGTGCGCGAGCTCGGCAGCGGACCCCGGGGGTGTGGCCCCACCAGGCCGCGCCCCTTCGGCAACGACGCGGGAGGCGATGTGGCGGAAAGAGCGACCGGCGGAACAGCGGGAGCCGCGGGGAGGGCACCCGCGGCCGACCAGCCGGGCATGATACGAAACGTCGTGCTGGTCGGCCATTCCGGTGCCGGGAAGACAACACTTGTGGAGGCGCTGCTGGCCGCGACACGGACCGTCCAGCGGCCCGGCAGGGTCGAGGACGGCACGACCGTCAGCGACTTCGACGAGGTCGAGGTGCGCCAGCAACGCTCGGTGAACCTGACCGTGGCCCCCGTGGTCCACAACGACATCAAGATCAATCTGCTGGACACCCCCGGTTACGCCGACTTCGTCGGCGACCTGCGCGCCGGGCTGCGCGGGGCCGACGCGGCACTGTTCGTCGTCTCGGCCGTCGAGGGCGTGGACGGCCTGACCAGGATGCTCTGGGACGAGTGCGCGGCGGTCGGGATGCCCCGCGCGGTCGTGATCACCAAGATCGACCATCAGCGGGCGAACTTCGAGGACGCCCTCGCCGCCTGCCAGGACGCCTTCGGCGACGGCGTCTCGCCGCTGTACCTGCCGGTGGTGACCAACGGCAAGGTGAACGGCCTGATCGGCCTGCTGAGCCAGAAGTTCTACAACTACGCGACCGGCACCCGGAGCGAGAACTCCCCCGGCCCCGCCTACGCCGACCAGATCGAGGTCTACCGGGGCGCCCTGATCGAGGGCGTCATCCAGGAGAGCGAGGACGAGTCCCTGATGGACCGTTACCTCTCCGGCGAGGAGATCGACACCAAGGCCCTGATCGAGGACCTGGAGAAGGCCGTCGCGCGCGGCGGCTTCTACCCGGTGCTGGCCACGGGGACCGGCGTGGGGGCGCTGGAGGTCCTGGAGCTCGTCACCCAGGGGTTCCCCTCCCCGCCCGAGCACCCCATGCCGGAGATCATGTCGATCGACGGCCGGCCCGTCTCCGGCATCACCTGCGACCCCGACGGGCCACTGGTCGCCGAGGTCATCAAGACCACCAGCGACCCGTACGTGGGCAGGATCAGCCTGGTACGGGTCTTCTCCGGCACGTTGCGCCCGGACATGACGGTGCACGTCTCGGGGCACGGCCTGTCCGACCGCGGGCACGAGGACCACGACGTGGACGAGCGCATCGGCGCGCTCTCCTCGCCGCTGGGCAAGCACCAGCGGACGACCGCCAAGTGCGTGGCCGGGGACATCGCGGCGGTGGCCAAGCTGTCGCGCGCGGAGACCGGCGACACCCTGTCGGACCGGGAGAACCCGCTGCTGATGACGGCCTGGACCATGCCGGAGCCGCTGCTGCCCGTGGCGATCCAGCCCAGGTCCAAGGCCGACGACGACAAGCTGGGCCAGGCGCTGCAGCGGCTGGTCGCCGAGGACCCGACGCTCCGGCTGGAGAACAACCCCGAGACCCGCCAGCTCGTGCTGTGGTGCATGGGCGAGGCCCACACCGACGTGCTGCTCGACCGGCTGAGCAGGCGGCACGGCGTGGAGGTGGAGAAGACCGAGCTGCGGGTGCCGCTCAGGGAGACCTTCGGCGGCAGCTGCCAGGCCCTGGGCCGCAACGTCAAGCAGACCGGCGGCCACGGCCAGTTCGCCGTCTGCCACCTGGAGGTCGAGCCCCTGCCGTCCGGCGGCGGCTTCGAGTTCGTGGACAAGATCGTCGGTGGCGTGGTGCCGCGCCAGTTCATCCCCTCGGTGGAGAAGGGGGTGCGCACCCAGATGCAGCGCGGGGTGCTCGCCGGGTATCCCATGGTGGACGTGCGGGTGACGCTGTACGACGGCAAGGCCCACTCGGTCGACTCCTCCGACATGGCGTTCCAGATCGCCGGGGCGCTCGCGCTGAAGGAGGCCGCGGCCAAGGTGCCCACGCTGCTGCTCGAACCGGTCGACGAGGTGTCCATCCTGGTCTCCGACGACCACGTCGGCGCGGTGATGTCCGACCTTTCCTCGCGCCGGGGCCGCGTGCTCGGCACGGAGCCGGTGGGCGTGGGGCGCACCCTGGTCAGGGCCGAGGTGCCCGAGCTGGAGATCACGCGATACTCGATCGATCTGAGATCCATGTCACACGGGACCGGGACGTTCCGGCGGGCCTTCCTGCGCTACGAGCCGCTTCCTTCGCATCTGATGGACAAAGTCACCGGCTGACGGGGCGGTGAGACGTGCGCCGGACGGAGCCCCGCCCCCCGCGGAGCGCGCACCGCCCGGCGCACGTCTCCCAGCATGCACACATGTAACAGAGCCATCACGAAAGGATTTCGTTTTTCCGGTCAGAGCACACCGGCGCTGGTGCCACACTGGGGAACCATGCGATACGGACGCCCTCTCCTGGCCGCTGCCGCGCTCGCCGTCCTGACCACGGGAGCCGCCTACACCTTCGGCCCCGACGCCGCGCCCGCCCGGCCGAAGGCCGCGAAGAGCTCGGCGGTCTCGGCCGAGACGGTCGACTCGACGACGGGCGCGACGACCGCCGCCTCCGCGTCGGCCCGGTGCGAGGTGGACGCGAGGTATCCCAAGCGGCAGCTGCGCGGGGTGTGGATCGCCACCGTCAAGAACATCGACTGGCCCTCGCGGACCGGCCTGTCCCCGGCCCGCCAGCGAGCCGAGTACGTCAAGATCCTCGACAACGCGGTCAAGCGGCGGTTCAACGCGGTGTTCGTCCAGGTCCGCCCCGCGTCCGACGCGCTGTACAAGTCGGACCTGGAGCCGTGGTCGCAGTATCTGACCGGTACGGCGGGCAAGGACCCCGGCTGGGACCCGCTGCCCTTCCTCGTCGCCGAGGCCCACCGGCGCGGCCTGGAGTTCCACGCGTGGTTCAACCCCTACCGCGCGTCCGCCGACGGCGACCTGTCCAAGCTGCCCGCCGGGCACCCCGCCCGGCTGCACCCCGAGTGGATCGTGAAATACGGGGATCTGGCCTACTACAACCCCGGCCTTCCCGCGGTCCGCGACTACGTCACCAAGGTCGTCAAGGACGTGGTGACCCGCTACGACGTCGACGGGGTCCACTTCGACGACTACTTCTACCCCTACCCCGTCGCGGGCGCGAAGTTCGCCGACGGCGCCGCCTTCGCCAAGTACGGCAAGGGCACCAAGCTCGCCGACTGGCGCCGCGCCAACGTCAACAAGCTGATCGCGCAGGTCGACAAGACCGTGCACGAGGTCAGGAACAGCGTGAAGTTCGGCGTCAGCCCGTTCGGGATCTGGCGCAACAAGTCCGAGGACCCCACCGGCTCGGCCACCGGCGGCATGTCCGCGTACGACTCCATCTACGCCGACGCCCGCCACTGGATCAAGAAGGGCACGGTCGACTACGTCATCCCCCAGCTGTACTGGCCGCGCGGGTTCAAGATCGCCGACTACGACGTGCTGATGCCCTGGTGGGCGAACGAGGTCAAGGGCACCGGGGTGCAGCTCTACATCGGCCAGGGCCTGTACCGGGTCGGCGCCACCGACACCGCCGCCTGGACCAGGCCCGGTGAGATGTCCTCCCACCTCACGCGCAACCGCAAGTACGGGCAGGTCTCCGGCGACGTCTACTTCAGCGCCAAGCAGCTCTCCACCAACCCGCTGGGCGCGCTCGACCGCGTCGTGAAGGACCACTACGGCCGCCCGGCGCTGCTGCCGCTGATGAGGGACCGGGGCGGCCAGGCCCCGGCCAAGCCCGCCGACGTGCGGCTCCAGGGCACCTCGCTGAGCTGGAAGAGCTCCCCGGACGCCCGCTCGTACGCGGTCTACCGGATCGCCTCGGGCAAGCCGGGAGAGTGCGCCACCGCCGACGCCCGCAACCTGGTCGCGATCGTGCCCGCGGCGGCCGGCGACCGCCAGGCCTTCACCGCGGCGGGCGGCGGCACCTACCTGGTCACCGCCCTCGACCGCCTGCAGAACGAGAGCGCGCCCGCCGGGACCTGAGCCCCGCCCGGGGCTCCCCGCGCGGACGGCGGACGAGAACGCCCCCGCGAGGACCCGGACCCCGGGCGCGGCGGCGACCCGCCGTTCCCCCGGGCGGCTGGACCCGTGGCACGATCTTCCCCTACGGTGCCAGCACTTGGCAGGAGCTGAAGGGGAGGTCGTTCGTGAAGCGGACGCTCGTCGCGTTTGCGATGGTGCTGGGCCTGCTGTGGCCGGGGGCCGCGCACTCCGCCACGCAGGCGGACGGGCGGGTGATGCTGATCGGCGTTCCCGGCCTGCGGTGGAGTGATCTCAGCCCCACCGGCACCCCGAACCTGTGGCAGCTGGCCGGGCTGAGCGCGGTCGGATCCCTGTCGGTCCGCGCGGTGGGCAGGGTGACCTGCCCCTACGACGGATGGCTGACGGTGTCGGCCGGGGTGAGGTCCGCGGTCGGCTACGGCTGCGGGCTGCCCCCGCTGCCCGAGTCCGACCAGGCGGGCGCGATCATCCCCGACTACGGATACCTGCACGACGTCGCCGGCCAGCGCAACGCGGGCGCCCTCGGCGAGGCCGTCCACGCCGCCGGTGACTGCACGCTGGCGATCGGCCCCGGGGCCGCGCTGGCGCTGGCCGACCGCTCGGGCAGGGTCGACGTGTACGCCCCCTCCCCCGCGCAGATCCGCTCCGACGTGCTCACCAGGTGCCGGGTGATGGCCGTCGACGTCGACGACCTGATCCGGCCGTACGTGACCGGCGAGCGGCTGTCACGGGACGAGGACCGGCTCACCGCGCAGGCAAGGGCCGCGGCGCTGCGCCTGGCCGACGCCAAGGCGGGGGCGGTGCTGACCGTGCTGCCCAAGGATGTCAGCGTGCTGCTGGCGGGCCTGTCCGACCACGGCGGCAACCCGCACCTGCGGGTGGCCATGATGCGCGACGGAGACGTCTCCGGTCGCTTCCTGGGGGCCGCCTCCACCCACCGCGACGACACCACGATCCTGCCGGACATCACCGCGACGATGCTCTCCCTGACGGGGATCGCGACGCCTCCGGGCGTGATCGGGGTGCCCTGGCAGGCGAGCGAGAGACGCACCGGCGGCACCGAGGCGGCGCGCGTCGAGCTGGAGCGGGCCGACGTGGCCGGGGAGACGATCAGGAACGTGGGCGGGATCTTCTTCACCGCGGTCGCGGTGCTGCAGGTCGCCTTCTACCTGACCGCGTTCCTGCTGCTGCGCCGCAGGCGAGGGCTGACCGGCATCCGGGTGGCCGCGGTGGTGCTGGCCTCGGTGCCCGTGTCGACGTACCTGGTGAACCTCACCCCCTGGCACCACGCGGGATCGCCGGTGCTCGCGCTGGTCGGCGGGATCGCCGGATGCGCGCTGCTGCTGGCCGCGGCGGCGCTGGCGGGGCCCTGGCGCCGGGCGCCGCTCGGGCCGCTGGCGGTGGTGGCCGGGGTGACCGCGACGGTGCTGGCGGGCGACCTGCTGACCGGGACGACCCTGCAGCTCAACAGCGTGATGGGCTACAGCGCCGTGGTCGGGGCCCGCTACTACGGCCTGGGCAACATCCCGTTCGCGCTCTTCGCCACCTCGGTGCTGCTGCTGGCCGCCACGATCGCGCACCGGCTGACGCGCGGGGACCGCGCGGGCGCACCGGCCGCCACCCGGGTGGATCGGCCGGCGCCAGGCGGTCCGGCGGGCGGCTCCTTGGCGGAGCAGAGGGCACCCGGCGACCGCGCGGGTTCGGCGGGCGACGTCGCGGCGGATCGGCCGGCGGGCGGGAGCCGAGCGAGCGTCGCGGTCGTGGCGGATCGGCCCGCGCGCGGGAGCCGAGCGAGCATCGTGGCCGCCGCCGTCGTGGCGGTGCTGGGCGGCTTCGCGATGATCCTGGGCGGCTGGCCGGGCGTGGGCAGCGACTTCGGCGGGGTGATCGCGTTCGTGCCGGGCATCGCGGTGACCGCGCTGCTGATCGCGGGCAGGCGGGTCTCGATCGTCAAGCTGGGCGCGTTCTGCGTGGCGGGCGGCGTCATCGTGATGTCCATCGCCTACCTCGACTACCTGCGCCCGCCGGGCTCACAGACGCACCTGGGCCGCTTCGTCGGCCAGGTGTTCACCGGCGAGGCCATGGAGGTGATCGGCCGCAAGCTCGGCGCGATGCTGGGCACCCTGCTCAGCCCCAACCTGATGCCGGTCGTGATCGCCGCGGTGGCGTTCCTCGTCTACGCGCTGCTGCGCCCCGAGCAGGCGACCGCGGGGGTGCTGCCCGCCGCGTTCGCGCACTCCCCCGCACTGAAGGCCGGGCTGATCGGCACCCTGGTCAGCGGGGTGGTCGGCATGCTGGTCAACGACTCGGGCGCCGCGGTGCTGTCCATGGCGCTGGCGCTCGCCGTGCCGCTGACGCTGTCGGCGGGCATCCGGGCCCTGGACGACGGCGCCTCGCGCTACGACGACCCGGGCCAGGAGCCGGCGAGCAACTCCCTGGTGTCGCGCAGCAGCTGAGGAAGCACCCTGGTCTGGCCGACGACGGGCATGAAGTTGGTGTCGCCGCCCCACCGGGGCACCACGTGCTGGTGCAGGTGGGCGGCGATCCCGGCGCCCGCCACACCGCCCAGGTTCATGCCCACGTTGAAGCCCTGCGCGCCGCTGGCCTTGCGCAGGGCGACCAGCGCCCGCCGGGTGAAGTCGGCGAGCTCGAAGGTCTCGGCCTCGTCCAGGTCCGTGTAGTCCGGCACGTGCCGGTAGGGGCAGACCATCAGGTGGCCGGAGTTGTACGGGTAGAGGTTGAGCAGCGCGAAGACCGTCTCACCCCGGGCGACGATCAGGCCGTCCTCGTCGCTCATGCGGGGGATCTCGCAGAACGGGCAGCCGTCCTCGGGGCCGGAACCGGTGGGTTTGCTGGCTCCCTTGATGTAGGCCATCCGGTGAGGAGTCCAGAGTCTCTGGAACGCGTCCGGTGTCCCCGCTCCGTGCTGCGCCTCCGGCTCGTTGCTCATGGTCGCCAGCATATTGCCACGCCGATCCCCGCGGTCTTGCGCCTCCCCCGGCGCCGCCCCGCCCGCGCTCGGGACTGTACAAACAACGGCTCTGTCTCTCTTTCGGCTCTGGCTCACTTTCGGTGGTGACGGAAGGTGCCGATAGGTCACGCTGAGTCGTGCGTGATGTCGACGAGCTTGTGCATACGGTGTTTTCGGGCTTATCGCCGCTGGTCATTGAAGACGTCGCAGACGAGGGCGAGCAGATCCGGGTGTGGGCGCGGACCCCAGATGGATCAGTCACTTGCCCGGCCTGCGGGGCCGAGGCGGCGCGGGTGCACGGCTATTACGAGCGGAGCGTGGCCGACATCCCGATCGATGCCCGCCGCGTTGTGGTGCTGGTGCGGATTCGCCGTCTCATCTGCCCCACGCCCGGCTGCCGCCAGACCTTCCGCGAACAGCTTCCCGGTGTGCTGGAGCGCTACCAGCGGCGCACTCCGCGCCTGACCTCGCAGATCGGCGTGGTGGTCCGTGAACTGGCCGGCCGTGCCGGCGCTCGCGCCTTATCCGCGCTGGCCGTGCACCTGTCCCGGCATACCGCCCTGCGCATCCTGCTGCGCCTGCCGCTACCTCAGCCGCGGGTACCTCGAGTGCTGGGAGTAGACGACTTCGCCCTGCGCCGGCGCCACCGCTACGCCACCGTGCTCATCGACGCCGAAACACGCGAGCGCATCGACGTCCTACCCGGCCGCACCGCCGATCTCCTGGCAGCCTGGCTGCAGGCCCATCCCGGAGTGCAGATCGTGTGCCGGGACGGCTCCGCCACCTACGCCGAAGCGATCCGCCGTGCCCTGCCAGAAGCCATCCAGGTCGCCGACCGCTGGCACCTATGGCACAACTTCAGCGAAGCCGTCCTGAGAGAAGTCGCCGGACACAGCGCCTGCTGGGCCAAGGCCGGACCGCCGCTGCAGGACGGCAAACGCGCCCATACCACCCGCGAGCGCTGGCACCAGATCCACGACCTCCTCGGCAAAGGCGTCGGCCTGCTGGAGTGCGCACGCCGACTGAACCTAGGTCTGAACACCGTCAAACGCTACGCCCGCGCCCGCGAGCCAGAGCGGCTGCAACGCGCCCCGCAATACCGGCCCACCCTCGTCGACCCCTACCGCGACCACCTTCGGCGCCGCCGCGGCGACGAGCCCGCCGTCCCCGTCCTGCACCTGTTCACCGAGATCAAAGCCCTCGGCTACCAGGGCAGCTTCAACCTGCTCTACCGCTACATCACCCAAGGAAGGGTCGAAGCCGACCGGCTTCCCATCTCCCCACGCCGCCTGGCCCGACTCCTGCTCACCCGGCCCGACCACCTCACCGACGACCAACGGCGCTTGCACGACGACCTCACCACCACCTGCCCCGAGATGATCGACCTGGCCGGGCTGGTGCGCACCTTCGCTGACCTGCTCCGGCCACGCCAGGACAACGCCGACCACCTCGACGCGTGGATCACCACCGCGCGCGGCGCCGATCTACCTCATCTGCACGCCTTCACCCGAGGCCTCGACCAGGACCACGAAGCCGTCCGCGCGGCCGTCACCATGCCCTTCCACAACGGCGGCACCGAAGGCGTGAACACCAAGACCAAGCGAATCATGCGCCAGATGCACGGCCGAGCCGGCTTCACCTTGCTCCGCCACCGCATCCTCTTGGCCTAACGCTCCGTCACCACCGAAAGAGAGACAGAGCCGTTCACTGGACAGACCCGCGACCGTCCGGGCCGGATCGGTGGTCACCGCGAGCCAGGCGTGACGGCGTCGGGTGAATCGGCGGCCGGGGGCCGTGCCGGCAGGCATCGCACCGCGGGAACGCACAACAACGCGAGCGCGGCCGGGATCGCGACGGCGCTCATCGCGTACAGGGTGGGATACACGCCCAGGGCCTCGGACACCGGCCCGGCGAGCACCAGGCCGAGCGGCATGAGCCCGGCCGACAGCATGTAGTCGTACGAACTCCCGATACCGCCGGCCCTCGCCCACGCCCGTGCCGCCGCTCGGGACCCCGCCCGAGTCCTCACCCGCGCCACCGCCCGGGACCCGGATCGCCTGGATTCGATGCCAGTACGAATCGGGCGGCGTATGTCACACGGGATTGACGGACGAATGCGGCAAATTTCCGGCAGAATCCCCCAAGCACGATCATCGACTGCCGAGGAGCACCCCATGACCGACGTCTCCGTCGAGGAGCCGACCGAGGAGACCGCGTCCCCCGGGTCCCCAGCGTCTCCGACGTCTTCCACCTCTTCCGTATCTTCCGTATCTTCCGTGTCGCCCACCGAGACGGGCGGCAGGCCCACTCGCCCGTTCTCCCTTTCCCTGTCCCTGTCCGCCGCCACGGAGCCGCCGGAGCCGCCGGCGTCGCTTCCGCCGGTCCCGTCCCCCGGCGAGCCGGCCTCCTCCACGGGGGAGCCCTTCCTGGCCGTGGTCGAGGCGCTCCCCGAGCCCTCCTCATCCGTGTCCGAGGCGCCGGACGACACGCCCCGCCCCACCCTCGCCCGGGCGGTGCCGGCGGCGTCCCCGCCGTCCCCGGTCTCCTCGGCCGTGGTGAAGGGCCGGATCAAGGTGGCCGACGAGGTGGTGGAGAAGGTCGCGGCCCTCGCCACGCTGGAGGTCACGGGCGTCGCCGAGCTGGGGGGCGACGCCGCCCACGCGGTGGAACCGATGCGTGAGCGCGCGGGCATCGCCAGGCGCGGCCCCCGGGGCGTCAACGCCCACGTGCAGGACCGTACGGCGGCCGTGGACGTGACGATCGTGGCGGAGTACGGGCATGTGGTGATGGACGTGGCCAACGAGGTCAAGACCAACGTGGCCCGGACCATCAGCCGGATGCTGGGCATGCGGGTCGTGGAGGTCAACGTCGACGTGGAGGACGTCCGCATGCCGGGCGAGACCGGCCCCGAGGCTCCCGCCGCACCGGGAAACGACGCGTAGGACGCCGAGGGCCCCGGCTAAAGGGGCCCGGAAACGACGTACGGGGGGCTTCACGGCCCCCCGTACACCCGTGGGCGGCCTCGGCCGCCCACGGGGAGGTTCTCAGACCTGGACCCGGCGCTCGATCGCGTCGGCGATCTCGGCGATCGCCTCGTCGACCGGCACCCCGTTCTTCTGCTCGCCGTTGCGGAAGCGGAAGGAGACCGCGCCGTTGGCGATGTCGTCGTCGCCCGCCAGGAGCATGAAGGGCACCTTGGACCGCTGCGCGTTGCGGATCTTCTTCTGCATGCGGTCGTCGGAGGCGTCGACCTCGATCCTGATGCCCCGCTCGCGAGCCTTCTTGGCCAGGTCCTGGAGATAGGGCGCGTGGGCCTCGGCGATCGGGATGCCGACCACCTGGACCGGCGCGAGCCAGGGGGGGAACGCGCCCGCGTAGTGCTCGACCAGGACGCCGAAGAAGCGCTCGATCGAGCCGAACAGCGCCCGGTGGATCATGACGGGCTGCTGCCGGGAGCCGCCGGTCGCCTGGTACTCCAGATCGAAGAGCTGCGGCAGGTTGAAGTCGAGCTGGATCGTCGACATCTGCCAGGTCCTGCCGATCGCGTCGCGGGCCTGGACGGAGATCTTCGGCCCGTAGAACGCCGCGCCGCCCGGGTCGAGCACCAGCTCCAGCTTCTCCGACTCGGCGACCTCGCGCAGGGTCTCGGTCGCCTCCTCCCAGTCCTCGTCGCTGCCGACGAACTTGACCGGGTCCTTGGTCGACAGCTCCAGGTAGAAGTCCTCGAGACCGTAGTCGCGCAGCAGGTCGAGCACGAAGCGCAGCAGCGACTTCAGCTCGTCGCGCATCTGCTCGCGGGTGCAGTAGATGTGCGCGTCGTCCTGGGTGAGGCCACGCACCCGGGTCAGGCCGTGCACCACGCCGGACTTCTCGTAGCGGTAGACCGTCCCGAATTCGAACAACCGCAGCGGCAGCTCACGGTAGGAGCGCCCGCGCGACCTGAAGATCAGGTTGTGCATCGGGCAGTTCATCGGCTTGAGGTAGTACTTGGCCCCCTCCAGCTCCATGGGGGGGAACATGCCGTCGGCGTACCAGTCGAGGTGGCCGGAGAGCTTGTAGAGCCCCTCCTTGGTGATGTGCGGGGTGTTGACGAAGGAGTATCCCGCCTCCTCGTGCCGCTTGCGCGAGTAGTCCTCCATCACGCGGCGGATCACGCCGCCCTTGGGATGGAAGACCGGCAGGCCCGAGCCCAGCTCGTCGGGGAAGGAGAACAGGTCGAGCTCGGCGCCCAGCTTGCGGTGGTCGCGCTTCTCGGCCTCCTCCAGCAGGTGGAGGTATTCGTCCTGCTTCTCGCGCGACTCCCACGCGGTGCCGTAGATCCGCTGGAGCTGCGGGTTCTTCTCGCTGCCCCGCCAGTAGGCGCCGCCCGAGCGCATCAGCTTGAACGCCGGGATGGACCGGGTGGTCGGCACGTGGGGGCCGCGGCACAGGTCCTTCCAGCGCAGCTCGCCGGTCTTGGCGTCGAGGTTGTCGTAGATGGTCAGCTCGCCGCCGCCAACCTCGACGCTCTCCTCGTCGGCCGCGCCGCCCTTGAGGCCGATCAGCTCCAGCTTGTACGGCTCCGAGGCGAGCTCCTCGGCGGCCTGCTCGTCGGAGACGGGCCTGCGGGAGAAGAGCTGCCCCTGCTTGACGATCTCGCGCATGCGCTTCTCGACGCGCTTGAGGTCGTCGGGGGTGAACGGCTCCTTGACGTCGAAGTCGTAGTAGAAGCCGTTCTCGACCGGCGGGCCGATGCCCAGCCTGGCCTCGGGGAAGATCTCCTGGACGGCCTGGGCCATGACGTGCGCGGTGGAGTGGCGGACGATGGCGCGCCCGTCGGGGCTGCCCGCGGGGACCGGCTCGATCACGTCGCCCTCGGCCACCGGGGCCGCGAGGTCCTTCAGCTCGCCGTTGGCGCGGGCGGCGACCACCGAGCGGCCGTCCGCCTCCAGCGCCTCCCCGTACGTCGTGCCTCCCGCCACCACACGCACGGCTCCGGCGAGGGTGATACGAAGTTCTGGCACGGCGGACACGGTTGCTCCCTGGGAGACGTCGGTGGATGGTCTGGAATCGATGCTACCGGTGTCGGCAACGCGATTTCTCAGGCCTTGCGGCTCCGGCGGTAACCCAGGGAGGTCAGCTCGGCCCGGGTGCCGCGGAAGACGTTGCGATCGACGGGTTTGTTCGAGTGCTGGTGGATCGTCCACTTGTTCCACGGCCTCGGCACCTCCGGCCGGCCCCGGGGGTGGTCGGGCGCGGCGATCCACAGCGGGTAGGGCTCCAGCCCGGCGCAGTTGCCGTTGCGCGCGAACGACAGGAACGTGTAGATCACCGGCCTGACCCCCGACAGCGCGACGATCGCCTGGCACCAGCTGCGGGCGAACCGCGCCACCCGGGGCGCCGGGAGGTGGTCGTTGGTCTCCAGGTCGAGCGCGAGCAGGTCCCCCCTGCGCAGCCCACCGGCCCGCTGCACGATCCGCAGGAAGTGCACCGCCTGCGCCTCGGGGTCTCCCGCGGGGCGGGCGAAGTGGTAGGCGCCGCAGACGATCCAGCTCTCGCGCATGCCGTTCCAGTTGGTGCCGAACCACTTGTCGGTGAAGGTGCTCCCCTCGCTCGCCTTGGCGAAGGCGAAGGAGACCCCGCCCCTCGCGTACGCGCCCCAGTTCACGGCGCCCTGCCAGTTCGACACGTCGATCCCCTGCAACATGGCGGCCACGCTAGCCAGCGGGCACCGCGGGCACACGTCCGACGCTCCCTCGGCGTACTGCCATTGCGGCCACTTTGGCTAGGCTTGGTCGGCGTGAACGCAGCAGCCCAGATCTCCGGCGCGCACGCGGCCGGCATCGCGACCATCACCACCGGCGGAACCGTGCTCGACACGTGGTTCCCGTCCCCACAGCTGGGCGAGCCCTCCTCACCGGGCACCAGGCGGCTGACCGAACAGGAGGCGGTCGAGGAGCTCGGTTCCGGGGTCGCCGCGCTGCTCGGCCCCGACGAGGACCGCGGCGTGGAGGTGGTCGCGGTACGCACCGGCATCACCAAGCTGTCGGAGGCACCGGCCGACGCCCACGACGCCTACCTGCGCCTGCACCTGCTGTCGGCGCGCCTCGTCCAGCCGCACGGCCAGAACCTGGACGGGCTGTTCGGCCTGCTCAGCAACGTGGTGTGGACCAACCACGGCCCGTGCGCCGTCGAGGGCTTCGAGGAGGTGCGGCTCCGCCTGCGCGCCCGGGGGCAGGTGACCGTCTACGGCGTGGACAAGTTCCCCCGGATGGTCGACTACGTGGTGCCCACCGGGGTCCGGATCGCCGAGGCCGACCGGGTCCGCCTCGGCGCGCACCTGGCGAGCGGCACGACCGTGATGCACGAGGGCTTCGTCAACTTCAACGCCGGGACGCTCGGCACCTCCATGGTCGAGGGCCGTATCTCGGCGGGCGTCGTCGTGGGCGACGGCTCGGACGTCGGCGGCGGCGCCTCGATCATGGGCACCCTGTCCGGCGGCGGCAAGCAGGTCATCTCCATCGGGCGGCGCTGCCTGCTGGGCGCCAACAGCGGCGTCGGCATCTCCCTGGGCGACGACTGCGTCGTGGAGGCGGGCCTGTACGTCACCGCCGGGACCAAGGTGGCCCTGCCCGAGGGGCGGGTGGTCAAGGCGGCCGAGCTCTCCGGCGCCTCCGGCCTGCTGTTCCGCCGCAACTCCACCTCGGGCGCGGTCGAGGCCGTGCCCCGCCGGGGGACGGGCGTGGAGCTCAACAGCACCCTGCACGCCAACGACTGACCACCGCCGCCCACCCGGGAGCGCGCCCGTGAGCGCGGTTTGCCGCCCTCGCGGGTACGCCGGGTCACTCTCCGGGGGGCGCCTGTCCGGGGCGCTGCCGGTCGCCGTCCGGGGCGCCGGGGGCGCCGGGGGGCACCGTCGCGACCGCCCCGCGTGACCCTGGGGCCGCAGGGGCCCGTGGATGTTCGTCCCCGGGCCCCTCAGCTGACAGGGTGGCCTCACGGGCCCCACGGGTCCCGCAGGCCTCATGTCGACGCGGGCGGGCCGGCCCCCTCACCGGCAAGCTCGGGAGCGGGGTCTCCGCGCTGGAAGGATTGAGATGACCGGTCAGGAGATGGCGGGCGACGGCGACGGCACCGCGGGGGCGGCGGCCCGGTGGGTGACCGGGCTGTTCGCGCCGCAGGTGCTGGTCATCGGGCTGCCCCCGCTCGTCGGGCTGATGGCCGACGGCTGGCCTGGCGCGGTCTGGGGCCTGGTGGCCTCGGCCCTGTGCGGTGGGATCCCGGCCCTGGTGATCCTGAACGGGGTCCGTTCCGGGCGCCTCGACTCCCATCATCTGGTCGACCGGGCGAGCCGTACGGTTCCGCTGCTGGTGGCGGTCGCCTCGGTGGTCGTCGCGCTGACGCTGCTGATCCTGCTGGGCGCTCCCCGGCTTCTGGTGGCCACCGTGACCGCGATGCTCGCCGCGCTCGCGGTGACGGTCCCGATCACCCTCTGGTGGAAGATCTCCTTCCACGCGGCCGTGTCGGCGGGCACCGTGGTGGTGCTGGCCCACGTGCTGCCCGCCGTGCCCACGCTGGTCGCGGGCGCGCTGGTCGTGGCGATGGTGTGCTGGGCGCGGGTCAGGCTCACCCACCACACGCCCGCCCAGGTCGCCGCCGGGGCCGTCACCGGCGCGGGGACGGCCTGGGCGGCCCTGAGCGCCTTCGGCGTCTGAGCGGGGCGGGCCCTCCCTCGGAGGGGAGGCCGTCGCGCGGCAAGGATCCGCGGACGCGGTGGCGGCAGGACCCTCAGAGAAGGCTCTTGAGGAACTCCCTCGTCCGGGTACTCCGGGAGAACTCGGCGGCGACGAAGTCGGTGACCCCGGCCTTGGCGAGCGTCTCGATCCGCGCCGACACCTCGTCCTCGTCGCCGACGATCGCCACGTCCGCCGGGCCCTCCGCGCCCTCCCTGTCGAGCATCGCCCGGTACGACGGCAACCGGCCGTAGATCTCGAACCGCTCGGCGGCCAGCGCCCTGGCCGCCTCGGCGTCGTCGGTGACGCAGACGGGCAGCGCGCACACGATCCTCGGCTCGGGCCGCCCTGCGGCCCGAGCGGCCTCGGTGACGGCGGGCGCCACGTGCTCGGCCACCGTCCTGGCACCGGTCATCCACAGCACGGTGCCGTCGGCCACCTCCCCGGCCAGTCTGAGCATCCTCGGGGCGAGGGCGGCGATGAGCACGGGCATGTCCCTCGGCCCCGGCGTGTTCAGCCCCAGCCGTCCCGTGAGGGTCTCCCCCTCGAAGGCCGCGTTCTCCCCGCGCGCGAGCGGCATCAGGATCGACAGGTACTCGCGCATGTGGCGGGCGGGCCGCTCGAAGCTCATGCCGTACATGCCCTCGATCACGATCTGGTGCGAGAGCCCGATGCCGAGGGCGAGCCGCCCGTCGAGGGCGGCGTTGACGGTGAGCGCCTGCTGGGCGAGGGCCGCCGGGTGGCGCGGGTAGGTCGGGACGACGGCGGTGCCGAGCTCGATCCCGGGCACCTGGCTTCCGACCACGGCGAGCGCGGTCAGAGCGTCGAGGTCGAACGTGTGGGACATCCAGACGGAGGAGAAGCCGTCATCGGCCCCGCGGGCGATCCGCTCCCGCAGGTCGCCGAACGCGTCCGGTTTCTGGGAGCCGCTGAGGAACAGTCCGAATCGCATCGCTACCGAACTCCATTCTAGTAATGTCCGCCCAGTCTAGATCGATCGCGGGAATCACACAGCGGTGCGGGCGCGGCGAATCGCGGGCACGCGGCAACCCCCGGGAACGCAACGGGAGAACGGGACCGGAGAACGGAAGAACGGGACGGGAACACGGGAGAACACGGCGGGAGCACGACGGAAGAGCCCGGAAGCCTCAAGGCAGCTGGAGGCTCAGAGCAGCCCAGGAGGCTCAGGGCAGCTCGGTGAACCGCTCCACCTGCTCGATCTTGCCCGCGATGACGATCACGTCCCCGTACCCCAGCACGGTTCCGGCGTCGGCGTAGGTGAACTCGTCGTACTGGCCCTTCACGCAGACCACGGTCACGCCGTACTTGCGCCGCAGGTTGGACTCGCCCAGGGGCACGCCGACGTACTCGCGGGGCGGGCGGGTCTTGACCACCGCGTAGTCGCCGTCCACCTCCATGTAGTCGAGCATCCGCCCGTTGAGCAGGTGGGCGAGCCGCTCCCCCATGTCGTGCTCGGGGAGGATCACGTGGTGGGCGCCGACCCGCTCCAGGATGCGGCCGTGCTCGCGGCTGACCGCCTTGGCCCAGACGTCCTCGATCTCCAGCTCGACGAGCAGGGACGTGGTGAGGATGCTGGACTCCAGGTCGGTGCCGATGGCGACCACCGCCCGGTAGAAGTCGGGCACCCCCATCTGCCGCAGCGCCTCGATGTCGGTGGAATCGGCGACGACGACGTGGGTGAGCTTTCCCGCCAGGCTCTGCACCACCTTGGGGCGGCTGTCGATGGCCAGCACCTCGGTGCCCCTGCGGAACAGCTCGACAGCCAGGGAGCTGCCGAAACGGCCGAGCCCGACGACCACCACCGGATCGTTCCTTCTGTCAGCCAACGATCGTCCTCTTTCGGGAGTCCGCAGCCACGGGGGGATCCGCCAACGCGAGAAGCCCGGAGGCGGACGACAGCCTCCAGGCTCCTATATGCGTCTCACTGCGCGGGCCATCAGGCCCGAATTCGCCCGATTCTACCTCAGGGGAACTCCAGAAGGGCTTCCTCTCCGCCACCGGATTCCCGGCCGGATCCCGCGAGGGTGTCGAGGACCTGCTGACCGTACTTGGCCAGCTTGTTCTCCCCGATCCCGCTGATCGTGCCCAGCTCGGCCAGCGACGAGGGGGCCCTGGTCGCGATCTCGCGCAGGGTCGCGTCGTGGAAGATCACGTACGCGGGCACGCCCTGCTCCTTCGCGGTGGCTCCACGCCAGGCGCGCAGCAGCTCGAACACCGGCATCGCCTCCTCCGGCATCTCGACGGGTTCGGCCCGGCGCGAGGTGGAGGATTTGGACGACGTGGCGGCTCTGGCGGCCCTGGGCGCCTTCTCCGGCTCGCGCCGCAGCGGGACCTGGCGTTTGCGGCCCAGGACCTCCGCGCTCGCCTCGGTCAGCACGAGCGTGCCGTAGTCGCCCTCGACGGCGAGCAGCCCCTGGGCCAGCAGCTGGCGCACCACGCCGCGCCACTCGGCCTCGCTCAGCTCCGTGCCGATGCCGAACACCGTCAGGCCGTCGTGGTCGTGCTGGATGACCTTGGCCGTCTTCTTGCCGAGGAGGATGTCGATGATCTGGCCGGCGCCGAACTTCTGGCGGCGCTCGCGCATGAGCCGGAACACGGTCGACAGGACCTTCTGCGCGGCGACCGTGCCGTCCCACGACTCCGGCGGCGACAGGCAGGTGTCGCAGTTGCCGCAGGCGGTGCCCTGCTGGCCGAAGTAGGCGAGCAGCCGCGCACGGCGGCACTCGACCGCCTCGCACAGGGCGAGCATGGCGTCCAGGTGGGCGGCGAGGCGGCGGCGGTGGGCGTCGTCGCCCTCGGAGGTGTCGATCATCTTGCGCTGCTGCACGACGTCCTGGAGGCCGTAGGCGAGCCACGCGGTGGAGGGCAGGCCGTCACGCCCGGCCCTGCCGGTCTCCTGGTAGTAGCCCTCGACGGACTTGGGCAGGTCGAGGTGGGCGACGAAGCGCACGTCGGGCTTGTCGATCCCCATGCCGAACGCGATGGTGGCGACCATGACGAGGCCGTCCTCGCGCAGGAAGCGCGCCTGGTTGGCCGCGCGGACCCGGGCGTCGAGCCCCGCGTGGTAGGGCAGCGCCTCGATGCCGTTCTGCACCAGGAACTCGGCGATCTTCTCGACCGAGTTGCGCGACAGGCAGTAGACGATGCCCGCGTCCCCGGCGTGCTCGGTGCGCAGCAGCTCCAGCAGCTGCCGCTTGGGCTCGTTCTTGGGGGCGATGCGGTACTGGATGTTGGGGCGGTCGAAGCTCGCCACGAAGTGGCGGGCCCCCTCCAGGTTCAGGCGGGAGGCGATCTCGGCGTGGGTGGCCTCGGTGGCCGTCGCGGTCAGCGCGATGCGCGGCACGTCCGGCCAGCGCTCGTGCAGCGCGGACAGGGCGAGGTAGTCGGGCCGGAAGTCGTGCCCCCACTGGGCCACGCAGTGCGCCTCGTCGATGGCGAACAGCGAGATCACCCCGCTGTCGAGCAGGCGCAGCGTGGCGTCGACCCGCAGGCGCTCCGGCGCCAGGTAGAGCAGGTCCAGCTCGCCGGACAGGAAGGCCGACTCGACGGCGCGGCGCTCCTCGAAGTCCTGGGTGGAGTTGAGGAACCCGGCCCGCACGCCGAGCGCGGTCAGGGCGTCGACCTGGTCCTGCATGAGCGCGATGAGCGGCGAGATCACCACTCCGGTGCCCTTCCGCACGAGGGCCGGGATCTGGTAGCACAGCGACTTGCCGCCGCCGGTCGGCATGAGCACGAGGGCGTCGCCGCCGGCCACGACGTGCTCGATGATCTCCTGCTGGCCCGCCCGGAACGAGTCGTAGCCGAAGACGCGCTGCAGGACCCGCGACGCGTCGCTCACCTCGGGGCCGTTCTCGGGGGAAGCCATCGGGACATTGTACGAGGATCTTCCTGCTGGTCGGCGGCGAACAGGCAGGAAGCACGGACATCGCCCGAGGCCGTCCGGGGCGGTCCGGGGCCGTGTGGAACCCGGGCACCCGCGCCGGGCGGACCGCACCGGGCCGTGCGGGACCCGGACACCGGGGTCCGGCGGGGCCGTGCGGAGGCTGGGCGGAGACCGGGCACCCGCGCCTGACGAGGGACCGAACGGGAGAAGTGCCGCCGGGAGGGTCGGACCTCCCGGCGGCACCGGCACCGCGGTTCTCCCGCGGTCTTCCTACGAGATCACGTGATCACGGGATCCCGTGATCACGGGTTGACGGTGATCGTGAAGGTCGACGTCGTGTTCTTGATGTTCTGGAAGTTGTTGCTCATCTGGAGGTTGGTGAACGTGGCCGAGCCGACCGCCGGGCCCTGACCGGGCTCGGGCATCTCGTTGGCCCAGATGGCCCAGCCGGACTTGGCGTCGAAGGCGTCGCCGCTCTTCCTCGCCCCGGTGATCGAGACGTTCGTGAAGATCGTGTCGGTGACCGGGTTCTGCGGCTGGCCTCCGGAGTAGTTGGTCTGGAACATGATGCCGCCGTAGGTCGGGTCCACGATGTCCACGTTGTTGACACGGATGCCCTGGAAGACCTTGGAGGCGGAGAAGACCCAGATCGCCGGGAAGACCTGCTGTCCCCAGAAGTGACCGCCGGCCCGGACGATCGAGATGTTCTCGAACCTGGTGGGCGGGCTGGCGCCGAAGCCGTTCATCGGGTAGCCGAAGTCCAGCGAGCTGATCGTGATGCCGGAGTAGACCAGCGTGTCGGCGATGTAGATGTTCCTGAAGACGTTGTCGTACCCGCCGTAGACCGCGACGCCCGCGGCCCTCCAGGTCAGGATGGACGTCAGGTTCTCGTAGACGTTGCCCTTCATGTCGGCGCCGCCGGCGTCGATGGCCGAGAACAGCGCGAAGCTGTCGTCACCGGTGGCGCGGGCCTCGTTGTTGCTGACGAGGTTGTCCGTGCTGCCGTTGGTCATGTTGATGCCGTCGGCGAACATGTTGCGGATGCGGGAGTTCTTGATCGTCACCCGGTCGGTGTTGGCGCCCCAGTAGAGGCAGACCATGTGCTCGTTCCAGATGTTGTCGATCACCACGTCGGCGACGTTGGCGAAGTCGAACACCTTGCCCGGGCCGTCGATGCGCGAGGTGTAGTTGCCGAAGTAGGCGAAGTTCGCGAAGGACGAGCCGTTCGCGCTGGCCTCGGCGCGGAAGCCGACGTCGGTGTTGTCCTGGCTGTCGGGCGCCCGGAACTGGGTGTACCAGGGGCCGGCGCCGACCACCTTGACGGCCTTGCCGTAGACCTGGAACTTGCTGGACGTCTGGTAGGTGCCCGCCGGCAGGTAGACGCCGACCAGGTTGCCGGTGTTGTCCATCCGCACCCGGTCAAGGGCGTTCTGCACGTCCTGGTGGGTGAAGCCGGCGGGGGTCGTGTACCTGGCGGGGTCGGGGTTCGCGATCGGCGAGACCTGCTCGGTGTTGATGAAGTCGATCGCGTACGTCGTGCTGTTGGCGGGGTCCTTCTGGAGCCTGATCTTGCTGCCGGCCGGGACGGTGGTCCCGAGCATGACGTTGGCCTCGTCGTAGATGTGACGCGGGCCGCCGGAGCCGGGCGAGTTGTTGGGACCGGCCTCGGGGCCGTACAGCCAGGCGTACCTGGACGTCAGGTTGATGGGCTTGAGGAAGGTGCCGTTGACGTAGACGTTCAGCGTCGAGTCGATGCCGCCGCCGCCCGGGGCGTCGGGGATGGAGAAGCGGGTGACCAGGGTGTTGGTGCTGGCCTTGGTGGTGAACTCGACGTAGCTGCCCGTGCTGTTCAGCGTCACGGCCCTGCGGCCGGACGCCTCACCCGCCACGTGGCCGATCTCGCGGTTGGGGCCGACCACGGCCGCCCCGCCGCCGACGACGGCGTCCTCGGCCTCGTACATGTCGTACGGCATGTTGGCGCCGCGGCCGACGAAGAACGGCTGGGTGCTGGTGTTGTTGGCCCGCTTGACCGGGAGCTCGTTGGCGTCGTCGGCGAGGACCGTCCTGACGGTGAACTTGCCGTTGACCGCCGTCCAGGTGCCCAGGTTCACCGGGCCGGTGGTGGCACCCGGCGCGATCACGCCGCTGTGGGAGCCGGTCAGGGTGCGGACGACGGTGCCCGACTCGTTGAGGACGTTCAGCGTGATGCCGTGGGCGCCGCTCGCGGAGGCCAGGGTGCCCTGGTTCCTGATCGCCACGGAGAAGGTGACGACGGCGCCGTTGGACGGGTTGCCGGGGGTCCAGCTGGTCGTGGCGACCAGGTCGGAGGTGCTGACCGGCGTGACCACGAGCGGGGAGGAACTCGCGAAGGTGTTGTTCGACTCGTTCTGCTCGATGACGCTGTTGGCCTCGTCGACCTTGGCGCTCAGCGCGTAGCTGCCCGCGTCACGCGGACCGGCGACGGCCGACACCGTGGCGGACGCCCCGGCGGCCAGCGCGCCGACCGCGGCGGTGCCGACCTTGGTGGTGCCCAGGTAGAAGTCGACGTTCGTCGCGCCGGAGGCCGCCGAGCCGGCGTTGCGCACCGTGGCCGAGAGCGTGACGGAGGCGGTCTCGACAGGAGAGGCGGGGGACGCGGTCAGAGCGGTGATCGTCAGGTCCGGGTTCGGCGCCGGGGTGCCGATGACCTGGAACTCGGCGACCTGCCCGGCGGGGGCGCCGGTGTTCGAGGTGATCCTGAGCTGGACGTCGGCGTAGGCGCCGCTGACCGGGATCGTCACCGTGTTGCCGGAGGCGGGGTTGAAGGTGTGGTTCGCCGCCGCCACCAGGCTGGTGAAGGTGGACGAGCTCTGCGCGCGGCCGAGGACCTGGATGTTCTGGGTGCGCGTTCCCCAGGCGCTGTCGGGGTTCAGCTTCAGCACGACCGAGCTGAGGGTGGCGTTCGCCCCGAGGCTGACGGTCAGCGTGTTGGGGTAGCTGCCGCCGTTGCCCTCCCAGTAGGTCGCCGTGTTGTTGTCGTTGGCGTTGGTGGCCACGAACGTGAAGACCGAGGAGGAGGCGGTGATCGCCTTGCCGACGGCCAGGTTCGTCCCGGTCGGGGTGCTGCCCTGGCGGGTGACGGTGTTGCTGTTGCCCGACTGGTTGCCCGCGGCGTCCTTGGCCTTGACGTAGTAGGACACCGTCGCGGTGGCCGGCTGGGTGTCGGTGTAGGTCAGGACGTTGCCCGCCACGCTGCCGCGCAGGGCGTTGTTGGCGTAGATGTCGTAACCGGTCACGCCGACGGTGTCGGTCGAGGCGTTCCAGGTCAGCCTGATCTGGCCCGAGCCCGGCTCGGTGTAGGCCAGGTTCGACGGCGTGCTCGGCGGCGTCGTGTCACCGCCTCCGGTGGGGCCGTACACCTCGAACTCGGAGAGCTGACCGGCGGGCCAGCCCGTGTTGGCGGTGAGGTTCAGCCGCAGGTAGCGGGCGCTGGTCGCGGTGAAGTTGATCGTCACCGTGTTGCCGGTCGCCGGGTTGAAGGTGTAGCCGGCCGAGCCCACGACGGTCGTGGTGGGCGTGGCGCTCGTGCCCGCCAGCACCGACAGCGTCTGCGTCCTGGTCTCCCAGGCCGTCGCGGGCGGCAGCTTCAGGACGACCTGGTTGACGCTGGCCGCGGCTCCGAGGTCCACCTGCACCCACTGCGGGAAGGCGTTGTTGCTGCTCTCCCAGTAGGTGGTGGCGTTGCCGTCGGTGACGTTGCCCGCGCCGTAGGGGGCGTTGACACTGCTGGACGAGGCTGACTTGCCCGCCGCCAGGTTGGGGCCTGCGGCCGCCGAGGCCGGTGCGACGACCGCCCCGGCCAGAGCGAGCAGGCTGGTCGCGGCCATCGCCGCCATCAGCCGTAACGCCAGGTACTGCTTTCTCATTGCGTTCCTCTATCTCTCGTCTGGAACGACAGGGTCGGGAGGGAGGCCCGTGGCCTCCGTCACGCGACGCGCTCGGCACCCGGGAGTGCCTCGCCCACGAGGTGCGGATCCCCGGCCCGCTTCTTCCGGGTCCCCGGAATCCGGCGGGCGGGCCGGCCGGGTGGTCTGTGCGGGCCGATCCGCGTGCCGTGCCTCGTTCGTCGCTGGGGGGGTGCTGGTCGCCGTGTGCGCCGGTGTTCCTCCTGTGGGGACGACCGGCGGGACGAGCGATGGGTGAACGTCGGATCTGATCGGACCTGGTCGGATCTGTCGGCGGGCCCCGGACGGGAGACGTCCGGAACCACGGGCCCCTGACCGGCTGCTGCGGCGCGGGACGCTTCGCCGGGCGCGGGCCGTGACGGCCCTGCCTTCGGCCACGGGTCGGCGTCGGCGCGGGGCAATGAGTGTCGCAGAGTGTCGCAACCGGGGCCGCCATGGCGGCGACCGGCCGCGCAATGCCGAGAACGACATCACCTGGGGCCTCTCCGGAGGGGTGGGAGGGACGTGCCGGCGCAGCACATCACTGCCGTAAGTTGCGGAGAACAGAGAGAATTTAACAGGACTTTGCAATATTTTTGCATTGCGCTGGCCAAATGTTACATACGTGCTACGGCCGCGTCAACGGGTCGAGAAGGGCGGCTTACTTCGCCGCGCGGCCCCGCGTGCGATCCGGCCGATCCGCCTGCCACGGGGGCCTTCGAGCCCCGTCCGGGGCCGGTACGCGAGGGGGGCGCGAGCCCCTCGGGGAGGTCCCGCGCGGCGGGACGGTGGGGGCGCCCGCGACATGACGGGGACCGGGGACGCGCGGATCGGCACGAAACCCGGAGAACGCGAAACAAGAGCTGTTTCGGACTATTTAGTCTGAAATATGTGGCTTAACGGACAGCAACGTGAGACGTGGTGACGTTTCACCCTTCGAACAGGCGCAGCCGGTGTGCCGTCGCCGCGGCCTCGCCGCGCGAGGCGGCGCCCAGCTTGGCGAGGATGTTGGAGACGTGCACGCTGACGGTCTTCGCCGAGATGAACAGCTCCCCCGCTATCTCGCGGTTGCTGCGGCCGGCCGCCACCAGGCCCAGCACCTCGTGCTCGCGCGCGGTGAGCCCGAACCCGGCCCCTTCGGAGACCGGCTCGGCGGGGGCGGGCTCCCCGGAGAGCGGGATCCGAGCCCGCCTGGCCAGGGAGCCGATCTCGGCGGCGAGCGGCCGGGCCCCGACGCGCGCCGCGAGCTCCGCCGCCCGGGGCAGACTCAGCGCGGCCTCGTCGCGCTCCCCCGCCGCGACGGCGGCCCGTGCCGCGCCGAGCAGGGCGCAGGCCTCGGCGTAGGGCTGGCGGAGCGCGGCCCAGGCGGCGGCCGCCGCGTCCCACGCCCCCCGGTCGAGCACCCCTTCCGTCTGGGCGGCCTCGGCCGTGAAGGTGAGGCTGTGCGCCCTCTGGAGCTCCCCTTCCACGCCGAGCCTCGCGGCCACGGCGCGCAGCCGGGGCAGCGGGGGATCGACCACTCGCAGGCAGGCGAGGAGGAGCGGCCAGACATAGCGGGGGGTGATCTCCAGGTCCTGCTCGTCCAGGGTCCGCTCGACGAGCGCGGACGCCTCGTCGTGCCTGCCGCGCGCCACCAGCAGCTCGATCTCCCTGCGCAGGTGGGGCAGGATCGTCTGGTTCCGGTAGGTGCCCCTGGAGAACACGGCCCGCGAGGCCCGGATGAGCGATTCGGCCCGATCGAGGTCTCCGCGGGCCAGCGCGATGTCGGTGGCCAGGCCCTGCAGACTCGCGCGGTAGGGGGCCGGCGGGGCGACCTCGAGGACGCGCTCGACCACCTCGGACGCCTCGTCCCAGCGGCCCAGCGAGACCAGGGGCTCGACCAGGTTGATCGCCAGGAAGGCGCCGGACGTGCGGGCCAGGCCGTACGCCTCGGCGTCGGCGACGCCGCGGCGGGCGACCTCCGCGGCCCGCTCATGCCACCCGCCCCCCTCCAGGGCGTCGGACTCGAAGATGACGGCCCGCATCAGCGCGTGGTAGGAGCCGGCCCTGCCCGCGTTCTCCCGCGCCCGGGCGAACGCGGCGATCTCGTCCTCCGTCCGGGAGTAACGGCAACCGGCCCAGGTGAGGGTGATGAGCGCGTGAGCCTCGGCGTCGGCGTCGCCCACCTCCTGGGCGATGCGCATCGCCTCCTCGGCCGTCGCCTCCTTCTCCGCCCGGTCTCCGTGCTCGCTGAGCACGCGCGCCAGGTTCTCCAGGACCTGGGCGCGCAGGGAGGTCGGCGGCTCGGCCGGAACGAGCTTGGCGGCGGTGCGGAGGTCCTCGACGTACCCGGCCCTGCCGAGGTCGTACCTGACGAGCCCGCGCTGCCGCAGCAGCCGGGCCGCGCGGATCGGGTCGGTGGCGGTGTCGATCTCCCGCAGGGCCGCCTTGGCGAGGGAGATGCCCCGCTCGAACTCCCCCGCCAGGTGCGCCACGGTGACGGCCTGCCGGAGCACGTCGACGTGGTCGGCGGCGATCCGCTCCGCGGCGTCGGGCACCGCCTCCCACAGCTCGAGCACCCGGGTCAGCATGCGCAGCTGCTCGTCGTAGGCCGCCGCCTTCCTGGCGGCCGCGGCCGCGTGCCACGCGCTGATCAGCGCCCAGAGGGGGTTGTGCGCGGCGTGCCAGTGGTGGGCGAGCTCGATGGCCGACCTGGGTGCGGGCAGGATGCCGGGGTCGGCCTCCAGGGCCTCGGCGAAACGGGTGTGCAGGCGGGTGCGCTCACCGGGCAGCAGGTCGTCGTGGACGGCCTCGCGGATCAGGGCGTGCCTGAAGGCGTACGTCTCGCCGTCGACCACGAGCACGTTGCCCGCCACCGCCGGGCGCAGCAGGCGGGAGAGGTCGCCGTCGTCGGCCCCGGCGACGGCCGAGAGCATCGCGTGCTCGATCCTCGCCCCGCCGGCGGCGGCCAGCCGCATCAGCTCCTGGGTCTCCTCCGGCAGACGCTCGACGCTGGCCAGCAGCAGGTCGCGCAGCGAGTCGGGCAGGGTCTCGCCCCCGCCCTCGCTGAGCAGCGCCTCGACGAACAGCGGGTTTCCCTCGCTGCGCGCGTAGACCAGGTCGATGTCGGCGACCGGCTCGCCGTGGAGGATGCTCGCGGCCTGCTGGCCCACCTCCCGGCGGCTCAGCCTGCGCAGGTCGAGCCGGGTGACCCAGTCGACCCGGCCCAGCTCGGCCAGCAGCGGGCGCAGGGGGTGCGTGCGGTGCAGCTCGTCGGCCCGGTAGGTGACCAGGGTCAGCAGGGGCACGTCGGGGCGCTGGTAGCGGACGAGGAACGACAGCAGGTCGCGGGTGGAGCGGTCGGCCCAGTGGGCGTCCTCGACGACCAGGATCGTCGGCCGGGTATCGGCGAGCCGCTCCAGCAGGCCCAGGATCTGCTCGAAGAGCCGGGCCCGCGCCTCGGCGCCCTCTCTCTCCGGCTCACCGAACTCCGGCAGCAGCCGGGCGAGCCCCCGCGTCGCCCCGCCGGGCAGCAGCGCGGCGACGCCGTCATGGCCCAGGTCGCGGGCGAGTTTGCGCAGCACCGCGGTGAAGGGGGCGAAGGGGAGGCCGTCGACGCCCAGCTCCAGGCACCCGCCGACCAGCGCCAGGGCGTCGTCGGAGCGCTCAGTGAACTCGCGGACGAGGCGGGTCTTGCCGACCCCGGCCTCGCCTCCCACGAACACGGTCGAGGCCGATCCGGAGCGCGCCCTGGCGAGCGCGCCTTCCAGGACGGCGAGTTCGTCGGCGCGGCCGACGAACAGGGGGCTTACCGTGTGGGCTCTCACGCCCCCAGGATGCCACCGGCCACCGACAGTCAGGCGTCCCGCGGGGCACGCCTCCCCGCCCCGCTCCGAGCCCGTCCCGGCGACTCCCGCCGCACGAGATGCCCGATCATGGAAAAAGCCCCCCGGTTGACGTCAACCAGGAGGCTCTGACCTGCGACTTGCTAGTGTGGGCGATACTGGGATCGAACCAGTGACCTCTTCGGTGTGAACGAAGCGCTCTCCCGCTGAGCTAATCGCCCGCCCTGTGCGGCCCCTCACGGTGCCGACGTGGAAAACCATACAGCAATCCGGGAGTGCTCGCGAAGCGGTATCCGCCAACTAAATGATCTTGAAAGACGACACGGTCGGGAGGCAAAGGTCTGAGGATGCATCCGGCGGGGGGCTACGGTGTCATAGCATCGTCCTGATCCGTAGAAGCACCGAACGACCCGCGCTCGACCCGAATCACCCGAGACGCCCCGCCAGGGAGTCGACGGTGACCAAAACGAGACGCAAAACCCTTGCAAATACGGCCCTGTTGGTGATGTTTAGCCAGGTAGATGCCCAAATGTCGCGCTGTGATGTGTGTTACAGAAGGGCGTCGAGGCGGAATCTTTCCTACAGGTTTCTTTGTTCCGCGTGATAGCTCGCGAGGAACGAGGCCGTTTCGGAGCAGTGAGAGCAGTGAAAGCCCCGCAGAGGGGACCGACGACGAAAAAGGTTTGGCTGACGATGAACAGCGCCACCGTCTCTGCCGAGCTAGGCCTTCGGCTTGTGGTCCCCGACCGTACCACCGTCCCCCTGCTCGCCGGGCTCAGCTACACGGCCGGTGATCCGTACGCGATCAGGATGGCCTTCCACGTGGGCAACGACGAACCGGTCGAGTGGATCTTCGCTCGCGAGTTGCTGACGGTCGGCATCGTGCGGCGGGTCGGCGACGGGGACGTGCAGGTGTGGCCGGCGCGCGCCGACGGCGAGCGCACGCTGCACATAAGCCTCACGTCGCCGTTCGGGCAGGCCTTGTTCGAGGTGCCCCTGGCCCCGCTCACGGAGTTCCTGCACCGGACGTACGAGCTGGTCCCCGCCGGTCGCGAGACCGACTTCATGGATCTGGACGCCGAGCTCAGCAACATGCTCTGGAGTTCGTGACGGGTCCCCGGCCGCCGGGTCGCGCGGTGACGGCCTCCCTGCGGGGCCGCCGGGCCCCGACCCGGGCTCGAGGCCCGATCCGGGCCTGAGGCCCCGACCCGGGCTCGAGGACTCATCCCGGGTCCGAAGAGCCGCGTCCCGGGTTGAGACCGCGTCTCGGGTTCGAGGCTACGTCCCGGGCTTGAGCAGGTCCCGCATCCGGGCGATCTCGATGGCCTGCCCGGAGACGACGTCCTTGGCGGTGGCCAGCATGACCCGGTCGGTGCCCTCGCGCAGCTGGAGCCCCGCCATCGTCACCGCCGCCTCGTGATGGGTGATCATGAGGGTCAGGAAGAGGGTGTCGAAGGCCGCCCCCCTGGCCGCCCTGAGCCGGTTCATCTCCTCCAGCGGGAGCGTGTGGTCGTCGTGGCCGCCGTGCTCGCCCGGGGGGCGTCCGGCCGCCCTCAACCACGAGGTCATGGCCGCGATCTCCGGCCGCTGCGCCGCGGTGATCCGCTCGGCGAGCTTCCGCAGGACCGGCGAGGACGACCGGGCCGGCACCAGTGCCGCCATCTCCAGCGCCTGCCGGTGGTGCGGGATCATGCCCTCGGCGAACCTGACGTCGGCCGCGGTGACGCGCGCCTCGGACTCCCCGAGGCGCTCGCCGGGCCTCGCCGTGCGACCGACCTCCCCCGGGCCACCCGGGACGATCACCGGCGCGCCGGACTCGGCGACCAGCGGGGTGGACCGCTCCGATCCGGCCTCCGCGCATCCACCGAGAACCGCTGCCATCATGATCACCGCGATACCCTGACTCGGCACACGCATCCTCCGCATAGCTTCAATAATGGGGCAAGTGGACCGACGTAATGGGGGCACCGTGCGACCGATCGTGGCATTCGTCCTGTCCGCGCTACTTCTCGTGGCAGGGTGCGGGGCGGATCCGACTCCCGCTGCCTCGCCACCGTCCACGGCGGCCGCGCCCACCCCGCAGGGGAGCCCGAGCGCCTCGGAACAGCCGGCGGAGACCCCCGCTTCCGGAATCTCGGGGGACGGCACGCACAGCGACAACATCACGCACCTGGCCAACGTGCCCCCCAGCGCCCCGCTCGACGGGCCCCAGTCGTGGGGCACCGACCTGGCCTTCCAGGGCGACTACGCGTTCGTCGGCAACTTCGACGGCTTCAGCGTCTTCGACATCTCCGACCCGTCGAAGCCCTCGATCGCCAGTCAGGTCCTCTGTCCCGGCGAGCAGAACGACATCTCGGTGAGCGGGAACCTGCTGTTCCTGTCGATCGACTCCGCCAGGGTCGGCCCGGAGTGCGACGCCCAGCGCGGCGAGCCGGAGTCGGACGCCTGGGAGGGCATCCGGATCTTCGACATCGAGGACAAGACCAACCCCAAGTTCGTCTCGGCGGTCCAGACCGACTGCGGCTCGCACACCCACACGCTCGTCCCCGGCAAGAGCCCTGACAAGGTCTACCTCTACATCTCCTCCCCCGGCCCCGAGCCCGGCACGGCGACCTGCCCGCCCCCGCACAACAAGATCTCCGTGGTCGAGGTGCCGGTCGAGGCCCCGAAGACCGCGAAGGTGGTCTCGCAGCCGGCCCTCTCCGAGAAGGCCGTCGAGGGGGCCATCGGCGGCTGCCACGACCTCACGGTCTACCCGGAGAAGGACCTCGCCGCCGCCGCCTGCTTCGGCGACGGGATCCTGATGGACATCTCCGACCGGGTCAACCCCAAGGTCCTCCAGCACGTGAGCGACAAGGAGAACTTCGCGATCTGGCACTCGGCGACGTTCAACAACGACGCCACCAAGATCGTCTTCGGGGACGAGCTGGGCGGCGGCGTGAGCGCGACCTGCGACGCCAACACCCCGAAGACCAAGGGCGCCAACGCCGTGTACGACCTCGGCAAGGACCGCAGGCTCACGCTCCGCGGCTACTTCAAGATCCCGAGGGAGCAGTCGCCCGAGGAGAACTGCGTCGCGCACAACGGATCGCTGCTGCCGGTGCCGGGCAAGGACATCATGGTCCAGTCGTGGTACCAGGGCGGGGTGTCGGTCTGGGACTTCACCGACGCGACCAAGCCCCGGGAGATCGGCTTCTTCGAGCGGGGCCCGGTGCCGGGGGTCGGCGGCTCCTGGTCGGCGTACTACTACAACGGCCACATCTACTCGAGTGACATCACCAAGGGCCTGGACGTGCTCCGCATCGACGACCCGCTGACCGACCCGGCCGCCAAGGTCAGGACCAAGGAGCTGAACGCGCAGACCCAGGTGTCCTACTAGCCCGCCGGTCCGGCCGGTCCGTGACCGCCGGACGGCCGGCTCCGGGCTCCGGTGGGGCACGCCCTCACCGGAGCCGGGAACGTGGCTCCGGGAACGGGAACGAATCCCGGGGAACCGGGCTCAGGGATCGAGGTCGGCGGCGGAGCGCTCGGCGAAGATCTGCATGGCCTTGGCGGTGATCGGGCCGGGCGCGGCGGGCAGCACGGTCCGGTCGACCGCGCGGATCGGCTGGATGTCACGGGTGGTGGAGGTCAGGAACGCCTCCTCGGCCTCGTACAGGGCCGAGAGCGGGACGTCCTCCTCGATGCCCCCGCACCACTCCAGGGCGAGCGCGCGGGTGACCCCGGCCAGGCAGCCCGAGGCGAGCGTGGGGGTGAGCAGCCGCCCGTCGCGTACGACGAAGATGTTGCTGCCGGTGCCCTCGCAGAGGTTTCCCGCGAGGTTCTCGAAGATCGCCTCGCCGCCGCCCCTCGCCTTGGCGTAGAACAGCGCCTTGGCGTTGTCGCCGTAGGAGGTGCTCTTCACCCCGGCGAGCGCGCCGCGCTCGTTGCGCGGCCAGGGCACGACGGTGACGTCGGCGGTGGCCGGGAACGCCTTCTGCTCGTCGGCGATCACCACGGTCGTGCAGCCCTGGTCGCCCCGGTCGGAGCCGAGCGGCCCCGGGCCGCTGGTGTAGGTGACCCGGACGCGGCCGAGCCGCCACGGCGGGGCCTCGGCCAGGCAGGCGCGGATCCCGTCGGCGATCGCGGCCACGTCGGGGTCGGGCAGGTCCATCCGCCGCGCCGAGAGCGTGAGCCGGTCGAGGTGGCGGGTGAGCGCGAACGTGGCGCCGTCCATGCACTTGATCGTCTCGAACACCCCGTCACCGACCATCAGGCCGTGATCGAACACCGAGACGACGGCCTGATCCGGGGAGACCAGTGCCCCGTTAAGCCATATGGGTACGTTCATGCGACTCCTTCTGAGCCTGATGTTGATGCCAGCGCGATGAGCCGGGAGGCCTTCAGCTCGGTCTCGTCCCACTCGCGTCGCGGATCGCTACCCCAGGTTATGCCCGCGCCCGTACCGAAACGGATCTCGTCGGACGACAGCCAGAACGTGCGGATCCCCACGGCCAGGGACGCCCGCCTCCGGTCGGCGTCGACCCAGCCCACGGTTCCACAGTAGGGCCCGCGCGGCTCTGGTTCGAGCTCATCGATGATTCGCAGGGCCGAGGATTTCGGGGCGCCGGTCACCGATCCCGGCGGGAAGGTCGCGGAGAGCAGCTCCGGCCACCCGTACTCGGGCGCCAGCCGCGCCCGGACCGTGGAGACCAGGTGCACGAGACCGGGGTGCTCCTCCACCTCGCACAGGGCGGGCACGCTCACCGAACCGACCGCGGCGACCCTGCCCAGGTCGTTGCGGACGAGATCGACGATCATCACGTTCTCCGCGTAGTCCTTCTCCAGCAGGTCCGCCGCGGTGACCCCGGTCCCCTTGATGGGCCTGGACTCGACCACGTCGCCGTCCCTGGACAGGAAGAGCTCCGGGGAGGCCGACACGACGCTCAGCCCCGGCAGGCTCACCGTGGCGGCGTAGGGGGCGGGGTTGCCCTCCGCCAGCCGTACGGCCAGGGCCAGCGGGTCCGGTCCCTGCCCCGCGGGGAGAGGCGCGCTCAGCACCCGGCACAGGTTGGCCTGGTAGACGTCGCCCCGCTCGATGTGGGCGCGGATGCGCCGCACGCCGTCCTCGTACGCGGCCCGGTCGAGGGAGGTGCGCCACGACGACGGGTGCGGCCCGCGCCAGGGGCCGCGCGGCGCGGGCAGCGGGGCCCTGCGGACGTCCCCGAACCTGGCGCACGTCACCTTGCCCTCGTAGTCGATCACGACGGCCCACCATCCCTCGCCGTCCAGCGCGGCGAGATCGGTGGTGAGGTCCCGGAGGCCGGTGGCCAGATATCCGGTGACATGCGCAAAAGAGTCATGCACCGCCCTATTGTCCCGCCCGCTCGGCGAGCAGCCGCACCAGGGTGCGGGCGGCGGGCAGCGGGGTGGGCGGCAGCGCCGCGTAGACGGTCCGGCGCGGAGCGAGGTCGCCGAGGGAGCGGAGCACCAGATCGGCCGGTACGGCGTACGCGGCGATGGCGGGGACGAGCGTGACGCCGAGCCCGGCCGCGACGAACCCGAACTTGCCCGTCCACTCGGCGATCCTGACCGTGGCGCGGGGCGCGAACCCGGCGCGGGCGCAGGCCGCGGCGAGCGCGGTGGCCCGGCCGGGCGGGGGCGCCTCGATCCAGGTCGCCTCCCGCAGCTCGCGCAGGTCGACGATCTCCTCCGCCGCCAGCCGGTGATCGCGGGGCAGCGCGACGAGCAGCTCGTCGCCGGCCAGCTCGATCATCTCGATCTCCTCCTCGCGGGGCAGCTCGGACGGGTAGTCGCTGACCACCGCGACGTCCAGGCCGCCCTCGCGCATGCGGCGCAGCAGGCTCCCGCTGGGCCCCTCGATCGGGACGAGCTCGACCTCGGGGAAGTCCTCGCGGAACGCGCGCAGGGCGCCGGGCACGAGCGCGACGTTGGCGGTGGCGAACGCCCCCACCCGCAGCCGCCCCCGGTAGCCGCCGTGGATCCCGGCCAGCTCCTCCTCCGCCCTGGTCAGCCGGTTCAGGACGACCTGGGCGTGATGGTTCAGCGCCTCACCGGCGGGCGTGAGCCGCACCCCGCGCGGCAGCCGCTCGAACAGCGGGCCGCCCGCGCGGTGTTCGAGGGTGGCGATGCGGCGGGACACGGCCGACTGGGTGTAGTTGAGCCTGGCGGCGGCCGCGGTGAACGACCCGGTGCGGGCCACGGTGTCCAGCAGGCGCAGCCCTTCGACGTCGAACACATTCCTCCTTCGCATGGCTTGCATGCAATCTAGTCGCTGGTGGAATGCCTTCCCGGTTCGTAGCGTGGAGCGCGTGATTTCCTTTCTTGGTCTGGGACGCATGGGCGCCCCGATGGCCCGGCGGCTCGTGGCCGCCGGATACACGGTGACGACGTGGAACCGCACCCCCCGCGCGGTCGAGGGGGCCGCCGCCGCGGCGTCGCCCGCCGAGGCCGTGGCGGGCGCGGAGCTGGTCGTCACGATGCTCGCCGACCCCGCGGCGGCCAGGCGGGTGCTCGCGGACGCGGCACCGGGGCTGCGGCCAGGGACGGTGGTCGCGGAGATGTCGACGATCGGGCCCGAGGCGGTGGCCGGGCTGCGCGACCTGCTTCCCCCGGGGGTGGGACTGGTCGACGCGCCGGTCCTGGGCAGCGTGGGGCCGGCCGCGGACGGCACCTTGGTGGTGCTGGCCGGGGGCCTGCCCGGGGATCTGGCCCGCTGCCGGAAGGCGCTGGAGGTGTTCGGCCGGGTGCTCGAGGCCGGCGGCCCCGGCGCGGGCGCGGCGATGAAGCTGGCCGTGATGAGCGCGCTGGTGCCCGCCCAGGTGCTGCTCGCCGAGACCGTCGCGTACGCGGAGGCGACCGGGGTGGACACCGCGGCCCTGCTGGACGTGCTCGGCGGCACGCCGCTGGGACCGCTCGTCGAACGGGTCCGCCCGGCCGTCGAGAGCGGTCCGTACGGGACGCGCTACGCCCTCGGCCTGGCGGCCAAGGACATGGGGCTGGCCGCGCACGGGACCCAGACGCTCGTCGCCGCGGCCGGGGCCAGGCTGGCGGGCGCGGTGGCGGCCGGGCTCGGCGGGGCGGACCTGACCGCGATCTTCACGCACGTCGCCGCGACCGGTCCCACCGGGGCGGACCGGACGGGCGAGCCTTGCCAGGCGGGCCAGGCGGGCCAGGGGGAAACCAGGGACATCAGGGGCATCGGAGATACAGGGGAGGGAGGGCCGGGCCGTACCGGCGTGACGAGACTGAACCCGGCCACGGTTCCCGCCACCAACGGGCTCTACTCCCACGCCACCAGGGCCGCGGACCTGCTGTTCGTCTCGGGGCAGGTGGCGCTGGACGAGGAGGGGAGGGTGGTCGGCGAGGGGGACATGACGCGCCAGTCCGAGTACGTGATGGACCTGCTGTCACGCGTCCTCGCCGACCAGGGCTGCACGTTCGACGACGTGACGCACATCCGGAGCCACCTCACCGACATGTCGCTGCTGCGGGAGTACGGGGCCGTACGCGAGCGTTTCATCACCGGCGAACCCCCGGCCAGCACGACCGTGGAGGTCTCGCGGCTGTTCCGGCCGGGGCTGCTCATCGAGGTGGAGGTGATCGCCGCCCTCCCCGCGGGCCGGTGACGGCGGCGGTGACGGCGCGGCGTCCACCGGGCTCGTCGCGGGCCGTGACGGCGGGATCACCGCGCCGGCGGCCCGTGACGGCGCCGTGACGGCGCCGTGACCGCCCTACGACAGGGGGCCGGTGACCGTCTCGGCGGCGGCGACGACCGCGTTGGCCGCGACGAGCCGGACCACCGTCTCGATCTCCGGCGCGAGGAAGCGGTCGGGGCCGGGACCGGGGACGGACTGGCGCAGCGCGTCCACCACGGCCCCGGTCGCCGGGGCGGGCCGCAGCGGGGCGCGCAGGTCCAGGGCCCGCGCGGCGGTGAGGACCTCCACCGCGAGCACCCGGGTGAGGCCGTCCACCGAGCGGCGCAGCTTGCGCGCGGCCGACCAGCCCATGGAGACGTGGTCCTCCTGCATGGCGGAGCTCGGGATGGAGTCGACGCTCGCGGGCGCGGCCAGGCGCTTGAGCTCGGAGACCACCGCCGCCTGGGTGTACTGGGCGATCATGTGGCCGGAGTCGACGCCGGGGTCGTCCGCGAGGAAGGCGGGCAGGCCGTGGCTGCGGGCCACGTCCAGCATGCGGTCGGTGCGGCGCTCGGAGATGCTCGCCATGTCGGCGACCGCGATGGCCAGGAAGTCGAGCACGTAGCCGACGGGGGCTCCGTGGAAGTTGCCGTTGGACTCCACCCGGCCGTCGGCCAGGACCACCGGGTTGTCGATCGCGGAGGCCAGCTCCCGCCCGGCGACCAGGGCGGCGTGCGCCAGGGTGTCGCGGGCGGCCCCGGCGACCTGCGGGGCGCACCTGAGGGAGTACGCGTCCTGGACGCGGGTGCAGGTGCCGTCCCGGTGGGACTCCATGATCTGCGAGCCGCCGAGCAGGGCCCTGAGGTTGGCGGCGCTGGCCGCCTGCCCGGGGTGCGGGCGCAGGGCCTGCAGGTCGGCGGCGAAGACACGGTCGGTGCCCAGGAGCGCCTCCACGCTCATGGCCGCGCTCACGTCGGCGGTCTTGAACAGGCGGGCGAGGTCGTCCATGGCCAGGATGAGCATGCCGAGCATGCCGTCGGTGCCGTTGATGAGCGCGAGCCCCTCCTTGGCCACCAGTTCCACGGGCTCGATGCCCGCCCGCTTGAGGGCCTCCGCGGCATCGGCCCGCTCCCCCGCGGCGTCGCGGACGACGCCCTCGCCCATGATCGTGAGGGCCACGTGGGAGAGCGGCGCGAGATCGCCGGAGCAGCCGAGGCTTCCGTACTCGTGCACGACGGGGGTGATCCGCGCGTTGAGCAGGCTCTCCAGCACCTTGGCCGTCTTCGGGCGCACGCCGGTGTGGCCGGTGGCCAGGGTGTGCAGGCGCAGCAACATCATCGCCCGGGTGACCTCGATCTCGACCTCGGGCCCCGACCCGGCGGCGTGCGAGCGTACGAGGGATCGCTGCAACTGGGCGCGGAGCGAGGGGTCGATGTGCCGGGTGGCCAGGGCGCCGAACCCGGTGGAGACGCCGTAGGCGGGGGTGGGGCTCTCGGCCAGCTCGTCCACGCGGGTGCGGGCCGCCGCCATGGCGGCCACGGCGTCGTCGCCCAGGCGTACGGGAGCACCGTGCCTGGCGACCCTGACGACCTCCTCGAAGCTCAACGGCTCCGGCCCGATGTTCACGACCTCGTTGTCGCGCATGCTGTCAACTCTCTCGCGTAGGGGGGAGCACTGGTAACCGGTGAAACCCTTGCCGGCTCCTTACATCTCAAGATACCGGTCGTATTCGGTTTGGGGAGTCGCCGGGTATTCGCTAGAGTTCTCACCGTGAGTCCGGGCCGGTCCCGGAGGCACGCGGAAGTGGCTCAGTGGTAGAGCATCACCTTGCCAAGGTGAGGGTCGCGGGTTCGAATCCCGTCTTCCGCTCGGAAAAGGGGCATGCGCCCCCCACTCGGTGGAGTGGCCGAGAGGCGAGGCAACGGCCTGCAAAGCCGTCTACACGGGTTCAAATCCCGTCTCCACCTCTGGTTTTCAGCGAGGACGATTAGCTCAGCGGGAGAGCGCTTCCCTGACACGGAAGAGGTCACAGGTTCAATCCCTGTATCGTCCACCCGGTTTTACCAGCTCAGGGGCCAGATTCGAAGATCTTCGGATCTGGCCTCCCGCGTTCGGCCGTCGCCCCGGATCTCACAGGAGCCCCCTCGCGCCGCGCCCGAACGGGTTTCCCCGGCATCTCGGCCCCCCTGGATGACATGCCCGGTTCTGGCGCATCAGGAGTCCCCGAGGTCCCGGGATCGAGGGATCGGCCCGGAGCCTTCTCGCCCTGCGGGCCCCGGCGCCCTCACACGGTCTTCCATCGAGGGCTCCGCAGGCTTCCGTCGAGGGCTCCGCAGGCGCGGGGGCGGCCTCGAAGATCTCGGCCTCGGCGCGGGCCCGGGCGTCCTCGGCGCGAAGGACCGCCCTCCGCCGGGCGACCTCAAACGCCGGGCTTAATCCACGTTCGCAAGAAAAACCCATAAGCCCCAAAACAACTAAGAGCCACCGAGCATCTCCCCATCCCAATCGCCGCGCGTGAGTAACTGTGGCCGGAATCTGCCACTCCACCTGCGTCCGAGGTCTTGCGCCCCTCACGTCATCAATGGTTAGGTCGCTTACATGACGGGCGTGCCAACGTATCCGGCGAGTGAAATTCACCTCGAATTAATCGCTGTTCGTCGACGACGGATCTCCTCCAGATCCTGATCGTCGGCGGCAGCGCCGCCGCACCGATCCGGACCGCTCGAACAGGACGTGAGCAGGGGCGGCGACGCCCCTCGTGCCATCCCCCACCATCACCGATCAACCTTCCCTCCCGAAGTTGGACCGTTCCAACACGTCGAAACGGCCCGGCGGCGCGAATTCCACCTCGCGCCCCGGATGCCGGAGATCTATTTCTCGCCCGACGCACCATCGCAGATCACGTATTTATTCACGAGAACCTCCATGTGATCGCCCGGGAGTTCAATTCACCATGCCCGGACTCCCGCCCAGGCGCGACCATATGGCGTTCTCGACGCCGGATCGTTTGGAGCCTCCTCCGTGACGAGTTCGCTTTCCGATGTCCAGAGTTCCTTTCCAGAGCCGACGACTCCAGAGCCGGCGACCGGCGAAGGCTCCCGGTCTCCCACGCCGGCCCTCACCGCGGCCTTCGACCCCGGACGTTTCCACGACGGCGCCGTGGACATCGTCAGCCGCCTGACGACGTATCTGGGCGACCGGTCGGTCCGAGGGCTCGACCTCCTCGACCCCGCGGTGCTGCTGAAGGCCGCGCGGGGGCTGATGACCCCGGAACGGCAGCGCGTCGCCGACTTCGACGCCGACCGGGTCAACCAGATCGTCGACCTGTACACCGGGACCGGCATCCCGGTGTACTCGCCCGGCTACATGGGACGGCAGTTCTCCGGCGTGGTGCCGCTGGCCAGCCTCATGGACCTGGTCGGCTCGGTGGTCAACCAGCCCTCCTCCTTCTACGAGGCCGGGCAGCTCCCCAGCGTCGCCGAGCGGCTCATGGCCGAGGAGCTCAACCGGTTCATCGGCTGGAGCCGCGACCGGTTCGCCATGGTGACGACCTCGGGGGGCTCCCTGGCCAACCTGACCGCGCTGCTGGCCGCCCGCAACCGCGCCTTCCCCCAGATCTGGACGCGCGGCGCCGGCGGCATGCAGGGGTCCCCGGCCATCGCGGTCAGCGAGGAGGCCCACTACAGCGTGACCCGGGCGGCCGGGGTGCTCGGCATCGGCGAGCGGCAGATCGTCCGGCTCCCGGTCGACCGGGCCGGGCGGATCCGCCCCGATCTGGCCGGCCCGGCACTGACCGAGGCATACCGGCGCGGCCTGCGACCGTTCTGCCTGGTGGCCTCGGCCGGGACCACGTCGATGGGCGCCTTCGACCCGCTGGAGGAGCTCGCGGCCGTGGCACACCGGCATGGGCTCTGGCTCCACGTGGACGGGGCGCACGGGGCGAGCCTGCTGCTGTCGGACCGGCACCGGGACAGGCTGCGCGGCATCGAGCAGGCCGACTCGCTGACCTGGGACGCCCACAAGATGCTGTTCATGCCGGCGCCGTGCACGCTGCTCTTCTACCGCGACGGCACGTCGGCGCGCGGCGCGTTCCGGCAGCGCGCCAGCTACGTCTTCGACGAGGAACCGGACGTCTACAGCGCCTACGACAGCGCGGACAAGAACTTCGAGTGCACGAAACGCCCGATGATCATGCCGCTCTGGACGGTCTGGTCGGTCTACGGCCCGGCGCTGTTCGCGCAGCGGATCGACCGGCTGTGCGCGATGACCCGGCAGGCGTACCGGATGCTCGCCGCCGAGCCGGACTTCGCCGTGGCGCACGAGCCGGAGTCCAACATCCTGTGCTTCCGGTACCGGCCGGACGGCCTGGAACCGGCGACCGTGCACCGGCTGCAGCTGGAGATCCGCAACCGGATCCGGGGCGGCGGGCGCTTCTTCATCTCCAAGGTCGACATCGACGGGGTGGCGGCGCTGCGCGTGGTGGTGATGAACCACCTGATCGACGCCGACCACCTGGCGATGCTCATCGCCGAGATCAGGGACATCGGGCAACGGGTGCTGCGCGCGAGCGCCACGACCCGGCACGACCAGCGAAACGGGAGTCACTCATGACCATGACGGATCTGGACATCACCACCTCGGCGGAGCTGGCGGCACGGCTGATCCCCGAGGAGGAGCTGCGGCCCCGCTCGGTGGACGACGTCACCCGGCTGCCGTCGTTCACGGGGAAGCTGGAGGAGTGCGGGCGGCTCGCCGGAGTCCCGTACTGCGAGTCCCCGCTCGACCTCCAGAACGCGCTGGTGTTCCGCCGGCTCCAGCAGCTCGTCGGCATCGCGCTGCTCAATCCGCTGTGGCGCGAGCGGCTGCACTACTTCGGGATCCGCGACGCGCCCGCCGACATGTCCGAGTGGGAGCGGATCCCCCTCTCGGACAAGACCGTGCAGCGGGACATGTTCATGGGCGCGCGGGCCGGGATGGTCGTGCCGCTCGACCACGGCGGGTTCGAGGTGGTGGCCAGCGGCGGCACCGGTGACGGCATGCCCCTGGAGATCGTGTACTCCCTGCGGGAGCTGCGCGACACCTACCGCATCGCCGGGGCGTTCATGGGCGCCTACCAGCTCGGCCGCTACCTGCGCGGCCCCGCGCCGCGCTGGCTGTTCACCACCCTGGCCGACTACCAGATGTGGAGCAGCGGGACCATGGTCGGCGGCGTCCTGTCCCACGTCCCGGAGGTCAACTACATCGGCGCGGGGCCGGTGAGCGCGCCGGTGCTGGAGCACATGTTCTCCTACCCGGGCCACAAGGCGCTGATGGGCATCACCGCCGGCATCGCGCTCCTGCCGGAGCTGGGCGCGGGCCTGCCCCCGCACGCCAGGGCGAGCTTCCGGGTCGCCATGTACGGCAGCGGCTCCCTGCCGCAGCGCAAGCGCGACGAGCTGCAGGCGTTCTTCCCCAACGTGTCGATCCTCAGCTACTTCGCCGCCACCCAGGCCGAGTGCGTCGGGCTCCAGCTCGACCACGCCTCGCCGGCGCTCTCGGCCGTGCCGGGGCTGCACCTGGTGGAGATCGTGGACGAGCACGGCCGGGCCGTCGCCGAGGGCGAGGAGGGCGAGCTGGTCGTCACCCGGCTGCACGCCGACGAGACGCCGCTGCTCCGGCTCAAGCTCGGCGACCGGATGATCCGCCGCCCCGCCCTGAACGGGCCGGGGCTGCGCACCGAGCGATTCGAGTTCGCCGGGCGCACCGCCGACGTGCTGCACCTCAACGACAGCCAGTACTCGGCGACGCTGGCCTACGCGGCCCTGCGCGGGCGGCTGCGCTCGACGACCGGCGTCGACCTGGACCTGGTCGCGCACGAGGTCCAGTTCCACAACCACCGTGAGGACCGGACCCTCACCCTGCTGGTGGCGGTGGACGACGCCGAGGGCATGACCGCGGCCGTCGAGCACGCGCTCGGCCCGAGCGGGACGCGGCAGCTGTTCACCCAGGCGCTGCCGAGCTCCCTGTCGCTCTTCAACGACCGGGAGGCCAACGCGGCGGCCATCGAGCAGACCGGATACGGGTTCCGGCTGGTGTTCACGCCCCCCTCCTCACCGCAGATCGAACGGACCACCGTCGGCAAGACGCCGCTGGTCAGGGACCGGGGCTGAGCACGTGGTGGCCCGTACGCCCACATGACATCCGACAAGGGAGGATCGATGAGACAGAGAATCAGCATCGTCGTGATGGTCGACGCCGTCGGGGCGTTGTCCGACCGGACGCTGCACAACGGCAATCTCTCGCTGGTCGACGACAGCTCGGCGGGGAGCAGGCACCAGGGGACCCCCGAGCTCATCACGGCGGTGGCCCCGGGGCAGGTCGTCCAGTGGACGCCCATCCACGTGGACGTGCAGACCCCGGTCGAGATCCAGGCCATCGAGTTCCTGTCCGGCGCGGCCGTCCCGTCCCCGGCGGGCCAGGCCGCGCCGCCGCACCCGGCGGCGCCCTCCAGCGTCGCGGCGCCCGGTGCCGTGCCCGGGGCGAGGGCCGACGCCACGGGTTCCAACGGTTTCGAGAACTACGACCTGCTGGTGTGGGAGGGCGTCGTGCCCTACGACATGACGCCCGGCGTCCCGTACCGGTACCGGCTCTCCCTCAGGCTCCACGAAGGCCCCAACAGCGTGCTGCACATCGACTCGCCCGCGCTGCTGCGCGTGTGAGCCACGTTCTGCGAAAGGCGGTTTCATGGCCCAGCAACACGGGATCATCGTGCTCTTCGACGTCGAGAACGCGCTCCGGACGCGGTCGCTCGAAGGCAACACGTACTGGTTCGACAACATGAAGTTGTTCGGCTCGGCCGGGGTGGGCACCGAGCAGCTGGTGACGATCGTGCCCGGCACCCACTTCCTCGACGGGTCGCAGGCGACCGAGCAGGTGCTGAACTGGCTGCCCGCGGCGCTGGGGTCGATCCCCCCGACGGTGCCGCGCAACTACCTGGCCGAGCAGGAACGCGCCGACGACCGGCGCACGCTGAACGAGCTGGCCTCGCTCAACACCGAGGACGGCGTGAGCGAGACCGATCTCAAGCGGCTGCAGCGGCGGGTCGGCAAGCGCGCCGGCAAGCAGGGCGGCGGGCGCGGCCTCACCGCGGCCAAGCTGCTGGACGTCACCGGCAAGACCACGAGCAGCTCCGCCGCGTACAACTACCCGGCTCCGGTGATCACCGACATCACCGGCGAGGCCGTCACGGAGAAGATCATGTACCCGGCCCAGTACGGGTCGCCCGACATGATCTACGACGGCTGGTACTGGGCCGCGACCGTGGACACGAGCCGGCCCGGGGTCTACCCATACACCATGCACATCCAGCTGCACGAGCTGGTCGAGCAGAACGACGAGATGGTCTGGCAGTCCGTGGACATGACCTGCACGTCCAGCCTCAAGATCATCAACGACCCGAAGCGAAACGGGTTCACCGGTGCCGGAGTGGGCGCGCTCCCCCTCCCGGCCGTCCCGGCCGTCCGCTGACCCGATCCGGAACGTTTTCGAGCGGAGGAGCCGCATGCCCCCGAGGAACAAGCAGCCAGAACGCCAGCCCGCCCGGCCCGCCCGGCCCGTGACGATCACCGCGGTGGTCGACCCCGTGGCCGCGCTGGCGTCGGAGAACCTGGACGACAACCTCTATTTCTACGACACCAACAAGGCCGCGGGGTCCACCGGTTTCGGCACCCCCGCGCTGCACAGCCGGGTGCGCAAGGGCGACACCCTGCTGTGGAACGTGATCCCGCTGGAGTGCGAGACCTACGTGTCCCTCAGCGACATCGAGATCGACCCCCGGATCGCCGAGCCCACGCAGAAGGTGTATCCCGGCACCGACATCGTGTTCTGGACCGCCGAGGTCAAGCAGGACCTCACCGAACCGGTCCCGTACCGGCTCTCGTTCCTGCTCGGCACCGTCAGCACGCCGTTCACCCCCACCGCCCGGCCGGCCCTGGCCGGTCCCGCCAACGAGGGAAAGGAAGGCCGATGACCCAGGCGTACGCGGCCACGGACTTCGCCGATCGCGGCCAGCTCAACTCCGTCCAGCTGAACGTGGTGACCCTCGTCGACATGGAGCGGGCCGCCGCGACGAAGTCCCTCGAAGGCTGCCTCTACATGATGGACAACAGCGTCGGCGGGATCGGGCAGGGCAGCGACCATCTGGAGACCATCTGCAAGCAGGGCCAGGTGATCAACTGGATCATCCGCCCGATCGACATGCACCGCGGCGCGGACGGCACCTGGCCCCCGATGCCGAAGATCAACAACATCGTCTTCCTCGACATCGAGAAGGGCGACGAGGACGACGTCGCCGAACGCCGGATCATGACCGAGCTCAAGGTCTACGGCGCTCCCGACCGGATGCGCGACCAGTACACCGCCGTCTACTACTACTGGGCCGGGGCGGTGATGAGCGAGGCCCGGCCGGGTCTCTACCGCTATCGATTCGTCCTGGAGCTGGAGAAGGAACACGGCACCGACAAGCTGTACCTGAACTCGGTCCGCTACCCCGCCCTGCGGGTACTGCCCGTCTGACGGTGTCCGGGGCCGCCGGCGCGGTGTGGTGAACCGGGCCGGCGGCCTTGGCGTCCAGGCCGGTGACCCCGCGGCCCGGCGGCGCCGTGGCCTGGAGTAACGTCTCGAATACGGTACGTCGGAGCGCCGGGTGAGCCATGAGGGGTGATCGGCCGGGGCTCGGGAGCGAGGCGGTGAGGAGGCACGGCGATGGCCGACGACGATCCCATCCTCGTCACCGGCGCCGGTGGGGCCGTCGGGGGCGTCGGCCGCACCGTGGTCGGGCTGCTGCGCGGACACGGCCTGCCCGTTCGGGCGATGGCGCACCGCGACGACGGGCGCGCGGACGCGCTGCGCGCCCTCGGGGCCCAGGTGGTGATCGGCGACCTCACCCGGCCCGGCGACGTGGCCGACGCCCTCGGCGGTTGTTCCCGGATGTTCTTCGGCATGAGCGTGTCACCGTCGTACCTGGAGGCCACCGCGACCGTCGCGACGGTCGCCCGCGCGGTGGGCGCCCTGGAGGCCCTGGTCGGCATCTCGCAGATGACCGTGTCCCAGATGAACGCGCTGAGCACCGAGGAGTCCCACCAGCAGCGGCTGCACTGGCTGTCGGAGCAGGTGCTCGACTGGTCCGGGCTTCCGGTCGTGCACGTCCGGCCCACCTCCTTCCTGGAGAACCCGATGTTCACGACGCTGGCCGAGCGCTCCATCGCCGACAGCGGGACCATCCGGCTTCCCTTCGGCACCGGCCGCACGTCACCGGTCGCGGCCGGCGACGTCGCGGCCGTCGTCGCCACGATCCTGGAGGACCCGCGACCGCACATCGGGAACGTCTACGAGCTGACCGGACCACGGTCCCAGGAGATGACCGGTGTCGCCGAGGAGTACTCCCGGGCGCTGGGAAGGAAGATCACCTACGTGGACGTCCCGCTCGACACCTGGGCCGAGGAGGTCCTCTCCCCCGCCGGGCTCCCCGCGCACACCGAGGAGCACATCATCACCATGGCGCGCCTGCACCGCCTGAACCGTTACGACCGGGCGACCAGGGACGTCGAGGCGGTCACGGGAAGGCCCGCGACGACGGTGGAGGAGTTCGTCGCGGAACGGGCCGCCGACTTCACCCGGTGAACACCCGCGCCGCCCGGTCCGGCCTGCCGGCTACGGGCCGCCCGCGGACCGGGGCGCGACCAGGCCCGACTCGTAGGCGAGGACGACGAGCTGGGCACGGTCGCGGGCACCGGTTTTGATCATGGCGCGGCTGACGTGGGTCTTGGCGGTGAACGGGCTGATCACCATGTGCGCGGCGATCTCGTCGTTGCTGAGGCCCCGGGCGACCAGCGCCACGACCTCCCGCTCGCGCCTGGTGAGGACCTTCAGCACCTCCTCCGTGTCCACGCCGGGCGGACGGGAGACGTACTGGTCGATCAACTTGCGGGTGATGGCGGGCGAGAGCAGGGCGTCTCCCCGCGCGGCCACCCGGACACCTTGCAGCAGGTCCTCGGGTTCGGTGTCCTTGACCAGGAATCCGGCCGCGCCCGCGCGCAGGGCGTCGAAGATGTACTCGTCGAGCCCGTAGTTGGTCAGGATCACGACGTGCACCCCGGCCAGGCCCGGATCGGCGGCGATCCGCCGGGTCGCCTCGATACCGTCGAGGACGGGCATCTGGATGTCGAGGAGCACGACGTCGGGGACGTGCCGGACGGCCAGCGCGACGCCCCGCAGCCCGTCGGCCGCCTCGGCCACCACCTCGATGTCGTCCTCGGCGTCGAGCAGGGCGCGAAATCCCGCGCGGATGAGCGCCTGGTCGTCGACGAGCAGCATGCGGATCACGGGGCGCCCTCCGGCGGGAGCCCGGTGCGGGCGCGCGTCACGCGGGACCGTCCACGGGCAGCTCGGCGCGGACCCGGAAACCGCCCTCGGAGCGGGGGCCGGCGCGCAGCCGCCCGCCGAGCGCGGTGACCCTCTCGCGCATGCCGCTCAGCCCGACCCCGGGCACCGGGTCGGCACCGGGCGCCGCCCTGCCGTCGTCGTCGATCTGCACGGTCAGCTCCTTCGTGCCGTAGGTGATGCGCACCGACGCCACCGCGGGACCGGCGTGCCTGGCGGCGTTGGTGAGCGCCTCCTGGACGATCCGGTACGCGGTGCGGTCGACGTCCGCCGAGAGCGCCCGCCGCTCCCCGTCCACGACCACGGTCGCGGGCAGGCCCGTCGCCCGCGACCGCTCGACCAGCTCGGCGAGGCGGTCGAGCCCGCTGCCGGGCGGCCCGTCGTCACGCAGCACCTCCAGGGTGGCGCGCAGTTCCCGCATGGCCTCCCCGCTGGCCTCCTGGATGGCGAGCAGCGGTCCGGGCACCTCCTCACCCCGCTTGCGGGCGAGGTGGACCGCGACCCCGGCCTGCACCTTGATCACGGAGATGCTGTGGGTGAGCGAGTCGTGCAGTTCCCTGGCGATCCGCAGCCGTTCCTCGTCCGCGCGGCGGCGGGCCGTCTCCTCGCGGGTGCGTTCCGCCTCGGCGGCGCGCTCCTCCGCCCGTCTCAGGTCGTCCCCGCGGTGGCGGGAGACCACGCCCATGACGCCCGCGGCGACGAACCAGCCGACCAGCAGGCCGGTGGAGTTCTGCGAGACCCCTGCGGACCCGGGCGACAGGCCGGCCGCCAGGTCTCCGCTCAGGAACACGGCGCTCGCGGCCACGGCGGCGGCGCGGCGACCGGCCAGGACCGCGGTGTAGACGGCCACCAGCACCGGGAAGGCCGCCGGGGGGCCGGTGCCGGCCCGCACGGAGTAGGCCGTCATGCACACCGCGGCGACCAGCGCGACCACGGCCGGGAAGCGGCGCCGGACCGCGAGCGACAGGGCGCCGGCGAGCAGCAGCGCGTACTCGGCCGGCCCGTGCGGGGCGCCCTGCGCGGGCCCGGCGAGCGTGCCCGCCACCAGCAGCAGGGCGATCCCCCCGGCGAGCGCCGCGTCCGGCACCTGCCCGCGACCGCCCCGCCCGCGCACCCTGCCACCCCATCCGCGCACCCGATCGCGCCATCCGTACGCGCGCCCCCGCAACCCGCGCACGTGACGGCGCCATCCGCGCATGCGACTCATGTTCGAACAGTAGACCGGGCGCCGTGTTCGCCGCCTCCTCCGCGGAGAGGGGACCGGGGCTACTGCCGGTGGAGTAGCCCCCGGGACCGCTACGCCCCCGGTGCCGGGTCCGACTGGGTGGCAGGGTGCTGGCCCGTACCGTGCGCAGGCGGCGGCCGGCCGGTGAGAGCCTTCCCCTGCTGGCGGACCTGCCCGGCGCCGACCGGCCGGGGGCGCGGCTCGCCCTGCTCGCCGCGCCGGCGCCGTACCGCGTCACCGACGCCGACGTCGCGGCCTGGCGTGCCGGCCATCCGGACGACGCCGGCCTGGTACGGCTGCTCGCGTACGGCGCGATCACCGCTGTCGAAGGCGTCGAGGCGTCGATCCGCCGGGATCCGCCGGCACCGTCCGGAGCAGGATCGCGGCCGACGCCGCCGCCGTCGCCATGAGGGCGGCGCACAGGAGCGCGGCGACCTGCATCCCGCCGGTGAAGGCGGTGCGGGCGACGTCGAGCAGCTCCGCCGCGGCCTGTTCCGGCAGCCGGGCGGCCACCCCGGCCGCCCCGCCCAGTCCCTCCCCGGCCGCCCCCGAGTCGTCGGGGCGCAGGTCCTCGGGGGCCATGGCGGCGAACCGGTCTCGGTAGACGGCCAGGCCCACGCTGCCCAGTGTCGCGACGCCGAGCGCCCCGCCGAGCTCGGTGGCGGCCTCCAGGACCGCCGAGGCCGAGCCCGCGCGCTCCGGCGGGGCGGCGTCGACGATCATCCCGGAGGCCAGCGCCTGCACCGCGCCGATCCCCGCTCCCGGCAGGAGCAGTCCGGTGACGAGCAGCCACCGGCCGGAGTCCGCGTCGAGCGTGCTCACCACCAGGAACCCCGCGGCGGCGAGCGCCATGCCCGCGCCCAGGATGTACCCGGGGCGGACCCGGCGCGAGATCCCCGCGGCCAGGAGCGCGCCGACGAGCGCCATGCCGGCCGCGGGCAGCGTCAGCAGTCCGGCCACCAGCGGCCCCAGCCCGAGCACCAGCTGCAGGTACTGCGCGACGAAGTAGAACAGGCCCACCAGCGCGAAGACGGCGAGCGTGCTCGTGACCAGCGGCAGGGTGAAGTCCCGGTCGGCGAACAGGCGCGTGTCGAGCATGGGGTCGGCCAGGCCGCGCTGCCTGCGCAGGAACGCGGCGCCGAGCGCCGGCCCCGCGGCGACCGCGAGCACCGCCACCGGAGCCGGGCCGCCGGTGGCGAGCTGCTTGATCCCGTACACGACCGGCAGCACCGCCGCCAGCGACAGCGCGGCACCGGGCAGGTCGAACCCTCCCGAGGCCGGGGCTCGGTGCTCGGGCAGCAGGAAGGGCCCCAGGACCAGCAGCAGGACCATGACCGGAACGCTGATCAGGAAGACCGAACCCCACCAGAAGCGCTCCAGCAGCCACCCGCCCACGATCGGCCCGAGCACGCTTCCCCCGGCGAAGCTCGCGGCCCACAGCGCGACGGCCGTCCGGCGCTGCCGCGGGTCGCGGAACATGTCGCGGATCAGCGCCAGGGTCGGCGGCATCAGGCTCGCCGCCGCGGCCCCCTGCAGGGCGCGGGCCGCGATGAGCAGCTCGGCACTGGGAGCGTACGCGGCGGCGACGGACGTGACGCCGAAGACGGCCGCGCCGATCAGCAGCAGCCTGCGGCGGCCGATCCTGTCGCCCAGGGCGCCCATCGCGACCAGCAGACCCGCCAGCAGGAACGCGTAGACGTCGACGATCCACAACAGCTGGGATCCGGTGGGCGCGAGGTCCGCGCTCAGGAAGGGCAGCGCGAAGTACAGCACCGTCACCGTCACCGAGACGAGCAGCACGGGCAGCACCAGCACCGCGAGGCCGAGCCACTCCCTTTTCCCCGCCGCACCTTTCATCATGAATCCCGACCTTCCGCGAGTACAGCGTACGCACCTGGACGCATACATCGTACGCACAAGGGTCGGGAATCATCAATGATCCAATCAGCGTGTAGGATTGCCGCTTTTTTCCTGCGAAATAGGGCTTATTTTTTCGTCCTGCTGGAAATTTCATCACGCCGACCTCACCTGGCCGCAGTTATTACGTCACAAAAACGCGTGCTAGAATTTCGTCACCGACAGCCGGAAGTGACGTAATCGAGCGAGGGCAACGCATGTCGACGTGCGTACAGTGCGGGGAACCCCTGAACGCGGCGCGCCGGGGGCGGCGTCCCCGATACTGCTCGCGGGCGTGCCAGGCGCGGGCGTACCGGACCAGGGCGGCCGAGCGGGCCGCCACCCCTCCCGGGCCCTCCCTCACGCCTGCCCGCGACGCCTCCGGCACGCTCACACGGACCGAGCGGGCGAAGCCCGCCGAAGGGGGCGACCGGACGGCGGAGACCGGGCCGACGGCGGAGACCGGGCCGGAGCGCCGTGAGCCTCAGGACGGGCTGAGCACCGGGCGGATCGTCCGCACCGCGATCCGCGTCGCCGACGCCGAGGGACTGGACGCGCTGTCGATGCGCCGCGTCGCGGCCGAACTGGGGGCGGGCACGATGTCGCTGTACCGCTACGTGCCGGGCAAGGACACCTTGATCGAGCTGATGGTCGAGGCCGTCTTCGGCGAGAGCGCGCCCTGCGACCCCGTTGCCGGGGACTGGCGCGCGGGGCTCGAGCTCGCCGCGAGGCGGGAGTGGGCGATGTACTCCAGGCATCCGTGGGTGCTGCGGGTCATCGCCACGCCCCAGCCACCGCTCGGGCCGAACGTGCTGGCCGACGTCGAACGGTCGATGCGGGCCGTCGACGGTCTCGGCCTGGACCTGATGACGATGCACCGGGTGGCCATCATGGTGAGCGCCCACGTGCAGGGCTGGGCCCTGCTGCTCGTCAACGAGGTGGAGAGCGAGCGGCGCACCGGTGTCACCGCGAGGCAGTGGCGCGCCCTGAAGGCCCCGATGCTCCAGGAGATCCTGGAGTCCGGCCGGTTCCCGATGCTGTCCAGGCTCCACCAGGAGCGAGGCGACGCGATCGACCTCGACGAGTGGTTCGAGTTCGGGCTGCGGCGCCTTCTCGACGGTCTCGCCGTCCTGATAGAGGGCCATCGGACGGGGCCGGGGGCTGACGAGGCCGGGGGTTGACCGGCCGGGGGTTGACCGGCCGGGGGTTGACCGGCCGGCACACGACGGAGAGCCGGGGCGCGACGTCGGGCCCGCGGGCGCGACGTCGCGAGGCGGCGGAAAGGCCGCGGCGGTGGGGCCGGAAGCCTCGACCGCCGAATCCCCATGACAGCCAGACGCCGCCTCAGGCCCGTAGCCTGGCGTAGAGCCGGCTGCACTCCTCGTACGCGGGGAGCAGGCCCTGCCGCCGGGCCTCGGCGAGGGTGGGGGCCTTCGCGTCCTTGTCCGACAGCAGCGGCGCCACCCCCGAAGGCCACTCGATCCCCAGCTCCGGGTCGAGCGGATCGATCCCGTGCTCGCGCCCCGGCGCGTATCCCTCGGAGCAGAGGTACACCACGATCGCGTCGTCGGTCAGCGCCATGAAGGCGTGCCCGAGCCCTTCGGAGACGTAGACGGCCCGGTGGTCCTCGTCGTCCAGGATCACCGATTCCCACTGCCCGAAGGTGGGCGACCCGACGCGGATGTCGACGACCACATCAAAAACCGCGCCTTTGACACATTTGATGTATTTGGCCTGACTGGGTGGGACATCGGCGAAATGCACGCCGCGCAGTGCCCCCCGGCGTGAGACCGAGTAGTTCGCCTGCGAGAGGGCCAGGGTCTGGCCGGTGGTCTCGCGGAAGGCCTCCAGGCGGAACCACTCGTGGAAACCGCCCCGGTCGTCGAGGAAAACCTTCGGTTCGAACACCCACGCACCCTCGATACCGAGCGAACGCATGCTCACCTCTCCTTCCGTGATCCCGCCCCGTCCGGGGGCGGCTCCCGGAGGAACGGCACGCGGGGCGAGTGCTCCCCAGCGGAGTCTCCAGGACCACCGGCCCGTTGTGAACCCGTCCGTACGTCGTGAAGGCGCGCACGGCCTTCCGCGGGACCGCTCCGGGGCGTCGTGACCGGGTTGTCCCAGGTGGGCACCCGTCAGGCCGGTGACCGGCCGATCTGGCCACTTCCGGCCAGCGGAGACGGCGAGGAGTGTCACGCTCCCGCCGGTACGCGACCGTCCCCGGCTCCCGGGCACCAGATCCTGGCGCACGCCCTGCCGGCCGTACGGTGTCTTGGCACGCCCCGGCGGCCGTACGACATCGAGGACGCGTAACATCGGCGTTCTGCGGCATTCCGATTCCCGCTCACGGACTCACACAGACTCACACGGACACAGGGGACCATGAACGACTCCTTCATCCCCGCCGCCCGCGCGGCGGCAGGCAAGGCCGGGCCCGGCGGCACGCGCGCGCGACGGTCCTCCCGGCCGGAGAACGGCCGCGGGCGGCCCGGCACCGCCGCGCCCGCATCGGCGGAGGCGTCATGACGGACCTCCTGCGCAACCCGGTGAAGAACTACGACTGGGGTTCGCGCACGGCGATCGCCACGCTGGCCGGGCGCCCCTCCCCCGCGGAGCTGCCCGAGGCGGAGATGTGGTTCGGCACCCACCCGTCCGGCTCCTCGTCGGTGCTGCGCGCAGGGACGTGGCACTCCCTCGCCGAGACGGTGGCCGCCGACCCGGTGTCCGAGCTGGGCGAGGAGACCGTCGAGCGGTTCGGCTCGCGGTTGCCGTACCTGCTGAAGCTGATCGCCGTGGACCTGCCGCTCTCGCTCCAGGTCCACCCCTCGCAGGAGCAGGCGCGGGAGGGGTTCGCCCGGGGCACCTACGTCGATCCGTTCCCCAAGCCCGAGCTGATCTGCGCGCTGACCCCGTTCACCGCGCTGGCCGGATTCCGTCCTCCCCGGGAGGCGGCGGCCCTCATCGGCGCCCTGGGCGTCGCGGAGCTGGAGCCCGTCGTCGCGCCGCTGGCCGCCGCAGACGCCTCCGCCGCGCTCCGTGCCCTGGTGGAGTGGCCGAAGGACGGCAGGGCGGACCTCGTGGCCGCCGTCACGCGGGCCGCCTCGGCCGCCGGCGGCCCCGACAACGAGCTGGTCGTACGCCTGGCGGGAATCCACCCGGAGGACCCCGCCTGCCTGGCACCGCTGTTCCTGCGGCGCCACGAGCTGCGGCCGGGCGAGGCGCTCTTCCTGGGCGCCGGGGTCCTGCACTGCTACCTGAGCGGGTTCGGTGTGGAGATCATGGGCGGCTCCGACAACGTGCTGCGCGCCGGGCTGACCGGCAAGCCGATGGACGTGGAGGAGCTGCTGCGGGTCACCGACCCCTCGGTCCCGGCCCTGCGGGTCGAGCCGGTCGGCAACCTCTACCGGACCCCCGTCCCCGAGTTCCGCCTCGGGACGGCCGTCCCGGGTTCCGGCCTCACCCTGGAGGGCGGGGTGCCGCGCATCCTGCTGTGCACCGAGGGCGAGGTCGAGACCGGCGAGCACACCCTGCGTCCCGGCGAGTCCGTCTTCGTCCCCGCCGCCCACGGGCCCGTCGGGTTGCACGGCTCGGGAACGGTCTTCTGGGCCGAACCCGGAATCGACTGACGTGCTCCCCGGCCGCTCCTGAGGGCGCCGGGGGCCGGAGGGCGGGACCGCGCGGGACGCCGGGCGGGGCCCTCGCGTTCATACCGGCCTGGTATGGCGGATACACCCCAGAGGTAGGCGGGGCGTCCCCACCGGCGAGGCTGGAGGTATTCGATGACACCGTCCGACGACCTCACGGATCCGGACCTCCGTCTGGAGCTGATCCTGGTCGAGGTACTGCACCACGAGGCCGAGCACCTCGCGACCGACTGAACGTCCCGGTCCCGGCTCCCACGGGGGGAGCCGGGGACGGGCGCGGGGATGATGGTGTGCCGTTCGGTTTCTGCGGTATCGATCGGTCTGCACCGCCCGCCGCCCCACCCCAAAACCCCGCAAGAGGGGTAATCATAATTCCGGGTGTCGCCGCAACTGATATGAGCAGGCGATATACCGCCCATCGAAACGTAACGCGTCGGCGTGAACACGGGGTGTTATGAGGGAAGGCCTCATGGAACCCTCACCAGGTGGAGTTCACCGTGGAAACCGCGCTGCTCATCATCGCCGTTCTCGCCATATGGGTTATTTCCGATTGGATCCGTAACTATCTATCAAAATGCCGTAAATGCAGCGGATCTGGCACGCTGAAAGCCACCTTCTTCCCTCGCCAGTACCGCCCCTGCCCGCGCTGCACCAAGGGCGAGGTCAGGCACGGATTCGCCCCCAGGAAGTGACCAGGAGGCAGGCGTGGAGAACCTCCCGACGTTCCCGCCCACTTCCCACCGGAAGACGGAGCGCCGCCCGGCACCTGACGCGTACGCGGAAATCTCGCGGAAGGTCCCCGAGCCGGCGAGACGCGCGGCTCCTTCCCACCACCGTCCGAACCTTTCTCAGGGGATTGACGTTCCAGCATCGTGAGGATTCTCCACAGTGTCCGCATCGCCCTGGCCGTGACGGCGGTGTGCGCGGCGTCCGCGTTGATCTCGCAGGCGGTGCGCGCGCCGTCGTCCGTGCCGGCCTCGTGCCCGGAGCGCTGGGACGGCGACAGGCCCGGCGGATGGGTGCCCGCAGCCGCCGACCTCGACGGGGTCGAGGAGTCGCTCGTCCCCGGAGAGCCGGTCACGGCGATGATCTGCGCCTACCCGGGGCACAACGCGCGCCCGGGAGGAGAGAGGCTCGCCGGATCCCGGATCCTGACCGGCGAGGCCGGGGCCATGGCCCGCGACCTGGACTACCTCCCGGTGACCACGGCCGATCCCGGCGGCCCGTGCACGCAGAAGGGCGGGGCGATGACCAACTACCTCATCAGGTTCGCCTATCCCCGCGGGGAGGCCCTGTGGGTGGGCAGCGCCGAGGAGGCCAACTCCTGCGTGACGACGACGAACGGCACCGTCGGCAGCCGCTCGTACGTCGGGCGGGACATCGCCGCCGCCTACCGGACCGGCACGTGGAGCCCCGCGCCGCCGGACGACCCCTGCCAAGGGTTTCCCGGGCGCCGGGGCCAGAACGAGCGGATGGTGCCCGGCGAACCCGTCTCGGTCCTGGTCTGCGGGCGGGCCACGTACGACAGGCCGTCTCCCCGGCTGGAACACGGCGGGCCGACGGCCGCGGCCCTGGCGGCGACGCTGAACTCCCTGGACACCCTGCCGAGCGAGAACGTGTGCCGTGGAGGCGGGGGCGCACAGGACGACACCCTCCTGCTCCTGTTCGGCTACCCGGAAGGACCGCCCGCGGCCGTCCGGGTCCTGACCGCCTGCGACCCCGGTGTCAACAACGGGCTGCTCCAGGCGAACCTCGACGCGAACGCCCGCGACCAGGTGAAACGGCTCGCGCCACCGGCCTAGACAGCCGCCTGGACAGCCGCTTGGACGACGGCCTGGACGGCGGCGGCCGCAGCGCGCGGCGACCGGGACGCCCGCCGCAGCGGGCGCGACGGCGGCCGGGGCGGCCCGCGTCCCCGTCGCCGCGTCGAGGCCACACCGAGCCCCCCTCGGTAGGGTGGCCGGGCCGGTTCCCGCCGAGGAGCCGGCTTCCCCCTGTTTCTCCTGGACCGACGGGAGGCCGCGCGGCGTGACCGTGATCGACGAGGTGACCCTGTTGCGGGCCTGCGTGGCGGGCCGGGTCCTGCGGGCGCGGGACGGCGAGGAGCTCGTCGTCGAGGGCCGCCTGGTCCGTGAGCTGTGCCGGCGCGGCCGCGAGGAGATAGACCCGCGCGGGCTGGCGATCCAGGGCGCGAGAATCTGCGGCGACCTCGACCTGAGCGGGATGGAGGTGCCCTTCCCCCTGCGCTTCACCGGCTGCGTGTTCGACCGGCCCGTTCTGCTGGAGGGGGCCGACCTGCACCTGCTGGTGCTGGACGGCTGCGCGGTGCCGGGAATCCTGGCCAACGGGCTGCGGGTCCGCCGCGACCTGGACCTGTCCAGGTCGCACGTCACCGGCGACCTGTGGACCTCGGCCAGCACCTCCCGCAGCGCGGCCGTCTGGCTGTGCGAGTCGGAGATCGGCGGGCGCCTGATCTGCCTGGACACGGTCATCGACTCCGCGATGCGGGCGGTCCAGGCCGACCGGATGCGGGTCGGCGGGACGATCCGGCTGCTGCACGGCTTCGAGGCACGCGGCGGGATGCGGCTGCTGGGGGTTCAGGTGGCGGGCTCGCTGGACCTGACCGGTGCCCGGCTGACCCGTCCCGACCGCGGGCTGGCCCTGGACCTGGGCGACGCGCAGATCGGCGGCAGCGTCTTCCTCATCGACGACCAGACGGGCCGTCGCCCGCTGATCCGCGGCCGCGTCGATCTGGGCAACGCCCGGATCTCCGGCCAGTTCCTGATCCGCGGCGCCACCCTCGAGCCCACCGAGGCGATCGGCGGCGCCGGATACTCCAGCAGGCGCGACGGTGGAACCGCGATCAGCGCCCCCGGCCTCTTCGTGGGCGGGGATCTCAGCGTCGAGGGCGAGTGCCGGATCGGCGGCGGCGTGGACCTCTCGATGGGTTCCTTCAGCACCGTGCGGATCCACCGGGGGTGCGAGCTCACGGTCGGCGGAGGGCGCGCCCTCGACCTGACCAACGCCGAGGTGCGCTCCAACCTCCTCATCGAGGAGGGGACGGCGGTCCAGGGCACGCTGCGCCTGGCGGGGGCGCACATCAGGGGCGGCCTCATCCTCCGGGGAACCCGGTGGAGCCTGCCGGAGAGGAACTCGCTCATCGCAGCCCAGGGTGTGGTCGTCGACAGCATGGTGGACCTGCGGGAGATGGAGGCCACCGGCGGCAGGTTGCGGTTCCGCTCCGCGACGATCGGCGGCGCCCTGGACGCCCACCGCGCCCGGTTGCTCAACCCGGGCGCCGAGGCGCTCCTGCTCCAGCAGGCGGTGGTGCGGGGATCGATCCTGCTCAAGGAGGGCTTCACCGCCGAGGGCCGGGTGCTGCTGAACCGGTGCGCGGTGGAGGGGCGGATCGACTGCGAGCGCGGCACCTTCGCCGGAGGGATCGAGGCTGTGTCGGCCACGGCGCGCGGCGGCATGCGCCTGCGCTGGGCCGAGGTCCCGCCGCTGGTGGACCTGACCGGCGCGTCCACCACGCTGCTCGCCGACGACCCGGCCGGGTGGCCGCGGAACTCGATGATCTCGGGATTCGTCTACGACCGCTTCGACGGCGCCTGGGACTGGCGGGCCCGTCGCGACTGGCTGCGCGGGATGGTCCCCTTCGACGCCGGTCCGTACGAGCAGGCGGCCAGGGTGTTCCGCCAGCACGGCCACGCCGCGGAGGCCGAACGGCTGCTCATCGAGCAGCGCCGGCAGGCCAGGCGGGCGCCGTCGCCGGAGGGCCGGTCGCCGCACCGGCTGGTCAGGAACGCCCGCGACCTGCTCTACGGGCTCACCGTCGGCTACGGCTACCGGCCCGGCCGGGTGCTGTGGCTGCTGGGCGCCCTGCTCGCCCTGGTGGGCGTCATGATGCTGAGCCCGGCGGTCCAGGAGACCCTGCGGGCCACCGATCCGCGAGGCAACGTCTACGCGGTGGACGGCAGGCTGGTCACCGTGGACGACGTGGCGGCGCCGGCCGACGGCACGGCGACCGCGGCGGGGCGCGGCGCCCGTCCCGGGCCGTGCGGGGACGGGCAGGTGCGCTGCTTCGACCCGCTGTTCTACACGGTGGACACCGTCGTGCCGCTCATCTCGCTGGGCCAGCGCGCGACGTGGTACCCCGAGACGCGCAGCCGGGCGGGGGCGCTGACCTCGGCGCTGCTGAACGTGGCCGGCCTGCTGGGCTGGCTGCTGTCGACGGTCGTCGTGCTCTCCTTCGCCCGGCTCGCCAGACCGGCGTGAGCCCCGGCCCTGTCTCCACAGCCTTGTCTCCACAGCCCTGCCTCCCCGGCGCTGTTCCCAGCGCTGTTCCCCGGCCCGGCCCGGCGCGTGGACGGTGCCGCCGGACCGGCCGGGACCGAATCAGCCGAGCCCGCCGGGCAGGCCCGCCTGGATGGCGGCCAGCACCGCCTCGTGCACCTCCTCGCCGGTGTGACCGGCCAGCGGGGCGGGGCTGCCGGTCAGGGTGTACCACTCCTCCGCGCCGAGGTACTGCACCGCGACGTGGGCCTGGTCGTCGTGGACCTCGGTACGTACGACCAGATCGCCGGTGATGACCCCCGCCTCGTCGGTCATCACCCCGCCGGGCCCGGCGAGCACCTGGTTGTCGTAGTGTTCGCGGCCGGTCACGTCGCTCGCTTACGGTCCTCGCCGGCCGGCTGGGGCCGGCAGGTGTCGAGCATCTCGGCGAGGGCGGCCTTCTCCTCGGCGGTGACGGTCAGGCGGTAGTGGTACTTCACATCCGCCCAGGCGCGGGCGTACATGCAGCGGGAGGCGGCGAGCGGCGGCTTCCACGACTCGGGCCCCTGGTCGCCCCTGCTCCTGTTCGACGCGGCGGAGACGGCGAGCAGTTGCGGCCGCTCCAGATCGTTGGCGAAACTCTCGCGCTCGGCGTCGGTCCAGGTGTCGGCGCCGGAGCGCCAGGCGTTGGCCAGGGGCACGATGTGGCTGACATCGACGTCGTCGGCCGAGCTGAGGGTGCGCCCGTCGTAGGCCGAGTACCAGGAGCCCGACACCGCCCGGCAGGCGTCGTCGCGCTGCACGTTCTGGCCGTCGCGCGCCAGCACGGTCTCGCGGGCGTCACAGGCCGCGGCGCGCGTGCTCCAGTGCGGGAAGCGGTCCCGGCTGTAGCCGGCCGTCGACCGCGGCTCCGCGACGGTCAGCAGGTTCAGCTCGGCGCGGGCGATCGGCGGGACTGACGGCTCGGGCAGCCTGACCGCGGCGGCCGCCGGCCCGGCGAGGGTGGCGAGGAGGGCGGGCAGGGCTGCGAGAGCGGCGGCCGTGTGGCGCCATTGTCGTGTCGGCATGTGCCACCACTACCAGCAGTGATCGCCGCGAGTGACGAGAAACGCCGTCGTCGCCACGGAGAGTGGCGGATCTGTGAGAGAACATTCCCTCCCCGCGGGGCCGGCCGGCCGGAGCCGCCGCGGACGACGGCCGGGTGCGGCCGTGCGGCTTTCCGCCTCCTGCCCCCGATGTCACGAGCTCGCGCCGAGGATCGGTGGATCACCAGGTCAACGGGGCCGGCGACGGCGGGGAAAGTCCCGGCAAGGGGCGGAGATTTATTGATCAAGCACGGTGTGGGACCGGGTGATCGGCAGGAGAGGAGTCCTAGAAGAGCCTTGGAGCCGTGGCGGTCACGGCCCGCAGGGCCCAGGAGGAACCCGTGCGACGCTTCTTCACCAGGACCGGCTGTCTGGCTGCCGTGGCGATGCTCGCCACCATGATGGCCGCGCCCGCTCAGGCCGCGCCCGCACCGCGCGCCTGCGCGACGCCCCTTTCCGTCCAGGCCGGCCCCGCCGAGACCGGTGCGCCCTCGCCTGCCGCCGAGACCGAGCCGGCCTACTTCACGATGACGACCGCCGGCTCCCCCGAGCCGCTCGTCATCAAGCTCACCGACCCCGGGAAGATCGAGCACGCCCGGCGGATCATCAGCGGCCAGGAGACCACGAGGACGCACGTCATGGGCCGGATCGTCAAGAAGCCGGCCCCGTACAACCCCGCCTACGGCTTCCACCTCGACCCGAACACGATCGACTTCTTCGAGATGGCCATCGAGGTCTGCGACGCGACGCTCTCCTACGTCGAGGACCACCTCGACGAGGCGTGCGGCGCCTTCCTGCCCGGCTGCTTCTTCTGCCCCTGGAGTTCCAGGCTCGTCGCCGAGGTTCCCGCCCCCTGATTCTCGCCCGCCGGTTCCCGCGGCCGGTCGCGTACGTCCCGTCGCGGGACCCGTCCCGCCGAGGAGCCCGGCAAGGGGCCTGGCGAGGCGCCGTCACATCTCCCGGTCGCGCGAGGTCGTGGGGACCAGCACCTTCTTCGCCCTCGCCATCAGCGTGAGAGCCACCACCACGAAGGCGAGCGCGAGCAGGGTGAAGGCGGTGAGCGACAGCTGGTCCGTCCAGCCCAGCAGCCGAGGCGAGGCCGTCGAGACGGCGAAGAACGCGAAGAACAGCATCGACCACGCGTACGGCCTCACCCGCAGGATCCGGCCAGGTCCGGAGAGCGCGCGCGGAGCCCGGCCCGTCATCAGCACGTGAACGGCGTGCGCGGCCATCACGCAGGCGGCCGCCAAAAGGGCCCAGCTGAACGCGACCGACAGTGTGTGCACGTTCATCGGGATCGCACCTTCCTCGCCGCCGGCGGTGAGCGGAAACGACATTTCCCAGCTCCGGCCGCCTGCCCCGCGAAAGGTGCGGCAAACCGTCCGCCTGTACGGCGACGCGGGCCCGGCCCGTCTTTCCCGCGCCGGGGGGAGCTCTCCGCCCGGCCGCTTCCGGCCCGGCCCCGTTCACGCCGCCGGTCCCGGCCGCCCCGGAAAATGGGATGAGGCCGCCGGAGCCGGCCGGTAATCTCGTTTCATCAGGTCGGGATGGAGCAGTGGTAGCTCGGCGGGCTCATAATCCGTAGGTCGCAGGTTCGAATCCTGCTCCCGATACTCTCGACACGTGGTGGCCGCCGCTCCCGCGTGTTCAATGGCCCGGGACGATCGAGCGCCTTTCTGCTCTAGCTGGAATGCTCGACGACGATCACAACATTTCCCGTTTTCTGGCCCGTCTCGACGTACCGATACGCCTCGACGATCTCTTCCAGCGGATATTTCCGGTCGATGACCGGTGTGAATTCGCCGGACTCGATCAGTCCTTTGAAATAGCGCGCCATCTCCCGGTCGTCCTGTTTCGGGACGGGAAACATGACCTTCCTGCCGCCGAACAGCGGGGTGACGAGCGCCAGGACCAGATTCTGCGACAGGGTGCCCAGGTCCGACGCGAGATAGATCCCGCGCGGTTTCAGCAGCCGCCTGCACCGGCCGAACGAGCTCTTGCCGACCGCGTCGATGACGGCGTCGTACTCCCGCTCGTCCTTCGTGAAGTCCTCGGCCGTGTAGTCGACGACCCTGTCGGCCCCCAGCCCCCTGACCAGCTCGACGTTCCTGGTGTCGCAGACCGCGGTCACGCCGGCGCCGAGCCCCTTCAGGAGCTGGACCGCCGCCGAGCCGATCGCCCCGGTCGCCCCGTAGACGAGGACGTCCTGCCCGCTGCGGATCCTCGCCGTCCTGATGAGCGTGAGGGCGTAGTGCGAGCCCTCGGTGCTGGGAGCGGCCTCCGCGTAGGTCAGCCCCTCCGGAATGATCGCGAGCGCGCCGTCCTGGGGGATCGACATGTACTGGGCGTGGGCCCCGAACGAGGTGTCGTTGTATCCGAACACCCTGTCGCCGACTTTGAAGGAGGTGACGCCGGCGCCCACCGCCTCGACTTCTCCCGCGAACTCGGTTCCGAGAATTCTCACCTTCGGCCTGACGAGCCCGGTGAAGAATCTCCAGATGAAGGGCTTCGCCGCGCGTAACCCGCAGTCCGTGCGATTGACCGTCGTCGCGTGGACCTTGACGAGGAGCTCGCCGTCCTTAACCGCCGGCTTCTCCGCCTCCTCGAAACGAACCACTTCCGGTGGGCCATATCTGGTGCGGACCGCAGCCTTCATAACTGAATTGTACCGATCATGTGGGGATCTGGTGGAAATCTCTCACTCACCGTCCGCCATCGCCGGTCGGCCGCCGGTGGGCGGGCCGTGGGCACGGCCCGCCCACCGGCGGCCTCGGTGTCTCAGTTCTGGCCGGTGACCGTGAAGGTCAGCTCGACCCGGGTCTTCGACCCGGCGCCGGCCAGCGTGATGCCGGTCGAACCCGGCTTCGCCGTCCCCGGCACGCTGACGGTCTCGCCGGAGACGACACCGTCGCCGTTCGCGCGCACGGTGGCGGAGGCGAGGCCGTCGCCGAAGCCGATCGTGACCGCCTCGTTCGGCGCGAACCCGGAACCGTCGACGACGATCGCCGTGCCGCGCGGCCCGGAGGTGGCCGACAGCAGCACGTCCGGCCGGTACGTGCGCGCCCCCGGCTCCTCGGTCACCTGGACGGTCGCCGTCGCCGCCGTGTCCGAGGACGCGCCGACGGCGGTGACGGCGTACCGGCCGGGCAGCGCGTCGCCGGAGGCCGTTATCGACGCCTGGACCTCTCCCTTCGCCGAGGCCACGACCGTCGCGCCGTCCGCCGGGCCCGCTCCGAGCCTGACGGTCACCCGCTCGCCCGCGGCGAACCCGCTGCCCTTGACGGTGACCGGGTCGCCGGCGGTGACGGGGGCGGACGCCGACACCGAGATCGACGGCTGCGCCCCGGCCCGCGTCACGGTCACGGTGAACGTCGTGGTGACGCTCGACAGCGTGTCCCACGCGGTGACGTGCACCGTGTAGGTGCCCTCACGCTCGTACGTGTGCTGCCCGCTCATCGCGCCGGACGGGCCGACCGTGGCGTCGGCGGGAACCGTGCCGTCGCCCCACTGGACGCGGGCGCGGTAGCCCGCCGAGCCGGTGACGCCACCGGTCACCGAACCGAGGTCGGCCGACAGGGCCTGCCCGGCGACGGCCTTCTGGTCCTTGGCGGCGGTGCTCACCAGTGCGGCGCCCGGCGTGCCGTCGTCGGCGACGGCGAACACGTGGATCCTGCCCGCCGAGCCCGGCTCGCCGGTCTGCGCAGGCAGGGTCACCGACACGAGCTTCCTGCCGTCCGGGATCCGGTAGGGCGCGGTGGCGAACAGGAACGGCTGCGCGCTGTCCCGGCTCGTGCCGAGCAGCCGGTACGCGGTCTTGGCGACGACGATGTTGCCGTAGGACGGCGTGCCGCCGGGGTTGCCGCCCAGCGTCCAGTCGCTCATCTGGATCGGGATGTCGGCCGTGCCACCGTCGTCGAAGGTGGCCGTGCCGGTGGTGCTCTGGTCGCCCTGCGTGCCGGCGCCGATGAACGAGATGCTCCTCGCGTCGTCCGGCAGGTTGAGCACGATCTTCTTGCCGTTGCCGGTCGCGTTGTCCGGCTGCCCGGCCTGGACCGCCGGCAGCGTGAAGCGCAGTGCCGTTCCGGGCACCTCGTGCCGTTTGCCCTGGGTCACGCCGGCCGCCTCGAGGGCCGCCCGCGAGTACGCCCACGACTTGGCGTCGCAGTTCGCCGCGAGGACGCCCTCGTCGCCGACGCAGACGGTGTCGAACGCCGCGGCGAGACCGGCCTCCGGCGCGTAGGCCACCTCGACGCCGACCGTTCCCGAGCCCTGGCCGGTGCCGTCGGTCACCGTGACGCTCGCCTGGTAGTGGCCCGGCTTGGCGTAGGTGTGCGAGCCGCTGACCTCGTACACGCTCCGCGAGCTCAGGGCCAGGGTGCCCTCGGTGACCGGTGAGCCGTCGCCCCAGTCGACGGTGGCCCGGTAGCCGCTCGCGGTGCCTCCGGTGACGGAGGCGAGTGCCACCGACGCCTCGACGCCGGACGTGGCGTGCACGCCGCTCGCGGGGGTGACCGTGACGTCGCCGCCACCGAGCTGGACGTCGCCGCCGGCGAGCAGTTCGATCTCGGCGAGGTTCGTCCGCGCGCCCCCGACGGCCTTCGTCACGGCCAGGCGGAACTGCGCGAACCGCCCCGGGCGGTCGATCTTGAACGGCCGGGTGTGGTTGCGCCAGGAGAACACCTCGTCCTTGCGGGAGTCGACCGTGGTCCAGGTGATCCCGTCGTTGGAGCCCTGCAGCCGCCAGTCCGCCGGGTCGCCCGTGGTCGCCCCGGAGACCGGGTCCCCGGAGGCCGGGGCCCCCTTCCGTTCCCCGGAGGCCCCGGAGTTCCCCGAGGCCGCCGGGGCGCCCGTGCTCGCCCCGGAGGTGAGGGTGTAGTACACCGGTGCCTGCCTGCCGCCGCGGAAGGTCCAGCCGATCTGCGGCGTGCCGGAGGTGAAGGTCATCTGCGTGGTCGACGAGTCGTCGAACAGCTTCGACGCGTCCTGCCCGCCGCTCGCGGTCGCGGTGCCGAGGCCGGGCCCCGTGGTGTCCTGCAACGGCTTGGGTGCCGCTCCGCCCCTGGTCAGGGACGGTGGGGCGTCGTTCTCACCGGTGCCCCAGGACGACGGGTTCGGGCCCATCCGGAAGTCGATCGTGCCGCCGCGGGCGAGCTGGGAGGCGTCGATGGACACCTCTCGCTGCGTCTTGCCGTTGACCTTCACGCTCTGCACGTAGACGTTCTTCGCGCTGTTGTCCGGCGCGTTGACGACGATGTCGCCGTTCTTGCGGTGGACGGTCATCCGGGTGAACTGCGGCGAGCCGATGGCCCAGTTGGAGGAGCCGGCCTGCAGCGGGTAGAGGCCCAGCGAGCTGAGGACGTGCCACGCCGACATCTCGCCGTTGTCCTCGTCGCCCAGGTAGCCCTGGCCGATCTCGCCGCCGACGTAGAGGCGCCGCAGGATCTCCCGCACGATCGCCTGAGTCTTCGCCGGTGCCCCGACATAGTTGTACATGTACGGGATGTGGTGTGACGGCTGGTTGCTCATGCCGAGCTGGCCCATCCGCACCGCGCGCGCCTCGAGCATCTCGTGGATCGTGCCGCCGTACCCGCCGGGCCTGTCGGCGTTCTCCGGGGTGGCGAAGAACTGGTCGAGCCTCTGCCGCAGCGCCGCCCGCCCGCCGTGCAGGTTGGCCAGTCCCTGGCCGTCCTGCTGCGCGGTGAAGGCGAAGTTCCACCCGTTGGTCTCGGTGTAGACGCCGCCCCAGTCCAGCGGGTCGGCGGCGAGGAAGTTGCCGGCGGCGTCGCGGCCCCGGAAGAACTTCGTGCTCGGGTCGAAGAGGTTGACGTAGTTGCGGGCCCGCTGCAGGAAGTACTGCGACTCCTCCTTGAGCCGGTCGCGCCGCGCCTTCGGGGTGGCCGGGTCCTTGGCCAGGGCCGCGCCCATGTTGCCCAGGCCGTAGTCGTTGATGAAGCCCTCCAGCGCCCACGACACCGACTCGCCGGTGGAGGTCGGCGTGTAGCCGAGGAACAGCGAGGCCTCGATGCCCTTGCGGCCGACCTCGCCGCGCCCGGACGCGACGGTCGCGTCCTTGACCGCCGAGTCGTACGCGCCGAGCGGGTCGGGCAGCTTGACGCCGTTGAGGTAGGCCTGGGCCAGCGAGACGTTCGCGCTGGTGCCGGTCATCAGGTCGGCGTAGCCGGGTGAGGACCAGCGGGCGACCCACCCGCCGTCGCGGTACTGCTGGACGAACCCGTCGGCGATCCTGGCCGCGACGTCCGGGTACAGCAGCGAGTACGCGGGCCATACGGTGCGGTAGGTGTCCCAGAACCCGTTGTTGACGTAGATCTGCCCGTCGACGATCTTCGCGCCGGTCTGGGTGGCGGTCGACGTGCCGGTCGGCGCCGACACCGGGCTCGCGTACTGCCAGCGCGGGGCGGCGGCGGTGCCGGTGTTCTCCGACTGCGAGTTCGGGTACAGGTTCAGCCGGTACAGGTTCGAGTAGAGCGTCACCAGCTGCGTCTCGGTCGCGCCCCGCACCTCGACCCGGCCGAGCCGGTCCTTCCACGCCGCGGTGGCGGCGGCGTGGATCTGGTCGAAGCTCCTGCCGGCGACCTCCATGTCGAGATTGCGGCGCGCCTGGTCGAGGGAGAGGAACGACGTCGCGATGCGCAGCGTCACCTGCCGCCCGGCGGAGGTGTCGAAGGTGGCGGACGTGGCGGAGGACGCCGCGGGCGCCCGGTCGAAGGTGCCGGACACGAACATCCGGCTGCGCCCGGCCGACAGGCCGCTGCCGTTGTCGACCCAGCCGGTGAACGTGCCGTCCGTGCCGATGGTGAACGTGCCGTTGTGGAAGACGAGGCTGCCGGTGGCCTGCCCGGACGGGAAGGTGAACCGCATGATCCCGCCGTGGTCGGTGGCGGTCATGTCCGCGACCAGGCCGTTCTGCAGCGTGACCCGGTAGAGGTCCGGCCGCGCGATCTCGTCGTCGTGGCTGAAGGCGAGCGCCCGGCCGCTGGGAGCCCCGGTGAGCGGCCCGCCGGCCGGTACCGGCATGATCGACATCTGGTTGCGGTCGCCCATCCACGGGCTGGGCTCGTGCGAGATCGCGAGCCCCTCCAGCATGGGCAGGTTGGCCGCGTTGTTGCCCCGCTGGTAGTCGTACTCCCACGAGTTGGACGCGGCGTTGGTGACCGGCGTGAAGAAGTTGAAGCCGTTCGGCACCGCGGTGATCGGCAGGTTGTTGCCGCGCGAGAACCCGCCCGTCGAGTTGGTCCCGCGCCGGGTGTCGACGTAATTTGTCAGGCGGGAGCCGTCGATCGTCGCCGGAACGCCCGTCAGGGTGACGTCGTCGAGCCAGCCCTGGAAACGGGTCGAGGCGGTCGCCTGGGGGTCGTCGTAGGCGAGCAGGATCCGGTCGATCGTCTTGCCGTTCGCGACCGCCCCGATCTCGGACCGCACCGCGTTCCACTGGTCGGCGTAGAGCACCTTCGACGCGCCCTGCCCCGAGGCCGTGAGCGGGTAGCCGTGCTGGTCGACGGGCGAGCGGCCGCTCAGGTAGCTGCCGTCGGTGAAGTGCAGGTCGACGGCGACGTGGGTGGACGGGTACCGGGCGTCCTGACCGGTGAACTCGGGGAAGACCTTGTAGGACAGCCGGGTCTTCGGCCCGACCGGGATGTCGACGTCGAACAGCCTGTTGGTCGCGTACGAGCGGCCGGCCGCCTCGGCGCCGCCCGCGTAGCGCAGCGAGGCCGTCCCGGTGAATCCGGCCCGCGGCTTCATGGTGTGGCCGCTGACCGGACCGCTGCCGACGACGCTGACCATCGGGGTGACCGGCGGCCTGACGTCCGAGCCGTCGCTGATGTTCCAGTCGGCGAGCTGGATGATCGAGTCACCGGAGTTCGCGGTGACGTCCAGCCGGTAGTGGTCGTAGGCGGTCGTGTTGGTGACGTCGTAGACGTTGGTGGCGAACCGCCCGCCGAAGCTCTGCCCCGTCCGCCTGTCCAGGTCGGTCCACGTGCTGCCGTCGTTCGACCCCTGCACGGTGAAGTCCCTGGGGTCGCGGCCCGGCGCGTCGTCCGCGGAGGTGAGCGAGTAGCGCACCACCACCGCGGGCTTGGCCAGCTTGTAGGTCACCCAGCCGGTCCGGGCGAACGCCAGCCACTTGGTCGACGGGCTGCCGTCCTTGAGGGTCGCGGCGGTCTCGTTCGGCGGGTTCTCTGCGCTCGCGGACACCGCGGCGACCTGGCCGAGCAGGCTGCCGGGCAGTCCGGCCGGGCTCGATCCGCTCAGGTTCGCCTGGATCGGCTCGCCGTTCGCACCGGCCTCGACGGTGCTCGCCGCGGGTTGCGGGTCGGCCGCCTCGAACGAGGAGCCGAAGTCGCCGGGAGGCGCCGCGGCGCTCGCCGGGGGTGTGGCGACGAGCAGCCACACCGGCAGCAGCAGTGCCGCGGTCGCGGCGAACCGCCGCAGGGACAGGATGCGGGCGAAGGGGGGATGCGACATGGCGGGTGCCTTTTGACTCGTTGGGGGGGTGTCGAGAGCGTCGAACGCCGGGGGCGAGACCCACAGCCGCCACAGCCGCCGCAACCGCCGCGGCCGTCGCGGCCGATCGGCCGCGGCGGAGCGCGGGTGCGCCCGCCGGGCACGCGGGACGGCCCGCCGCACGCCGTCACGGGCGTCGGGGCCGGTGCCGTCATCGGTGCCGGGACATGGGTCTCAGACCATGCGGGAAGCTCCATGGGGACATGAAAGGGGCGTGAGGGGACGTTGGGTGCGAGGAGGGGCGCACCCGGGTGTGGATCGCGGCCCAGCGTTTCCCTTGTGAGACAACGTTGTCAAGAGCTGATCGGGTAACCTCCCGGAAACCGTGCGTTCTCCCGGGCCGCCCCGCGGGGCCGGCCGGGCGGGGCGACACCATGACCGACGTACGTGGTCGCCGGTCGCGCCCGGCCTCGCGCGGGGTCGTCCCGGCGGTGACCAGGGCCGCGGGTAGGACAACGTTGTCACCACGGCGGACGGCGTGTCGGTATGGTTCGTGGCATGACCAGTGACGGCGGCCGTACGAGGCGGCCAACCATGGTGGACGTGGCGACCCGGGCCGGAGTGAGCCTGAAGACCGTCTCGCGGGTCGTGAACAACGCGCCGCACGTCCAGCCCGAGCTGGTCGAGCGGGTGCTCGCCGCCGTGGCCGAGCTGGGCTTCCGCCGCAACCACCTGGCCAGCTCGCTGCGCTCGGGGCAGGCGACCGCCACGGTCGGGCTGCTGATCGAGGAGATCGCCAACCCGTTCTACGCGACGATCGCGGGAGCCGCCGCCGAGGTCGCCCGGCAACACGGCACGATGCTCATCATCGCCAGTTCCGAGGAGGATCCGGCACGCGAGCGGCAACTGCTGCGGGACCTGTGCGCCCGCCGCGTCGACGGGCTGCTCGTGGTGCCGGCCGGCGACGACCACTCGTTCATGCGCGCCGAGGTCGAGCTCGGCACCCCGGTGGTCTTCCTCGACCGGCCGGCCGGCGGGCTGCTCGCCGACACGGTGCTGCTCGACAACCGCGGGGGCGCGCGGGCCGGGGTGCGCCGGCTCGTCGAGGCGGGCCACCGCCGGATCGCCATCCTGCTCGACTCGATCGGCGTCTACACGATGCGCGAGCGGCTCGACGGCGCGCAGGACGCGCTGGCCCCGGCCGGCGCGCCGTACGACACCCGGCTGGTCCGTGACGGCGTCCGCGATCCGGCGGCGGCCGCCCGGGTCGTCTCCGAGCTGCTCGACCGGCCGGATCCGCCGACCGCCTTCTTCAGCCTGAACAACCGGATCACCCTCGGCGTGATCGAGGAGCTGCACCGGCGCGGCAGCGACGCCGCGGTGCTCGGGTTCGACGACTTCGACATGTCCAGCCTGGTGCCGCACCCGCTGACGGTGATCGCCTACGACACCCGCGAGCTGGCCAGGACCGCCGCCGAGCTGCTGTTCCGGCGGATCGGGGGAGACCGGTCGTGGCCGCGCACCGTGGTGCTTCCCACCGAGCTGGTCGAGCGGGGCCTCCCGCCGCGCTGAGCCGCGCCCGGCCGGGTGACCGCGAGGAGCGACCGCGCCGGCACGGCCGGTCGCCCGCGGCTCGGCACGCGTCGCGCCCGCCGGACCGGGGACCGCTCAAAGGATCATGTGCGGCAAAAGTCCCTTAGCGTCACAATACGTTACAAAATGGCCACATTGGGAGGGCGTCGATTGACACGCCCGTAACGCGGGTGGAGTCTCTACCCGCTGCCTGCCTGACAACGATGTCACGGCCGATCAGAGAGAACCGGAATCGTTATGATCATTGACTTCTGCCTCCCACGGCGTCGTGTCTAGCCGGGAGCCGCGCTCGGGCACGGCCGCACCCGCGGCGGACGCCCCCGGCGGACCTCGTCACCGGCTCTCACGACGGGACGGCCGGGCCCGCGCCCTGACGGCGGTCGACCGCGGCACGTGACCGCGTACGACCCGGGCGGCGGCACACGCCACCGCTCACCGGCGAGTCATGCGAAGAACGAATTAATTTATATTCTGCGGAAAGCCCCTGTCCGCACGATGTGGTTCAGGCCACAGCACGGCAAACGAACTGATGACGAACCTCCCGGAGGTAACCATGTCGGTGGTGACCTGGCGCGGTCCCCTGCAGCCGGACGCGCGGGGATCCCGCTGCCGGCCCAGAGACGGCGACGTCGCCGTTCCGAGGCCGTGCCCGGCACGGGCCCGGACCCGGGCGGGCCGGTCATGAGCGACGCACCCGTCCTGCTGGAGATGCGTTCGATCACCAAGGAGTTCCCCGGGGTCAAGGCGCTCTCCGACGTCAACCTGGTGGTGCGGGCCGGCGAGATCCACGCGATCGCCGGGGAGAACGGCGCCGGCAAGTCCACCCTGATGAAGGTGCTCAGCGGGGTCCATCCGTACGGCACCTACTCCGGCGAGATCCTCTACCAGGGCACGGAGAGCCGGTTCTCCGACATCCGGGCCAGCGAGAACTCCGGCATCGTGATCATCCACCAGGAGCTCGCCCTGGTGCCCGGCATGTCCATCACCGAGAACATCTTCCTCGGCAACGAACCGGGCCGCGGCGGCGTGATCAACTGGAAGACCGCCAACCGCCAGGCCCTGGAGCTGATGGCCCGGGTCGGCCTGGAAGAGGACCCGGACACGCTGATCAAGGACATCGGCGTGGGCAAGCAGCAGCTCGTGGAGATCGCGAAGGCGTTCGCCAAGGACGTGAAGCTCCTCATCCTCGACGAGCCCACCGCCGCCCTGAACGAGGCCGACTCCCAGCACCTGCTGAACCTCCTCCGCGACTTCAGGCAGCGGGGCATCACCTCGATCATCATCTCCCACAAGCTCAACGAGATCGCGCAGATCGCCGACAGCATCACCATCCTGCGGGACGGCCGGACGATCGAGACCCTCGACGTCAAGGCGGACGGCGTCGACGAGGACCGGATCGTCCGGGGCATGGTCGGCAGGGAGCTGCACAGCCGCTTCCCCGACCACACTCCCGAGATCGGCGAGGTCTTCTTCGAGGTACGCGACTGGACGGTCCGGCACCCGATCTCCGCCGAGCGCCTGGTGGTCAAGAACTCCAGCTTCACCGTGCGCCGCGGCGAGATCGTCGGGTTCGCCGGCCTGATGGGCGCCGGGCGCACCGAGCTGGCGATGAGCGTCTTCGGACGCTCGTACGGCACCTACGTCTCCGGGAAGATCTTCAAGGACGGCCGGGAGATCGTGTTGAAGTCGGTGTCGGACGCCATCGCGCACGGCCTGGCGTACGTCAGCGAGGACCGCAAGTCGATCGGCCTGAACCTGCTCGACGACATCAAGACCTCGATGGTGTCGGCCAAGCTGTCCAAGGTCTCCACCCGCGGCGTGGTCGACCCGGTGCGGGAGCATCGGGCGGCCGAGGGCTACCGGACGAGCCTGCGGGTCAAGGCCCCCACCGTCGACGAGGGGGTCACCAAGCTCTCCGGCGGCAACCAGCAGAAGGTGGTGCTGGCGAAGTGGATGTTCACCGATCCCGACCTGCTCATCCTCGACGAGCCGACCCGGGGCATCGACGTGGGCGCCAAGTACGAGATCTACGGCATCATCCAGCGACTCGCCGACCAGGGGAAGGGCGTCATCGTCATCTCCTCGGAGCTCCCCGAGCTGATCGGCCTCTGTGACCGGATCTACACGGTGTTCGAGGGGACCATCACCGGCGACATCGACCGGCGAGACGCCGACCCCGAACTCCTGATGAAGCAGATGACCTCAGCGAAGAAGGCACGCCGACCATGAGCCGTGTGAAAGAACTCCAGAAGTCCCTGTTCGGAGGGACGACCTCCAACGCCCGGCAGTTCGGGATGATCTTCACGCTGGTGGCGATCGTCCTGCTGTTCCAGGTCCTGACCGACGGCCTGACGCTGAACTCCGGCAACCTCATCTCGCTGGTGAGCCAGTACTCGTACATCCTGATCCTGGCCATCGGGATGCTGATGGTCATCGTCGCCGGGCACATCGACCTCTCCGTCGGCTCGATCGCCGCGTTCGTCGGCATCGTGGTCGCGAAGGTCATGCAGGACTACTCGGTGCCGTGGTTCCTCGCCATCCTGATCGGCCTGGCGGTCGGTGTCCTCATCGGCACCTGGCAGGGCTTCTGGGTGGCCTACGTCGGGGTGCCGGCCTTCATCGTCACCCTGGCCAGCATGATGTTGTTCCGGGGCGGCAACCAGTACATCGGCAACGCCGACACCATCCCGGTGCCCGAGGGGTTCAGGGTCATCGGTGCCGGCTTCCTGCCGGAGGTCGGCCCGGACACCGGGTACAACAACCTCACGCTCCTGCTCGGCCTGGTCGTCTGCGTGGCGATCGCGGTCCGGGAGTGGAGGGCCCGCCAGACCCGGCGGGAGATGGCGGCCGACGTCGCCCCGATGTGGATCTCGGCGATCCGGGTCGCCGTCCCGGTCGTCGTGGTGGTTTTCGCGACCCTGCAGTTCGCCGGCGGGCGGATCGGGACCAGCTTCCCGATCTCCGGGATCATCCTCGGCGTCCTGGTCGTGATCTACGCGTTCATCACCCGCAACACGGCGGGCGGCCGGCACATCTACGCGGTCGGCGGCAACGCCAGGGCCGCCGAGCTGTCCGGAGTCAAGCTCAGGCGGGTCAACTTCCTGGTGATGATGAACATGTCGGTCCTGGCGGCTCTGGCCGGCATGATCTTCGTTGCCCGTTCGGCCGCCTCAGGGCCGCAGGACGGCATCGGCTGGGAGCTGGACGCGATCGCCGCCGTCTTCATCGGCGGCGCGGCGGTCTCCGGCGGCCTGGGCACGATCAGCGGATCCATCGTCGGCGGCCTCGTCATGGCCGTGCTCAACAACGGCCTGCAGCTGATGGGCGTGGGCTCCGACCGGGTGCAGATCATCAAGGGCCTGGTCCTGCTGCTCGCCGTCGCGCTCGACGTCTACAACAAGAAGCAGGGGCGCTTCTCGGTCCTCGGATCGCTGACGCGCCCGTTCCGCCGGGAGACACCGACCGGCCCGGCGTCCGGCGCCGAGGCGGACCAGGAACACGGCAAGAGTCCGGTGGCCGGCTAACCGGCCACCGTCGGCGGGGCGGGAGACCTCCGCCCCGTCATCCTTTGAAGAAGGGCACCTCTGAAAATGCGCAATATCCTCGTCAGGGGCGTGGCGGCCGGGGCCATCGCGCTTCTGTCCCTCACCGCCTGCGCCTCCGAGCGTTCGCAGACCCCCGCCGGCGGTACGGGCGCCTCCGCAGGCTCCAGCGAGGCCGCGAAGGGCTTCCCCGCCGACTCGCTGATCGGCGTCGCGCTGCCGTCGAAGACCTCGGAGAACTGGGTCCTGGCCGGTGGCCTGTTCACCGACGGCCTGAAGGAGGCCGGCTTCAAGTCCGACGTCCAGTACGCCGGCTCCTCCACCACCGTCGCCGACCAGCAGGCGCAGATCTCGGCCATGGTCACCAAGGGCGCCAAGGTCATCGTCATCGGCGCGACCGACGCCGCGCAGCTGAGCACCCAGGTGGAGGCCGCCAAGGCGGCCGGCGCGACCGTCATCGCCTACGACCGGCTCATCAAGAACACCGACGCGGTCGACTACTACATCGCCTACGACAACTTCAAGGTCGGCCAGCTCCAGGGCCAGGCCCTGCTGGACGGCATGAAGGCGAAGAAGGCCGACGGCCCCTACACCATCGAGCTGTTCTCCGGCTCGTCGGACGACAACAACTCGGCGGTCTTCTTCGACGGCGCGATGGACGTGCTGAAGCCGAAGATCGACGACGGCAGCGTGGTGGTCGGCTCCGGCCAGACCGACGTCAAGCAGACCGCCACCGACGGCTGGAAGGCCGAGAACGCCCAGCGTCGCATGGACTCGCTGCTGACCTCCACCTACAGCAGCAAGACCCTGGACGGGGTGCTCTCCCCCAACGACACGCTGGCCCGCGCCATCATCACCTCGGTCAAGGGTGCCGGCAAGGACCTGCCCGTGGTGACCGGCCAGGACTCCGAGGTCGAGTCGGTCAAGTCGATCGTGGCCGGCGAGCAGTACTCGACGATCAACAAGGACACCCGCGAGCTGGTCAAGCAGACCATCCAGATGGCCAAGGACCTGCAGGCCGGCAAGGCCCCCCAGGTCAACGACACCAAGTCGTACGACAACGGGGTGAAGGTCGTCCCGTCGTACCTGCTCGAGCCGCTGATCGTGACCAAGGAGAACGTCGTGGAGGCGTACGCCAACGACCCCAAGCTGGCCCCGCTCACGAAGTAGCGTCGCCCGGCTGAAGTCAGCCACACCCGTGGGTCCCCGGAATCTTCACGACCGGGGGCCCACGGTCGTTTCCGGGCGGCCGAGGGCCGGACGCGGCCGGACCGGCCAGGCGCCATGACGGCCCCGGGCAGGTGCCGAACGCGGCCGGACCGGCCGGGCGCTACGGCGTCCCCAGGCAGGTGTCGAGCGCGGCCGCGCCCGCCAGCATCGCCAGGCCCCGCGCCGTCAGCCGGTCGTGCCACTCCCGCAGCGTCGCCTGCAGCGGCTCCGGCCCGCCCGCCGCCCGCACCCGCTCCAGCACCAGCGCGATCGGCTCCAGCCCGTACCCGCCGCGCCGCAGCTGGTGGGCCAGCAGCACGTCGCGCACGTCGGCGGAGGTGTAGACGCGGTAGCCGGTGTGCGGGTCGCGCCGGGGCGCGATCAGCCCGGCCCGCTCCCATTTGCGCAGTGTCGCGGGCCGGATGCCGAGCCTGCGCGCCAGCGGCCCGATGAACGTCGCCCCCGCCTCCGGTTCCGGCTCGCGCGGCGGCGCCAGGTCGCGCAGCGCCCGTTCCACGGCCTCCAGCGTGCGCCGGTCGTCGGCCAGCTGCGCGTGGCTCTCGTCGATCAGCCGCAGCGCCTCCTCGACCGCGCCGTCGTTCACGGCCCGCATGATCGCTCCCGCGGTCGCGTGGCCGTGCGCGGGGATCAGCGCCAGGAACGTCCGCAACGCCGCCGCGTGGCGCGGAGCGTAGGCGCGGTAGCCGTGCGCCGAGCGCTCGGCCGGCGGCAGGATCCCCGCCTCCTCGTAGTTGCGCACCGCCTGCGTGGACAGGCCGTGCTCGCGCGCCAGGTCGATGGGCCGCAACCGCATTTTGAAGGTTCTTCCTCTTCAGCAGCCGTGAATACCGCCAAAGTTTACACAGAAGGTTCAACGATACAGTCGAATACGTGACGATCTCGATCCGGGACGCCGCCCGTCCCTTCACCGGCGCCGCCCTCACCGCGCTCCTGTCCCCCGCCACCCGCCTGCTCGGCCTCGGCGAGCCCACCCACGGCGTCGAAGCCTTCCCCGAGCTGCGCAACGAGATCTTCCGCCACCTCGTCGAGCACGAGGGCTACCGCTCGATCACCATCGAGAGCGACTGCCTGATGGCCCTGGCCGCCGACGCGTACGTCACCGACGGCACAGGGACCCTCGACGACGCGGTGAGCCGCGGCCTCAGCCACGGCTCCGGCGCCTCACCCGCCAACCGCGAGCTCCTGCGCTGGATGCGCGCCTACAACGAGCGGCGTCCCCCGCACGAGCGGCTCCGCTTCTACGGCTTCGACGGCCCTCTGGAGATGACCGGGCCCGCCGGTCCCCGCACGGCCCTGACCGCGCTGCACGACTACCTCGCCGCCCACCTCGACCTGGCCTGGAGCCGCGAGAGCCTCGACGAGCTGCTCGGCCCCGAGGAGCGCTGGACCAACCCGGCCGCCCTGTGGACGGATCCCGCCCAGTCCGTCGGCCGCACCCCCGAGGCCGGGGAACTGCGCCTGATCACCGACGACCTGCGCGCGCTGCTCACCGCGCACGCCCCCCACCTGACGGCCGCCACCTCCCCCGGCGCCTGGTGGCGCGCCGACCTGTACGCCCGCACCGCCGCCGGGCTCCTGCGCTACCACGCCGGCGTGGCCGACACCTCGCCCGACCGCGTCGGCTCGCTCATGCGCCTGCGCGACGCGATGATGGCCGACAACCTCGACGCCATCGTCGGCTTCGAGTCCCGTCGCGGCCCCACCCTCGCCTTCGCCCACAACCGTCACCTGCAGAGGGACAGGAGCCGCTGGCTGCTGCCGGAGGGCTGGGGCCCCCTGGCGGGCCGGACGCTGGAGTGGTGGAGCGCCGGGGCGATCGTGGACACACGCCTCGGCGACCGGTACGCCTTCGCCGCCACCGCCTTCGGCACCCGCGGCTCCGACGTCCCCCCTCCCGACACCCTCGAAGGGCTCCTTTCGTCCCTCCCCCACGACCGCGCCGTCGTCGATCCCGGCCTTCTCGCCGCGGCCCTCGACCGCGAGCCGGCGCCCCGCGTCCCGGCCGACCACACCTACTTTCCCCTCGACCCGGCCACCACCGGCCAGACCGACGCCGTCATCTTCGTCAGGGAGATCTGAGCCGCCCACCGCCGACCGGTCGCCGGGCAGGATCGGAACCGGGCACCCGCGGTCACAAGTCCGGCGATCCCGAGGATTCCGCCGCCGGGATGCCGAGGGCGGCCAGGAACGCCGCGGCGGCGGGGGACGGCGGGAAGCGGCTCCAGACGAGGTGCTCCATGCGGGCGGGGGCGTCGCGAAGTCGCAGGACGGGCAGATCGGGAAGTTCGGGTGCGAAGGCGGCGGGCAGCAGCCCGATGCCCAGGTCCTGCCGGATCAGGCGGGCCATGAAGTCCATGTTCATCACTTCGAAGGCGACCTCGCGCCGGACCCCGGCCGCCGCGAACGCCTCGTCCGTCTGGGCCCGCGCGGCGGTGCCCGGGGGGAAGTCGACGAACGGTTCGTCCGACAGCCGGCGCAGGTCCACGCGTTCCCTGCCCGCCAGCGGGTGGCCGGGCGCCACCACGGCGACGAGGTCGCCGCGCGCCAGCTCGCGGCCGCGGACGCCGCTGGGGCGTGCGCCCACCGGCAGCCCTAGGAAAGCGGCGTCCAGGCTGCCCTGCCGCACCCGCTCGACCAGTTCCTCGCTCGCGCCCGAGCGCAGGGTGATCCGCACCTGCCGGTGGCGCAGGTGGAAATGCTTCAGCACGGTCGGGAGGTCGACCGCCGCGACGGTGGGAATGGCGCCGATGGCGAGCCGGCCCCGGATCTCGCCGGCGGCGGCCGCCACCTCGGCGCGGGCCCGTTCGGCGGCGTCGAGAGCCTGGCGGGCGGCGGGCAGGAACGCCTCACCGGCGGGGGTCAGCCGGACGCGGCGGCTGGTGCGCTCGAACAGCTTGGCACCCAGCTCGCGTTCCAGGCGGGCGATCTGGTGACTCAGCGCGGACTGGACGACCAGGCACCGCTCGGCGGCGCGGGTGAAGTTGCTCGTCTCCGCGACGGCGACGACATAGCGCATCTGCTGGAGTTCCACGAATCAATCGTGGTGCACGATCGATCCGATGACAAACATGTGTTGGACTCATCGATCGTTCGTTGCCCAAGCTGGGCGCATGACGACGAGACCTCGCACGGGCGGCGGCCTGTCGCACGGGCTGCTGCTGCTCATGTCGGTGGCGACCGGGCTGGCGGTCGCGGGAAACTACTTCGCGCAGCCGCTGCTCGACCTGATCGGCCGGGAGCTGGGGGTCGGGCCGTCGGCGGCGGCGCTGGTGGTGACGGCCGCGCAGGGCGGGTACGCGCTGGGGCTGGTCCTGCTGGTGCCGCTCGGCGACCTGGTGGAGCGGCGGCGGCTGGCGGTGTCGCTCTACGCGGCGACCGCGGTGTTCCTGCTGGTGTCGGCCACCGCGGCCAACGGCACGGTGCTCCTGGCCGGTACGGCCCTGACCGCGCTGACCTCGGTCGGAGCGCAGGTGGTGGTGCCGTTCGCGGCGACGCTGGCGGATCCGGCCGAGCGCGGCCGGGTGGTCGGCACGGTGATGACCGGGCTGATGCTCGGCCTGTTGCTGGCGCGGACCGCGTCCGGAGCGTTGTCCGAGCTGGGCGGCTGGCGGACGGTCTACTGGGTGAACGCGGCGCTGATGGCGCTGATGGCGGTGTCGCTGCGCGTCTTCCTGCCCCGGCTCGGCGAGGACGGCGGGCGCCTGTCCTACGTCGGGCTGCTGCGCTCGACGGTCGCGATGTTCCGCCACGAGCCGCTGCTGCGGTGGCGGGCGGGTATCGGCGCGTCGAGCCTCGCCTCGTTCAGCGTGCTGTGGACGGCGCTGACCTTCCTGCTGGTGCGGTCACCGTACGGCTGGTCGGAGTCGGCCGTCGGCCTGTTCGGCCTGGCCGGTGTCGCGGGTGCGCTGACCGCCACGGTGGCGGGGCGGCTGGCCGACCGCGGGCGCGTCCAGCTCGTGACCGGCGCCGGGACGGTCCTGCTGGTGGCGTCCTGGCCGGCGATCGCGGCGGGGGCGCACTCGCTGGTCTGGCTGCTCGCCGGCGTGATCGTGCTGGATCTGGCGCACCAGGCGGTGCTCAACAGCAGCCAGAACGTCCTCTACGCGATCCGGCCCGAGGCTCGTAACCGGATCAACTCCGCCTTCATGACCTCCCTGTTCCTCGGTGGCGCGGTGGGCTCCGCGCTGACATCGGCGGTCTGGGCGCACGGCGGCTGGACCGGCGTGTGCGTCCTGGGCGCCACCCTCTCTGCCGGGACCGTCGTGCTCTGGATCCTGGAGCGCGTCACCGTCGGCCGGGCGGCGGGCGGGTCCCCGGAGTCCCCGGTCCACCACGGCGACGCCCCGGCACCGGCCGCACCGGCCACTTCGGCCGGCTGATCCGGACAACCGGACCAGGCGCGTCACCGTGTCCGCGACGGCGGAAGGCGCGGGAGGCCACGCGCCGGCCGGGTGACCGCCGCGGTACGCGGCCTGGTCCGCATCCCCATCACCACCGACAAAGGAGAACGAGCGTGTCGCGCACCGTACTGATCACCGGAGCCACCGGAACCGTGTCCACCGCGCTGATGAACGCGCTGCGGGGGGCCGAGGTGAACCTTCGTGCTCTCGTCCGCGACGAGTCCGCGGCGGGCGGCTCGCGCGAGCGGGGCGCCGAGGTCGCCGAGGTCGCCGAGGTCTTCGCCGGTGACCTCGACGACGCCCGGTCGCTCCCGCCCGCCTTCGAGGGCGTGCAGGACCTGTGGCTGCTCACCCCGAACGGTCCGCGCGCCCCGGAGAACGCCATGAACGCCGTGTGGGCCGCGCGCCAGGCCGGCGTGGAGCGTGTCGTGCGCCTGTCCGTCGTCGGCGCGGCACACGACGCGCCGAACCGCAGCGGCAGGCTGCACGCGCTGTCGGACCGGGAGATCGAACGGTGCGGCATGCGCTGGACGATCCTGCGTCCCCACTGGTTCATGCAGAACCTGCTGAACGAGGCGGGCGACATCGCCGCCACCGGCACGTTCTCGTTGAACATGGCCTCGGCGCGAATCGGCATGATCGACGTACGCGACATCGCCGAGTGCGCCGCCCGCGTGCTTCTCGACGGCCCCGACCGCCACCACGGCGAGACGTACACCCTCACCGGCCCGCGCTCGCTCACGTTCGACGAGGTCGCCGGCGAGCTGGGGCTCGCTCTCGGCAGGCCCGTCACGTACCTGCCGGTCGGCGACGACGCCAGGCGCAAGACGCTGCTCGGCCACGGCGTCCCGGAATGGATCGCCGACATGCTCGAGGAGTACGCGCGAGCGTATGTCTCCGGCTGGGGAGACTTCACCACCGACACGCTCGCCGGGCTTCTCGGCCGTCCCCCGCGTGACATCGCCGGCTTCGCCCGTGACCACGCCCCGGCGTTCACCGCGGCCGGCGACGGCTGAGATCGCGGCCCGCCGGTCAGGCCGGGACGTGGTGCGGGGCCTCGGCGTGGTGCGGGGCGTCGGCGTGGCGCAGCGCGGTTCGCGCGGTCTCCGGCCGGGCCGGCAGGAGCGGCAGCCGGACCGCGGCGGTGGGGATGACGCCGCGGGCGTGCAGGACCGCCTTGATCGCGGCGGGGTTGGGCTCGGTGAACAGCGCTCCGGACAGGGCCGAGAGGCGGTGCCCGAGAGGTCGCGCCCGGGCCACGTCGCCGGCCCGCCACGCCTCGACCAGCTCCACGAACCGCGCGGTGGCCACGTGCGCCGAGGCCATGATCGCGCCGTGTGCGCCGAGTGCGAGCAGGGGCGAGACGAACAGGTCGTCGCCCCCCAGCACCGCGAAGCCGTCCGGGAGATCGGCCATGAGCGCGACGGTGTCCTCGTCGATCCCGCCGACCGCGTACTTGACGCCCACCACACCGGGCAGGGCGGCCAGCCGTCGCACCGCGTCCGCCGACAGGCGCTGCCCGGTCCGGTACGGGACGTGATAGATGACGAGCGGTACCGGGCTGACCTCGGCGAGATGGCGGAAGTGGGCAAGCACCCCGGCCTCGCCCGGGCGCGTGAACGGCGGGACCAGGCTCAGCGCCGCCACCGCCTCCGGCCGGTCCCGCAGCGCGTCCAGCGCCTGCGGGGTGGCGGCGCCCACCAGGAGGTGCGCGCCGCGTTCCGCGCAGACCCGGGCGGCGAGGTCCACCACGGCCCGCTGCTCCGGGCCGCTGAGCGCGGACGGCTCCGCGGTGGTGCCCAGCGCGACCACACCGGTCGCCCCGGCGTCCAGGATCCGGTGCGCGAGGGCCTCCAGCGCGTCGAGAGCCACGGCTCCGGCGTCGTCGAACGGGGTGATCAAGGGCACGTACAGGCCGGTGAGCGTCATGCGTCCAGGGTGCGCCGCCCGGACAGGCAAGGTCCAGTTCAGCTTTCTACGCATACCCGTAAGCTGAGCTGATGCTCGACGTCCGCCGACTGCGCCTGCTGTGCGATCTGGCGCGGCTGGGCACGATCGCCGCCGTGGCCAGGTCGCACACGTACACGCCTTCGGCCGTCTCCCAGCAGCTGGCCGCGCTGGAACGCGAGGCGGGAGTTCCGCTGCTGGAGCGGACCGGACGCCGGGTCGTCCTGACCCCGGCCGGTGCCGTCCTCGTGCGGCACGCCGAGACCGTCCTGGCCGCCCTCGAAGGCGCCGGCGCCGCACTGGCCGCGGCCCGCGGCGAGCCGGCCGGTCCGCTGCGCATCGGCGCGTTCCCCACCGCCGTACGCACCCTTCTGCCGGCCGCGCTGGTCACGCTGGGCCTCGATCACCCCGCCCTCGAGCTGATGGTGACCGAGCTCGACCCGGTCGCCATGCCCGAGGCGCTGCGCGAACGGCGGCTGGACGTGGCCCTGGTGAACGACTACGACATCATGCCGGTCGAGCCCGGCCCCACGCTCGACGCGGTGCCGCTGCTGGAGGAGACGGTGTTCCTCGCCATGCCCTCCGCCGGCACGGACCCCGGCGCCGACCCGGTCGGCGACGCCCGGCACGCCGCCTGGATCGTGGGCAGCCCCGGCACCGCCTGCCACGCCGTCGCGCTGCAGGTCTGCCGCACCGCCGGCTTCAGCCCGCTGGTGCGGCACCACGCCGACGACTTCGCCGCGGTGCTCGCGCTGGTGGCGGCCGGCCAGGGCGTCTCGCTCGTACCGCAGCTCGCCACGGCGCGGCCGCCGGCCGGGGTGCGCCTCGTCCCGCTCGCCACCCGCCGGCGAACCCGCGTCACCTACCGGAAGGGCTCGGCCGCCGATCCGGCCGTGGCCGCGTGCGTCACCGCCCTCCGCGCATCCACCGAGGCCTACCTCGGCCGGTGAGCATCCCGGTGGCCGGCGTCACCGGCGGGGAACGCGATCGGTCACCTCGCCGGCGGCGTGCTACTCCGGCGGGGCGGGACAGCAGCCGTCAGGGCAGGCTTTCGCGGCCGGGCCGGTGGGGCCGGTGGAGGTGGTGAGGCCGGCGGCCGGCGGGGCGGGGGCGCAGCAGGCGTCGCCGCGCCAGGCCTGGCGGCCTTCCCTGACCGCCACCGCGGCGATGACCAGGGCGGCGATCGGGTCGGCCCAGGACCAGCCGAAGGCGCTGTTGAGCACCAGGCCGACCAGCAGCACCGCCGACAGGTAGGTGCACAGCAGGGTCTGCTTGGAGTCGGCCACCGCGGAGGCGGAGCCGAGCTCGCGGCCCGCGCGCCGCTGCGCGTAGGACAGGAACGGCATGATCAGCAGTGACAGGGCGGCGAGGACGAGACCGGGGGTGGAGTGCTCGGCTTCGCCTTCGCCGAGCAGGGCGCGTACGGCGTCGAAGCCGACGTAGGCGGCCAGCGCGAAGAAGGAGACCGCGATCACGCGCAGCGCGCTCCTCTCCCGCCGCTCGGGGTCGGCGGCGCTGAACTGCCAGGCGACCGCGGCGGCCGAGGCGACCTCGACGACGGAGTCCAGCCCGAACCCGATCAGCGCGGCCGAGGAGGCGACGGTCCCGGCCGCGATGGCCACGACCGCCTCGATCACGTTGTAGGTGATGGTCGCGGCCACCAGCAGCCGGATCCGCCGGGTCAGCAGGGCGCGACGGGCCGGGCCGGGGCCGAGCGCGGCGGTGACCATCAGCAGCAGCCCTTCTCGCTCGCGTCCGGGCAGGTGCCGTCGGCGGCGACGGCGACCACCGCGGTGCGCAGGTCGTCCAGCGCGTGCCCGAGCCGCACGTCGGCCAGCTCGTAACGGGTACGGCGGCCGACCGGCACGGCGACCACCAGGCCGCAGTCGCGCAGGCAGGCCAGGTGGTTGGACAGCCGGGTGCGGGAGACGCCCAGCCGCTCCGCAAGGTCGGCGGGGTGGGCCGGAGCCTCGCGCAACGCGAGCAGGATCCGGCAGCGGATCGGGTCGGCCAGCGCCCGGCCGAACCGTGCGAGCACCTCGATCTCGGAAGCGATCGTCAGCATGTCCTCAGAGTACACAGAATCCTGAATTCAGGAAGTCCTGTATAACCCAGGGGCGGGATGACGGTGTCGCCTCGGGCGAGCGGCCGGCCTGTCCCGTTTCGGATCAGCCGCCGAAGAAGTCGCCCAAGGCCGCGGCGAGCGCGTCCGGGGCCTCCTCGGCCACGTGGTGGCCGGAGTCGATCCCGTGGCCACGCAGGTCTCCGGCCCAGTTCCGCCAGATTCGCAGCGGGTCGCCGTACAGATCTTCGAGGTCGTCGCGCAGGGACCACAGGGCCAGAACGGGGCACCGCAGCCGCACGCCGGCGGCCCGGTCGGCCTCCTCGTGACGCAGGTCGACGGTGAGACCGGCCCGGTAGTCCTCCAGCATGGCCCGCACCACGTCGGGATTCCCGGTGGCCGCGCGGAACTCGTCGTGGTTCTCCCGGCCCATGCTCTCCGGGTCGCCGCGGTACCAGCTGCCGGGGTCGGCGTTGATGACGCGTTCCGGGACGTCCGGCTGCGCGAAGAAGAACCAGTGCCACCACCGCGTCGCGAACTTCGCGGTGATGCGGGACAGGTGCTCGCTGATGGGCAGGCAGTCGATGAACGCCACGCGGGACACCGCGTCGTGGTGGTCCAGAGCGAGGCGGAACGCCACGGCGCCTCCCCGGTCGTGTCCGGCGAGAGCGAACCGGGCGTGCCCCAGAGAGCGCATCACCGCCACCATGTCGTTCGCGACGGCGCGCTTGGAGTGCCCGGAGTGGTCGGCGGTGGGCGCCGGGCCGCGCGAGCGGCCGTATCCCCGCAGGTCGGGGCAGACGACGGTGAAGCCGCGCTCGACCAGCCGAGGCGCGACGCGATGCCATGTCGCGGAGGTGCGGGGATGACCGTGCAGCAACAGCACCGGCGGTCCCTGCCCGCCGTGGCGGACGTGGATGGAGGCGTCCTCGACCTGGATCGGTCCTGCCTCGAAGCCTTCGAACATCGCCTCGGTGCCTCCCGGGTAGAGCTCGACGATCATCGACCCGTGACGTTCGCCACGGCGTGAACCTACCGAGAAATCGATCTCTTACTCGTCCTGCGGGGAGGGATTTCGCCCGTACGGCGCCGGGACGAGGATCCGGACCCTCTACGGCACGTGGAGTACGCGAGAGCATGCGGAACATCGCGGTCACCGGTCATCGGTCACCGTGTCCGGAGACCGCGAGCGGGAGACCATCGAGGCCGTCAGCCACCAGCCGAATCCGGGCCGGCCGCGCCGGGAAAGTCAGTCCAGCGCGGCCGCCTTGCGCAGCAGCACCGAACGTTCGCGCCGGTTGGCGCACAGCCGGGCGGCCAGCTCCAGCTCGGCGCGCGCCTCCGGTCGCCGGCCGAGGCGGGCCAGCAGTTCCCCGCGTACGGTCGGAACTAGATGCGAACCGGGGAGCCGGTCCGAGGCGATCAGCTCGTCCACGATGGCCAGGGCCCGCGCCGGACCCGAGGCCATGGCCACGGCAACGGCCCGGTTGAGCTCGACCACCGGCGAGGGCGCGACCCGGCCGAGCGCCTCGTAGAGCAGCACGATCCGGTCCCAGTCGGTCGCCTCGGCCGAGGGCGCCGACGCGTGGGCGGCGGCGATCGCGGCCTGCAGGCCGTAGGGGCCGAGGCCGCGGGTCGATGCCCTGGCCAGCGCGGCCAGCCCCCGGCGGATCGCCGAGAGGTCCCACAGCCGCCGGTCCTGGTCCTCGAGCAGGACCGGCGTGCCGTCCGGGCCGGTCCGGGCCGGAAAGCGCGCGGCCGTCAGCTCGCACAACGCGAGCAGGCCGTGCGACTCCGGCTCGTCCGGCTGCAGCGCGACCAGCGTGCGGGCCAGCCGGATCGCCTCGTACGCGACGTCGGGGCGCAGCAGCCGGTCGCCCGACGTGGCCGTCGACCCCTCTGTGAAGATCACGTAGAGGACGCTGAGCACGCCGCCCAGCCGTTCCCGGCGCTCGCCGGCCGGCGGCAGCTCGAACGGCACCCCGGCCGCCGCGATCGTCTTCTTGCCCCGGGTGATGCGGGCCTGCACGGTCGGCACGGGTACCAGGAAGGCGCGGGCGATCTCCTCGCTGGACAGGCCGCCGACCACGCGCAAGGTCAGCGCCACCCGGGCCTCGCGGGAGAGCACCGGGTGGCAGCTGACGAACATCAACGCCAGGACGTCGTCGTCGACCCTGTCGGGGTCGATTTCCTGGTCGACCGCGGGGTCGGCCGCCAGCAGGGCGTATCGGTCCCGGAGGGCGGTCCGGCGGCGGATCGCGTCGATCGCCCGCCGCCGGGCCGTGGCCATCAGCCAGCCGGCCGGATTGGCCGGAGAGGCACGCGGCCACGACACCAGCGCCTCGGCCACCGCCTCCTGGGCCGCGTCCTCGGCCAGCCCGAAATCGCCGGTGAACCGCGTCAGCGCGGCGACGATCCGGGCCGACTCGATCCGCCAGACGGCCTCGACGTCGGCCGTACCCATCAGATCTGGTCGTTGCTCTCGCTGCCCTGCGGGACCTCGTCGGCCTCGGCCACCCGCCGGACCTCGATCTTGGACCCGCGGACCGCCGGGACCCGCTTGGCCCACTCGACCGCCTCCTGTTTCGTGGCGACATCGAGCAGGAAGTAGCCGCCGAACAGTTCCCTGGTCTCGCCGTACGGCCCGTCCGTGACCACCGGCGCCTCACCGCTGAAGTCGACCACGACGCCCTGGCCCGGATCGTCCAGCCCTTCGGCCGCGACGAGGACCTCGGCCTTCATCATGTCCTCGATGAACCGGCGGGTCGTGGCCATCATCTCGTCGATGTCAGCCATCATGGCCGCGTTCGTCTCATCGGTGCCCCGCATGATCAGCAGGTATTTCGGCATCGCGTTCTCCTCGTCCGGCGGGGCCGCCTCTCGGCCCTCGCCCCCACACGTCGAACGAGCGGCCCGCCGATCGACACGGCCCCGGAGAAATCTCTCGCCGCGACGCGGCCGATCCCGTCAGACCGGCCCCTGAGCGATGGCCGACGCGGACGCCCTGCTGATGATGATGCTGATCAGCTTAGTGGCGCTGTCGGCCAGGATGCCCGCGCACGACGGGTCTTCGGCGGCCATGCGCAGCAGGACCGCGCCCGGGACGCCGACGTCGCGCTGCGACCCGGGCACCTGCGACGCCACCTCCGATCGGCGAAATCAGCCACGCCGGTAAACTTGGGATCCGTGTCGGCTCCCCGACGGGATGGGCATCGTGACTCCTCCGCTCCCTGAAGGGAGCGGCTTCTCGCTAGGCCGCTTCCGCAGCGTCGCGAAGGGCAAGCCCTGCCCTCAAGATGTTGATCGCCGCGTTCACGTCGGCATGCGCGGTGTGCCCGCACGCCGTACAGGCGAACTCGGCTTGGGTGACGCGGTTCTCCTGCGCGCAGTGCCCACATCGGGCGCACGTGCGGGAGGTGTTGGCGGGGTTCACCGCGACCAGCTCTCGACCGGCGCTTTCAGCCTTGTGCGACAGGATCGTCAAGAACACCCCCCAACCCGCGTCCAGGATGCTCCGGTTGAGGCCGGATTTCTGTGCCACGTTGGTGCCGGGCGCTTCGAGCGTGCCGGACGCCGAGCGGGTCATGTTCGCGATCCGCAGGTCCTCGTGCACGATGACGTCGTAGTCGCGGACCAGCCTGAGCGTGGCTTTGTGCGCGCCGTCCAGGCGCTGCCGCCGGACCTTGGCATGCAGGGCGGCGACCCGCGCCACCGCTTTACCTCGCCGCTTGGACCCGCGCTTCTTACGAGCCAGGTCTTGCTGGGCGGCGGCCAGCAGCTCGGCGGACGCGGTCAGGTGACGCGGGTTGGCCAGGTGCTCGCCGTCGCTGGTGATGACCAGCGAGGCGACGCCCATGTCCAGGCCGACGACCGCGCCCGCCGGGGGCAGGGTCTGGGCGGGCACGTCGTCGCACGACAGCACGAGGTACCAACGCGAGCCCTCCCGCTTGACACTGATCGTCTTCGCCCGGCCCTTGACCGGCCGGTGCCGGTGGACGCGGACGTGGCCGATGCCTTGAAGGCGGACGAACGTCACGGTGGGGTGCTCGGGCTGGGAGTCCCCCCGGCAGCCGTCGCCGTCCTTCGGCCAGGTCACCGTGTCGAACCAGCCGCGCCCCTTGAAACGTGGGAAGCCCGGTGTGCGCCCGGCCTTGAGGCGGGCGAAGAACGCGGCGAACGCTTTGTCCAGGCGGCGCAGTGTGGCCTGCTGGCAGGAGAACGACCACTGGCCCTGGCCTTCGGGGTCCTCGGCGCGGATGTGCTTGAGGTCGGCCGACTGGTCGCCGTACCGGATGTTCACGCCTGCCGTGCGGTAGGCGGTGCGGCGGTGCTCCAGCGCGGCGTTGTACAACTGCCGGTGGTCCTCAAGGCATGCGGTGAGCGCCACCGTCTGCTTGACGGTGGGACGGAGCAGGAACTTGTAGGACCTACGCACGGCCCTGTCCCTTGGGGATGGGCTCGTACTGAGTCTCGATGGAGCGCTGCACCGTCTCGGCGGACACCGCGCCAACCGTGGTCACGAAGTACGACCGCGACCACAGCGTGGGCAGTTGGGAGCGCAGGTGGGGGGGGAGGTGAAGCCCTTGAACTGGTTGGCCACATACGACGGTGAGTTCTTCGGGTGCGGCTCGACGAACAGGTGCACATGGTCGGGCATCACCTCAAGCGCCACGATCTGCCGGCCGTGCTCGTCGATCTTGGCGTGGATCACCTCTTCCAGGCGGGTCTTCACCCGACCGTCCAGAACCGGGCGGCGGTACTTCGGGCACCACACGACGTGGTATCCGAGGTCGTACGCCGCGCCGGGGGAGGTGCGCACCTGAGGAGTCACACGATTGTTATAACAGTGCCGCGCATCTGCTGTGGCGACGAACGGAGAACTCTGATGCGTACGTCAGACGGGTCACTGCACGTCGGGATTTGGCGGCCCTCCCGCTCCCGATTCCCCCGCCGCCTAAAGTCGACGGTCCCCTCGGGAGGAACTGATGGATGAGCGGCTGACCGTCGTGATCGGGTATCCGCAGTCGGAGTTGCTGGACATCGCCTCGGTGACCACGCCGCTCCACATGGCCAACCAGCTGGGGGCGGCTCCCCCCTACCGGATACGCCTCGCCACCTCGGGCGGCAGGTCGTTGCCCTGCGACTCGGGTTTGACGCTGGAGAGCCAGGAAGCCCTCGAACGCGTCACCGGCCCGCTCGACACCCTGGTCGTCTCCGGCGGGGTCGGCCACGAGGCCGCCGCGGGCAATCCCGTGCTCCTGGCACACATACGCCGGCTGGCCGCGGTCAGCCGGCGGGTGGCGTCGGTGTGCACGGGCGCGACCCTGCTGGCCGCCGCCGGGCTGCTGGACGGGCGGCGCGCCACCACGCACTGGAGGTACGCGGGAACGCTCGCCGCCCACCACCCCAACGTCACCGTCGACCCGGGACCGCTCTACATCCGCGAGGGGCGCGTGTCGACCGCGGCCGGCGTCACCAGCGCCCTGGACCTGACGCTCGCCTTCGTCGAGGAGGACCACGGCCCTCGCCTGGCCCGCATCGTGGCGCGCGCCCTGGTGACCTACCTGCAGCGGCCGGGCGACCAGGCGCAGATCAGCATGTTCGTGGGCGCGCCGCCGCCGGAGCATCCGCTGATCCGGCAGGTGGTCGACCACGTCGTCAGCAACCTCGACGGTGATCTGAGCCCCGCGACGCTGGCCGCCCAGCTGAGCGTGAGTGAGCGTCACCTGACCCGGCTCAGCCTGGAGCACCTGGGCAAGACGCCCGGTCGCTTCATCAGGCACGCGCGCACGCAGGCGGCCGAGCGGCTCCTCGTCTCGTCGTCGCTCTCGGTGGCGGACATCGCGACCCGCTGCGGGTTCGGCTCCACCGAGAGCCTTCGGCAGTCGTTCGTCACCGAGTTCGGTGTCTCCCCCGCCCGCTACCGCCAGGCCCGGGCCAAGGGCTCCGGCTGAGGGATCCCGGGACAGGGGGCGGGCCCGCCTCGACCGCGGTCGATCCCCTCCGGCGGTCCGTACGGCACCGGAGGGGGCGGAGGGCTCGCCCGCCGGCCGCGGGTGGACGCCTGTTCCGAGCGCTAGGAACCTCCCGTCGCCGCCGGCCGCCGCTTCGGCGGTCCGCTGGGCATCTCCCCCGTCTCCTTGAGCTGCCGCATGCTCGGGCTGTCGGACCTGCTGACCTTGCGGCGGTAGACGGGGGTCCGGGGATCGGGCATCAGCCCCTGGAGGGTGAACATGGCGCGCATCCCGAGTTTGACCAGCAGTTGCCCCAGCGGGTGGGGGTCCTCCAGCTGCTGGACCCTGCGCATGTTCTCGGGGATGACGGTGAGCATGAGGGTGCGGCCCACGCCCCGCAGGGGGCGGGGGAACCAGCGTTCGCAGAACTGCCGGATGAAGGCGTCGCTCGCCGTGTGGCCGTTCCTGGTTCTGGGCCACTGGCGGGCGTCGTACTCGTCGGCGAAGTTCACCATCTGGTAGAAGTCCTCGGGAAAGTCCCTGACCGCCGCGCCGCCCTCGACGGTGACGTGCTCGGACAGGGCCCGGGCCCAGTTGTGGTAGGCGACCTGAACGTGCTCGGGGTATCCGGGCAGCCCGCACAGCTGCTGCAGGCGATGGGGCAGGACGGCCAGCAGGCACAGGCCTTGCACGTAGTCCTCGTTGTGGGCGAACGCGCCCGGTATCCCTTTCGCGACCGCCCCGTGGATCCGGTTGAGCAGGTCCATCGACCGTTTCACCGGCTCGCTGTCCGGCGGGTACAGGTACCACGTCCACAGGAAGTACGCGCTGTCCTCGAAGCGCCGCTGCGGCTGGTGGACGACCTTGCCGCCGAAGATGAGCGCGTCACCGCCGTGGGTCGGCATGGTCACGTCCATGAAGTTGACCACGTACCCGATGTTGAGCAGGAACTCGTTGAGCCGGAAGACGGCCGTCAGCCGCACGATCTCGTGGTAGTCGGTCTCCGGGTCCAGCCGGTCGATGTGCCGGTCGAGCCACTTGTAGCCGCGCGGCCTGGGCAGGGCTTTCACTCTCCCACCGCCTTGGGCCTGGCGAGCGGCGCGACCAGGGCGTCGAACCGGTCGTGGAGCGCGTTGTACTCGCGGGTGAGCAGCTCCAGCCGGTGCCGGAGGTGTCCGACCTCCCGGAAGAGCCCGGAAACGATCAGGTCCGTCTCCGGGGTGCCGGCCGGCGTCGTCCGCCGGCCGGGGCGCGCGGCACCGTCGAGTTCCGCCGTCCGGTTCAGCACCTCCTGCACCCGCTGCTGCAGGGCCGGGCTGGGCTCCAGGCCGAGCTCACGCGACAGTCGCGCGCGCAGCCTCTCGTAGACCGCCAGCGCCTCCGGCTGCCTGCCGCTGCGGTACAGCGCGACCATCAGCAGGTCGTGGAACCGCTCGCGGAAGGGGTGCTCGCCGACGAGCGCCTCCAGCTCACCGATGATCTCGGCGTGCCGGGCGGTGCGCAGGCCAGCGTCGTACAGTGCCTCCAGTACGGCCAGCCGCTTCTCTTCGAGCTGGATCGCGAAGGTGGCGCAGATGTCGCCGCAGATGGCGTCCTCGAGCGCGGGACCGCGCCACAGGGCCAGCGACTGGCGCAGCAGGGCGACGGCGCGGCCGGGGTTCATCGCGACGATGGCCCTGCCTTCGTCGGCGAGCTCGGTGAACCGGTCCACGTCGGTGGCCTGCCGCCCCGGCCGCATCACGTATCCGGAATCCTGGGTGAGGATCACCCAGTCGGTGCCGTCCCCCGTCTTCGGCACGTCCATGAGGCGGCGGAGCCGGGCGATCGTCGCCTGGAGCGAGTTGACCGCGGTGGCCGGCGGGTTCGCGCCCCACAGTTCGTTGATGAGGCGGTCCACCGGCAGAACGTGTCCCGCCCTGATGACCAGCGTCGCCAGCAATGCGCGCTGCTTCCGCCCCGGCGGGACGAAGCGGCGATGTCGTTTGTCGTCACAGATCTCTACCGGGCCTAAAATGCGAAACTGCATCTCTTGCCACTCTCTGAAAGAGTTCGGACGTTCCCCGTTGGTTTTCGTGCCGGTCGGCACGAAGGATTCTTCGTCGTTCCTTGCAGTGAAGACGGTAGTCACCACGGCTCTGGATTGCACGCCGAGACTTCGATCGATGACCATTCCTCCAGCCCCGCTCCAGGTAAATCGGCGTGAGCTGGACGGATACCGCGATCTCCGACGCCTGCTCACGTTTACCGGGCCCGTGTCACCACCCGCCCACCCGACGAGATGAGCACACGCGCCATCCTACCGGCCAAAACTTACTCGCGACCTGACATCCCGTAAGAGCAGGCCCCTGGAAGGCGTTCCGAAATATCGACGAAAATGCCGGTTCCGGAGACGATCACTTGCCACCGGAAATCACTTTCTCCATATTTTCCTTTCCACGTTTCAGGCATCGGCAAGGGATTTCTGGATACGGATGAAGGGCCACCCTCCGTCACCGGGAGAGGCCGGCGACGAGCATTTCCGAGAAACTCGACCTCGGCCTGGAAAAACCTGGGCCGAGCTGGGTGCCGGCGCGCGGGGCTCCGGCGAATCCCAGGCCCGTCCCGAGCCGGCGCATTCTCGCCACGGGCGACGGATCAGGGGTTTCGGCGTGCTCGTTCACGAAAATCCCCCCTACCTCCCTAACGATCGGTCCACGGCCGGGGTGATTGGGTTTCCCCGTCTTTCACGGCCCTCGCCGGTTTGATCTGACCTCGCTCGCGATTCGCCGGTACGAAGGCACCGGACGCCCCGGGCGATTCCCGTCCGGCGGGGCGCTCCCCGTACGGCACGCGCACCCGGCGAGGGCCGGGAACCCGTCGGGGGCGGCCGTTCACGGACGCCGCCCGACGCGCCGGCATCGGGTCCGCCGGCCTACACGTCCAGGGTGACGCCGTAGGAGTCGAGCCAGGTGTTCATCTGCAGCGTGTTGTCCAGCAGGTTGCGCTCCATGCGCCCGCCGGGGCCCTTGCCGTCCGCCCTGAGCCGCGCCTTCTCCTTGTCGAGCAGGGGATACAGCGGCGAGTCCGGGTCGGCGAGCACCCGGCCCAGCTCCTCGTTGGCGGCCTGGTCGTAGGCGGGGTTCTGGGTGGAGGGGTACGGGCTCTTGCGGCGGTCGAGGACCGACCGCGGCAGCAGGTCCGCGGTGGCGGCCCGCAGCAGGCTCTTCTCCCGTCCGTCGTGCGTCTTCATCGCCCAGGGGACGTTGAAGGCGTACTCGACGAGGCGATGGTCGCAGAACGGGACGCGCACCTCCAGGCCGCAGGCCATGCTGGTGCGGTCCTTGCGGTCCAGCATGAGCTGGAGGAAGCGGGAGAGGTGAAGGTGGCTGATCTCGCGCATCCGGCGCTCCAGGCCGGTCTCGCCCTCCAGGCGGGGCACCTCGGCGAGGGCCTCGTGGTAGCGATCCGCGAGATAGTTCTGCAGGTCGAGCTTCTGGAGCAGCCCGAGGTCGAACAGCGCGGTGTGGTCCATGGACCCGTACGCGGCCCACGGGAAGATGGGGGCGTTGATCACGTTCGGGTCGTGGAACCAGATGTATCCGCCGAACAGCTCGTCGGCCGACTCCCCGGAGATCGCGACCGTGGAGTGCGCGCTGATCGCCTTGAACAGCAGGTACAGCGAGGCGTCCATGTCGCTCAGGCCGATCGGCACGTCGCGCGAGTTCAGCACGGCCCGCCGTACCGACGGGTCGGCGAGCCGCGCGGCGTCCAGTTCGATGTCGGTGTGCTCGGAGCCGACGTGGCGGGCGACCTCGGCCACGAACGGCGCGTCGAGCGTGCCGCGCATGTCGTCCGCCGTGAAGCCCTCCCCCTGGCCGACGAAGTCGACCGCGAAGGAGCGCACGAGCTCCCCTCGGGCGCCGAGCTTGCCGGCCGCCAGAGCGGTCAGCACGCTGGAGTCCAGACCGCCCGACAGCAGGACGCACAGCGGGACGTCGGAGACGAGCTGGCGCTCGACGATGTCCTCCAGCAGCCCTCGCACGGTCTCCACGGTGGTCTGGAGGTCGTCGGTGTGCGGGCGTGCCTCCAGCCTCCAGTAGCGCCTGGAGGTCATGCCGTTCCTGCCGACCTTGACCACCTGGCCGGGGAGCACCTCGAGCATGCCCTGGTAGACCGTCCGGCCGGGAATCCTGGTGAAGGTCAGCACCTCGCGCAGCCCGTCGATGTCCATGCCGCGCCGCACGAGCGGGTTGGCCAGCAGGGCTTTGGGTTCCGAGCCGAAGAGCACGCCCGCCGGGGTGGGGTGGTAGTACAGCGGCTTGATCCCCAGGCGGTCGCGGACGAGCACGAGCTCCTGGCGCTCCGCGTCCCACACGCCGAAGGCGAACATGCCGTTGAGGTGGTCGGCGCAGTTCTCACCCCACTCCAGGTAGGCGGCGAGCACCACCTCGGTGTCGCTCGCCGTGTGGAAGCGGTGTCCCCTGGCCCTCAGTTCCTCGCGCAGCTCGCGGTAGTTGTAGACCTCGCCCGAGTAGGTCAGGACGGCCACCACACGGCCGTCCCGCTCGGCCTTCATGGGCTGGGCGCCGCCCTCGATGTCGATGACCGCGAGCCGGCGGTGCCCGATGCCCGCGTGGGTGTCGGCCCACACGCCCGCGTCGTCCGGCCCCCGGCAGGCCATGGTCTCGGTCATCGCGCGCAGCAGGTCTCGTTCCCTCGTGAGGTCACGGTCGAAATCCACCCATCCGGTTATGCCACACATACCGGGTCCTCCTTCTGGTGAGCGGTTGGGGCAGGCGCCTACCGGCCGAAACCGACAGGAAGCTTGTACGGCCCGCGGAAGGTCGGCATGACCGACCGTTCGATCTTGTCGGTCCGCAGCCGGGGCGCGGGAACGCGCTCGATGAACGCCTGGACGGCCACGTCGTGGACGAGCTGCCCCAGGCGTGCCCCGAGGCAGTAGTGGGCGCCGTGACCGAAGGCGATGTGCCTGACCCCCGTCCGGTCCAGATCCAGCCGGTCGGGGTCGGCGAACTGCGCCGGATCGCGATGGGCCGCCCCGATCCAGACGTAGACCTCCTGCCCCGGGCCCATCTCGTGGCCGCCGAGCTCGAAGGGTTCGCGCACCCGCCGCTTGGTGAGCTGGATGGAGGCGTCGTAGCGCATGAACTCGGCGGTGGCCGCGGGCACCGCGCCGGGATCCGCCCGCAGCCGGTCGTACACGTCGGGGTCGCGCAGCAGGTGGAGCAGGGTGTTGCCGATCTGGTGCGCCGTGCTGATCTGGCCGGCGGTGAGCAGGAAGGCGAGGTTGCCGTTCAGCTCCTCCGCGTCGGCGAATCCGCCGTCCGTGTAGTGGTCGGCCAGGGTCTGCAGCAGGTCCTGGCGCCTGCCCGCCGCTCCCTTCCCCGGCCGTTCCGCGACGTGCCCGGCGAAGAAGCGGAGGTATTCGACGACCCCACCGAGCAGTTTGTCGTGGTGCGTACGGCTCAGCGGCCCGTCGTCGATGAGCAGCCCCAGGCTCAGCATCCAGGACAGGTAACGCTCGTCGAAGGCGGGGATGCCCAGCACGCCGGCGAGGCTGACGGCCGGGAGCGCGAAGGCGAAGCGGTCCATCGCGTCCAGCTCGCCCGACTCACCGGCCACGGCCGCCTTCAGCAGGTAGTGGGTGAGCCTGACCACGTCCTCGCGCATCTCGTCGACGCGGCGCCGCAGGAAGGGCCGGGTGAGGTGCTGCCGCAGCCGGGTGTGCTCCGGCGCGTCGCTGACGACGATCTGCTGGTCGATCGCGCGCTGCGCCGAGGCGAGCTCCGGGTCGGCGGGGAGCCGGTCCCGGCCCCAGTGCGGCCGCCTGGCCGACAGCCGGGGGTCCATGAGCGCGGTCTGGGCGGCGGCGTAGCCGGTGACCATCCAGGCCCCGTCGTCGCCCATCTCGTCGTCCCAGTAGACCGGGTCGACCTCGCGCACCCGCCGGTACAGCGGGTACGGGTCGTCTATGTGCTCCTGGCGGTAGATGTCCGCCATCGTGATCTTCATCGGGATCGTGCCCTCTCTCCCCGTCAGGCGCCGAGTTCCGGTTCGCGCAGTGTCAGGACCACCCGCGCCGTGCCACTGTCGACGGCGTGCCACTCCCGCCCGCCGGGCAGGCCGACGACGAGGCCGGCCGACGAGGCGTCGGCGTGCAGGGCGACGCGGCCGATCCGCAACCGCCGCCCCGGGCCCGTCACGACGGCCCGGACGATGTTCTCCACCGCGGCGACGGGCAGCCTGTTCCCCGGCACCAGGTCGGCGATCCACAGGTCGGCCGGCGGGCAGGGCGGTACCTCCGCGCTCAGCGTGCCGTCGCGATCGCGCCGCCACCCGCCCGCCGCGATGAGCGTGCCCCGCCAGTCCAGGCCCCGCGGGTGCCCGCCCTCCACGGGCCCCGCCGCCACGGCCGTCGCGTGGCCGGTCACGGGCACGGCGGGCACGCTCCGCGCGTCGTACCCCGCCGGGTCGTATCCCACGAGCATCCGCGCCACCACCGTGCCGTCGCCCGGCCTGCGGAAGACCACCGAGGTGCTCCAGCGGCCCTCGGTCTCCGCACCGGCGCACTCCCGGTCCAGGACCAGCTCGCCGCCGTCCGTCGCCAGACCCGACAGGTCGATCCGGACGTCGCGCAGCTCGCACGGGACGAGCACCGGTCCCTGCTCGGGCACCGTCCACTCCGCCGAGCGCAGCGCGTTCTCCATCAGCAGGCTCACCGGGAGCGCCGGCCTGCCGTCGACCAGGAAGTCGCCGAGGGCGGGCACCGCGTCGCCGTCCAGCCGCAGCCGCGCGACCAGCCGCGCGGGCGGGCGGTAGCCGGTCGGCCGCCCGAGATGGAAGATCCTCGCGTAGGCGAGATCGAACCCGGGGAGCGGTTGCTCGATCATGAACTGGCCGGCCTGGACGGGGCGCAGCTCCCTGCCGAGCCGCCCCAGGAACGTCACCTCGCCGGAGGAGGACAGCAGCTCGCGGCACCACAGGTCCAGTCCCTGGGCGGGATCCAGCGCCGTCATGTACCGCAGCGCGGCGTCCACGTTCGTCGAGGCGCTCAGTTGCTGCCACAGGGGCCAGCACGTGGTGAGCACCCGGAACCCACCGGCCCGCCGGGCCCACAGGCCCAGGCGCGCCAGCGCCTCGTTGCCCGCCGCGTAGTCCAGCTCGCCCACCATGCCGCCCAGCCGGCCCGTGAGGGATCCGGCGTTGCAGAAGAAGGCGAGGTCACGGTCGCGGACGGCGTCGAACACGCGGAGGAACCCGGTGATCTTCACCGAGACGCCCGCGAGGAAGTCCCCGTCGGTCTTGGCGGGCAGCCTGGCGGGGCGGTCCACGCCCGCGATGTACACCACGCCCGTCAGCCGCGGGCCCAGCGAGTCCACCAGGGCGGACACCGCGGCGGGGTCGCCGAGGTCGCAGGCCTCGTACCTGACGCGCAGCCCCTCCTCGGCGGCCGCCCGCAGGTTCCGCGCCAGCTCCCGCAGCCGGGCCAGCCGGTGCAGCCGCCTCCTGGTCTCGCGGAGCGTGCCGTCGCGCGCGGCCCGGCGCATCAGGTCGTGACGGTGATCGTCGAATCCCGCGGGATCGAGGCGCAGCCACTCCTCCGTTCCCTCGGGCGCGGCGCGGCGCCCGGTGACCACGACCTCGCAGCCGTGCCGCCTGGCGAGCTCGGTGGCCAGCGCGTAGCCGATGCCGACCCCGCCTCCGCAGACCAGGACGACGTCCCGCGGGCCCGGTGCCGTGGTGGCGGGCGGCGCCTCGCGAACGCGCGGCGCGAGCGTGTGGCGTACGCCGTCGACGTAGCCGACCTCGCAGAGCCCCCACCGGTACAGCTCCCGGGCCACGATGTCCGGAAGATCGGGCTGCTTCGGGTCGGCGACGTCGACGACCCGCGCGTTGACGTTGGGGATCTCCCGGTGGAGCGTCTTGGCCAGGCCCGCCCAGATCCCGCCCAGCGGCTGGTGGGCGGCCGTCTCGCCGTACCCCATGTGACCGCCCTGGTAGGTCACGGCCAGATAGCCCAGGCGGCGGCTGTCGCTCTCCCCGGCCCAGTCGTCGTAGCAGTGCCGGAGCACCGCCAGCGTGCGGGTGAGCGGTTTCTCCCAGCTCGCCGCGTCGGTGGGGACGAACGGGTCGGCCAGCGTCAGGTCCACGACGGCGTCCGGCACGCCGGGGTCGCCCGGCTGCCAGGGGATCGCGCCGAACCCGGCGAGCCCGGCCGTGACCCGCTCGGCCGTGCCGTCCAGGCCGCCGATGACCGCGATCCGGCGGTCCGCCAGGTGCCGCGGCCCGCACGGCGGAAGCGGCGGGGCGGGGGCCGGTTCCCAGACGTAGCGGTGGACGGGTGTGGTCCGCGTCACGAGCCTCACGCACCCCTCTTGACGAGCCGCATGCGGATGCCGCGCGCCGGTCTCAGGGACACCAGGCCGACCGGCGTCACCTGCTGGGCGGGGACGAGGCTCAGGTGATAGCGGCGGACGAGCATCGCGACGGTGAACTGGATCTCCAGCAGCGCCATGTAGTAGCCGACGCAGCGCCGCGCCCCGCCCCCGAAGGGAAGGTAGGTGTACCTGGCCGGGCCGCGGCCGGCCGGGCAGAACCGCTCGGGGTCGAACGCCTCGGGGTTCTCCCAGGCACCGGGGTCGCGATGGGCGGCGTAGGGCGGGATGAGCAGGGTCGTCCCCGCGGGGATGTGGTGACCGCCGATGACGTCGTCCTCGACCACGTCGCGCGGGAACACCCAGATCGGCGGGTGCAGCCGCAGCGACTCGTCGACCACCTGGCGCAGGTACGGCAGGTCGGGCAGGTCGCCGGGCGTCGGCGCCCGGTCTCCGAGCACCGAGTCGAGCTCGGCCTCGAGCTTGCGGCGCACGTCGGCGTGCTGGGCGACGGAGTAGAGGGTCCACGCCAGGGCGCAGCCCGTCGTCTCGTGACCGGCCATGAACAGGGTCTTGAGCTCGGCCCTGATCTGACGGTCCGGCCACGGCCGTCCCGTCTCCGCGTCGGTGGCCTTGAGCAGCGCGCTGACCAGGTCGTCCGGATCGCCGCCGCCGGCGCGGTGCAGGGCGATCACGTCGTCCATCACCCCGTTGAGCACGGCCTGGTGGCGCCTCAGGTCACGGCGGTACCTCGTCGGCACCCACCGCGGCAGCATCTGGCTGACCTCACCGGTGAGGATCATGGCCTTGAGCGAGAAGCGGACCGCCGGCGCCAGCTCGGCGTACCTGTCACGCAGGTCGACGCCGAAGAGCATCCGGCTGAGCACGCCCATCGCCAGCCACATCATCTCGTCGACGAGCTCGATCTCCTCCCCGCGCTCGGCCGGCCCCTCCCAGCGGGCGATCAGCTCCTCCGCGCACGAGGTGATCACGCCCGACGCGCCGTGCAGCCAGGCCCGCTGGAAGAACGGCTGGCTGACGTCGCGGCGCGCCCTCCACTCGGCGCCGTCCGTGGTCAGCATGCCGCGGCCCATGAAGAGGTTGAAGCCCTGGTAGAAGCGGCCACGCCGGTAGTTGTCCGTGTTGTCCTGCAGGACGTGCTTGATGAACTCCGGCCCGGTCAGCTGGTGGACCAGGTACGGGCCGAGCCGCACGCGGGCGATGCCCCCGTACCCCTGCAGTTCGGTGATCAGGCTCAGCGAGTCGCGCTTGAAGCTGCTGAGCGCGCCCATCAGGTGGCGACCTTCCGGCCCTGGCGCGGGAGGTGCGGTCATCGTCCATCTCCTGCAATGGCCGCGAGGGCCGAGTCGGGGGTGTGGAACTCTCCGGTGTCCACGCTCAGGTAGCCGAGGACGGTGGCGGTGATGTCCTTGATCTGCGCCACCACCCTTCCGTCGGGTCTGGCGGCCACGAAGCGGTTCTCCACCGGGCCGTCCGTCTCCAGGGCGAACCCGGCAGGCGTCGCGTAGAGCTCGATCGGCCCCGAGCCGGCCAGCGACAGGTCGTTGGCCTCCTGGTAGAGGTCGATGCGGCGGATGGACAGGGGGGCGGCCACCGGCACCAGGTGCCCGCCGATCAGGTTCAGCACGCCCATGCGGGCCATGCCGTCCAGGAGCAGGCTCGGCATCGCGAAGCGAGACCACACCGGGTCGTCCCGCCGGAGGGACGGCGCGAACCTGGCGCGCTTGCCCCTGGGGTGCAGCCGGGTGTCGGCGGTGGTGACGAACGGCCCGGTGAGCAGGACGGGAGCGTTCTGGACGTGGTACGGGTCGGGAACGGCCACCTCCGCGGCGTCGGGTGCCCACGGGGTGATCCGCGGCGTCACGCCGAAGGTCGCCGCCAGCAGGACGCGCGCGCTGAAGTGGACGCTGCCGGTGCTCAGGACGACCCCGCCGGGGGCGACGACGTCGGTGACCAGCCGCACGTCGACCGTGACGAGGTCCCCGGTCGCGTGCGCGACACGGGCGTGGATCCGTTTGGGGACGGGGTCCACGTTCTCGAAGATCCGCAGGAACCTCTCGAAGCGCAGGTCGGTGAAGCCGATGACCCGCAGGCCGGGCCGCAGGGACCGCGCGGCCTCCGCGGCGATCTCGGTGATGAACGTGCCGGGCAGGGTGGGGTGCCCGTGAACGGCGTGGTGCCGCAGATAGCCGTCGCCCGACAGGTCGAACCGGCACTCGTAGGTCACCTCGTCGCTCTCCCGCGCCACGAGCCGGCGCAGGTAGAAGGGAGAGGGGCTCTCCGGTGCGGCGAAGAACGCGGGGTAGAACTCCCCGACCGTGCGCCGCTCCGCCTCGCCCAGATAGACGACGTGCGCCTCCGGCGTGCCGGTGTGCAGCTCGCGGACGAAGTGGTGGACGCCCTCGGCCGCCGTCATGGGCGTGTAGAAGCCGCGCCGCTCGTAGTAGTCGCTCACCAGGGGCGAGGCGCCCATGCCGACGCCGCCCCACAGCGTCCAGGCCAGCGTGACCTCGGCGGCGCCCTCGGCTGCCGCCGCGTAGGCGGCCGCGGCGGCCAGGTGGTCGTTCCCCGAGGCGTAGTCGGCCTCGCCGCGCTGGCCGAAGAAGCCCAGGAGCGAGCCGAAGCTGCACCACAGGCCGGGCGGCCGCCCGGCGAGGGCGCGCTTGAGGTTGCGGTGCGAGACCAGCTTCAGGTCGCGGACGGCCTTGAAGGTGCCGAGGTCCTTGTCGGGCATCAGCGCCGACCCGTTGCGCCCGGCGGCGTTGACGAGCAGGTCGATGTGCCCGCCGTCCGCCAGGACGGTGCCGACGGCCGCGCGGACCGCGTCGGGGTCGGTCACGTCGCAGGTCAGGTAGCGCACCCGGTCCGGCCCGCAGTGCTCGATCATGGCGTCGAGGTTGCCGCGCGCGGCTCGGGCGTCGGCCATCCGGTCGTACTCCCGGCTGAGCACCCCGACGGGCGTGCCGGGGCGGGCGCCGAGCTGGGCGCGCAGGTAGGCCTTCCTTCCCGCGGCGAACTCCTCCTCGCTCGCCTCGAACACCTCGGGCGGGTAGCTGTCGATCGGGTTGCTCCCCACCAGGTAGAGCCTCGGCCTGAACCGCTCGGCGAGCGCCTTCATCAGCTCGGCGGTGATCCCCCTGGCGCCGCCGACCGCCAGGACGACCGAATCCTCGGTGAGCCGGACGGCGGTCTCGTCGCCCACCTCGGCCGGCCGCTCGACCAGGGTGAACACGCGGCGTTCCCCGTCGACGTCGAAGACCACGGGCAGCGCGCGCTCCGTGCCCGACTCGCGCTCCGCCGCCCGCTCCGCCGTGCGGACGTCCCGGGTGCCGGTGGCGAGCATGAAGCGGGCGGAGCCCGGCGACTCCAGATGGGCGACCTTCGTCAGCCCGGAGAACAGGCCGGTGTAGGGGTGCGGTACGCCGCCGGGCACCGCGCCGAGCAGCACCGTCGTGACGGAGGCCGCCGGGCAGCGGCGCAACACCAGGAAGGTGAGCTCGTGCAGCGCCTCCAGGCCGGGCGCGCCGGCGGCGACGCACTCGGCGGGCGGCGCGGAGGCCGTCAGGTCGGCCAGCACCCGCACGTGCGAGGGGATCCGCTCGCCCAGGACGGCGTCGACGGCCTCGGCGGTGATCTCGGCGAGGTGGTGCCACCCCGGCCGGGACGCCGTGAGCGGGGCGCAGGACACCACGCGCGCGCCGGCGGGCAGGCGGGAGAGGCTCTCGGCGAGTTCCGGCCGGTCGACGAGCACCAGGACGCCGTCGGGAAGGAAGGGCTCGCACTCCCCTGTCACGGGCGCGGGCGCCGCCACCAGCGCCGGCACGTGCCGGCGCACCTCGACGGCGGCGCCGGGAGCGTACCGCTCCGGGTCGGAGAACCCGGCGGCGAGCACGGGTTCCGCGTCCCGTACGGCGGGCGCAGATTCCGCGTCCCGTACGGCGGGCGTCAGGTGGACGGCGGGCGCCCCCGGCTCGCCGGAGCAGGCGATGCGCACGGCGGCGGCGTCGGCGGAGTGCAGCGCGCGCAGGATCGCCATGCCCCCGGAGGCTCCGAGGTAGCGGGCGTTGTCCGGCGCGCCCGCGCCGCAGTCCACGTCGGTGCGGGCATTCGCCCGGACGTCGACGGGCCCGCTGGTCGAGATGTCCGCCCGTTCCTCGGTGGGTCCGCCGGTCGCGGCGCCTGCCCGGTCCCCGGTGGACCCGCCGGTAGAGGTGTCGATCCAGCCGAGGACCGGCAGGCCCGCCTCGGCCGCCACCCGCTCACGGGTGATCGCGAACAGGAAGGCCCCTTCCGCCGCCACCGGCTCCCCCGCGCCCGCGAACTCGCGGGCCAGCAGGGGCAGCAGTTCCGGGAGGTTGTTGCCGTTGATGCCGCCGACCAGCGCCAGATCGACGTCTCCCGTGCGGAGGTAGCGGCAGGCGACGTCGAAGGAGGACAGCGCGGAGGCCAGACCGGAGTCGATCATCAGGTTGGGGCCGTGGAAGCCGAAGTAGTTCGCCACGCGCGCGGAGACGATGTTGGGCATCATGCCCGGAAAGGAGTCCTCGTTGGCGGGCGGGATGAGCCGGCTCATGTCCTCGCGCAGGCCGTCGACCAGCGCCGGGAGCAACGCGGAGGAGACCAGGCGGGGGTTGGCCGACAGGGTGCGGTCGATGCTGTCGAGATAGCACCGGTTGGCGTAGAGCATGCCCGCGCGGGTGGGCCCGAGATGCCCGACGAACACCGCGGTGCGCTCGGACAGGTCCGTCCAGGCTCCGCCCAGCTGCGCCTGGAGCTGGTGGCCGCATTCGAGGATCATGAGCTGGCAGCGGTCGATGGTCCGCACCGTGCGCGGGGGCAGGCGCACCTTCTCGAATCCCGGCACGGGGTAGACGTCGCCGAAGCTCGCGTCGGGACCCGCGCCGTCACCGCGCAGCCAGGCCGCCACCGCGTCCCGGTCCGGCAGTCCCGGCAGGTGCGCCGCCCAGCCCACGATCGCGATGCGATCGCGGTCCACGCGCGGGGTGGGGACCGTTCTCGCGGCGGCGGGGGGCGGCTCGTCGACGACCAGGTGGGCGTTGGTGCCGCCGAACCCGAATCCGGAGACGGCCAGCGCGCGCCTGCGGCCGGGGCGCGCTGGCCAGCGCCGCGCCTCGGTGGGGATGTACAGGCCGGACTCCTCGATCCTGAAGTCCTCGGGTGGCGCGGTGAAGCGGAACTGCGGCGCGATCGTCTCGTGGCGCATGCCCAGCGCGCCCTCGATCACCGACACCAGACCGGCCGCCCACCCCGTGTGCCCGACCAGGGACTTGTTGGAGGTGACCGCGCAGGTCTTGTCGCCGTGATAGCCGCGCAGCGTGGTGAACTCGGCCATGTCCCCGGCCGGGGTGCCGGTCGCGTGCGCGATGATCCAGTCCACGCGGTCCGGTCGCGCCCGTTCCATGGCGAGGGCCTGGCCGTCGGGGTTGGGCGCGTAGACCGCCTTGCCCTTGCCGTCGGAGGAGGTGCCGATCGTCCTGATGATCCCGTGAATCCGGTCGCCGTCCGCGCGGGCCCGGCTGAGGCGCTTCAGCACGACCACGGCGGCGCCGTCGGCGAAGATGACGCCGTCCGCGTCGGCGTCCAGCGCGCGCACCTCTCCCCGCTTGGAAAGGCCCTGCAGCTTGGAGAAGAGCACGGTGCCACGAGGCCCCAGCGCGAAGGCTCCCCCGCACACCGCCACGTCGGCGTCGTCGGCGAGCAGCGTCTTGGCTTCGATGTCCACCGCGTAGAGGGAGGAGGAGCAGGCCGTGTCCACCATCTGCAACCTGGTCTCCGGCGGGAGCACCCCTTCCACGGCCAGCCGCCCCACCTGGTACGGCAGGAAGCGCGACGGGTCCGCTCCGGCGCCCCGGCGGTAGCGTCCGGCGAGCGTGCCGTCGAGTTCCTCGAGCAGGCTCTCACGCGCCGCGTCCGCCAGATCCAGGTCCGCGAGCAGCCACTCGGCCCTCGCGGCCACCGCGGCCAGGACTCCGGCCTCCTCCAGGTGCTGGTTGCCGTCGGGGGTGTAGCCGATGCTGCACGAGAACCGGTCGCCCGGCCGGGTGGTGACCTCCCGCATCGCCTGCACCATCGAGTGACGCAGCCACGCCGTGGTGAGCTCGTGCTCCTCGGCGTCACCGGTCTCGTCGAAAGTCCCGGGGCCGGGCTGGAAGCCGGTGATGAAGACGCAGCGGTCCTGGTACGACTTGTCCTCGGCCGCGAGATCGTCGGAGTGGAACTCCTCGCTGGCCCAGCGGTCGGCCGGCACCGGCACGAACAGCTCCTCGCCGTCGAGCCGGAGCCGCCAGTACTCCTCGGGGCTGTTGGCGCCCGCCACCACCAGGCCCATGCCGACGATGGCGACGCCGTCCGGCTCATCCCGCACGACACCGCCCGGCTCATCCCGCACAGCACCGCCCGGCTCATCCCGCACAGCACCGCCCGGCTCGCCTTCTGCGACCGGCTCCACCGGCGGCGCGGCGAGCATGCTCGTCCCGAGGGACAGACCGCCGTCGGCCAGGACGACCTGGCCGGTCATCCAGCGGGACTGCTCACCCGCCAGGAAGGCCACGACCTCGGCGAACTCCTCGGGCGTGCCGAGACGGCCCATCGGCGTCGCGCGCCTGACGGCCTCCTGCATCCGCGCCGCGTCGGGGAACCGGTCGGCCACCTCGCTGACCAGCATGGCGGCCGAGGCCGTGTTCACGCGGACGTTGCGCGGGGCGTACTCCGCCGCCAGATACCGGGTCAGCGCCTCCATCGCCGCCTTGGCCGGCGCGCAGGCGAAGTAGTTGGCCATGACGAACTGGGCACCGCCGAGGGCCGAGACGTTCACGATCGATCCGCGGCCCCTCCGTTCCATCAGCGGCAGCGCGTGGCGGGCGCACTCCAGCGCCCCCTTGACGTTGGTGTTCCAGCCCTTGTCGAGGTGCTCCGCCGTCACCTCGGCGAGCGGCAGCAGTGCTCCGGAGGCCGCGTTGTTCACCAGGATGTCGAGGCCGCCGTGACGTTCCCCGATCGTGGCGAACATGCGCTCGACCTGCTCGGGTCTGGCCACGGAGGCTCTGATCAGATCCACCGGGTAACCGGCGGCGGTCAGTTCCGCCCTCGTCGCCTCGGCCTGCTCCCGGGCGTGGAAGTAGTTCACGATCACGTGCGCGCCACGCCTGGCCAGCTCGGTCACGATGGCCTTGCCGACGTTCCTGGCGCCCCCGGTGACCAGTGCCACCTTGCCGTTCAGCTCTCCCATGGACATGGCCGCTCAACGCCCGGCCGTGGCGTGCTCGTCCAGCATGGAGCGCACGTAGTCGATGACCTTGCCCATGGTGGCGACCTCGTCCAGCCGGAAGTTTCCCGGCCTGGCGGGCAGGCCGTACCTTTCCGAGACCCTGGCGAGGAGCTCCACCTGCTTGACGGAGTCGATGCCGAGCTCGGCCTCGAGAAGGACGTCGTCGGTGAACACCTCCACCGGGTACTCGAGGGCGTCGGCGTACAGCTCGCGGAGCTCGTCGCCGAGGTCGGCCGTCGAGTCCGCCCGCGGGGCGGGCTCGGCCGGGCCGTACTGGGCGAACTCCTGGCGGATCCGGTCGAGGATGGCGCCGCCCCGCTCCGCCCAGAACGCGCTGAGCCGCTCGGGGTCCGCGTCGGGCAGCAGTCCGCCGGGCATGATCGGAGCCGCGCCCAGCAGGCCCAGGCCGCGCAGCCGCGCGGCGGCGCTGTCGATCGACTGGTCCGCGTCACCCACCCCGGGCACCACGACGGGGTCCGTTTCCGCGAGGTTGCGCCTGACGAGCTTGCCGAGTACACCGAGCGCGCCGCACTCCACGAACGTGCGCACCCCGTCGGCGTGCAGGGCGCGCACCGCGTCGGCGAAGCGCACCGGCTCCACGAGGTGGGCGGCCAGCACGCCGCCCAGGTCCTCGTCCCGCCCGTAGTAGCGTCCGGAGATCGCCGAGTAGACCGGCAGGCTCGGTGCGCGCGCCGGGATCCTCCTGACCGCGGCGGCGAAGGGGGCGACCGCCCCCCGCAGGAGCGGGGAGTGGAACGGCACCGCGGAGTCCAGCCTGCCGAACGAGACGTTCAGCGAACCGGCGACCTGCCGGAGGAGGTCCATCGCCGTCTCCGACCCGGACACCACACTCTGCGCCGGATGGTTCTCCGCCGCCACCGCCAGCGACTCGTCGGCGATGAGGTCGATGAGCAGGCGCGCGCGGGCGGGGTCCGCGGACAGCGCCGCCATGTAGCCCCCGCGCAGGTCGAGGCTCTCCACCGCCCTCACCCGCTGCCAGATCACCCGGGCGCCGTCGGCGACCGTGTAGACGTCCGCGCACGTCAGCGCCGCGATCTCGCCCAGGCTGTGGCCGGCCAGCGTGTCGGGCCGCCAGCCCAGCTCGGACAGGGCGCGGAAGACCGCCACGTCCATGCCGTAGACCGCCAGTTGCGAGACCCAGTGGTCATCGGCCAGCAGCCCCGCCATGGTCGCCGGTTCACTGCCGAGGACGATCTCCGACAGTTTGCGACCGCCCTCCGGGGCGGTCACCGTGTCGATCTCGGTGAAGACGGCACCGATGGCCGGATAGCGCTCCGCGGCGGCGAGCAGTGCCCTGCCGTCGAAGGCGCCCTGTCCGGGGAAAAGCCCGGCCGATTTCGCCGCGCGACCCTTCATCGTGATTCAACTCCCCTGGTTGTTTCTCACCGTTGGTTGCCGCTGTTCGGCGGTCGCAGAATCAGGCAGGTGGTCGTGGCGTGCGCGCACAGGTCACCGGAGGCGTCGGTGACCCTGCATTCGGCGGTGGCCGTCCTGCCGCCCAGGTGGATGACCGAGGCGAGGCACCGGAGCGTCCCGGAGTGCACGCTCACCTGACGGACGAAGTTGCTCTTGACCTCGAGCGTCGAGTAGAGCACCCCGGCCGCCAGCATCGTGTGGACCGCGCAGCCCATGACCGTGTCCATCAACGTGACGAGCACGCCTCCGTGCACACCGCCGAACGGGTTGTAGTGGTACTCGGCGGGTTTCATGACGCCGATCGCGTGCCCCTCCGCCACTTCCGTGAGGCGGAAGTTCATCATCGAGCACGCGGGCGGCGGCGGCAGTTTCCCCTCGATCAGCGCGTTCATGCAGTCCAGGCCGCTCATCGACAGCCCTTCGCGGGCGAGGATGTCGGGATCCTCCCAGGAGATGACGTGCTCGCGACCGCCCGCCACCCGGCTCATCACCCGCTCTCCCTCAGCGCGTGGCCGGCCTCCAGGCCGGTGCCGAGGAAGGTGACACCTTCGGCGATCGGGGTGCCTGCGGCCTGGAGGCCGGTTCCGCCGGCCACCGCCGTTTTTCCGGAAAATCGCAGATCCATTTTCCGCTTCTCCTATGGATTGGATCCGAGTTCAACCTGTGTGGCTGATTCCGAAAATATCGGCCGCCAATAACCTGGCACTCATTTGTGATTCACGGGCTATTCATCGCCCGTCAACTCGGGCCGGTGACCTCGCGATCCACGAGGTTCTTCCGTTGAGATCGGGCGGCGGGAGTCACCGCGCGTGACCGGCTCGGGGGCGCCACCGCCCCCGGCGCCGTGACCACGCCACGACGGACTGAACGGAGGGGATGAGGACATCGTGACCATCGTTCGCGCACGCTCGCGGGAGCCGACCGGCGAAGAAAACCCGGCGCGGATGAGACCGCGCAGAGACGGGCTCGGTCAGGATCCGGATCCAAACCCGGCGGCGGCGAAACCTCCCATGCCGGCCGCCGGCCCTCCCACGCGATCCGGGGCGCCGACGAGCCGCGAGCGAGCCAGGCCGGGTGTTTCCGTGTCGTCGCGCCTTCCGGTGGACGCCGTCGGCGTCAGCCGGTGCGGGCCAGTCCGGGCCTCGCGGCCTTGACCTCCGTGACGTCAAGCTCGGGCAGGCCGGCGAGTATCGCCTGGTGCAGCTCGCGCACCGTGGCGGAGGGCTCGATGCCGAGCTCGCGGACGAGCGTGGTCCGCAGCTGGCGGTAGGCCGCCAGCGCGTCACCGCAGCGTCCCGAGCGGTACAAAGCGATCATGAAGTGCCTGCAGAGGCTCTCGTTGTCCGGGTACTGCCGGACGAGAACGGTGAGCTCGCTGAGCACCTCCTGGTGCCGGCCCAGATGCAGGTCCGCCTCGATGCGGCGCACCAGGGCGCACAGTCTGGCCTCCTCCAGCCGCTCGATCTCCAGTCGCAGGATCGAACCGACGCCGATGTCGGCGAGCGCCGGCCCCCTCCACAGGGCGAGCGCCGACCGCAGCTTCCGCGAGGCCACCGCGTGATCCCCGGAGTCCATGGCCCGGTAGCCGGCGAAGGCCTGGCGCTCGAACTCCCACATGTCCACCGACCCGCCCATGGGGGCCAGCAGATAACCCCCGGGCCGGGTGATCAGCACATCCTTGGGGCTGCGACGGTGAAGCTGGCCGGACTGCGACAGCGCGGCCCTGACACGGCTGCGGATGTGGGCGATATACGTCTGCAGCGTTGTCTGAAAGCTCGGCGGAGGCGTATCCCCCCACAGTTCTTTCACCAGAGTCGCGGCCGGAATGACACGATCGGCGTGTGTGGCGAACATGGCGAGAACCTGGCGCGGTTTTGCCGCCGTCGGCATGAAGGATATCCCCGCCTCACATGCCGAAAGCGTGCCGAGCACAGCAATCTTCATTCGACTCCCCCTATACCCTGAACCCCGACCTTTCCAACCTGGTTCGCTCCTTGGTAAGTGGAGGCCAGGTTGGTCGCGATTGTCAACAGCATCGAATTCGGAATCGGCCGGCCGTCTCACCGGTCGCCGGAGACCGCGATCGGGACCGGGCCGTCCCGGACCCCGGGCGTGGTGGTCCTCCCCGGGTACGGGCCGCGATTCAGCTGTACGGCGCGCTGCGCAGCAGGCTGCCGCGCAGCCAGCTTCGCGAATCGATCGCGTCGTTCCGCGTCGCGAACTGCAGGAACTCCTCCGCCCGCGGCGAGGCGGACTCCACGGCGGGGTCCATGGTGATCGTGGTGAATCGTCGCTTGCCGCCGCCCCATCCGGGGCGGCGGGTGAACAGGTCGGGGCGAGCGGTGGCGATCACCAGCAGAGACACCGGCTTCATGTGGTCGGCGAGGTCGTGAACGAAGTCGAGCACGACGTCGTCGGCCCGGTGCAGATCCTCCACGATCATCACCAGCGGGCAGTTCCGGGCGATCTCCCCGAAGAACCGCAGCGCGGCGGCCCGCGAGTCGCCGAGGGCGCAGGGTGGCTCCCGCTCCGTCTCCGCTGCCACGAGCGGGCCCAGCAGGGAGAGCAGCCTGCCGGACTTCTGCTCGCCCGCCGCGAGGTGCCACAGCGCCCTGGCGGCCTTGTCTCCCGCCGTCCTCGCCGGATCCCCCCGCATGAGACCGTCGACCGACGCCAGTATCGCCTCCTGGATGGCCAGCACGTTGTTCCTGGCGAAAAGCGGCGCGTGGCCGATCAGGAACTGCGTCCGCTCCGGCTGCCCCATGACCCGGCGCTCGAACTCCATGATCAGGTGGCTCTTGCCGATGTTGGCCTCGCCCAGCAACGTCACGACGTGCGGCACCCGGCGATGCCGTACCCGTTCGAGCAGGCCGAGCAGGACGCTCAGCTCGAGCTCGTGATCGGCGACGGGCGTCACGGGCGCCGCGGGCGCCACGTGGCGCGGATCCGCCGCTTCGAGCCGCCATCGCGCGGGCGAATCGCCGACCGCCGTGTAGGTCGTCGTCGCGGCGGTGGCCCGTCTGGTCTCGTCACACACCCAGATCTCACCGGGCGGGACGAGGGACAGCAGGGAGTCGCACTCGTCCAGCAAAGGCCCGTCGGCCGAGAGCAGGACACCGGTTCCGTTCGGGTCGTAGCGGACGATCGCCTCCCCCGTGGCCACCGCCGCCTGGACGGTGACCCGTGGTGTGGACGGGCCGTTCCCGCCGTCCGCACCGGAAGCCGCGCCGAGACCGCCGCGGATCGCCGTGGCGGCGCGCACCGCGTGCCGGACGTCCACCGCACGGTCGCCGGTGGCCCCGAACAGCGCCAGCGTCACCGATCCGATGGAGGCGACCGTGGTCCCGTCCATCGAGCCGACGACGTTCTTGATCAAATCGGTGAGGCCCTCGCGCACCCGGTGCCTGTCACCGAGTTCGGGCTGGGCGCGGACCAGCAGCACGCTCACCTGGCGGCACTCGGTCGCCGGCACCGCGGGTGGGGGTGGAGGGGGAGCCGGGGGCGATGTGTCCAGCGTGGTCAGCGTGATCGGTTCCGCCTGCGGTTGCGTGCCGGGCAGATCCAGCCCGGCGTCCTGGGCGAGGATGGCCTGCTGCAGCACCTGCAGTTCCCGGCAGGGCTCGAGCCCGAGGTCCTCGACGAGGGCGGAGCGCACGCGGCTGTAGACGTTCAGCGCGTCGGCCTGGCGACCGCACCGGTACAGGGCCAGCATGAGCTGGCCGCACAGGCGCTCGCGCAGAGGTTCCGTCCGGACCATCGCCGTCAGCGCGCCCAGCACGGACTGGTGACGGCCGCAGGCGAGCTCCGCCTCGAAGCAGTCCTCCGTCGCGTCCAACCTGGCGTTCTGCGCGGAGGTGATCTCGGGCCAGGTGATGCCCGCCTCGACCAGGTCGGCCAGCACGGACCCCTGCCACAGCGAGAGGGCCTCGCGCAGCCGTACGGCCGCCGCGGCGGCCGAGCCCGCGGCCAGTTCGGCCCGCCCCTCCGACACCCAGCGGTTGAACAGGTAGAGGTCGATCTCGTCGGTGTTCACGCGGAGCATGTATCCGGGCGGCTGGGTCAGCAGCTCCACGGACTCGTCGGCGCAGGCGCGCGAGCAGAGTGCCCCGCGCAGGCTCCACACCGCGTTCTGCAGGATCTTCCGCGCCGTCACCGGAGGCTCGAGCGACCACAGCGCCTCCATCAGCTGGCTGACGGGCACGGCTCTGTTCGCGTGAAACAGCAGGAACGCCAGAGTCGCTCGTTGCTTGATGCCTCCCAACGCGAGCCGCTGATCGCCGTCGACGGCCTCCAACGGGCCTAGCATGTGAAACCGCATCGCTTCCCCCAGACAAAGGGCCACGACCCGGTTCCCCACATGGATCTTCGCCGTGAGCGGACCTGGTGTCGTGACCAACCCCCTGCTGATTGCTTTTGGTGCGCTTTGCCCTCATATTTCCCTACGCCGCTGACACCGGCCTGACTCCGTCCTGATCTCTCCCCGCCGAGGGGGCGGACCCGCGAGCGGCCCCGGCCGTCGAAGCCGGCCGGGCCGGGATCGACGGTGCCGGGCCTTCCAGGCCGGCGCGGGCCGGTGCGGGCCGGTGCGGCCCCCGGCGAAGTCGCCGAAATCACCGAGGTCGCCGAGGTCGGGCGGCCCGGCGCCCGCCGGGCGACCGGGCGACCGCGGTGGCCCGGCCGGCGTCCCCGGCGCGGTCCATTTGGGGAGAGTAATCGGACCTCCTGAGGACGGTAGGCCACAGGGAGATCCATTTAAGGTTTTGCACCAAACCGCACTCCCCGTTGTCGCGACTTTCCCATTTCTTCAGATAATCGACTTAAGACGCCACTTATTGGCGCTTACCAAGGATGCCGATTTACCTGGGCAACATGCCGGTCTTGCCGTGGACAGAGGTGATGACGCTGTACTCCCGATGCCGACCTCTCACGACCGTCCATCCGTTTCGGACGTCTCAGCCGGCCGGATGCCGCCCGCGGGCGCGACCGCGCCGGTACCGGCCTCGGCCTCGGTCTCGGTCTCGGCCTGACGAGCGCTCGCGAAACAGCCCGGGCCCGTCAAGACCCGCGACGCTGAGGCCCCCTCCATCAGGTGCTCCCCGTCTGGGGGATTGAAACATGAGCGTCAGACACCGCATCTCACTTATAACGCGTATCACCCTGTTCACCGCCGCAACGGCGGCCCTGCTGTGCACACTGGTGGCCACAGTTCTCATGATCGCCATTCACCGTTTCAGCACGGAGGCGCTCACCGCGGAGATCGTCGCGGATAGCGGCCGGGTGGCCATGCAGGTGGAGCGGGGCAAGGTGGCCTATCCCCTTGCGCGAAACCCGTTCCGCCACATCCAGGTCGTCGACTCACAGAACCGGGTCGTCGTCTCGACCCCGAAGATGCAGGGCAAGCCGCGCATGGCGACATTCACCCCCGGTAACAGGACCACCGCCGAATCCGTCGTGTGCGGCGGGGTCTTTCCTCCCGGCCAATGCGAGATCGTGGTCGCCCAGTGGGCCTATCGGGAGGGCGGGAACTGGATCGTCTACTGCGCCACCCCTGTGGTCCCCTGGTGGGTCGATCCGCGGCTGGCCGGGCTTGTCGGCGGGGCCGCGGTGGTGCTCACCGCGGCCATCACCTGCCTCGGCCGCCGGATCGCCGCCGAGTCCCTCAAGCCGGTGACCGCCATCCGGGCGGAACTCGACGAGATCAACGAGACCTCCCTCAGCCGCCGGGCACCCGTGCCGTCCAGCGATGACGAGATCCATGATCTGGCCGTCAGCATCAACCACACGCTGAGCCGCCTGCAGAACGCGGTGGAACAGCAGCGCCAGTTCGCCTCGGACGCCTCCCATGACCTGCGCAGCCCCATCGCCGCCATCCGCGCCGAGGTGGAGGACGCCCTGCGCGCACCCCAGGAGACCAGCGTGACCAAGCTCGGGCGCACCGTTCTGGGCAGCATGGAGCGCCTTCAGGCGATCGTGCACGACCTGCTGACCATCGCGCGGCTGGACGCGGGGAGTCCGTGCGCCCGCGAGGAGATCGACCTGGCCGAACTCGTCGCCGCGGAGTGCCGGATGCGCCACCACATGAGAAACAGCTGTGAATTCTCCCTTGAGCCCGGCGTGGTGGTGATCGGCGACCGGTTGCGGATGGGCCGCCTCCTCACCAACCTCATCGACAACGCCGACCGGCACGCCGACAGCAAGATCATCATCAAGGTGCGGCGTGCGCCGGGCGACGAGTGCGACGACCGGCGCTTTCCGCACGGCACCGCGGTGCTGGAAGTGATCGACGACGGGCCGGGCATCGATCCGGACAAGCGCGAGTCGGTGTTCCAGCGGTTCACCCGGCTGGACACCGCCCGCAACAAGGACGCCGGAGGCACCGGGCTGGGCCTGCCGATCGCCCGGCAGATCGCCGAGACGAGCGGAGGCACCCTGCGGATCGAGGACAGCCCCCGCGGCGCGCGTTTCGTGCTCCGCCTCCCGCTTCACGAGGGCGCCGCGCTCGCCTCACCTGGAGACCCTGACCTGTCGTTGAGGAGCGCGTCACCAGGTACGCGTGAAGCAATATGACAGGAAACGCGCACTATTCGAGGGACATTAGTCCCGGTAATGGCGATATTATAGGAAACGTGCTTTTCGAGTGACCTCAGACCCGGTAATGACGATGATCGGTCCACCGGCGAGATACCCGGCGTGATTCGACAGGGAGTTTCCCGGAGCCCGACCCGGGAACCGCGCACCTCGCCCCATCCCGCTCCCGAGAAAATCGTTCGCCTCCCCCGCCCGCCCTGCGCCACCATGGCCATAGCCATAGGTGCGCAGAGGGGCGGATGGCCGTGCCGGAATTACTCGATTCCCCCGAAGACAAACCGCCCGCCCGCAGGTCGGCCGTTCTGCTGGCGCTGCGGTATTACAACAGGGAGCTGCTGAGCCAGTGGCGGGTCGCCACGCCCGCGCTGATCCTGCCGGCGTTGGGAAACACCTGCCTGTTCTATATCGCGCCGCTGGCGGTGGGCGCGATCGTGGGGCGGCTGGCCGACGGCGGGGACGCCACCATCGCCGTGCTCGTTCCGTACGTGCTCGGCTTCGGGGCGGTGCTGCTCGCGGGCGAGATCCTGTGGCGGGCGGGCATACATTTCCTGAACCGTACGGATGCCCGGGGCATCGAGCATCTCGGCGTGAAGGGCATGGACGAGTTGCTGGCCAAGGACGCCGCGTTCTTTCACGACAACTTCGCCGGCTCGCTGACCAAACGGGTGCTGAGCTTCTCCGGCGGGTTCGAGAGCTTCGTGGACACGCTCACGTTCTCGATCATCGCCAAGGTGGTGCCACTGGCGTTCGCCTCGGTGGTGCTGTGGCGGTATCACCCGCTGCTGGTCGTCGTCCTCCTGGGTCTCATCATCGTCACCGTCCTCCTCGTCGCCCCGCTCATCCGCCGCCGCCAGAGGCTGGTGAACCGGCGCGAGGCCGCCAAGGTACGGGTGTCCGGGCACGTCGCAGACGTGCTGGCCAACATGGAGACGGTCCGCGCGTTCGCCGCCGAGGGCCGCGAGGCCGCGCAGCACCGGGCCCGGGTCGCCGAGCAGCGCAGGCTCACACTCCGCTCCTGGGACTACGGCAACCTCCGGGTGGACACCGTCATCGCACCGCTGTCGATCCTCACCAGCACCGTCGGCCTGCTGCTCGCCGTCACCCTTCGCGGCGGCCTGGGCGTGGAGGCGATCGTGGTGACGTTCAGCTACTACACGACCTCGATCGGCATCATGTTCGAGTTCAACCAGATCTACCGTCGCATGGAGAGCGTGCTCACCGAGTCCGCCCAGTTCACCGAGCTTCTCCTCACGCCGCGGGGAGTGACCGACCCGGACGACCCGCAACCGCTGCGCCCCGCCGACGCCGGCGTCCGGTTCGAGCGGGTGAGGTTCGCGCACGCCGGCACTCCGCCCCTGTTCGACGGCTTGGACCTGCACATCCCCACCGGCACCAAGCTGGGCCTGGTCGGCCGGTCCGGCGGCGGCAAGAGCACCCTCACCCGGCTGCTGCTGCGCCTCATGGACATCGACGGCGGCCGGATCCTGATCGGCGGCCAGGACATCGCCAGGCTCCGCCAGGCCGACCTGCGCAGCCTGATCGCCTACGTCCCCCAGGAGCCCGCCCTGTTCCACCGGTCGTTGCGCGACAACATCGCCTTCGCCCGGCCGGGCGCCACCGACGCCGAGATCCACCGGGTCGCGCGGGCGGCGCACGTCACGGAGTTCGCCGAGGCTCTGCCGGACGGCTTCGACACCCTCGTCGGGGAGCGCGGCGTCAAGCTCTCCGGCGGCCAGCGGCAGCGCGTCGCCCTCGCCCGCGCCATGTTGCGCGACGCGCCGATCCTGCTGCTGGACGAGGCCACGAGCGCGCTGGACTCCGAAAGCGAGACCCTCGTCCAGGAGGCCCTGTGGGGCCTGATGCGTGACCGTACCGCCCTCGTGGTCGCGCACCGGCTGAGCACCGTCGTCCGCATGGACCGCCTGGTGGTGCTCGACCAGGGCCGCATCGTGGAACAGGGCGATCACCACGAACTCCTGCGGGCCCAGGGGCCGTACGCCCGCCTGTGGCACCACCAGTCCGGCGGCTTCCTGCTCGAGGACGACACCTCCGAGGCCGTCCGCCGCTGACGCGCGGGCGCCCCCCGTCCTCCCCCGGCGATCTCGCGGAACCGGCCCGCCACCTCGGCACGAACGGGGACATCGTGCCGGGTGGCCGCGCCGCCCGGGGCGGGCCGATCCACGAGAGGCCGGCGGCCCGGCCCGCCGCCGAGGAAGCGCGGACCCCCTGTCGCGCCTGTCCCCGAGGAGCCGAGCATCCGTCGATCCGCAACTTTCGACGGGTCCATGAAATTTTCATCGTCGCGGGGTCGTCCTCCCAGATCGTCAGGGCGGGCCGACCGCGGTGTTTGAGGTTCCACGACCCGCGTGCCTACGGTGCTGGCACCCGCACAATGATCCGGCCATGGAGTCCCAAGGAGCCCATCATGCGCGCCCGCGTCGTCCCGGCCCTGATTCTGGCGCTGCTCGCGCTGTTCGTCACCGCTCCCGAGGCCCGCGCCCAGGTGGTGGGCGGCTTCGACTTCTCCCGGGCGCAGGTCTCCGTCACCGGCCTTCAGGTGCCCTGGGGCCTGGCGTTCCTGCCGGACGGCAGCGCGCTGGTGTCCGAACGCAACACCGGACGCATCCTGCGGGTGCGGCCGGGCCAGACGCCGGCCGCGGTCGCCACCGTCAGCGGGGTGAGCGCCTCGGGTGAGAGCGGCCTGCTCGGCATCGCCGTGTCGCCCGCCTACGCCCAGGACGGCTGGGTGTACGCGTACTTCACCAGCACCGCCGGGGACAACCGCCTGGTCAGGCTGCAACTGACCGCGCCCCAGACGCAGACGGTGGTCTTCTCCGGGGTGCCGAGCAGCACCTTCCACGACGGCGGTCGCATCGCCTTCGGGCCGGACGGCATGCTCTACGTGGCGACCGGCGACGCCGGCAACACCGCCAACGCGCAGAACCTCAACAGCCTCGCCGGGAAGATCCTGCGCATGACGCCCACCGGCGGCGTGCCCGCGGACAATCCGATCGCGGGCTCCCGCGTCTGGACCTACGGCCACCGCAACGTCCAGGGCCTGACCTGGGATTCCCAGGGCAGGATGTACGCCGCCGAACTGGGGCAGAACACCCGGGACGAGATCAACCAGATCGTCGCGGGAGCCAACTACGGCTGGCCGACGTGCGAGGGCACCTGCACCAACCCCTCCTTCCGCAACCCTATCGTCACGTGGACCACCGCCGAGGCGTCGCCGAGCGGGCTGGCCTGGGCCAACAACACGCTCTTCGTCGCCGCGCTGCGCGGCCAGCGGCTCTGGACGGTGCCGCTGACCGGCGCCGGCACGCCCGGCACGCCGCTGGCCGAGTTCCAGTCCGCCTACGGGCGGCTCCGCACGGTCGCGGTCGGGCCGGACGGCTGGCTCTGGGTGGCGACCAGCAACCGGGACGGCCGCGGCACCCCGGTGGCGCAGGACGACCGCATCGTCCGCGTCCCGCCGGCCACCACCGGGGGCGACACCACCCCGCCGACCGCACCGGCCGGCCTCGCCGCGTCGGGGACGACCTCCACCGGCACCACCCTGGCCTGGACCGCCTCCACCGACGACGTGGGCGTGAGCGGCTATGACGTCCTGCGCGCGCCGGGCGCGTCCGGCGGCGCCTTCACCCAGGTGGGGACCTCGGCCACCACCTCGTTCGCCGAGACCGGGCTCACCGCGAACACCACGTACCGCTACCAGGTCCGGGCCCGCGACGCGGCGGGCAACCTCTCGCCGGTGTCGAACACGGCGACGGTCACCACCCCGGGCGGCGGGGGCCCCGGCGGATGCTCGGCGACGGCGACCGTCCAGACGCAGTGGGGGAACGGGTACGTGGTCCAGCCGGTCACGGTCACCAACACCGGCACGTCCGCGATCAACGGCTGGACGGTGACCTTCACGCTGCCGGCCGGCCACGCCGTCACCGGCTCGTGGAACGTCGCACTGTCCGTCATCGGGCAGACCGTCACGGCGAGGAGCTCCGGGCACAACGGCGCGCTCGGCCCCGGCCAGAGCACCGCCTTCGGCTTCCATGCGAGCCGTCCGAACGGCGACGCCCAGACGCCGTCCGGCTACCGGTGCACGAGCTCCTGAGCCCCGGCCGCGCGGCCCGGTTCGGCCGCGGGCTCCTGGTCGCGGGGAGCCCCACCACGCCGGCGGCCGCCCCGAGAGTCCCCCGAGAGTCCGGGGCCGTGCTCAGATCCAGCCGTACCGGCGTGCGATGCGCGCGGCCTCGTGACGGTTCGCGGCGCCGATCTTCCCGGCCGCGGAGGAAAGGTAGTTCCGCACGGTGCCGGGCGACAGCGCCGCCCTGCGGGCTATCTCGTCCACCGGCGCTCCCCCGGCGGCCAGTTCCAGCACGTCGGCCTCGCGTGGAGTGAGCGGGCTGTCGCCCGCGCCGATCGCCTCGGCGGCGAGCTGCGGATCGACGTAGCGGCCCCCGCCGTGAATCGTGCGCACGACGTCGACCAGCACGGCGGCGGAGACGGTCTTCGGCAGGAAACCCCGTACGCCGGCGGAAAGCGCCCGCTTCAGGTGCCCGGGGCGGCCATGGCTTGTAACGATCATGGTGTGGCACCCCGGCACCTCCTCGTGGATCATGCGGGCCACGGTCACGCCGTCCAGATCGGGCAGCTGCAGGTCGAGCATCGCCACGTCCGGCCGGAAGACGCGGGCCATGGCGAGCGTGTCGGCGCCGGTGGCCGCCTGGGCCACCACGCTCAGATCCTCTTCGAGGGCGAGCAGCGCCACCAGGGCACCCCGGATGAGGTGCTCGTCCTCGGCGAGCAGGATCCGGATCGGCGCGCCGCTCACCGGACGTCCTTCCACCGGCCCGGGAACCGCCCGGTGTCCAGGTGCGGCGGCACCACAGCGGTCACCGGGTCTCCTCCTGAGTGGCCATGGGCAAGGGCAGCTCGGCGATGAGGCGGAACCGGTCGGGCGGCTCCCGCGTGGTGACGACACTCCCGCCGAGCGCCGCGAGGCGTTCCGCCACGCCGGGAAAACCGTTACCGGTCGGCCGCCGGCCATCGGGAGACTCCGGGCCCGTCACCCCGTCGTTCTCCATGCTCAGCGTAAGCCGATCGGTGCCGCCGGTCGTCGACCGGTGCAGGGAAACCGTGCACGTCCGCGCCTCGCTGTGCCGCAGCACGTTCGTCGTCCCCTCTCGCACCACCCAGCCGAGCGTGCTCTGCACCTCGGCGGACAGGCCGCGCGCGTCGCCGACCACCTGGCAGCGCACCCCGGCCGAGGCGAGCACCGACCTGGCACCGGCCAGTTCCGTGTCCAGGTCGGCGGTACGGTATCCGCGTACCACCGCACGCATCTCGGCCAGCGATTCGTGCGCGATCCTGCTCACTTCGCGCATCTCGTCCACCGCCCCGGACCGGCCACGCTCGACCAACCGCGCCGCGAGCTCACTCTTGAGGGCCACCACCGACAGGTTGCGGCCGATCACGTCGTGCAGATCGCGGGCGAAGCGCAGCCGCTCCTCGGCCACCGCCAGCCGAGCGTGCGCCTTCCTGGAGTGATCCAGTTCCCAGACGCCCTTCAGCCCCCACATCGAGACGCGGTAGGTGAGCAGCCAGGCGAGCACGAGGCTGCCCAGGCCGATCGCGGCCGGGACGGCGATCGGCATGGGAGCACCCTCCATCCGGGACACCGCGAGCTTCGTCGCCACGGCCGCCGCCAGCACGCCGGCGGTGACGGGGAGCGGCACCGCCGATGACACGGCGACGACGAACGCGGTCGCGAGGACGACCACCAGGCCAGACGCCGGGCCGTCGGGGTGACCGGGCTGCGCGTCGGGGTAGGCCACAACCCCGGCCACCACGCCCACGACCGTGAGCCCGGTGGCCAGAGCGATCGGCCGCACCGGCCGGGACCGACGCCCCAGATAGTGGTCCAGGCCCGCGTGGACGAGCAGCGCGCAGGTGACGGCGTGCAGGGCGACACAGGCCGTCATCACCCACCGTGCGACTGGCCCCACCGCTGGACCGATCATGACGGCGGCCCACACCGGTTCGAGGACATACGCTCCGGAGAGCGAGACGCGGGTCCACAGGTCCCAGCGTTCCGCCTGACCACGCCGCCGCCACCGCCGCGACCGGTCCGTGAGCCCGCTTCCCATCCCACCCACCCCGTCATGATCGCACCCGTTCTCGCGGGACGCTCCTACGGCCCGCTACGGCACGAACCGCATCTCCGGCCAGCGCGTGGACGGCCCGGCGAGCAACGCGCCCGGCCGTCCCAGCAGATGGCGGTCGAAGAACGCGCGGAGGTGGACGCGCTGGATGAGCACCGAACGAGGGCCGTCGATCTCGCCGATCATCCCGGTGACCTGATCCGGCGGCAGTCCCAGCGAATGCTGCCGGAGCAGCACCTGAAGGTCGGTGAACGAGGTGTGGCCCGCACCGTCCAGCCGTAGCTCCAGCCGCCAGCCTCGCAGGCGGGTCCACAGCGCCGCCCAGCTCGGGTCGTTGCCCCGGCCGTGCTCCGAGCTGCCGACCTGCAGGAACGGCCGGTCCAGCCCTTCCCGCAGAACCGGCCCGAACATCGCGCCGTCCAGGTTGACGCCTGCCCTGATCCGCGAGTCCGCATGCATGGTCGCGGCGGCGGTGGCACCACCCAGCGAATGCCCGAACATCCCGATACGGGACAGGTCAAGCACACCGCGCATCCCCTTGGGCACAGGCCGGCGCTCGGCGTCGACGGCGCGTCCGCGATTGAGCGCGGTCAACCGGTCCATGACGAAACGGGTGTCGGCGAGGCGAACGGCCACCGCCTTGGTGGCGACGGGATCATCGGGGTCGTCGAAGTTCGGTGGCGGTGAGCTCGCCGCGTGGATCTTCACCTGCCCGTCCGGGAACTCCACCGCTCCGGCATCGTGGGTGTGGTCGATGGCGGCGACCACGTAACCGTGGCTGGCGAGATCCTCCACCAGGGCGGTGCTGGAGGCACGGTCGGCGCCGAAGCCGTGCGAGAAGAGCACCACCGGCAGCGGCCCTCGCCCTCGATGCACCGGCGCCCCCACTCGCCCGTGCGTGACCGGCAGGCGTACGGTTCCCGCCGGAACACCCGCCAGGACGGCCTCTGCCGGCCGGGGCGTGAGCCATGGCGCCCGGGGATACGCCGCCGCCTTCCGCGCCGGATACCACAGCTGGACCATGAGCTCCCGGGACGGAGTGGCGGGCACCCACGGGTCGGGCCGTGAACGGTCGACCAGGTGGAGCGACACGGTCCCGACCCGCAGCGGGCCGGTGGGTTCCGGCAGCGTGAGCCGGACAGGCGCCACCCGGCCGGCACCGAGGCCGGAGCCGACCTCGGCCGACGTCGTTCCAGCGAGTGGCGTCGTTCCGGCGAGTGCGGGGCGGGTGACACCGGGGCCGGCGAACGCGGGGCCGGCCACGAGCGCCACCCCCAGTGCGGCGCGGCAGAGCGTCGCGACTCCTCGCCGGGGCGAGCCGGCCTGTCGTGGAGCCGTATCGGCCGGTCGTGGAGCCGCATCGGCCGGTCGGGGAGCCGCATCGGCCGGTCGGGGCCGGAGGATCGGGGAGAGTCGATCGGGCATCGTCATGATCCCAGCCTCCGGCGCCGCCCGGCCGTGCAGTAGTGCCGGTCCTCACCGGCTCGGGTGCGTCCCTCCTCGCCGGCCGATGACAAATCTCATGGGCGGCGCGGATGAGGCCCGCCTTCCGGGACCGGGCCCGCGCGCGAAAACGAGGTGAGACCGCCGGGGCTCCCTCGGTAGTCTCATCTCGACACGCAGGGGCTGAGCACGTGGTGAGCTCACCCGGTTGTAACCCGGACGCTTCGGCTGTGGCGGTTCGACTCCGTCCCCCTGCACCGCTCTCGTCGTCCAGCGGCCGAGGACACACGCCTTTCGAGGCGGCGGGCGCCGGTTCGAATCCGGCCGAGAGCACCGGCGGACCCACCCGGTTCGAGCACGAACAAGACGCGCCTCCCCCGGCTCGGCCCGGCCGGACCGCGGCCCCCGCCGGACGACGCCGGCGCCGGCAAGGCGGCCGCGGAAGCAGGTCCTACTTGTGGTGCACGATCTGGATCAGGTTGCCGCAGGTGTCGTCCAGGACCGCGGTGGTGACCGGCCCCATCTCCAGCGGCTCCTGGGTGAAGCGCACCCCGAGCCCGCGCAGCCGGTCGAACTCCGCATGCACGTCGTCCACGGCGAAGGCGGTGGCCGGGATGCCGTCCTCCACCAGCGCCGTCTTGTACGGCTTCACCGCCGGATGCTCGTCGGGCTCCAGCAGCAGTTCGGTCCCGTCGAGATCGTCCGGCGAGACGACGGTCAGCCACCGGTGCTCGCCCAGCGGGATCTCGGTCTTCTTCACGAATCCCAGCACGTCGGTGTAGAAGCGCAGGGCCTTGTCCTGATCATCGACGAAGACGCTGGACAGGTGGATCTTCATGGGGTGCCCTCTGGTTTTTCTGGCCTGAGCCACCGGGTCACGATGTGCTCAAGCGGTTCGGTGTTCAGATCGTGGAACTTGTAGCGGCCCTGGCGCCGCGAACGGACCAGACCCGCGGATTCCAGGACGGCCAAATGCTGGCTGACCGCCTGGCGGGACATTCCCAGACCATGCTTGGCCACCAGCCGCGAGCAAATCTCGAACAGGGTCTGGCCGTCCCGTTCCACCAGCTCATCGAGGATGCGCCGGCGGGTGGGGTCGGACAGTGCCTTGAAGACATCCTCCGCCACACCCCCAGCATAGGCAAGTGTGGGCTTGCCTATCAAGAGGCAAGCAGCAACTTGCCTGTCGTATCGAGCATTCTCGTACCACCGGTCGAAGAGACGGCCTCCACCCGATGGGCGCCGTGCGGCGAATCCGAAGGCCGGCCCGGACCCAGCCGGCCGGATCCGGATGCCGTTCCTCGCCGTGGGCAGATATCCGCGCGCCGGGACGGATAGTCCCGCGACCACGGGGCAGAGAGGCGCGCATGGTGAACCCCTTGGACATTCTGCTGGTCTTCCTGCTTCTCGCCGCCGCCGCTCTGGTCGTCCGCTCCGCGAACGGCAACACCGCGTCGCCGCCCGCGAGTCAGAGTCCAGGAGCGGAGCGATCTCCGCGAGGCTGCCACGGCAGCCCCGCGGACTCTCACCGATGAGCCGAACCGGGCATCTGACCAGGCAGCTGCGGCACCCAGCCCAACATCGCGTTTCCCGGCGTCACCAGCACTGACCGTGCCCGCGCGGATACGGCACCTGCCGTCGGCCATGCCGGGTGCGGCGAGGGACAGTCATCGGCAAGGCCGAGCGCCTGACACGTGGACCCGCCGGACGGCGACGACCGCCTGGCCGTACATCGGCCCGCCAGCTCTCCTGCCGATACGACGCCGGCCCCGCGGCCACGTACTCGGCGAGACTGCGGTGCAGGAAGACGACCTCGCCGGCGGCGCTGCCGAACAGGCCGCTACGGATGAGCCGGTCACGTACGCGACCGCTCCAGCCGCCCACCGGCCTGCTGAGGCTACGCGGCGCGTGCTCCTCGGCCCACCGGTTCGCGGCCTCGACGAGATTGGCGTCGGCGTCCTCCATGTACCGGCCGGCGAGGGCTTCGATGAGCCGCTCCTGGACACCGGACAGCCAGGCGGCCTGCGGCGAACTCCCCTTCTCGTCGGCGCGCCCGCTGCGCAGCAGGTCGACGAAGGAGCGGTACAGCTCGGCACGCGAACCCGGCAACTCCGCGTCCGGATCAGCGGTGTAAAGAAGCGCGGCCATCGTCGCGATCAACGGAATTCGGACCATCGAGGTCAGGCCCGAGGCGTGCATGCGGGAGGTCAGCCGCAGCGCGGCCACCTCCTGCGTCTCGGGGTCGTCGTCGGGAGTGCGGGCTCGGTACCACTTGACGGCGAAGTTGTAGAGGTCGTCGGAGCTGAAGGGCCGCAGAACGAAGAGCCCGGTCTCGCGGGAGCGGAACTCGGCGAGTTCCGCCTCCGGCAGCGGGCGGCTCGTGATCACGAATCGGTGAGGCCTGCCCGACTCCGCCAGGAAGGCGGCCAGCCGGTGCAGGACGTCGGACCGCTGGCGGGTGTTCGTGATCTCGTCCATACCGTCCACCATGACCAGCCAGTCGACGCCCGGCAGCGGGGGCCGTCGAAGAGGGAGCGGTCCAGTTCCAGCCCGTGCCGCGCATGGCTCTCGGCCAGAACCTGGGGCAGGGCCCGGTCATTCGCCAGCTCGGCGGCCGGCAGGCGCACCGGGAACACCGCCCCGAGGGGAGCGTCCCTGGGCTGGTCGAGCCGTCTGGCCGAGGACCACCAGATCGCGGCGTCACCCGCCAGCTTGGCGACCAGCGTCGACTTCCCGGACCCCGGGCCACCGATGACGACCACGTGTCGGCGCCGGGCGAGCATCTCCGACAGTCCCAGCAGCGCGCCCTGCTCCTCGAACTCGCCTCCGTGAGCTCTCAGGGGATCGGTACGCTGCTCGACATAGATTCGCCCGAGCGCCGGGGCGTGTAACTCGGCGAATCCGTACCGGTGCGACTCCGCCTGCTCGATGTGCAGATCCAGCAGCGCGCGGAGCCGGTCGTGCGAGGGCAACCATGGCCGCCTGCGTTCCCTGGCGTGCATCCCCAGGCCGGCCAGGGTGACCGTCACGCAGCCCGCCACGGCCGCCAGCCATCCGGCCCGCCACGTCACCGTCAGCCCCAGCAGCCCGACGGCGCCCAGGCCCGTGGAGAGGAGTGCGGACACGACGGACATCACACGCCAGGCCCCGCCCTTCGCACCGGACTGCCCCCGGCTCTCTCGCCGACTCGTCCGGAGACTGAGGACGAGCGAGGCCGTACCCAGCAAGGCCCCCAGCACCGAGGCGGACTTGTCCGCCAGATCCAGCCACTCGAGGGGCGCGGGCATAGGGCGATGATAGGCGGGGAAGTTTGCCGGGACGAGCGTTTCCCTTGCCTGTCCCGTTGGCCGTCAGGCCCTTTGATCACGTGGAGGACACAAAGTTTCCATGATTGGGTTAATTCACGACTTTTGTCCAAAATCCGCGGCGTGACGGTCACCGGGGATCGGTGACGAGATCAGGCGTTCTCCGCGAATCGCGGGAGATCAGCGGTGATTCCTAGGTCCAGACCCTCGGGCTCTCCAGGGACCCGATCCTCGCATCGCCGCTGTAGACCACCATCCGTGCCACGTACGTGTACAGCTCGTCGCGGTCTGCGTACAGGACCACATCCGAGTGCCTCCTGTTGCAGGGCTGGGGATCCGTCCAGGCGACCTCCTTCCCGCCCGTCGGCCTGAGCTCCACGATGCGCACCTCGTAGTAATCGCAGGCGGCAGGCAGGCCGGCGGTGTACGCGTCACCCCTGAAATAGCCGCCCGACACCGATACGCAGGGATAGGTGTTCTTGAAACCTTTCTGGTTGAACGCCTCCCGGCACCCGCCTCCGATGAACGTTCCTGCGGCCTGAGCGGGCAGGGCCAGGCTGGACATGGCGAGCAGCAGGACCATGCTCAAGACGGTCCGTGCGATGCGTCTCATCGATCTCCCCGTGAATTCAAGGTCGTCCAGGAACCGGCGTCTTCGATTCGGCGCGTTCCGACGACCTGCCTGTCACGACGGTCTCCGAGAAGATCGCGAATGTCAACGTCTTGACGATTAACCTCCCAATCACCTGGCAGTACATATGAGCCTCGATCCAAGATGCCAACGCCTTGCTCATGACCGATCGATCGACGTGCGGTGCTACGCGGATTAAGACCCTCCGTGGGAAAACAGGAGTGAGTCATGACCCGAGTGCTTGTTCTGACTGGCGATGCGGCGGAAGAGCTGGATTCCATGTATCCCGTCTTCCGGCTCCGTGAAGGGGGTCATGAGGCGATCGTGGCGGCCCCGCCCCGCGTGCGGTAAAGCTGGTGGTCCACGACTTCGAGCCCGGCTGGGACGCCTACGCCGAGAGGCCCGGCCATCAGCTGCCGGTGGATCTCGCGTTCGCCGACGTGCGCCCGAGGGCTACCAGGCGCTGGTGATCCCGGGCGGCCGCGCGCCGGAGTACATCCGCGCCGATCCCGACGTCGCCCGTATCGTGCCCTACTGCTTCGAGCGCGGCCTGCCGGTGGGCACGATCTGCCACGGCCCGCAGGTGCCGGCCGCGTTTGGCCTGCTACGCGACTGTCGATCATCATTGGCCCCCTTGGCCCCCTTGGCCCCCGGGACACGGGGGAGGCGTTTTAACAGCTCAACGGTTCTCAAGGTGGTTACGGATGACGTTCGGAGACGTGCCGATTGTGCGGTAACGCACACGACTGTGGCTCCGACCCAGGCACTCCCCTCAACGACGTGGATCGAACAACTATCCGACTCGGCTTGCGGGCCGGACTCCGACCCTGTCCCCCATGACCTGTGCCCAGACAAACAGCCTGCCTCCTGAGCCGCGAAAACACTGTCATCGTTTGATACGGTCTGCCGGCATCCGCCGATGCGGTCATGCCCACGATGCGCCCTGTCGTCGAGTTTCATTTCGCATCGGAGCAGTCCCAGCCTGGAACTGAAGCTCAGTCACCATCGTTCTGGTAGTAGAACTTCTGCGATTCGCAGAGGGTATTGGTTTCACAGCGAGACTCGACGAAGGAGGAGCTGTGGACTCCGGAACGATAGCGGCAATCAGCGCCACCGTTATCGCCACCGTGTCGCTCATCGTCTCGATCTATCAGTTAAGAGCGACTCGGCTACACAATCGTCACACACTCCGGCCACTCCTCCAGCTGAAAATTCTACTTTCCGGCGGACGTCCGGCAGGGCTCGCGCTGATCAATGCCGGTCTCGGACCGGCCATCATCAAAAATACTAAAGTTTGGCTCGACGATGAAATGATGGGTTCGTGGCACAGGACGACGGCACGCAAGATCCGATATCCCATCACTCCTCGTCCCAGAGCATCGACGCTGGTCGACGGCAGCGTCCTGCCAAGTGGCCAAATCGATTACCTGTTGGGCGTGGACGCCTACGACAAGGACGAACACACCCAGTTCAGAGAACTGATCGAACAGCGATTCGATCTAGAGATCCGCTATGAGTCGCTCTACGGCGGAGAAGATTTCATGGTTACCACCCGATCGGAAGGATGGCGCTCGGCCACAAACGCCACCGTAGAAGCGCCCGATCAGAGCCAGGGGGAAAAGCCGGCAAGCCCTCCGGCCATCAGCTCCTAGCCGGTATACATAGAGACCAGGCGCCCGCCCTCACCCGATGAAACCGACCGAAAGTACGCTCTGGGACGCCGTGCACCCTGTTTTCGACCGGTGCCGTCTGCGGGGGCCCCATGCCACGCGAAAATCTCCCCCGGGAACCGCGCCCCAAGAGTCCGGCCGGCCATCCCCGCCACCATCTCGCGCACGACGGACCCGCCACCGCCTCCCCGGATCGGGGCCCCGAATCATCGCGCTCGGCGTGCTGCGCGGGTTCACGCTGTGCGAGATCCTGCTCGCCGGCATCCAGCTGATAGCCAACCACGGCACCGCCGTCGTGACGCGGCCCATGGGCGACTGGGACCCCTGGCTCGGTGAGGCGCTCAGCTGGGATATCCCGGTCCAGCGTCTTCGTGGGCCGACACACTTGACCGACCATCCGCTTATCGGCTCCCGACAGTCGGAAAAGGGGCTCCGGAGATGACTCCGAAACCCCTGCCGACCAGCTAGAACCTGGTCGCGACGACAGGATTTGAAACTGCGGTCCCTTGACCCTCAGGCGAACCGGGAGGGGGCGGGACCATGCCCGATACCCGATTTCACCTGTGCATACAGTTCATAGTGATCCACCGGCGTCCACTGTCCAGGGTCGTCGTCACTCGGGAACATCACTCGGCGTTCTTTCGCCGGCCGGGAGCGAACCTTTTTGTCGGCGACTACTGCGATCATGCCGCTCACTTGATCAAAGGAGTGGCGATGACAGAGACCCCCGAAGAATTTCCCTGGCTCTCCGAACATGAGGTACTGGATGAAATCTACTGCGTGTCCTTCGTTCGCGATCTTTCCCCGGAGGAGGTCCTCCGTCGGTTCGGCGTGGACGAGAGCACCATGGAGGAGGTCACGTTCGACGAACTGGACGAACGCTCGGCGGAGAGCTTGATGGACGACGCGGCCGGTTACATCGGCGCCGTGAAGGTCGGTGACTGGACCCTGGTCATCGAACCCGGAGGATGGAAGCTCGCCGTCGACTCCGAGATCATGGCTCGGGTCTCGCGGGGAACCGAGGTCGTGTCGGTCTGCCGTCATGACTACGCCTCGGACACCTTCGCCCACATCGTCGACGGACAGCCGGTCGTCTGGTTCGACCCGATGCTTCCGGACGCGCGGTCAGGCAACGATCCAGACCGCTTCATCAAGGAGATGCGCGAAGTCGGCCTGGACCCCGACTACGACATCGACGGCGACGGTTCCCACATCGACTCCCCGATGGAGCGCTCGTTCGCCCTGGCGAGCAGGATCACCGCCCTTCCCTTCTCTCCGGAGATGTTGGAGTTGCGCTTCCTCGGCGCGGAACCCCTGGAAGACTGAGCGGCAGGTCCCCACGGGCCGCTGATCACCACGACGTTCAGGCTCGTCACCTGGAACGTGTGGGGCAGGTACGGTCCGTGGAAGCGTCGCGAGACCGCGATCCGCACCACCCTGGAGCGGCACGGCCCCGGCATGGTGAGGTGTTCCGCGCCCGCGTCGGGAAAGTGCGGGCGGCCATTCCGGCGGAAAAGCTGCTCGTGTTCAGGGGCGAGGACGGGTGGGAGCCGCTTTGTCAATACCTGGGCGCGCCGATTCCGGATATGCCATTTCCTCAGATGAGTGAACGGGCCGCGTTCCACCGGAAAAGACCACATCGGCAGTCGAAGCCAATCGTCCAGGGTCGATGAGATGTCACATGCCTGAAACATGGATCTTGCGAGGTAAATCGGTCGACGGTATTATGAGCGCATGGGAGCGCTCCCACTAAATGTGGAGACGTTTCGGCCCCGACTGCGCGCTGACGTACGGTGGGTCGAGTTCCCCGGGGGGGTTCATGTTCACGGGGATTACGGGGCGGCTACACTGCGCGGACCCCACGCGCTGGCCCTGCTGGAACGGCTGGCTCCACGCCTCGACGGGGCTCTGACCCTGGGCGAGCTGACCTCGGGCCTGCCCGAGGCCCAGCGCGACCTGGTCACCGGCCTGGTCGGACGGCTGGCCGACCTGTGGTTCGTCGTCGACGACACCGGGGCTCCGGCTCACGGGTTGTCCGCCGAGGAGCTGGAGACCTACGCGGCCGAGATCGCGTTCGCCGGGCACCCGGGGCGGTTCGCCCGGGTGCGGAACTCGGCGCTGCGCGTGACGGGGACCGGGGTGCTGGTCCCGGCGCTGGTCAAGTGTCTCCGGTCGGTGGGCTGGCGCGAGGTGGTGACCTCGGGCGGGGACGTTCTGGTGCAGGTCAGCACCTCTCGGGAGGAACTACTGGCCGATGCGCTCGCCTGCCCCGCCGACGTGGTGCTCGCGCAGGTGCTGATCTGCGACGACGAGGCCTGGCTGACCTCCGCGGGACCGCCCGGGGAGACCGACGCGGCCACCGGGTGGGGGCGGTTGTCCCTCCGCGAGGGGACGCGGGGCGACTGGTTGCGCGGCGCGGTTCCCCGCGTGCTGGCGTCCCAGGTGGCCCTGGGGGTCTTCTCGGCGGTGACGGGGCTCACGAAGGCGCGGCGCGCGTTCACACGCGTTGATCTGCGCAGCTTGGAAGGCACGATCCACCGTTTCGCGGGGCCGCGCCGGGACCCGGCGGAGGTGTCCGGAGCCACCCACCCGTCGCGGATGCCGGCGAGCGGCGGGGAGCGCGACGCCGGCGATGGGAGCCCGGTGCTTCCGGGTACGGCGGGGTTCGGCGGGCACGATGCTTCGAGCGATGCGGGCGCTCGGGACCGATTTTTCGCGCTCTGTCGTGATCTGGTGGATCCCCGGATGGGGGTGATCGCGGTTCTCGACGAGGGTGCCTATCCGCAGGGGCCGCTCTCCGTCGTGCGGGCGCTGGTCGGTGACCGCGAGGTCGTCGGGTGGGGCACGGATCACGACACGGCGCGGTTGCGGTGTCTGCTGGCGGTGTTCGCGGCGGACTCCGGCGACGGCTTCGTCGGTGCGGGGCTGACCTGGGAGGACGCCGTCTCCGCGGCCCACCGGCAGCGGCTCGAAGCCGGGGCGGCGCTGGTGGGGGCGGGGGGCGAGGTACCCGTGCCGCGGGACGGGCCGCTCTGGCGGCAGGTCGTGGCGTCCGGTGAGGTGCCGGTCGTGCGGGAGATCCCGGGGTCGGCGGTGTTGCGGTTCGAGGTGCCGGACCGCCCGCCGATCGTGTCGCTCGGGTTGCGCGACGGACTGGAGCGGGTGTTGCTGCGGGCGCAGACCGGCCTCGAACCGCCCGTGCGGTGGGCGAGCGAGGGACATCCGATCGGCGGAACCGCCGTCTCGTTGCCCGTTGACGGGCCGGCGTTCGTGGCGCGGGTGACGTCGTGATCGCCGACGTGGTGGGGTCGGGGCGGCTCTTCGAGGCGATCAGGGCGCGGGTGCGGCCGGGCGGGGTCACCGGGGTCGTCGTGGTCGCCAGCGACGCCGACGACATCGGGCGGCGGCGTTACGGGGTGCCGTGGTTGCCCGTGCACACCGAAGCAGGACATGTCGTGATCGGTCCCACCGCCTTCCCCGGCAAGCCGGGCTGTCCCACCTGTGTGGAGCGGCGGCGCGCCGGGAACCGGGAGCACTTCCAGGTACGTCTGCGCGACCGCCCCGCCCTCCTCACCTCCCTCGTGGCCGGGACGGTCGGCGAACTGGTGGCCGAAGAGGTAGAGAACCTGCTGGCCGACCCGTCGGCCGCGCTGACGAGCGGCGCGATGCTCCGGATGCCGGTCCGGACCGGCGCGCTGGAACGCCACCCGTTCCTGCCCGACCCGTTCTGCGAGGTCTGCGGCGACCGGCCGCCCGACGGGCCGCGCCCGTTCGTCCTCACGCCGCAGCCGAAGGTGTCGGGTTTCCGGGTCGCCACCCTCGACCTCGCCGACCTGGAACGCCGCTACGTCGACCCGGAGACGGGCGTCGTGCGCTCGTTGGCCGCCGACGCGCGGGACGGCGCGGTCGCCGTGGCGCGGCTGAACCCCGCGCGGGCCGCCCACGAGAGCCACCACGGGTTCGGGCGGTGCGAGGACGTGCCCGCCGCGAAGGCGACCGCCGTCGCCGAGGCGCTCGAACGGCTGGCCGGGTTCTCGCCGCGCGGGCGCAGGACCACCGTCAGGGCCGCGTTCGACGACATCGCCGACCAGGCGCTCGACCCGCGCCGCCTGGGGTTGTATCCCGACGACTGGTACGACCGGCCTGGTTTCTGGTTCACCCGGTTCGACCCGGCGCGGGAGACCGCCTGGGTCTGGGGCCACTCGTTCCAGCGGGGCGGGCCGGTGCTGGTGCCGGAGACGTTCGCCTACTTCGGTCCCCGGCCCGACCGGGGCTTCGCCTACGAGTGTTCCAACGGCTGCGCCCTCGGCGGGTCGCTCGCGGAGGCGATCCTCTACGGCCTGCTGGAGGTCGCCGAACGGGACGCCTTCCTGACCACCTGGTACGCCCGCCTCCCGCTCCCCCGGGTCGACCTGCGTTCGGCGCGCGACCGGCGCGTCCCGATGACCGCCCAGCGGATCGGCGACCGGCTCGGCTACGACGTCCACGCCCACGTGGTCACCCTCGAACAGGGATTGCCGGTCTTCTGGGTCACCGCCGTCGACCGGTCGGGGCGGTCGGACCGGCCGAAGGCGATGTGCGGCGGCGCCGCCCACCTCGACCCCGAACGGGCCCTGCGCCGGGCCCTGGACGAGCTGGGCCCGATGCTCGCCAATCACGTCGCCCGTTATGACGAGAGCGAGGCGGCCCGGCTGGTGGCCGACTCCGGCGAGGTGCGCCTGCTGGAGCACCACCCGATGGTGTACGGGCACCCGAAGGCGTACGAGCGGCTGGAATTCCTGTCGGGCGGCGCCGAGCTGACGGTCGGCGAGCTGCCGGAGTGGCCGGCCCACGACGACCTGGCCGACGACCTGCGTGACCTGGTGGCCCGGTTCCTGGCCAGCGGCATGGACGTGATCGCCGTCGACACCACCTCGCCCGAGGCGGCGGCGGGCGGATTCGCCTGCGCGAAGGTGATCGTGCCGGGGGCGGTGCCGATGACGTTCGGCCACCACCACCGGCGGGTGCACGGCCTCCCCCGGCTGCTGACGCGGGGCCGCGCGATCGGCTACCTCGACCGCGACCTCGCGGTGGACGATCTCAGCCCCTATCCGCACCCGTTCCCGTGAGGCGCGCGATGACGGACGCGGCAGCACGTTACGTGGCGGCGATGGCGGATCGCGGGCCGCTCGACATCCGGTGGGACCTGGCACCGCTCCGGCACAAACGCTATCCGTCGGCCGAATGGGTCGAACCACGGCACCCGCTGGGCGCGCTGCTCCGGGGCATGCTCGGCATCACCCGCGTGATCTGGCGGCACACGGACGCGGGCCCGATGGCGATCCCGGGCCGTCCGGCGCCCTCCGGGGGAGGGCTGTACCCCATCGAGGCCTATGTCGCCTGCCCGGACGGGCTGTTCCACTACGACCCGGTCCACGAGGTCCTGGAGGTGCTGCGCACGGGTGACCACGGCCCGGCGCGGATCTGCCTGACGGCGGTCTTCTGGCGTTCCATGTTCAAGTACGGCGACTACGCCTACCGCCTGATCTGCCAGGAGATCGGCGTCCTGCGCACCCAGGCGGAGGTGGTCGCCGCCACCCTGGGCCTGACCGTCACCCCCGGCGACGCCGACCACGCCCTCCTCGGTCTGGACGAATCCCGCGAATCCCCTCTGGCCGTCCTGCACCTGGAGCCGTACGAACGGGTCCTTCCGCCGGAGCCCGCCGATGCCCCGCGGAACTCCGGCGACCTGCCGCGGGAGGCCCGGCCTCTCCCCCTGCCGTTTCCTCCGGGCGCGGCCCGCGACCTGCACCGGGCCGCGGACGCCACCTCGCGGGCGAGGCGTCCGAGCCCACCGGCACGGGGCATCCGGATTCCGGCCGAAGTGGTGGACCTCCGCGACGGTCTGCGCGCACGCCACTCCCCCGTCGACGGTTTCCGCCCGGCGCCCGTCCCGCTGACGAAAATCGCCGCGATAGCCGGCCTCGCCGTCTGCCCCGACCTGGACCTCTACCTGCTGGCCCTGCGCGTCGACGGCCTCCCGAGGGCCGCCTACCACTACGACGGCGACCTCCGACGGGTCCGCGCCGCACCGCTGGAGGAACTGGGCTCGGCCCCCCTCGTGGCGAACACCCGGGAGGCCCTGAAGACGGCCGCCGCAGTGATCGTCCCCGTGGGCGACCCCCTGGCGGGCACCGCGCGCGACCACCGTGACCAGCTCGTGGAGACCGGCGCGTCGCTGCAGCGGGCGACGCTGGCCGCCGCCGCGCTGGGTCTCACCTCCCGCATCCACTCCGACGGCGCCGGCGAGGCGACGGACCGCGTCCTGGGCCTGACGGGCCCGGCGCGGAGCCTGTCGTCCCTGCTCGTCGGCGTCCCCAGGTCCCGGGGGCCAGACCTGGTCCTCCGGTTCCCCGATCCGCAGGAAGGAGGTCCGAAGGCACGTCCGCAACACACCGATCAGTGAAAGAGAAGGAGAAACGTCATGGACAAGCTCCCCCTTGACCTGTCCGGCCTGGAGGTCGAGGCGATCGACGTCCTGTCGGCCGACTCGATCGTGATGGAGGGCCACGGCGCCATCGAGACGGGCGCCTCGTCGGCGATGGGCTACTGCTCGTCGTACATGCAGGCGAACAGCTGCTGGGCGCCGGAGGCGTAGCAGGTCCCCGCCAAACGCCGAGGGCGCCCACGGCACGGGCGCCCTCGGCCACGGGATGAAGGAGTGTCCTTGTCGCGAACAGCTCAGCCCGCCGACCGAGATTACGTCGTGGCGCCCATCTTCGCCATCCGGGTGGCCGGGCTGCCCGCCGACGGGTTGCGGCAGTTGCGGTGCGAGCGCACGTGGAGGCTCGTCGACGAGCTGCTCGAGGTCGCCCGCACGCTGGCGGACGAGGGCCGGGCGATGTCCGGCCCCCTGCACGAGGTGATCGGCGCGGGTGTGTTCAAGCCGGTCCTGGTGGCGCTGCGCCGCGACCTCTTCCGGGGCCGCCGCCCGGACCGGCGGGCGACCGCGCCGCAGGTGCTCGCCGCCCTCCCCGAGGAGCTGCGGGTACGGGTCCTCGCCTGGATCGCCCTCAAGGACCACCACGACACGCTGGCAGCCGGCCTGCCCGCCGTCTACGAGGCCGAACGGCGGGAGAAGGCCGAGCTCCTGCGCGTGCTGGCCGAGGACGCGACCTTCCGCCGGGGGCTCCAGCTCGGCAGCCCGATCCTGGCCGCGCGCACGTCCCCGTCGCGCCAGGAGGCGGTCAAACTGGCCCGCTACCTGGCCCGCGCCACCATGAAGACCAGCCCCTACGCGACGTTCGCGTGGAGCGGTTTCGGCACCTGGACCGACGACGGCCCCATGGCCGCCCCGCCCGCCGACCTGACGTGGCGGGAGGTCGTCGACCTCGACCGCGCCGTGTTGCGCCCGCTCTGGGTGACGTTGTCGCGGCACGCGGAGGCCGCGGAGACGCGGGTGAACCCGACCGCGTTCGAGGAGGACGGCCGCATCTGGTTCCTCGGCCCGACCGCGACGGAACCGCTGCTCAGCGTGCCCGCGACCGAGCCGGTGAAAGCGGCGCTCGCGGAACCGGCCAGGGCGCTGGCCGACATCGGGCTGGTGGAGCTCGTGCCGCCGTACGGCGAACACGACGACGACCCGCTGACCAAGCTGGGCGTCGAGGAGGACGCGAAGGTGATCCGCGACCTGCTCGCCCCGAGGGAGATCCCGGAGCGGAACCTGTTCTGGCACAACGCCGTCATCCCCGGCGACGCGGGCCGGTGCGGCCGGGAGGCGTGGCGCCCGGCGCTCGACGACCTGAACCGGCTGCGGAAGGGGCTGGCCCTGTTCGACGGCGACCTCCCGGTGAAACTGGCCGCCGCCGACTTCTTCCTGCGCCGGTACGGCCCCGGCGCCGCCGTCCCCGTCATGAGCTTCTACCGCGCCGTCCACAGTGCCCCGGGCCCGCTGCGCGACCTGGTCCGCGATCCCTTCGCGACCGGTCCCGGCCACGCGGACCTGCGCGAACGTTTCCTGCGGACCGGCGAGCCCCCCGACGACGACCGGTTCCGCGCCCCGGGTTCGATCTGCGTCTACGCCCAGGCGCTCCCGGAGGGCCGCCTGGTCGTCAACACCGTCACCGCCGGTTACGGGAAGGGGCTGTCCCGTCTCCACCACCAGCTGCGCCGGATCGGCCACGCCCCGGACGCGTCGGCGCTGCGGGCCCCGCAACGCGACACCAGGATCGCCGAGGTCGCGGGCGCCCTCGGCAGCGGCCTGAACCTCCGCACCACCACGGCCGATGTGACGATCGACTACCCGTACACCACGGGTGGAGGTCTGCACCCCTCGGCGTTGACGGTGCGGCTCGACGGTTCCCGGCTGGCGTTGTGGGCCGACGGCGGGAAGGTGCGCCCGATGCACCTGGGCATGACCGCCCAGCACTGGTTGCCGCCGTGGTTGCAGTTCCTGGTCAGGGTCTTCGGCGAACCGTCGGTCGCGATGGTGCCCGGCTGGGTGTCGCGCCCCGGCCCGGTGCCGCCGCGCGGCCGGATCGACCACCTGCCCCGCCTCGACCTGGGCATGGTCACGCTGGCCCGCGAGTGCTGGCGGCTGCGCGCCGCCGACTTCCCCTCGGGCGGCCCGCCCGCGCTGGCGTCGTGGTTGCGCGACCACGGCATGCCGCGGCGTTTCTTCGCCCGGGTCCTGGACCTGCGCGACGGCCTGCTCGCGGGCCTGCTCGGCAAACACCGCAAGCCCATGTACGTCGACGTCACCGACCCCTTCCTGCTCGCCGGCCTGCGCCACGCGGCCGGGAACCCCGACGCCCTGATGGTCGTCGAGGAGACCCTGCCCACCCCCGAGGACGCCCCCGTCTACCCCGGCGGCCCGCGCGTCACCGAGTACGTCATCCAGGTGAGCGCCCCGTGACCCCCTGGCAGAGCGCCCACCTGTTCCACACCGGCGACCTCGACGACCTGATCCGCGACGTCGTCACCCCGCTGGCCCGGTCGGCGACGGCCTGCTTCTACCTGCGCTACTGGGAGTCGGGCCCCCACGTGCGGCTGCGCCTGAAAGGGGTACCCCGCGACGAGATCAGTGCCCGGGCCGCCCGGTGGTTCGCCGACCACCCGTCGCCCGCCGTCGACGCCCCGGCCTACCGGCGGCTGGCGGCCGTGCTCGCGAAAGGGGAACGCCGCGAGAGTTACGACCCGGTCCTCCACCCGGCCGGCAGCGTGGTGTTCATCCCGTATGAGCCGGAAGAGCGCGTCTATGGAAACATGCCCGCCGTCGAACGACATTTCGGCATCTCCAGCTCCCTCGCGCTCGACGTCCTCCACGGCGCGCCCGCGATGGAACGCAGGACCGCCGTCGGTCTCGCCGTGCTCACGCTGACGATGGCCGCCTGCCAGCCCGACCTCGCCGAAGCGGCCCGCCGCCTGCCCCCGCACGACCCCGGCGACCTCCCGGCCGCGCTGGTCACCCAGACCGAACATCTCTGGCGCCTGAAGGACGGCCCCGGCCTGCTCGGCACCTGGGCCGCCTCGATCAACGACCTGGCCGCGAGCATCCCGGCGACGACCGGCGACGCGGGCTCAGCCCACGCCCACCTGGCCGTCATCGGCGACGACGCGCAACGGGCCCGCGTGCTGCTGCGCTGCGCCCACCTGTTCCACAACCGGATCGGCCTGCGCCCCGGCCCGGAATCGCACATCTCGACTCTCGCGGCCCGCGCGCTGGCCGCGCTGCGGAGGTGACCGTCATGTGGCACAGCGTCCACGTCTTCTACCACGAGCCGGACAAGGACCCTCTGCTCCTCGACGCCGTCCGGCCCCTGCTGGCCGACATCCACGACCACGTCGAGGCGGCGTACGTGGTGCGCCACTGGCGGCAGGGCCCCCACCTGCGCATCAACGTGAAGACCGACCGGCGGACGTGGGAGGAGGTGGTGCGCCCCCGCGTCGACGCGGTCGTCGGCGGATGGTTGCGCGACCACCCGTCGACGTACGTGGTGGACCAGGCCGAGAGCCTGGCGCGGCACCGCCTCATGGCCGCGCGCGAGCAGGAACACGGCCCGCTCACCCCGTGGCCCGCCGACAACTCGATCGTCGAGTTCCCGTTCGACGACCGCCGCCACGTCCTGGGCGGCGACGAGGGCGTCGACCTGCTCACCGCGTTCTACAGCGACAGCACGCCGCTCCTGTTCGCGATGCTCGACCACTGCCGCGACGGCCGCGACACCAAGTCGGACCTGGCCATGGCCCTGCTCCTGACGGTCGCGCACACCTCCCACCCGATCGAGCGCAGCTACCTGTCGTTCCGGGTGCACGCCGAGGGCTACCTCACGTGGTCCAAGGACCCCGGGGCCGCCCGGCGCTCCTTCGACGAGGTGTACGGCTCCCGCCGCGCCCTGCTCACCCAACGGGTCAGGCAGGTCGTGGACACCATCGACGCGGACGGAAACAGCCCGTTCGTCCGGGAGTGGGCGGCGCTCGTGGAGACCTACCGCGCGAGGGCCGACCGCGTGGTGCACCTGCTGCCGACCATGGACGACACCCCGGCCGAGACGAGGGGCGAACTGCACACCCTGATGTTCGGCACCCCCGGCTACCGCCGCGACATGTTCACCCGCCCCGACTTCCTGCGCTACCGGGTGGTGCTCAACTACACCTACCTGCACCTGACGAGGCTCGGACTGACCCCGCTCGACCGCTTCCGCACCTGCCACCTGCTCGCGAACGCGGTCGAGGAGGTCTACGGCGTCTCCGGCCTGGAGTCGATGCGCCGCTACGCCTCCGGCTAGTGGGAGGGATCACCAGTCAGCTGCCTTCGTGCGGCTGGCCTCGATCCGCCGCCCCGTGACGATGTCGGTGGCCAGGGTGCGCATCACCCGGCCCCGGCCGCCCTTGTCAGGCCCGCCCTCACCACGGGCATCCAGGCCATAGACAAGATCTTCTGGACACCTTGGGAATGCGGCACAGCCTCGTCTCGCTGCTGTCCGACTCCGGCGTCCCCTGGAGAACATCGCGCGCCTCGTCGACCACAGTGGAACCGCCGTGACGGAGGCGGTCTACCGGAAGCAGATCCGCCCGATGCTCCTCGGCGGGGCGGAGGCGATGGACCGGATCTTCACGTGACGGGAGCCGTAGGCACACCCAGAACCAAGAAAGGGCGCCTCCCTTTCGGGTGACACACTTGCCGACCAGCTAAAACCTGGTCGGGACGACAGGATTTGAACCTGCGACCCCTTGACCCCCAGTAGCCCGGTGGCCCAGCGGCATGCTCACGCACGTTTGTCCAGGTCGCGACCAGCATAAGTCAGCCGAGTTCAGGAGTCGTGCCGGCGGTCTTACCTGGGTGCTCAGTGCGGGCCGCCGCTCAGGGTCAGTCCGCCGCGTACAAACGATCCAAGTCGACGAGCCGGACGCCGAGGTCCGTGGCCGCCACGGACCGAAGGTCGTCGGCGAAGCCGCCGCCGCTGAACAGCAGCAGCCGGCATCGGTCGGCCCGGACACCGTCCCGGACACGCGACAGGCTACGGACATGCGCCAAGCGTCGCAGGTGGCCGGTCCCGACCGTATCGTGCCACTTGGCCTCGCAGATCGCGAGGAGTTCCTCGCGGCCCTGCTCGTCGCGGCCGAAGACCGCCACGTCCACCTCGTGCTGAGTACGCGCGGCGGAGTCGTTGACAACCCCGGCCGCGACCCGGGTCGGAAAACCACCAAGAACGTCCGGCTCGGCTTCCCAGCGAGCCCAGTCGCGGCAGATCGTCTCGAAGTGCGGGCCAACGACCTTACTCAGAAACGTGCGCTGCAGCCGAGGCCAAACCTGCCGCGACCGGCCCGCACGCTCCAGATCGCCACAGGCCGGCCGCATCACGGCGTGCTCGCGCGCGTACTTCACACCGCCATCACAAGGCCGAAGATCACGTCAGCGCTCCGCGCCGCTTCCGCAGCCGACGCGGCGGCGGTTGGCAGGTCATGGGACTTACGCCGGTGATCCTCTCGGGTGGCGTCGGGCGAAGTCCCAGACGATGGCGCTGGCGTCCGGGCCGGCGCGATCGGTGAAGAGGCCGTCGCCGGCAGGGCCCGGCCAGACGTGCCCCATATCGTGGACGAGGTACGACTCGACGACAGACGTGCCGTCCGGCGTGATGATGGTGGTGTGCGTGTACGCATTCCTGCCCGGTTCCGCAGGCACCGTCGTCGTCTCTTCGACCAGGTCCAAACTCTCGTTGGGCAGACCATCGTCAATGAGGTCACCCACCGCGGTCCAGTGCTCGACGAGGCGAGTGGCGACGATTGGTGGGACGACGTCATCCTCCTCGCCCTGGATGACGAGCAGCGGCACCTGCCGCGCCCGGTCGCCCATCTGGGACCACGCCTGACGTGCGGTGTAGTCCGGCGGTGTGGCGCCGGGGTCGTTCGGGTCCACCTGGTTCAGCCCATACTCGCCACCGGCGACCGACGTCGCGGTCGCGAAGACGTCGGGGTAGGTCGCCGCGAGGATGACGGCGGCCCCCGCACCGGACGACGCGCCGGCGACGTGCACGTGGTCCGGATCCGCGTTGTACTCCTCGACCACCTGCCGAGCCACGCCTGCGAGCAGCGCGGGTTCTCCGTCGTAACGGTGCTGTTCCCGCGGATCAGCCGAGTTCCAGCAGTTGATCGCGCTGCGGAACATGCGCTGCGTCGGATAGACAACGATGAAGCCCTCGCGGTCGGCCAGGTCGTCGAACTGCGTCGTGAACTTCATCGAGTTCCAGCCGTACCCGGACATCCCGCACCCGTGAATCGCCATGATCACCGGCAACCGGGTGGTGCCGTCGTACTGTGGCGGTAGGTGGACCTGGTAACGCTGAGAGCCGACGTCGCTTTCGTACTTGTGATTGCGGTCTCCCTCCCCCATCCACCATGGCAGGCCAAACTGGAAGACCGCAGCACCGACACCGACCACGACCACGAGCACCAGCACGACGCAGGAGGCGATCCAGGGCCATCGCCGCCGCCGAAGCCGGTCGGACCGCAGCTGATCGGACTCGAGCGCCTGGCCCAGTGCAGTCATTGAGTGCTCCTTTCGTCTTGACACCAGGCTCCCGCCACCGCCGGCACCTTCGCGTCGGTATGAGCCCCTTAGCTGTCACAGTCAGCGCGCTGCCGCCTGCTCGAAGCCGGTCTCGACCCGCGGGCATCCGGATCATCAGTCCGTTCACATGGAGAACGGGGCATTGCGGAGGGGTATCAGGAATAGAGACGATCCGCGCCGGCACATCTGCCTACTCCGACACCGACAGACTCTCGCCGTCGAGCACCTGCTCGCCCCGGCAGAGGCCGGACGCAGCGGGGTGTTCTGAGGTTCGGCGGGTCGCCAGCGCGTCAGATGGGCGTGTGAAAGGTGCCGTCAGTGGCGAGCTCAAGCAGCAGGCGACGAGCGGTGGCGATGCTCGCGTCGTTCTCTTCCCCGTACACGGCGGCAACGACGACGCCCTCGGCGGCTCGGCGCACGATCTGGATGCGCTCGAGGCTCAACCCATCGACGGCGAACTGCTCGCTCCACCACGCACTGTGTTCTTCCGTGACCGCCGCAACGCCGGGAATCGCGTGCAGACCACCCCAGATCGCCGCTGACGTGAAGTCGTGCGCAGTTCCGGCATCCGAACGTCCCGCGCAGAGTGCGCGAACGTAGGCACGGAGCATCTTGCCGGGGTGGTTCTCTGACAGGTCGAGGTGGCTGAGGACCGTCTGCCTGAAATGTTCCTGAACGTCTTGCACCACGGCGATCACAAGCTGGTCCCGACTACCGAAGTGGTGAATCAAGCCGCTCTTCGACACACCGGCGACCGAGGCAACCTGATCCAGCGTGACAGCGGCACCTTTCGCCAGAATCACCTGAGTGGCCGCATCGAGCACGGCCCGCCGCGTGCGCTCAGTGTTCCGCGTCCGTCGCCCCTCAGCCACACCAGACCACCCGCCGCACATCGACATCATTACTGACCGAGCGTTCTACAGTACGGCACGAGCGTACGGCCCCATGGTGGCGGGGAGCTCCGAATCAAGGTACGAGTTCGTGCTCGTGTTCTGCGGCGAGATCCTTGTTCGCAGCCGCACCTCGGAGCGTGACAAGGGCCCAGATCGCTGTGAGGACCATGATCCCGGCGCCGGCTATGCCGGTGACGATGATCGCTTCGGTGAAGGCGAACTCGGCGATCTCGAGGATGGACGACCCGTCATCGCCACCGACCTCGGCCGCTACCAGCAGTGCCTCTGCCATCGTCGAGGACGCCCGTTCGGCAATCGACCTGGGTAGATCGAGCGCATCGGTTCCGGCGGTGACCACCCTGGTGTACCAGGCGACGAGTATCCCGCCCAGTACGGCTGTCCCCAATGTCGTGCCGATCTCGTAAGCGGTCTCCGAGGTCGCGGCGGCCTGTCCTGCACGCTCAGGCTTGACGGAGCTCATGATGATGTCGTTGCTCAAGGCAAGTCCCATGCCCGCGCCCAGCGAGACCAGGGCGAGAGACGCTGCGATCAAGGCGGGGCTCGATGTCGGCGACAGGAAGTTGATCAGCCCGAAGCCAATAGCGGCGATCAGGAGTCCGGCGGTGATGACGTAGGCGGGGAGGAGGCGCTTGACCACCACTGCCGCGACGAATGCGGCGGTAGCGGCGAAGATCGCCTGGGGAATGAGCCAGATGGACGCCTGGATCGGGTTGAGGCCGAGTACAAGCTGGAGGTACTGGATGAGCGCTACCAGCGCGCCGACCATCGCGAAGATCGACAGCAGATCCGCGATGACGGCGCCTCGGAAGTAGCGCACCTTGAACAGCCTGACATCGAGGAGCGGAGCGGGAAGCATCAGTTGCCGGTGGACGAACAGGGTGATTGCGGTCAAGCCGACGACGAGAGCAGCGACCCCGAGAGCGATTTCCTTGCCGCCGGTGAGGGTCTTGATGGCGTAGACCACGCCGATCATGCCCACGAAAGAGAGCACGACACTGAGGATGTCGATCTTGTGCAGCTCGGGGTTGCGACTCTCCGGCAGCAGCAACGGGCCAAGGACGAGCAGCAGCAGCATGACGGGGATGTTCATCAAGAACGCGACCTGCCAGCTGAATGTCTCAATGACCCAGCCGCCGACAATCGGCCCGACCGCCGCGCCGACCGAAGCCATCGCCGCCCACGCGGCCATCGCGTAGCGGCGCTGCTGACGGTCGAGGAACATGTTGCGCACCAGTGACAGCGTCGAGGGCATCATGATCGCACCGCCCACGCCCAGAAGCGCACGGGCGCCGATCAGCATCCACGGCGATGTCGCCAGCGCGCCGGCCACGGACGCGGTCGCGAAGACGACCGCGCCGATGAGCAGGTTGCGGCGCCGACCGAAGCGATCGCCCACGGTGCTCATCGCCACGAGCAGACCGGCGAGCACGAGTGAATAGATGTCGATCATCCACAGTTGCTCGACACCTGTGGGGCTCAACTCAGCGGAGATCGCGGGCAGACCCAGGATCAGGACGGTGCCATCGATCGTAATCAACAGCAGGGGCAGGACCAGTACGGCAAGACCGATCCAGCTCCTGGCGGTCGCCTTGGGGGCTGCGTCATTCATGAAAGTTCCTGATCAGGAGGTCGGGTGGGCTGCCGCCGCAGCTTACAGTCCAGTTGGTCGGTTGCACAACACGTCCATATGGTTGTACCGTCTGATCGTTCGAATAGCTGAGGTGTGGTTGCCTGACGCGTCCCATCACATGGCCGCGGGTCCACGCTGGGGCTACCCCACGCCGATCACCTCGGCACCCCTCGTCGCCGGTCGTTGTCGTGTTGTCAGGCTCGCAGCAGTGACGGCGCCTTGGCGTCGGCGGAAGCCCCTGAGTCCTTCGCCGGTCGCCACGGTGCCGCGATCTGGACCATCGCCGCCCGACACAAGCCGGATCAGCGATCGACCACCGGCGCGCCTACGCGCTTACGCCACGCGAATGCAGTCCGCATCGGCGATAATTGCCTAAGTTATATGTTCCTTTGAGAACCAGCTCTGGCGGCTGTGGTTCGCATCGGCGATAATTACCTAAGCTATAAGTCTTTCTGCGGTGCCGACGGACTCAGGTGAGAACGAACTGGCGAACCTTCTGGGCCGGCGCGCAGAGCGCGTCGCCGTCGAACACCTACTCGCCCAGGCACAGACCGGACGCAGCGGGGCATTCGTGGTGCGCGGGGAAGCGGGCATCGGAAAGACCGCGATCCTGGAGCATGCCCGCGAGACCGCGGCTCCCTTGGGGTTCCGGGTCGAGCACTCGGTCGGAGCGGAGTCCGAGACCCAGTTCGCATTCGCCGGTCTGCATCAGCTGTGCGCGCCACTGCTTGACCACACGACTGCGCTACCCGAACCACAGCAGGCTGCCCTCGGCGTAGCGTTCGGCTTACGCGCCGAACCTGCACCGGACCGGTTCCTGGTCGGGCTGGCCACCCTCAACCTGCTGGCCGAGATCGCCGAGGAACAGCCGCTGCTGTGCCTCGTCGACGACGCCCAATGGCTGGACGAGGTCTCCGCGCAAGTCCTGGCGTTCGTGGCACGCCGGGTCGCGGCCGAACGGATCGCCCTACTCTTCGCGCTACGTGACGCTGGCGATGGCCCCGTCGACGTGTTCGCCGGACTGCCGGAAATGCGCCTGGACGGGCTCGGCGGCACCGATGCCGAAGCGCTGCTGGCGACCGCGGTCCGCACCCCGCTGGACGACGAGGTCCGTAACCGGATCGTCGCCGAGGCACGCGGCAACCCGCTGGCGCTGCTGGAGCTCCCCCGCAGCGCGCCGCCGACACAGCTGGCCGGCGGGTTCGAGCTGCCCGACACCCTCAGTGTCCCGCACCGCGTCGAGGACGAATTCCGGCGCCGCTCCGGCAGCCTGCCCCCCGAGACCCAGCTGCTACTGCTGGTCGCCGCCGCCGAGCCAACCGGCGACGTGGCGCTGCTGTGGCGCGCCGCCGAGCAGCTGGGCATCGCCCGCGAGGCGGCCGCACCCGCAGAAGCCACCGGACTACTCGAGATCGAACTCCGAGTGCGGTTCTGTCATCCGTTGGCGCGTTCGGCGGTCTACCGGGCCGCCACGACACCCGACCACCGCCGCGTCCACGGCGCGCTGGCCGCCGCCACCGACCCGCAGACCGACCCGGACCGGCGCGCCTGGCACCGCGCACAATCGGTCTTGGGCACCGACGAGGACGCTGCTGCCGAACTTGAACAATCAGCCGACCGGGCGCGGGCCCGCGGCGGGCTGGCCGCCGCAGCCGCGTTCCTACAGCGGGCCACCGAGCTGACTCCTGAGCCCGCCGTCCGTGCGGGCCGGGCACTGAAAGCCGCGTACGTCATGCACGAAGCCGGTGCGTCAGAAGGCGCGCTGGAACTGCTCATGGCGGCACCGGTCGGGTCGCTGGTTCCCCTGCAACGTGCGCGGCTCGACTTGCTGCGAGCCCAGATCGCGTTCCACCTGACCCGTGGCACCGAGGTGCCGGGCATGCTGATGGATGCCGCCAAGGCACTCGCCCCGTTGGACGCCGCGCTGTCCCGCGAAACCTACCTACATGCGCTGGATGCGGCCATCATCAACGGTGGGGGCGACGCGGTGCGCACCGCCGAGGCGGCCCTGGCCGCCCCCGCACCCGAGGTGCCGCCGCGACCGGTAGACCTGCTCCTCGATGGGCTGGCGACGACCCTGACAAGGGGATATTCGGCAGGAGCGCCCGGGCTGCGGCTCGCGCTGGCAGCGTTCCGCGACGGCCCGCACGTGGAATCTGGGCAATCCAGCCAGAGCGACCGTTGGCTGTGGCTGGCCGGCCGTAACGCCGTGGCGGTCCTCGACGACGAACTGCTCTACGTGCTGGCCAGCCGCAACGTCCAGCTCGCTCGTGAAGTCGGCGCGCTGGCCGCGCTCCCCGCCGCACTGAACTTCCTGTCCATCACGTCGGTCCTGCTGGGCGATCTCGCCCACGCAAGCGAGCTGGCCGCCGAGGCCACAGTGATCACACAGGCGACCGGGGGCGTGCCGTTGTGCCACGCTCACGTCATTCTGCACGCCTGGCGTGGTGACCAGGCCGAGACCACCGCGCTCAACACCATCATTGCCCAGGAGGACAGCTACCCCGACGGGGGTACGGATGTCGCCTTGGCCCAGTACGCGGTGGCAGTACTTCACAACGGGTTGGGCAACTATTCGGTCGCGCAGGAAGCGGCGGAGAGAGCGTGCAGGTCCGCCGAACTGTCGATCAGCAGCACGGGCCTGCCCGAGCTCATCGAGGCTTCCGTCCGTGCCGGCGAACCGGCACGAGCGGCGCTCGCGCTGGAGCAGTTCAGCTCACGCGCGGATGCGTGCGGCACCTCATGGGCGCTCGGCCTGGCCGCGCGCTCACGAGCGCTGACCAGCACGGGGCCTGATGCCGAGAAGCACTACCGCGAGGCGATCGAACGGCTCGATAAGTCCCGGATGGCCGGCGACACGGCTCGTGCTCACCTCGTCTACGGCGAGTGGCTGCGCCGCGAAGGCCGCCGCCAGGACGCGCGCAAGAGCCTCCGCACCGCCCACCAACTGCTGTCGGACATGGGTGCAGAAGCGTTCGCCGAGCGAGCCGCCCGCGAGCTGCGCGCCACCGGTGAGCACCCGCGCAAACGCACCACCCAGCCGGCCCACGCCCTCACCACCCACGAGCTGCACATCGCCCGATTGGTCGCCACCGGGGCAACCTCCCGGGAGATCGGCGCACAGTTGTTCCTGAGCCCGCGCACGATCGAAGCCCACCTGCGCAGCATCTTCCGTAAGCTCGGCATCACCTCCCGCAGGCAGCTCAAGGAACTGCCGCTGCGCTGACCGGCCGGGCACACCACGGCCAGAAGCCCGGGAAGGCCGGGCAGCCAGGCGTCGGTGCTCGATCTACCAGCCGCATTAGGCTGCTTTGACAGCGTCGGCCGGGCTCATACGACTTGCCAGGACGGTGCGATCGGTCGGGATCTCCGTAGCTTCCACCGACGCGGACCGTCGCCACGGGTGCGAGCCTGGTGACACGACGATGACCGACGGCGATTCGGATCGCACGACCTCATCCCGAAATGACCTGGAACTATGCGACACCATGTCGCACAACCGATTTGGTCACTGAGTCGCCCTTGGGCCAGACCAGGAGAGGACGACCATGCCTACCACCAGCCACACGATCGGCATCGCCGCGCCCGCGGATCGCGTGTGGGCGATCCTCGCCGACACTGCTGCGTACCCGGAATGGCACCCATTCATCACGAAGCTTGACGGCAGCCTGACCCGGGGATCCCGGCTGGCGGTGACCATCGCTCTTCCCGGGGCTAAGCCGCGCCGCTTCACTCCCACCGTCACCGCCGTCGAGCCCGAGCGGCGGCTCGTGTGGCTCGGCCGTTTGCTCATCCCGGGCATCTTCGACGGCGCGCACTCCTTCGACATCGAACCGCTCGCTCCCGAATCGACCCGGTTCGCCCAGTCCGAACGCTTCTCCGGGTTGCTCGTGATGATGCTGCGCGGCGTGTTGCGCTCGACCGAGTCAGGCTTCGCGGCAATGAATACGGCCCTCGCCGCGCGGGCAGAGGCATGACGGCCGTGTACGCGGCCCAGCGTCCGGAGTGGCTCCAGGCAGTGGCTCGCCGACCTCGATCGGCCCCGCGAGGCTGATCGAGGAGTGCTTCCAGACCGCCCAGACCGAGGTCGACCCGGAACGCCACCAGGTCCGCCGATACGATGCCTGCTACCCGGACGCGACTCTCCTTCGGTGCGGCCACGCCTATTCCGCCGTCACCGTCGCGCAGGCGAGAAGGGGGCAGCGGATCCGATGACGGCCGCATTCCCCTCACCCTCGGCGAGGTCCGCCGTCTCCTGGCACATCTGATCACCACTACCTGCCCCTTCGACCAGGTCCATCGATGGTCACGATGGCGACGTCGGCACCAACACCGCGCCAGAACAGCCCGCTAGCGGCGAAGACATCGACTTCACCAGGTTGGGAGGGTCGGGAGCCGGCGCGGTGGCGTTGATCGGCTGTAGGGCATGGAGCCGCTGGTGACCGTACGGTTTCCCGTGGGGTTGTTCTTCTCCGTGGCCGTGGCGCGATATCTGCTCCGTTTCCGGCTCCCGCCCGTCAAACCGTGCATGCGGTTCTACCGCACACGGCTTACCTACGCCGCCTCTCTCCCACCTACGGGGTGTCAGATCATCGGGTTACCGGTGACGGTCGCCTCGGGGGAGGTGAGGTCCTGAATAACATCCCAGTGTTCGACGATACGGCCATTGTCGAGCCGGAAGATGTCAACGATGACGACTGGGTTCGGTGCCCAGCCATGGACGATGCTGTGGGTGAACACGAGGTCGCCCTGTGCGGCGATCCGCTTCGGCTCCCATGGGAAGCCCTCCAGACCCGGCACGACGGCGCGCAGCGTGTCCAGACCGTTGGCCATCTGAGGACTGTGCTGGACGTAAGGCTCAGACCAGTACCGGTCGAGCGCCGTGACGTCCTTCTCGGCGAAGAGTTCTCGCATGGCGGTCAGTACGATTTCGGTGTTGCGTTGAGCCTGGTCAGTCGCCGTGTTCGCGTCCATGGTCATGCCTCCTCGATAGTCCCGACAAAGTTGTAGAGAGTGCCGCCGACAGTCACGTTGGAATACAGCGTCGCGTTGGCGAAGTCCTCGACGTGGGTGACGGTGGCACCGCTGGCCTCCGTCCACGAATTCAAGTAGACGCCGTCGCGGATCTTCCTCAGGTCGAGCTTCACGGTCTCCGCGTGACCGTCGGGCGCAAGCCCACCGCCGCTCTCGACGACGAAGCTGCCCTGTGTCTGCGAATCGAAGGTGAACCGGACCTTCAGTTCACCCAGGTTGAACCGGTAGCTTCTGCCGATCACCTGCTCAGTCATGACGTCCTTCCTTCTTCAGCCGGTCTGGGTGCACTATGCGGACCACCTGCTCGCCCCTTGCCTCATTCTGGGATCGACAGGCCGGGTGTCGGGTCAGCCGAACGGTGTCTGACCGCAAGGCCCCGCCGCGCCGTCCACGAGTTCGTACTGCTGCTCATACCGACTCTCCATCGCTGCCGTACCTTGCGGTTCAGTCGCTGACTCTGCTGCGAGACTGGTACACCAGGTCCTGGTACTAGGGGTGCCGGGCGATCCACCCCGCGAAGAATGGGCAGGACCAGCAGGCGCGCGGCGCGGGCCTCGTCGAGACCGGCGCGGGCAAGGGCCGCCCCAACTCCCCTGCCCTCGTACTCCGGCGAGACCTCGGTGTGTACGAACGCGATGAGTTCCGTGGTGCGGATGTACTGCGCGATACCCGCAACCTCGGACTCTCCCTCGACCCGAGCTTCGTACTGTTTGGCTTCGGGGACACCCTTCACATTCACTACCATGTGTCCTCCATCAGATTTCATCTCCGATACGGGTTGATCAGCCCCCGTACGGTCGGCCACCACCTGACCAGCGTCTATCCCACGCTGGGCATCACCTCTCCTGCCGAGTTGGCCAGGATCGACTTCGGGGGAGAGCTGCGGCTCAGCTAGACCGCCGGGGTGCGGTGCCACCGGCGTGGGTTGTCCTCCAGCGCGGAGCGGTCCCAGTGCCCGAGGTCCGCGGCGGCTTCGTAGGTGGTGCGGAGGAACTCGGCGACCGCGCGGTCGGGGTCCGGTGCGGCGCGGGCGGCCTCGTAGGGCAGCAGGAACTGCTGGTACTCGGTGCTGAAGTACGCGCCTTCGGGGCTGACCTGCTGCTCGGCGAACCCGTCGGGTTCGGGGTAGGCGTACGAGTAGAAGGCGCCTTCCTCACCGCCGCCGGGCCAGAACCCGCAGCTGGACAGCTCGCGGGAGTAGCCCTCGACCATGACCCAGTCCCCGCAGTTGGGCACGCCCCCGGGGTGCGGCGGGGCCGACCGGCCGGAGAAGCGGGTGCAGGCGAGGTCCATCCCGCCCCAGAAGAAGTGCACCGGACTGACCTTGCCCACGAAGTGCGACCGGAACTCGCCGATCACCCGGTTCGCCTGCAGCAGCTGTCGCCAGAACAGGACGGCCGCCTCGCCGTCGTAGGAGGCGTGGTGGTGGTCCTCGGCGAACGGGATCGCCGGGTCGACCTCGTTGGGGTGCGGCCGGATCGGTGCCTCGATCCCGAGCTCGTCGAGCATGGCCATGACCCGCGAGTAGAACTCGGCGACCGGCATCGGCCGGAGCGGGAGGCTCTGCGCGCCGCCGTTGCTGGTGCGAACGTCGAGCCGATGGCCGATGAAGTCGAACTCGATCTCGAAGGCTCCCGTGCCGTACGGGATGGCGGACGTCGTCAACCCGCGCGGGCTCACGTACAGGGTCACCTGCCACCAGTGATTGACCAACGGGGCGTGCGCCATGCGGATCTTGCCCACGATCTGGGTCCACATGTGCAGGGTGTCGCGGGTGGCGGTCCAGTCCGAGACCCGCAGGCTCGGCCAGCTCATCGTTGCCGGGATCGTCATCGCTACTCACATCCTTGGCGCTGTCACGAGAGGGTGACGGTCGTCGGGTCAGCGGTACTCGGGGTTGGCGGCGTCCGGCTGAACTCCTGCGTCCCAGGCAGTGCGCTGGTTGCCGTAGGCCGGGAATCCGCCGGCACGACGGATCATCGACGCGAGGTGGAGCAGGTTGTAGGTCATGAACGCGGTATTGCGGTTGGTGAAGTCGTTCTCCGGCCCGCCAGAACCCTCGTCGAGGTAGGACGGACCGGGACCGACCTCACCGAGCCAGCCCGCGTCGGCCTGCGGCGGGACGGTGAAGCCGATGTGCTGCAGGCTGTAGAGGATATTCATCGCGCAGTGCTTCAGGCCGTCCTCGTTGCCGGTGAGCAGGCAGCCACCGACCCGCCCGTAGTAGGCGTACTGGCCCTGCTCGTTGAGTACACCGGAGTAGCCGTAGAGCCGCTCGATCACCCGACGGGTCACCGAACTGTTGTCGCCGAGCCAGATCGGACCGGCGATGACCAGGATGTCGGCTGCCAGCACCCGGGTCAGCAACGCGGGCCATTCGTCGGTGTCCCACCCGTACTCGGTCATGTCCGGTCGCACGCCGGTGGCGATGTCGTGGTCGACGGCGCGAATCTGGTCCACGCTGACCCCGTTCGCCTCCATGATCGCCACACTCCGATCGACCACTCCTTGGGTGTGGCTCCGGGCGGGGGAACGGTTGAGGGTGCAGTTGATGTACAGCGCGCGCAGCCCGGTGAAGTCGGGCTTCTCGATCGTCGTCGCGGTCATGATGTCCTTCCTGGTCGCAAGTGATCAATAACATCGATGACCGCGAGCCGGACACCGTCGCCGGGGCCGGGGTTCGAGATCATCATCTCCGGATCGGCCGCCGAGCACGTGGACACCGCTTCCACACTCTCGCCGGCGGTCACAGCCGGGCACCTCCGGTGGGCACGCCACCCACGACAACCCCGCCGGAGGTTTCCCGGCCGTCGCCGGGATGACCGCGGCCACCGGAGGAAACTCGCGCGACCCGAGACAGCGGCTTCCCCGAACTTGCTGCCAGGGCATGGGCATGAGGCGGCATCTTCCCCAAGGTTGCCGGCAGGGCGGACTCCTTGATCGCGTTTCCGCCGAATGTGGCGGCGTTCCGGCGGCGCAGCCGGTCGAGGGTGTCAGCGCGCCGCTGGGCGGCGTCGGCGTCGAGCCTCCGGGTCGCGGGGCCGCAGAAGGTGTCCCTCGGCATCGTGCCGTCAACCAGGTACGCCGTGGTCACGTTCAGCGCGCACGCGTTGTCGCCGTACACGTAGACGCCGTGCCCGCTGCCGTCGACGCTGACCAGCCTGGAGCGCTTGGCGAACTTCTCCCGAAGCAGCTCGCCGCCTCGGTGCGGCGTGCCCGGGTCGCGCAGGTTCTGCACGATCAGCACATTGCGCGGCCCCTTGTCGTTGATCCGCACCGGCGGCTCAGACGGCTCGTGCGCCCAGTACGCACAGGGGGTGATGCTCGCGCTGGCCGCGCCGAACATCGGGTATCTCTTGCGGTCCTCGGCGACCGCGCGTCGGTAGGTGTTGACGTCCTCGGACCAGTTGACGTCGTTGCAGGTCACGGCGAGGTACGCCGATAAGAAGTTATCCCAGGGCAACAACTCCGGCGGCGTCGCGGCACGGTCGCCCGACCCGGTTACCGCCGCATCGTCGGCGCGGGGCAGCGACTGCCAGTACTGTGCCAGTGCCGGATAGTTGACCTTCCCGTAGAGCGCCGCGAAGGTGGTGAACCGGAAGACCGCCCCGGTGATGAAGCCCACCGGAGCCTCGTCCAGCCGCTCGGCGAGCCGGAAGTAGGTCCGGCGCACCTGCGCCGGGGTACGGCCCAGGCCGTAGGCGCCGTGCCTGGCCGCCGCCCACGCGGCGAAGTCCGGGAACGTCTGTTCCACACCCAGGCCGAACCGGCGCATCGCGGCATAGTCGAGGCGAGTGTCGCCGAGGTTGCTGTCGATCACGACGCGGTCGGTGGTGTCCGGGAACATCGACGCGTACGCGGCACCCAGGGCCGACCCGTACGACGCACCGAAGTAGCTGGCCTTCTCCTCGCCGAGCGCGGCACGGATCGCGTCCAGGTCACGGACCGTGTTCGCGGTCGTGATATGCCGCAGCCGACCCTCGGTGTCGTTGGCCGCACACCATTCGGCAGCCGCCTTCGCGGTCCTCGCCCGCTCGATAACCGCCGCGTCGTCGACCGCGTACGGCGGAACGTTGCTGAAATAGTCCAGCTCGCCGGTGAAGCCGCAGCTCACCGGCGCCGAACGCCCGACCCCACGAGGGTCCATGCCGATCAGGTCGTAGCGCTCCGACACGCTGCTCGGCAGGCCCAACCCGACCAGGTCCGCCGGCATCGTCAGCCCCGAGGCGCCCGGACCTCCCGGATTGAGCAGGAGGATGCCACGACGCTCGGCCGGCTTCGCACTGGCGATGCGCGACACCGCAATGTCGATCTTGACACCGTCTGGATCGCGGTAGTTCAACGGCACCGGCACCGTCGCGCACTGCAACGTCGGCGAGACAACCGCGACCTCCTCGGGGCACACGCCCCACTCCACCCGCGTCGCCGGACCACCGGCCTGCGCCGGTGCCGCCGCCAGGGACGCGGCGATCCCGGTGACGACGGTGACGGCCACGCTTCGACGCAACTTCATACCCCTGCCCTCGACTGTTGACGGCCGTTTCCTGACACTCCCGCAACGGTGAGGTCGGCTGCGAACCCACTCTCCTGCGGCCTCATCCCCATCCTGGGACGCAGCGCTGAGACGCAGCGCGTGCCGATCCGTAGGGCTCTGCCGAAGACGCGCACCGTGCCCGCCGACGCCGTCCGGCGGCCCTCGATGACCTCGAGAGTCGAGGTCTTGCCCGCTCCGTTGGTGGCGAGGAGTGAGTGGAGCTCCCGGCGCGCGACCTGAAACGAGAGCCCCTCGACGGCGTGGAACTCGCCGTAGGCAGCGTTCAGTTGGGCGACTTCGATGACTGGGCTGACGAGCATCGCGGATCCTTCCGTCTCGGCACAAGACTTCCGTCATTGGCCGCACCTTCGCGTCGGTACAACCCCCTTAGCTCCCAACCTCAGCGCACTGCGTCGCAAGCGAGCTGGTCGCTGTCGGTGGAGTAAGCCGGTTTGGGCGGCCTGTACGCGGTTGACCAGCGATGACAGCCGCGGGCTCGGGGCTTGTCTCGACCTGCGGTATCCGTTTCATCAACCGCTTCGCGTGGAGATCACGGCCTTGCCGTGGCGGCCGAGATCAGGAGAAATTGCGATTCCCATCGGTGACAACTACCTACTCCGGTCCTGTCGGGCCTCATCCCAGCCTTGGGCGGGAGCGAAACTGACCGACCTCCCGGGCCGGCGCGCAGAGCGCGTCGCCATCGAACACCTGCTCGCCCAGGCACAGGCCGGACGCAGTGGGGCAGTAGTGCTGCGTGGGGAAGCGGGCATCGGGAAGACCGCGATCCTGGAGTACACCCGTGACGTCGCGGCCGCGTCGGGGTTCCGGGTGGCGTACTCAGTCGGGGTGGAGCCTGAAAGGCAGTTCGCTTTCGCCGGCCTGCACCAGCTGTGAGGGCCGCTGCTGGACCACGCGGATCCGCTGCCCGAGCCGCAGCAGGCTGCCCTGCGCGTGGCGTTCGGTTCACGTGGCGGGGCGGCGCCGGACCGGTTCCTGGTCGGGCCGGCCACCCTCAACCTGCTGGCCGAGGTAGCCGAGGACAAGCCGCTGTTGTGCCTCGTCGACGATGCGCAGTGGCTGGACGAAGCTTCCGCGCAGCTGCTGGCGTTCGTGGCGCGTCGGGTGGCAGCCGAGCGGATGACGCTGGTGTTCGCGCTGCGCGACGCCAACGCGAGCGATGTTCACCCGTTCTCCGGATTGCCCGAACTGCGCCTCGACGGGCTCGGCGAGACCGACGCGCGGCAGTTGCTGGCCGGCGCCGCGCCCACGGCGCCCTGGCCGCCGCCACCGACCCGCAGACCGACCCAGACCGGCGTTGCAGGCATCCTTCCACGCCCGGCCGCCTCGGCCGTGGGCGATGGCTGCAGGAAGCGGCCGAGGCCGCCCAAGCCGCGCCCGCACCGCCGACGCCACCCCGGCCAGTCGATCTCCTGCTGTACGGACCGGCCACCAGGTTCACACAGGGTTTCGAGGCAAGTGTTGCTACCCTGCAGCAGGCCCTGGAGTCGTTATGCAACCACGACTCCCCCGCCGACAACGACAACCGCAGCTGGCTCTGGTTAGCCTGCCACATCGCGGCAATGCTGTGGGACGACGAGGCGATCTACGTCCTTGCCAGCCGCGATGTGAGGCTCGCCCGCGAAACCGGCGCGCTGGCCACGCTTCCGGCCGCGCTCAACGCCCTTGCCTCTGTGCTTGTGCTAACCGGCGAGACCGCCCGCGCCACCGAGTTGACTGCGGAGGAGCAGGCGATCACGCAGGTGACGGGGGGCCCACCGCTGCCCAACGCCAGACTCACCCTGGCTTCCTGGCGCGGCCAGCAGACCGAAACCTCGGAGCTGTACGAGGCCATGGTCAAAGAGGCGACGGGACGGGGTGAGGACGCAACGATCGGCCTGGCCCAGGTCGCTCTGGCAACGCTGTACAACGGTCTGGGCAACTACGACGAAGCGCTTGCCGCCGCAACGCCGCCGGTCGAGTATGACGAGTTGACATTCAGCAGTATCGCCCTGCCCGAGCTCATCGAGGCAGCCGTTCGCTCAGGCCAGCCCGAGCACGCCGCCACGGCGATGGAGCTACTCGGATCGCGAGCCCGCGCCAGCGGCACCCAGTGGGCACTCGGGTTGGCAGCTCGCTCACGAGCGCTGCCCGGGAGCGGCACGTGATCCGCGTAGTCTCCGCGACGGATCTGATAGTCGAGCGGGTTGAGGGCGGTCGCATCGACGGCACCGCCGCCACCGCCGCGACCAGCGCACCCCGACCACCATCGCGGTCCTGCCACGACGCCGCGAGGACCCACACCGTCACCAGCAGCCCCATCGTGTCGGTCACCACGAACCGCTTCCGGCCGTTATCTCGAGGCTTTCGGGAGTGTCATGTCCACGTCGGTGACCAACAGCATGCCGACCTCGGACAGGCGGGCGCCGGTGTTGGCGTACAACCGGACCAGCGCCTCGTCGCGCAGGCCGACGAACCCCTTGCCCCGACACGCCTGCAGCACCTTCGCCGTGTCCGCCTCCCCCAGCACCGGCACCAGCTTGGTCGGCGTCTTCGGCGGCCGCACCCGGTCCATCGGATTCCGGTCGGTGAACTGCTCGTCGCCCTGCAACCAGCGGAAGAACTGCTGCAGACACTTGTACTTGTTCAGCGCCGTGGACGCCGACCGGGTTTCCACCATCCACGCCTGGAACACCTCGACGTGCGCCTTCGTAACCACGCACGGGTCGTCGGCGCCGTCGGCTCCGGCTGCGTCACAACGGCCGGCCACGGCCGGACCTCAGGGCAGGATGACCTGCCCGCCTTCACCGATGGGCTCTTCGAGCTGGTGAAGTATCGGTTCAGTATTTCCGCCGAGACGGTGACCGTCGACGTGGCCACTACATCGTCCAGGCGGCCGGCCTGGAGCATGTCGCGGCGGGCCGCGTCCCGCCGCGATCTCAGCCGCGCGCGCGGATCAGCATGACCAGCCCGGCAATGAACGACCCGAGCAGGGCCGGCGACAGGACCGCGAGGCCGCCCCACACGAAGATTCCGAGATAGCCGAGCGCGGACGAACCGTACGCCGGGTCGGCGTCAGCCGCCGCGAACAGCCCCAGGCCGAGGACGACACCGGCCACCGTGAGCGCGATCGGCGTCCACAGGAGGGCGCGGGCCCACACGCGGTACCTCCGGCTGTGGACACGCCGGGCCGACGGCACGTTCGGCTGTGGGGGATAGCCGGCGAGTTCGCTCATGCCGCATTTGTACCAGCCCGCGTGGGCCCCGCCGTGGCGTGTAGAGGTTCGGCGTGTGGCGATCCAGGCAGCAAGGAGGAGAAGGTGTTCACGCGGGAGGACATCCGCGACCTTCTCGACAGCCGCCACCCCGGCGAGGAGATCGCCGACATCCTGACGAAGCACATGCACACGGGGGCGGCGAGTATTCCGTGGTGCAGGATACCCTCCACCGGCACACGATTCCCGGGCCGGCCCTTCGCCGAGATCCTGCTCACGCGGCCTCCGCGCTCCGAAACCACCGTCCGCGCCTCCCGCCGCATCACGGGCGCGCCGCCTGCCCGTCAGTCCTTCCTGCTGTCCCAGGGGTCGCCGATCCAGCCGTCGAAGGAGGGGATCAGGGCCACGAGGGCGGCTCCGAGCCGCCAGTCCAGCTCCGGTGCGTACAGACGTACCGTGTCCCCGGACGACTTGAACTCAAGCGGGACCTGTCCGCCGGAGCGCCACTTGATGCGGCGTGGGCCGCGCGGGAAGTCGCCGCCGCCGCCGAACAGGGCGGCCACGACGATGAGCGGCAGCAGGGGCGAGCAGAGCCACCACACGCACCACCAGAACAGCCAGCCCTTGTATCCCACCGCGTCGGGGCTGCCGGCGCGGCTCACCGTCCAGCGTGTGCGCAGTCCCTGGCTGAACGCCTTGTCGCGCGTGAACATACCGAGCGGTTCGCCGTGCGGGCCAAGCACCTTGAACTGTGCCCGCCCGCTGCCCGTGGAGACGGTGACCAGGGTGGCGACCCGCGCCTGGCGATGCTCGTCCGCCCACAGGACGAAGGAGCGGGCTCCGCTCTTCCGGGCCGCGAGGTAGGCGGATATGCCGTTGGGCAGCACCTCGCGTTCCACGTAAGCGACCGGCCGCGAAGTTCCCGGTCCGTCGGAGAAGCTGATCCGGCAGTCGAACTGCCCGCCAGGGGCGGTCCTCAGTCGCCGCAGTGCTTGCAAGGTCAGAGTGCTGGTCACCTGACGGGCTCCTTCGCGCGTGTTTGTGTCAAACGGTCAGCACGAAGGTACGCGTGCGCGGCCCCCGTTGTTCCCTTGATGAGGGTTTGATCCCCCGTTTGCTGTCTGGTTCGAGTTCAGGTGTATCGCCAGGTTGGGGTGCTTCTCCGGTGAGGCGGGCTCATGCCCAGATCTCCTGCTCGCAGTTGCGCGGGACCGCGTCATGGGCGGGTTGCGTCCATGGAAGTGGTGTACGAGTTCGGTGTCCCGGTCCCGGTCCCGATCACGGACCTCGGACGGATCATCGACCTGAACATACGCCGACGAGACCAGCTCGGGTGTCAGGGCTCATGGTCTGCGTGACAGATCGTCAGCCCTGACAGTCGGTCACAACAGCCAACCCGACGATCATCGACTGGGCATCGACACGAGTGATCATGCATTACGTAGGTTGGCGAAGTGCACATCTTCGACGATCCATCGGTCTCGCCACGAGTGCGGAACCTGCTCCTGACGTACGGCAAGCGGCTCACTGCCATCCCGACGGAGCAGATCAAAACCCTTGGCTGTGCGGTTGACCAAACCGGAACCCCGGTCCCGATACCGCCAAGCGTGGTCAAGGCAATGGTCGGCTTCGAAGAGCGATACGGCGGTCTCTTCTACGGCATGCCTGGAGAGAACGGCATGAACCACGGCCTTGAGGGTGAGACGAAGGCTCGCGAAACTCTCTACGGCTGGGCGTTCCCCGCGATCATCGACGGCGATTGGACGTGGGAGGTCGATGTCCTAGAAGACGGGCGGGTCGCCATGGCGCTGTCCCCACCTATTCGGTACCAGATCATCAACCGGTCAGTTGAACAGCGCCTTGAGAGCCACGCACTGCTCGCTGTCGCGCGATCGTGGCCGCATCGTGCCTTTGGGATGACAGTCGATACGAGCGAGATCCCTGTGATCGCGTCGGATGAGCTCCCGCCGGTCGTGCCGGAAGCCACCGGACCGGCCGATCTCTGGTGGTACGACGGCGAAACGGCGGTACATCTGCAGCTCAACTCCTGGTGGGAAGATCATGACACGTGGGTGCTGCGGTGCTTCGCCAAGCATCCCGAACCGCTCAACGAGATCCTGGCAACATCCAGACGTGCCGCCACCGGGCTGTCCACCATGGAACACGACTGGTGCGAACTATGTGGGCGGCGCGTCCGCCCCGAAGAGATCTGCCTCTGGCAACCGTCAACTGAAGCTTGACGGCTAAATCACAGCAGGAACAGGATGCGGCCGGTCGGTTCGGGATCGGGCTTGTCCTGGAGCTGTTCGGGATCGTGGATGTCGGGGTCGAATCCCTCGGGCACGCTGGTGAGATTCTCGCGGGCGTAGACGGTCTCGAAGCGTTCGGCGTCGGCCTTGACCTCGGTCATCTCCAAGGAGTCGGCCGGGAAGAAGAAAGGCTCAGGCTCCGCCGGCCACGGCAACCGCTACCTGGCCCGCGTGTTGGGCGAAGCCGCCGTCGGCGCCAGCAAGACCCCAACCTTCCTCGGGGAACGTTACCGACGCATCGCCCGGCGACGCGGCAAGCAACGAGCCGTCGTCGCCGTCGGCCGCTCCATCCTCACCATCGTCTGGCAGCTTCTCTCCCACCCCGACGCCCACTTCAGTCGCCACGATGGCGTGGATCGGCGCGGGGCGGCGGCGGCCGCCCGGCGGGCGGGTCCGGCGCTCGCGGTCTTGGGCGTCGCGGTGGCCGCGTCGCTCGCGGAGACGGCGCTGACCCTCGCCCTGGTCTCCTCCGGGTGATGGTTCGTCCAGGAGAAGCTGACCCTGCCGCTGCTGCTGCTCGGCACGCTGGCCGCCTGCGTCCTGTCCGCCCCCGGCTCGCCCGCGCCGTCCGCGCCGGCACCACAGCGCCCGGTCAGGACCCCGGCACCACCCCGTCCGTCCAGGAGATCGGTACCCCCGCCCGGCGGTGGCAGGCGCGCCGCCTTCGGCCCGGCGGTCGTGGTCCCGCTGCTCGGCACCGGGTACGCCGCCGTGGTCGGGCCGGTGACCGCGTTACGCGGGCCGGCCACGCCCGCGGCGGGCGGGGCCGTGCGCCGGTTCACGCTGACCGCGCGTACCGCGGCCGTCACCCTGTCATCGGGACGCCGCGTCGCCGCGTGGACGTTCGACGGCCAGGTGCCCGGGCCCGCGGTCACCGCCACCGAGGGCGACCTGGTCGAGGTCCGGCTGCGCAACGCCGACATCGGCCCCGGCGTGACCCTGCACTGGCACGGCTACGACGTGCCGTCGGGCGACGACGGCGTACCCGGGCTGACCCAGGACGCCATGCTCCCCGGCCACGAGTTCACCTACCGGTTCCGCGCCCTGCAGACCGGGAGGTACTGGTACCACACCCCCGAGGTGTCCGATCGCGGCGTGAAGATTGGGCTGTACGGGATGCTGGTGGTGAGCCCGCGGTCCCCCGGGAACGCGCCCGAGACCGACCTCGCCCTGCCCGTGCACACCTTCGGCGGCACCGCCGCCCTCGGCACGCGGGACCGGCGGTTCGACCGGCGGGTGGCGCCCGGCGCCGCGGTGCGGCTCCGGCTGGTCAACATCGACGACGCCCCGCACCGGCTCACACTGGCCGCACCTCGTTCCGGGTCGCCGCGATCGACGGCCGGGACCTGAACGCGCCGGGCGAGCTGAGCAGGACCGCGTTGCGGCTGCCCGCGGGCGAGCGCTACGACGTGGTGTTCGCGATGTCCCCGCGTGGCGCCGCCCTGCTGGTGGACGACCGGCGGGACGGCGGCCTGCGGCTCGTCCCCGAGGGCGGCGCGGCGCCCGCGACCGCCGAGGACGGGTCGGGGTGGCCCGAGTTCGACCCGCTGCGGTACGGCGCCCCGGCCGCCACGGCCTTCGGCGCGGCGAGCCGCTTCGACCGGGCCTTCACCATGGTGCTCGACCAGGGGCCGGCCCTGGTGGGGGGCGTCCCCGCATACGCTCAGACGGTCGGCGGCCGCGCCTTCCCCGCCTTCCCCGCCATCCCCGCGCAGCTCGTCCGGGAGGGCGACCTCATACGCGTCACGGTCGTGAACCGGGGGCGGGACACCCCTCCCTGGCACCCGCACGGTCACACGGTCCTGGTGCTGGCGCGCGACGGGACGGCCCCGTCCGGCAGCCCGCTGTGGCTGGACACCTTCGACGTGCGGCCCGGCGAGGTGTGGGAGGTGGCGTTTCGCGCGGCCAATCCCTGCGTGTGGATGAACCACTGCCACAACCTCGCGCACGCCGACCAGGGGATGGCCCCGCATCTGCGGTACAAGGGCGTGACATCCCCTTCCACGGCGGGCACGGCGGCCGGCACCGCGTGGAAGTTTCACGGCGGGGCGGGGCGTCCCGCCACCGGGCGGAGGTGGTCTTCGCAGGAGACGAGCGGGGACGGGCCGGCACGGAAGGATCATGCCGCGGGCAACCGGTTGCCCGGATTTTGCGCCTATATAAGGATTCTCGCGTGACTGATCGCGCGCCCGCCGGACCGGTGGAGATCACGGAGCCGGAACCGGCCGACGCGGAACCCGGCGCACGTCCCGGCGAGACTTCCAGCGAGACGACCGGCGAGTCAACCGGTGAGGTGGCCGGGCAGCGGTGGGTGCCCAGGTTCCTGACCGACCCCGGCGACCGGCTGGCCCTGCTCCTCTGGGCGCTGTCGCACGTCGGTGTGCTGATCTACGCCTACCTGGCCGGCCCTGGCCGGACCACCGACCCGTTCCTCAACCGGTTCACCCGCTGGGACGCCGAGAACTTCATCGCCATCGCCCAGTTCGGCTACGACGGCCCCCCGGGCATGCAGGACGCCGGGAAGCTGCCGGCGTTCTTCCCCGGCATGGCGATACTGATCAAGGTGATGCGGCCGGTCGTCGAGGACGGCCGGCTGGCCACGATGATCATCTCGCTGGTGGCCAGCGCGGTGCTCGCGGTGGCGCTGTCGCGGCTCGCCGAGACGTACGCGGCGGGCAGCGGCCGGTACGCGGTGGCGGCGCTGTTCCTCAGCCCGTTCGCCGTGTTCCTGTACTCCGGCTACTCGGAGGCGCTGTTCCTCGCCCTGGCCGTCTCGGCGTGGCTGCTCGCCAGGAACGGCCGCTGGGAGGACGCCGCGCTGTGCGCCACCGGGGCCGCCACGGTGCGCATCTCCGGCCTGTTCCTGGCCTTCGGGCTGCTCGTCATGTTCCTGGTGGCGGAGAACGGCCGCAAACGCCCGGGCGGGTGGCGCCTGCTGCCCTGGCTCGCGCTCCCCGGTGTGCCGCTCGTGCTGTACAGCGTCTACCAGTGGACCCGCACCGGCGACTGGCTGGCCTACAACTCGGTGCAGGACCGGTTCTGGGGCCGGCACGCCGTCTGGCCGTGGGAGGCGCTCGCCAACACCTGGAGCATGTCCGACGACGTCGCCTCGCTCACCACGTCCTACTACGAGGAGATCATCTCGGCCGCGGTGCTGCTGGTGCTGGCCGGCTGCCTCGCGGTACGGCGCAAGTGGCCGGAGTTCGCGTACATCGCCCCCCAGGTGCTGTCCTTCCTCACCCTGTCGTCGTTCTACATGTCGATCGGCCGGGGGTCGCTGACCTGGTTCCCCCTGTGGATCGCCATCGGCGTCGCGGGGGTGCGAAGACCCTGGGTGTGGCTGGTGAGCATGGCCATAATGATCCCGGTCATGGCGATCAACACCGGGAACTTCACCACCGGCGCGTGGATCGGCTGACACCGCCCGCGCCCGGCACTCCGCCCGCGTCCGGCGGTCCACCGGCGGGCGTCAGGGCGGGAGCGGGGCGGCGGGTGCCGTCAGGGCCAGGAGGGGTCCTGCTCGGGGTCGCCACCGTCGGACAGCAGCCGGAAGTCCACCTCGACCATCATGGCGACGAGCTCCTCGAACCCAACCGTCGGTGGAGTTGGAGTTGGCCCGGTTTGGTGGACACCTGATCTCTGGGGAACCCTGGTTCCCGGAAGAAGGAGTCTGCTGTGCCGAACAACCATCCGCCGGAGTTTCGCCGGCAGATGGTGGAGCTGGTGCGTGCCGGACGGTCGCCGGAGGAACTGGCTCGGGAGTTCGAGCCCTCCGCCCAGTCGATCCGTACCTGGGTGCGCCAGGCCGATCTGGATGACGGCCGTCGCGCCGACGGCCTGACCAGTGCCGAAAAAGACGAGCTGGCCCGGCTGCGCCGCGAGGTCAAGCTGCTGCGCGAGGAGAAGGAGATCTTGCGTAAGGCCGCGGTTTTCTTCGCGCGGGGGATGGATCGGCCGAGACGAGATTTCGGCTGATCGATGCGGAGAAGGACCACCACAAGGTCTCCCTGCTGGCCCGGGTGCTGGGTGTGTCGCGCCAGGGTTACTACGCCTGGGCCGGGCGTGGTCCGTCGGCTCGCGCCCGTCGCGACACGGAGCTGACCGAGAAGATCCGCGCTCACCATCAGGCCTCCGACGAGATTTACGGGGCGCCGCGTATCCACGCTGACCTGCGCCAGATCGACGGCATCGGCATCGGGCGCAAGCGAGTGGCCCGGCTGATGCGCGCGGCCGGATTGACTGGGGTATCTCGGCGTCGGGCTGTCGCACGACGATCACGGATCGGAAGGCAGCCGCGGCCTCGGACCTGGTGAGGCGGAAGTTCGAAGCCGACGAGCCGAACCGGTTGTGGACTGCCGACATCACATACGTGCCGACCTGGCAGGGCTTCCTCTACCTCGCGGTCGTCTTGGACGTCTTCTCCCGGCGGATCGTCGGCTGGGCGATGGCCGAGCACATGCGCACCGAACTGGTCACCGACGCCCTGGCGATGGCGATCGCTCAGCGCCGCCCCGATGCCGGGGTCATTCATCACAGCGACAAGGGCGGTCAATATACCTCGCTCGCCTTCGGCCAACGCTGTGAGCAGGCCGGCGTGCGCCCCTCGACCGACCGCACCGGCACCTGCTTCGACAACGCCATCACCGAGAGCTTCTTCGCCTCGCTGGAATGCGAATTGATCGACCGGCGGACCTTCCACACCAGGTCAGAGGCCGAGCGTGCGATCTTCGCCTACATCGAGGGGTTCTACAACCCACGCCGTCGCCACTCCGCCAACGGCCAGCTCAGCCCCGCCGAATACCTCCCCTGGACTCCCACAACGTACGGCGGGCGTTCCGGAAGATCGTGAAGGACGCCGGACTGCCCGCCAAGGACTGGACACCTCGGGAGATGCGGCACAGCTTCGTCTCGCTGCTGTCCGACTCCGGCGTACCCCTGGAGGACATCGCGCGGCTCGTCGGCCACCGCGGGACCGCCGTGACGGGGGCCGGTCTACCGGAAGCGGATCCGCCCGGTCCTGCTCGGCGGGGCGGAGGCGATGGACCGGATCTTCACGTGACGGGAGCCATAGTCACTCAGTTAGCCACCCAGAACGAAGAAAGGGTGCCTCCCTTTCGGGTGACACCCTTGCCGACCAGCTAAAACCTGGTCGGGACGACAGGATTTGAACCTGCGACCCCTTGACCCCCAGTCAAGTGCGCTACCAAGCTGCGCTACGTCCCGGTTGTCCGGCGCCCTCTCGGGCGGGACGTCATAACCTTAGCGCAGATCGAGGGGGCTTCGCACACGGCGACGCCCGCGAGGGCAGGCGATCGCGCGAAAGGCGAGGGCACGTGGGGCGTAAGGCGTTGATCGACCAGGAGGAGCTGCGGCGACTGGCCGGGCAGGGGCTGTCGAACGCGGAGCTGGCCGCGCGGTTCGGGGTGAGCGAGTCCGGGATCTTGCAGGCGAAGCGGGCGGCCGGGCTCTCGAAGCCGATGCTCGATCACTCGCGGGCCATCCCGTGGAAGCTGGACCGGGCGCACAACCAGTCCGGGCCCGCGACGAACCTGCGCAATCTCTCGTCCGTGGCGCAGGGGCGGGCGATTCCCGCCGAGAAGCTGAACACGGCGCTGCGCTGGGCCGGGCGGCTGGTCGCCTCCGGCATGGACATCTCGTACGAGGCCGGCAGGGGGTTCCTCGAGGTTCCCGCCTCTCCCGGGGAGTGGCTGGTCGAAAGGATGGTGAACGAGGCCCGGAAGGCGATCGACGCCGCCGGAGGCTCCGGCGGCGTCGAGGATCACGTGAAGGAGTGAGCGCGAGCGCGGGGACCGTGATCGAAGGCTCAACAAAAGATCAGTAGCTACCCGAAAAATCTCGGTAAAACATTAAATCCAGACCGAGTAGTGGCACGCCGCAGATGTCGGTAACCGGTTTCGAGCCTTGACCCTAGGGCAGCGCACGGGTACAAGCGCCTACACAACCGGAGGCAGACATGTCCACCGTGATCTGGGTGGCCGTCGTCGTGGTCGCGGTGGTGGCGATCGTCGCAGTCGGCTATTTCGTGCTGCAGCAGCAGCGCCGGCACCGGCTTCGCGACCGCTTCGGCCCCGAATACGAACGTATCGTTCAGGAGCGCGAGAACAGGCGCGACGCCGAGCAGGAACTCATCGCTCGCGAGCAGCGCTTCAGCTCCCTCGACATCCGCGCCCTGGACGCCGGGACGCGCGAGATCTACACGAAGAAGTGGATGGAGGTCCAGGAGCGTTTCGTGGACGCTCCCGGCTTCGCGGTGACGGAGGCCGACCACCTGGTCACCTCCGTGATGGCGGAGCGCGGCTACCCGACCGAGGACTTCGAGCAGCGGCTCTCCGACCTGTCGGTCGCGCACGGCCGCACTCTCGACCACTACCGGCAGGCTCACGAGATCAGCACCCGGGCCGCCCACAAGGAGGCCTCCACCGAGGAACTCCGGCAGGCCATGGTTCACTACCGCGCCCTGTTCGAGGAACTGCTCGATGCCCCCGGCAGCTCGGCCGACGGCGGCCGGGGTTCCCGGCGGGCCGAGGCCGTCGACGGGGACTCCGGGCGGACGGGTTCCACGGTTTCCACCGATCGGGACGTCCCGGAGGCTAATTCCCCCGAGCCCGAGACCACCGACGACGCCGGGCGAGCCTCCCGACGCGACACCCAAGGACGGTGAACCGAGATGAACGACCGATTGAACCCCGATAAGGACCAGCTGGTCCACAAGGCGGACGAGAACGACGACCGGGCGGCCCGCAAGTTCGACGAGGACGATCTGAACGCGCCGCGGCACGGTCAGGACGTGACCCCCGAGTTCCAGGAGCCGCGCCGCGGTGACGCCGACCGCACGGACACCGCGCCCGTCGACCCGGACACCGGTACACGCGACCCGCTGATCGGTGACCGCGACGACGTCCTCGTCGTCGAATCGAGCGACGACCGGCGCGTCACCACCGGTTCGGACGCCCCACTCGACGACGACCGGCGCGGCGTGCCGGGTGATCTCAACGACGACGGCAGGAACGACAGCCCGTTCGCCCACGCCCAGCCCTCCGCCGCGACCCCGGGCACGCCGGTGGCCGGCACCGCCGCGCACGACGCCACGGTGCCCGGCACGGGCTCCCCGGTGACCCCCGGTTTCCCCGAGAACACCGCGGATCGGCCGGACGACGTGCTCGACGAGGACACGGGCTTCACCCCCACGGAGACCGGGCAGACGCCCGCCGCCACCGCGCCCGCCACTGCCGGCGCCCTGTTCGATCAGGACGCCGACGACGTACGGCGGCGCTGGCAGGAGGTCCAGGCCGGTTTCGTGGACGACCCGCGTGACGCGGTGGAACGGGCCGACTCCCTGCTCGACGAGGTCACGAGTTCCCTGCGGAACGCGCTGGAGACCCGGGCAACCGAGCTCCAGGGGCGCTGGAAGAACACCGAGAAGAACGACACCGAAGACCTCCGGACCGCTCTGCGCGACTACCGGGCGACTCTGGAACAGCTCCTGAACATCTCCGCTGGAACGAGGTAACCATGCTCGCAATCGCCGCCGCCGTCGTGTTCGGCCTTGGATTCCTGCTTGACCTGATCAACACCAGGCTCGGCCCGCTCACCGGGACCGGCTTCCTGCTGCTCGGACTTCTGCTGCTCGCACTGCACCAGGCCGGGATCGGCTCGGCCGGCCCGCGGACCACCACCGGTGGCGGGGGCGGCTGGCGCCGTAGGCGCTAGGCCTTCCGGAGGCGGCCCCGCACCGGGGAGTTCCGCCTCGGGGATGGTCGTCGAAACGGGAAGGGCTCCGTCCACACGGACGCTGTTGGTTAATTCCGCCCCGTTGGATCTCATCCAACGGGGCGGAGGGCTGCGAAGGGTGAGGTTCGGGTGCG
>NZ_JBPXMC010000013.1:0-216945 GCF_051918885.1 Streptosporangium sp. OZ121
CCCGACTTCGAGACCAGGCCGATGCGGCCCGCGCTGGTGATGTCGGCCGGGATGATCCCCGCGTTGGAGGCGCCGGGGCTGATCAGCCCCGGGCAGTTGGGCCCGATGATCCGGGTCCTGCCGCCCGCCGCCCGGGCGTGCGCCCAGAAGGCCAGCGTGTCGTGGACGGGGATGCCCTCGGTGATGACCACGCAGAGGCCGATCCCCGCGTCGACGGCCTCGATGACCGCGGCCTTGGCGAACCTCGGCGGCACGAAGACCACCGAGACGTCCGCCCCCGTCCGGGTGATCGCCTCGGCGACCGTGCCGAACACCGGCACGGTCCGCTCGGCGAAGTCGACCGTGCCGCCGCCCTTGCCGGGCGTGACACCGGCGACCACGTCGGTGCCCGCCGTGAGCATCCTGGCGGTGTGCCGTCTCCCCTCCGCGCCGGTCATGCCCTGCACGACCACCTTGCTGTGGCCTGTCAAGAAGATCGCCATGCTTGCCACTCCCTCTCCGTGCTCGCGTGCCCTCCGTGGGCGGGACCGGCGGGCTCGCCGTGTCCGATGGTCGGCCCGCTCATGCGGCGGCGAGCCTGGCCGCCTCCTCGGCGGCGCCGTCCATGGTGGTGACCTGGCGGATCGCGGGGTGTCCGGCCTCGGTGAGGATCCGGCGGCCCTCCTCGGCGTTGTTGCCGTCGAGCCTCACGACGATGGGGCGGCTCAGGCCGCGGTCGCCGAGCAGCCCGAGCGCGGAGACGATGCCGTCGGCCACCGCGTCGCAGGCGGTGATGCCGCCGAAGACGTTGACGAGGACCGACCTGACGTCGGGGTCGGAGAGGATGATCTCCAGGCTGTTCGCCATGACCTGCGCGGACGCCCCGCCGCCGATGTCGAGGAAGTTGGCCGGGCGGACCCCGCCGAAGCGCTCCCCGGCCTGGGCGACGACGTCGAGGGTGCTCATCACCAGCCCCGCGCCGTTGCCGACGACCCCGACGCGGCCGTCGAGCTTGACGTAGTTGAGGCCCTTGGCCCTGGCCCGCGCCTCGAGGCCGCCGTCGCCGGGCCCGGCGGTCAGGGCCGCGTGCTCGTGGCGGAAGGCCGCGCCCTCGTCGAGGCTGACCTTGCCGTCGAGGGCGAGGATCGCGCTTCCCGCCGTCCACACCAGGGGGTTGACCTCGACCAGCAGGGCGTCCTCCTCCACCATGACCCGCCAGAGGCGGACCAGCACCTCGGCCACCGCGCCCTGGAGGTCCGGGGGGAAGCCCGCCCGGGTCACCAGCTCGCGCGCGGCGTCCTCGTCGATCCCGGTCAGGGGGTCGATCGGCATCTTGACCAGTGCCTCGGGCCTGGTCGCGGCCACCTCCTCGATGTCCATGCCGCCGTGGACGGAGGCCATGGCGAGAAAACACCGGTTGGCCCGGTCGACGAGATAGGCCACGTAGTACTCCTCGACCGGGATCGTGGCCGTCTCCACGAGCACGGTCTCGGCGATGTGGCCCTTGATGTCCATGCCGAGGATGTGCCGGGCCTCCTGCTCGGCGGAGTCGGGGCCGGGGGCGGGCCGCACGCCCCCGGCCTTTCCCCGGCCGCCGGTCTTCACCTGAGCCTTGATGACCACCGGGCCACCGAGGCCGGCCGCGATCGCGCGGGCGTCCTCGGGAGTGGCCACGACCTCGCCGGTGGGGACGGGGACCCCGTGCCGCGCGAAGAGCTTCTTCGCCTCGTATTCGAACAGGTCCACGCGACCTCCCTGGATACGGTTCTTGTAGACGGTATACCGTATGGAAATCTAGCCGTCCAGGCCTCGACAGGGACTCCGGCGACGGATATTCCATACGGTATGGAGAAGACGCAGCTCGTAAGAGATTGGCGGGGACGCGATTACCTCGTCGGCGACACCCCGCAGGATCTGATCAACCGTCCCCGGTCGTGGATGTTCTGGCTCCCCTGGGCCGCCATGGCCTCCATCGGCGCCATGCAGTACGGCTACGCGGCGGCGGTGCCCGCCCTGGCGCAGGCGCGCGGCTGGCCGCTCGCCTCGGCCCTGGCGCCACTGGCCGTCTGGATCGTCTGCCAGGCCGCCGTCGCCCTGCCCACCGTCCTGCTGCTGCGGCGCGGCGCGCTCGGGATCCGCGTCGCGCTGTGGGCCGGCGCACCGCTCAGCGCCGCGGCGCTGCTCACGACGGCCTTCGCCCGCGACCTCCCCGCGGTCCTCACCGGTTACGCCCTGCTCGGCGGCGTGGGCGCCGGCCTGGTGTACGGCTCGTGCACCGAGGCCGTCGCCCGCTGGTACCCCGAGCGCCCGGCCGCGAGGGTGGGCTTCACCACCGGCGCCTTCGCCTACGGCACGGCCCCGCTCGCGGTGGCGGCCGGCCTGTTCGGGGCCGCGGGGAACACGGGGAGCGCGGGGAGCGCGCTCCAGCCGCTGTTCGCCGTGGCGGCGGCCGTCTCGCTGGTCGCGGTGGGTCTGGCGGCGACCTTCGTCCGCCTGCCGCCGCCGCACTGGTGGCCCGCCCACATCGACCCGCGCGCCTGGGCCGACGACCGGATCGCGCTGCGCAGGGAGCCTCGGGCCGTACGCCAGTTCTCCCTGGGCCAGGCGCTGCGGACGGGTTCACTCCCCACACTGGTGTCGATCCTGGTCTGCGCGGGGGCGGTCTCCATCTTCGACGTGGTCGCGCTGGCGACCTTCGGCGGCCTCTTCCCCTGGGCGGCGGTGGCCCTGCTCCTGGTGCTCAACGGCGTGGGGCGCGCCTGCGCCATGCTCGCCGCCGAGGTGACCGGGCGGGGGCGCACGCTCAGCGCCGTGCTGGCCCTGCTCTGCCTGGGACAGCTGCTGCTGGCCTGGGGGGCGGTGACCGGATCGGCCGTCATGATCCTGGTGGCGACGGTGCCCGCCGGCCTGGGCGGGGGCGCGTTCTACCCGCTCATCGCCAGCCTGGTCCGCGAATACTTCGGCGAGAGGCACACCGCCTCGATCCACGGCGTGGTCTACAGTGCGAAGGCGGTCGCCGGGCTCGTCGGGGTCGGCCTCGCCGCTTGGGCCCTGACCTCTTCCGGCCACGCCGCGGCGTTCTTCCTCGCCGCGGGCCTGGTGCTGGCCGCCGCGGCCCTCAGCGCCACGCTGCGCCAGCCCGGTCATCCGGTCACGCTTCCCGGATGAGCGATGATGTGATCAGACTCACCACGGACACCCTGCTCAAAACTGTATACTGTAGGCAGTCGACAACAGACAATGGGCTGGCCGGACGAGGGGCCGCCATATTTTCTCATCCTGGAGCTGAAGAGACATGGTGCGGTCGGAACTGGCGAACTCGGGAGCGGCGCCCAAGATCCCGCGCCCGACCACTCTCCGGGAGAGCGTTTTCGAGGCGATCCTGGAACTCATCGTGAACGGGAGCCTCAGTCCCGGCCAGCACCTCGCGGAGAGCGAGCTCGCCGAGCTGCTCGGCGTGTCGCGCCAGCCGGTCCGCGAGGCGCTGCAGATGCTCAGCGGCGAGGGCTGGGTCGATCTCCGTCCCGGCCACGGGGCGTTCGTCCACGCGCCGACCGTGCAGGAGGCCGACCAACTGCTCGCCGTACGCGCCCTGCTGGAGACCGAGTCGGCGCGGCTGGCCGCGCTCAACTCGGACGCCGCGGGCGTGGCCCGGCTGCGCGAGGTGTGCGCGCGCGGGCTCCGGGCTCTGGAGGCGGACGACATCGACACCTCGGTGGCGGCCAACTCCGAGTTGCACGCGCTGGTCACCGAGCTGTCCGGCAACGCGGTGCTGGCCGAGCTGGCCTCGCAGGTCTCCCGCCGCGTGCGGTGGTATCACACGCCGGTGGCCCGCCAGCGCGGCCGGGACTCCTGGGAGGAGCACGACCAGCTGATCAACGCCATCGAGGCACGCGACGAGGTCAGGGCCGCGGAGATCATGCGCGACCACACCGAGCACACCCGCTCCTCCTACCTGGAGCAGCGAGCCTCGGAGCCCGTCGAGCCGGAGGAGCCCGCGCCCGCCGCCCGCCGCCGGCGCCCGCGCTCACTCAGCGCGAGCTGACCCTCCGTCCCCTCGGCGCGAGCCGACCCTCCCGGGCCGGCGCGAGCCGATCACGATTCCCTCCCCTCCTGCTCGCGCCGGTCCGATCCGGCGCGAGCCATCCCCTCCCGCACGGGTTCGGCGCCGGCTCGATCCGGTGCGGGCCGATCACCGCGAACCCTCTCGTGCCGGTCTGATCCGGCACGAGAGGATCTCGCGCGTCCCGGTCCTGCAAGGCACGTCCGGAAAGCACCTCAGAAGCACGTCCGGGGAAGCACGGAGGAATCCGTGCGGACCGGCACCCGAACCTCCGCGGACCGGCATGGGCGAATCGAACGAACCGGCGGCGGATAATCCGGTGAATCGGCACCCGCCAATCGGTACGGGCCGGTAACGCCCGATCAGTACCGGCCGGAAAAGCGCGGGCACCCCGCGCGAACCCGCACGGAATCCCGCCCCTCCCGAGCCGTTCCCGCATGGTTCGAGCAGCTCACGGGCCAGTTGACACAGAATTCACGACTCGCCCGTTTGGGTGAAACACCCAGGGCAGATACTTGAAGAAAGAATTGGTGGTGATGATCGATGAGAGCGTTTCTCAACAGGTTCCGCTTTCTCGCCTCCGCACCGGCGGGCCATTCCGCCGACGGCCGGATGATGGGGCTCGGCCTCGCGACGGCCATGCGGAAGTACGGCTCGGCGGAGAACGCCGAGCGCCATCTGCGTCGCTGGGCGACCGAGCAGCGGACCGACGGGATCGACATTCCCAAATGAGCGAGCGGGAGGCCCCCACCGGGGAGACCACCCGCTCGCGACGGCCGGCCGCGCCTCAGCCGTCCGCGTGAGCCTCGCTCCGCCTCGCGGCGGGGTCGGCGGGGTCGAGGGCTGCGTCGGAGGAACCGGGAGGGTCGGCCACCGGGTCCGTGGAACCGGCGGCCGGATTCTCCGCGGAGCCGTTCTGGTCCGCCGGCGTGCGACCGCGGTCGCCTCTCGACTTGAGGAGGCTGGCCACGGTGGTGACTGCCAGCGTGCCGACGATGACCCCGAGGGAGACCAGGATGGGGATCTCCGGGGCCCAGGGGACGCCGTCGTGGTGAAGCGCCTCGAAGATGAGCTTGACGCCGATGAAGGCCAGGACGATCGACAGGCCCTTGCTGAGATAGACCAGGCGGTCGAGCAACCCGCCGATCAGGAAGAACAGCTGCCGCAGCCCCATCAGCGCGAAGGCGTTGGCGGTGAACACCAGGTAGGGCTCCTTGGTCAGCCCGAAGATGGCCGGGATGGAGTCGAGGGCGAACAACAGGTCCGTGGTCCCGATCGCCACCATCACGATCAGCATCGGGGTGACGGCACGGCGGCCGTTGACCATCACGGAGAGCGACGAGCCGTGGTAGTTCTCCGTGGTGGGAACGACCCGCCTGACCGTGCGCAGCGCGATGTTCTCGGAGAACTCCGCCTCCTCCTCCTCATGACCGATGAGCTTCCACGCGGTGTAGATGAGGAAGGCGCCGAAGATGTAGAAGAGCCAGTCGAAGCGGGTCACGGCCTCCGCCCCGGCGGCGATGAAGATGCCGCGCATGACGAGTGCCAGGACGATGCCGATCAGGAGCACCTTCTGCCGGTAACGGTCCGGCACCGAGAAGCGGCTCATGATCAGCAGGAAGACGAACAGGTTGTCGACGCTGAGGGAGTACTCGGTGATCCAGCCGGCGAAGAACTCGCCGCCGTACGACGGCCCCGTGACCACCAGCAACCCCACGCCGAAGGCGATGGCGAGCGACACGTAGAAGACGACCCAGAACGTGCACTCGCGGAACGTGGGCTTTCGCGGATTGCGCGCCACGAGGTAGAAGTCGATGGCGAGCACGAGGCCGAAGCCGGCGATCGTGACCAGCCACACCCAGGTGGGAATGTTCAACGCGCTCCTTTCCGTGCGCGGCGGCGTTCCTTGGCGAGCCACAGCGCCTCAGCGTGCTCGACGTAGGCGGCGAGGAGTTCGCGCGCCCGCGGATTGCGCTCTCTCAGGCGCATCAACCAGTGGGGCATGAGCCTCTCGTGCAACCAGAGGAAGCCGATCGCGAAGCCGAGGCTCACCATGGCCTGGTAGGCCAGGAATCCCGCCACCCCGCCGGCCAGGCTGACGTGCCCGAAGACGGCCAGGCCGGTGATCGTCTCCTGGAACAGCCGGGCCAGGGGGAAGCCGGCCAGCCAGTATAGACCCGCGGGGGCGAACAGCCCCGGTCTGAACAGGTTCTGGCCGAGCAGAATGGAGTATCCGGCCCCGAGGAGGCCCAGGGGAAGGGCCAGCGTCACCGCGGAGATCGCGGCCCAGCCGGCGGGCTGCCCTGCGAGCAGGGTCAGCCCCCCGGCCATGACGCCGGCGACGGCTCCGATCAGCACCCCGGGAAGGGCGAGTTCAGCTTGTCGCATCGGCACGGTCTCAGCCCACGACCACACCGAAGGCGAACAGGCTGTAGAGCAGCATCCCCAGATAGAAGACCGCCCCGAAGCCGATGATCAGGTTGGTCCAGATCTTCGGCCGGATCGGTTTGGGCAACATGCGGTTGTTCACCAGCAGGAGCGTCACGCAGTAGGCGCCCATGGCGAACGTGGACAGGAACGCCAGCGTGTCGAGAATCCCGCTCGGGCCGTCGGCCGGGCCGAACAGCAGGATCAGGATGCCGAACGCGATGACGCCCCACAGGAAGGCGGCGTACAGGCGGGACATGCCGAGCTTCTTCGCACCGCGCACGAAGTGGAAGCTCATGTCCGCCTGACCCCGGGAGAAGGAGTCGAACAGGCCGAGGGTGGCGTTCAACCCGATCAGCGCGATGAAGCCGAGGAAGACCCCGCCCAGCACCGAGCTGCCCGCCGAGGCGAAGGAGTCGGCCATCGCGTTCAGCGCCGCCTCCCGCTCCCCGGACTCGATCACGGCGCGGACGCCGGGGGTGTTTCTCGCCGCCGCCTGCGCGATCACTGTGAAGGAGACGGTGACCAGCATCGTGATGCCCCAGAAGAGCAGGAGCGCGTCGAAGGTGACCCAGCGCCGCCACCCCTTCCACTTGCGCATCTCCTCAGGGTTGTCGGTGTCGAACATGAAGCCGCGCGAGGGCATGGCCTCTTCCTCGCCGGCGTGCCTGAGACCCCGGACGGCAGGGATGTGGGCGCCCATGCCGGCGCCGGAGTCACGCAGGTGCAGGGTGTACCACATCTGCTGCATTCCGGACGGTCCGGCGAAGGCGATCGAGCCCACGATCACCGGGAACCAGGCCTCCGAGAGCGCCTGCTGCGGCAGGTAGCCGAAGGCGAACATCCCGGTGACCGTGCTCGTCACGTCGCCCCAGGTGCCGACCATGGCCGCCACCACGGCGGTCCCGACGACGAGCGCGCCGATCAGGATCGACAGCACGTTCTCCAGCAGGTTGTAGATCACCTTCGCCAGGCTGAAGACGACGCCGACGAGTATCAGGCCGGCGACGGCCGTGATCACCCATGGAATGCCGGTGATCTGCTCGAAGGCGGCGGCCCCCGCGGACAGGTGACCCGGCCAGATGTAGACGAGGATCGCGACGACGAAGAAGAACCACATCAGGGGTTTGAAGACCCGGGCGGCGCCGAAGAAGATGCTCTCCCCCGTCGCCATGGCGTATCGGGCCATCTCCAGCATGACCACGGCCTGGAGGGTGACGCCGATGAGGAACAGCCACCGGATCTCCGGTCCGAACAGCAGGACCAGCCGAGGCCACATGTACGACTCGCCCATGCCCACGCCGAGCGCGACGAGGAACACCGTCGGCCCGAGGATGTGGATCGACGGGGGAGCGTCGGGCAGGGTGCGTATGGGCATCGGCTCCAGCCCGCCCGCCCGCCATACTTTTTCTTCCTGGCCGGATGCGGCGGCGGCTTCGCCGGGCTCCGCTGCAGCCGGTGTTCTCGATGTGTCCACCTGCGGACCTCCTGGGGGGTTGGTTGATCCTGCGAGTGCCCCGATTCGCCCCCTCGCTCATGAGGCGCGGCTCAGCCGCGCAGCAGCCCAGCGGCCCTCGCCCAGCGATACTTGGCACCGAGCACGGCCACGGGCTTCTCCGTGGTGTACGGGTAGGCGATCACCCCGTTCGCGAAGAGATGGTCACAGGCCTGCTCGACCTCGGTGTCACCGGCCAGCGAGGCGACCACGGGCTTGTCGTTGCCCTTGGCCCGCTCCTCGGCCACGACCCGCGCGACCAGCTCGGCGAAGACCATCGGCGGGGTGACGATCGTGTGCCAGTAGCCGATCACCAGCGCGTGCACGCGGGGGTCGGTCAGGCCCAGCCTGATGGTGTTCTCGTAGGTGCTGGGCGGTTCGCCACCGGTGATGTCGACGGGGTTGCCCGCCGCCCCGAAGGGCGGGATGTAGGCGCGGAAGGCCTCGTCGAGATCCGGCGGGATCTCCATGAGGGTCAGTCCGTTGTCGACGCAGGCGTCGGAGAGCAGCACTCCCGAGCCGCCCGCCCCGGTGATGATGACGACGTTCTCCCCCTTGGGCGCGGGCATCAGCGGCAGCGCTCTGGCGTACTCGAGCATGTCGTTGAGGCCCGGGGCCCGCACGACGCCCGCCTGGCGGAGGATGTCGTCGTAGACCTTGTCGTCGCCGGCCAGCGCTCCGGTGTGCGAGCCCGCGGCCCGCGCGCCCATCGCGGTGCGCCCGGCCTTGAGCACGATCACCGGCTTCTTGGCGACCATCCGCTGGGCGGCCTCGACGAACCCGCGCCCGTCCTTGAGGTCTTCCAGGTGCATGGCCACGCAGTTGGTGTTGTCGTCCTGCTCGAAGAAGGTGAGCAGGTCGTCCTCGTCGACGTCGGCCTTGTTGCCGACCCCGACGATCGCCGAGACGCCCATCCCGGTGGTGCGGCTGAAGCCGAGGATGGCCATGCCGATGCCGCCGCTCTGCGAGGTCAGCGCGACCCCGCCCTTCACGTCGTACGGCGTGCAGAACGTGGCGCACAGGTTTTCCGGCGTGTAGTAGTAGCCGTAGATGTTGGGGCCGAGCATCCGCACACCGTGCTTGCGGGCGATCTCGACGATCTCCTGCTGGCCCTCGACGTTGCCCGTCTCGGCGAAACCTGAGGGGATCATGATGGCTCCCGCCACCCCCTTGCGCCCGGCCTCCTCCAGCGCCGCGGGCACGAACTTGGCCGGAATGGCGAAGACCGCCACGTCGACCTCGCCCGGCACGTCGGCGATGCTGGGGTAGGCGGGCAGCCCGAGGATCTCCGGGGCCTTCGGGTTGATCGGGTATATGTGGCCCCGGTAGCCGCCGTTGATCAGGTTGCGCATGACCGAGTTGCCGATCTTGCCGGTCTCGCCGGAGGCGCCGATCACCGCGACGGCGCGCGGCTTGAAGATCCGGTTCATCCCGGCGAGGATCTCCTCCCGCGAGAGGCGGGCGGGCGCGGCGACGGGGTCGGCGTCGAGGAGGATGCGCACGTCGGCGGCCGTCGCCCCGTCGGCGGTGGCGAAGACGGGGTTCAGGTCCACCTCCGCGATCTCGGGGAAGTCCCCGACGAGCGCGCCGACCCGCTCGATCATGTTCGCCAGCGCCCCCCTGTCCGCCGCCTCCGCACCACGGACACCACGGAGCACCTCCGCCGCCCTGATGTCGTCCAGCATCCCGAGTGCATCATCACCCGAGAGGGGGGCCAGCCGGAAGGTCACGTCCTTGAGGACTTCGACGAGCACCCCGCCGAGCCCGAAGGCGACGACCTTGCCGAAGGTCTGGTCGGTGACCGCGCCGATGATCACCTCGTGCCCGGCACCGACCATGGCCTGCACCTGGACGCCGTCGATCGACGCCTCCGGGTCGTACGAGCGCGCGGAGGCCAGGATCCGGTCGTAGCCGGCGCGCACCGCGTCGAGATCGGCCAGGCCGACGAGCACCCCGCCCGCCTCGGTCTTGTGCAGGATGTCGGGGGACACGATCTTGAGCACCACGGGCAGGCCGATCTCCCCGGCGAGCGACACCGCCTCCTCGGCCGAGGTCGCCACCCCCTCACCGGGGGTCGAGATGCCGTACGCCTGGCAGATCCTCCTGCCCTCGGGGGCGGTCAGCGCGGTGCGGCCCTCGGCACGGGCCTTGTCCAGCACCTCGCGTACGGCGACCTGGTCATGCGCCATCAGATGACTCCGTTCGTCTTCAGCTCGGCCAGCTCGTCGGCGGACAGGCCGAGGCCGGCGTAGATCTCGGTGTTGTGCTCACCGAGCAGGGGCGGTGCGGTGACGTCCACCGGCGAGTCCGACAGGTGCAGCGGGCTGCCGACCGTCACGAAGGAGCCGCGCTGGGGGTGGTCGACCTCGACCAGCGCGCCCTCCCGCCGCAGGCTCTCGTCCTCCAGCAGCTCCTTGGTGGACAGGATCGGGCCGCAGGGGATGTTGGCGGCGTTGAGCCGGTCGAGGACCTCCCACTTGTCGCGGGTGATGCTCCACTCCTCGATGAGCTGGAACATCTTGTCGAGGTTGGGAAGGCGCGCCTCAGGGGTGGCCCACTCGGGGTCGTCGGCCAGCTCGGGGCGGCCGATGATCCCGGCGAGCGGTGCCCAGCCGACCGGCTGCACGATGACGTAGATGTAGTCGTTGGGACCGCCGGGGGCGCACCGCACCGCCCAGCCGGGCTGGCCGCCGCCCGAGGCGTTGCCCGAGCGCGGCACCTCGTCGCCGAAGGTCTTGTTGGGGTATTCCGACAGGGGCCCGTGGCCGAGCCGCTGCTGGTCGCGGAGCTTCACCCGGCACAGGTTGAGCACCGCGTGCTGCATGGCCACCTGGACGCGCTGGCCGCGCCCGGTCTGCTCGCGCTGGTAGAGGGCGGCCAGGATGCCGGCGACGGCGTGGATGCCGGTGCCCGAGTCGCCGATCTGGGCGCCGGTGGCCAGCGGCGGGCCGTCCTCGAAGCCGGTGGTGCTCATCGAGCCGCCCATCGCCTGGGCGATCACCTCGTACGCCTTGAAGCCGGCGTAGCGTCCCGGGCCGAAACCCTTGATCGAGGCGTAGACCAGCCGCGGGTTGAGCTCCTGGAGCCGGTCCCAGGAGAACCCCATCCGGTCCACCGCGCCGGGCCCGAAGTTCTCCACCAGGATGTCGGCGTCGCGCACCAGCTCGGTGAAGAGCTGCTTGCCGCGCTCGCTCTTCATGTTGAGGGTGATGCTGCGCTTGTTGCAGTTCAGCATCGTGAAGTAGAGGCTGTCGACGTCGGGGACGTCGCGCAGCTGCTTGCGGGTGATGTCGCCGGAGGGCGCCTCCAGCTTGATCACATCGGCGCCGAGCCAGGCCAGGAGCTGCGTACAGGACGGACCCGACTGCACGTGGGTCATGTCGAGGACGCGGACACCTTCCAGTGCCTTCATGGGGTCCCCCTACTTGTACATGGTCTGGTTCATGGTTCCGGGCGCGTAGACGTCCGGATCGACCCACACGTTGATCAGGGCGGGCTTGCCCGACTCGCGGGCCCGCTCCAGCGCGGGCCTGATGTCGGCGGGGTCCCTGACCTCCTCGCCGTGGCCGCCCAGCATCCGGGCGAACTCGTCGTATCTGACGTCGCCGAGGGTGTTGCCGACCCGGCCGCGGTTCTCGCCGTACTTGGCGGCCTGGCCGTAGCGGATCTGGTTCATCGACGAGTTGTTGCCGATGACGCCGATGAACGGCAGGTCGAAGCGGACCATCGTCTCGAAGTCCCAGCCGGTGAGGCTGAACGCCCCGTCTCCGAAGAGGCAGAGCACCTCCTTGTCGGGCCTGGCGTACTTGGCCGCCATGGCGAAGGCGACGCCGACGCCGAGGGTGCCGAGCGGCCCGGGGTCCATCCAGTGCCCGGGCGACTTGGGCTGGACGACCTGGCCGGAGAAGGTGACGATGTCGCCGCCGTCGCCGATGTAGATGGTGTCCTCGGTCATGAACTCGTTGATCTCGTGGACCAGGCGGTAGGGGTCGATCGGCTGCGCGCCGGAGAGCTGGCGGGGCAGCCGCTTCTCGTAGGCCGCGGTCTCGACCGCGCGCAGCTCCTCCAGCCACTCCTTGCGCCGGGTCGCGCCGTTCTCGACGCGGCCCGAGGCGGCCTGGGTGGCCGCGGCCAGGATCAGCCCGGCGTCACCGACGATGCCCAGGTCGACGTCGCGGTTCTTGCCGACGGTGCGGTAGTCGAGGTCGATCTGGACCACCGTCGCCGAGGGCGACAGGCGCTTGCCGTAGCCCATCCGGAAGTCGAACGGGGTGCCGACGATGATGATCAGGTCGGCGTTGGTGAAGGCGTAGCGCCGGGAGAGCTGGAAGTGGTGCGGGTCGCCGGGGGGCAGCGTGCCGCGGGCCGAGCCGTTCATGTAGGCGGGGATGTTGAGGGCGCGGACGAAGTCGATCGCGTCGTCGGTGCCCCGGGTGGTCCAGACCTGGCTGCCCAGCAGCACGCAGGGCTTCTCCGCGTGGGCCAGCAGGTCGGCGAGGCGCTCGACGGCCTCGGGGTCTCCGGCCTGGCGTACCGAGGCGCGGTAACGGCCCGCCTCGGGGATGCGGGCCTTGGAGAGCGGGACGCTGGCGTCGAGGACGTCGCGCGGGATCTCCAGGAAGGACGGCCCGGGAGCGCCGTGGTAGCACTCCCTGAAGGCCATCGAGACGATGTCGGCCACTCGCTCGGTCGAGGGGACCGTGGCCGCGAACTTGGTGATCGGGGTCATCATGTCGACGTGGGGCAGGTCCTGCAGCGAGCCCATCTTGTGCTGGCTCAGAGCCCCCTGCCCCCCGATGAGCAGCATGGGGCTCTCCGCCCTGAAGGCGTTGGCCACGCCGGTCACCGCGTCGGTGGTGCCCGGCCCCGCCGTCACGACCGCGCAACCCGGCTTGCCGGTGATCCGGGCGTAACCGTCGGCCGCGTGCGCCGCCACCTGCTCGTGGCGGACGTCGATGACCTCGATGCCCTCGTCGACGCAACCGTCGTAGATGTCGATGATGTGGCCGCCGCAGAGCGTGAAGATCACATCGATCCCCTCCGCCTTGAGCGCCTTCGCCACCAGGTGGCCTCCGGAGATGGTTTCCGGCGCCGTGTCCGCTGGCTGGGTCATTCTGGTGGTCCTCTCGATTGTGTTCTCCATACTGCATACCGTATGAGGGCAATGGTTACCCCCGGGGTCCAAGGATGTCTAGACCCTTTGTGCGGGCAGTGGGACGAGCTCGACCGGCTCGCCCCCCCACCCGGGCGGGACGACCGCGAGCGCCTCGGCGAGCGCGGCCCCCCACAGCGATCCCGGCCGGTCGTGCCCGACGGGCACCGCGCCACGTCCGCCGCGCCGCACCGCGACCATGCGGGTGTCGGTGTGGTGGGGTCGTACGTGGCCTGCCAGCGCGGACCGCTCGCGCGGGGCCTCGGGGCCGCCCGCGAGCGCCCGGACCGCCGGGGCGAGCAACGTCAGCGCGGCGACCAGGGCGGCGTAGGGATTGCCCGGCAGCCCCGCCACCAGGCGGCCGTCGGGGAGCCTGGCGAGGAGTTGCGGATGGCCGGGACGCACCGCGACGCCGTCGACGAGGACCTCCGCCCCGAGCCCGGCGAGCACCGCTCTCAGGTGGTCGGCGGGCCCCTTCGACGAGGCGCCGCAGACCACGATCACCTGGCCCGGCGGACCGTCCGGGGTGCCCGCGAGCGCGGCGGCCAGCGCCCGTGCCCCGTCGGGCAGCCACCGCGGCGCCTCGGTGTGGCCGCCCGCCCACTCGACGAGCCCCGGCAGCATGGGACCGATCGCGTCGCGCACCCGCCCCGGGCCCGGCAGCCCGCGCGTCACCACCTCGTCGCCCGTGACCAGCACGGACACCAGGGGTCTGGGCCGTACGCGGAGCACGTCGTGCCCGAGCCCGGCCGCCAGGCCGAGCACCGCGGGCGTGACGGCCGAACCGGCAGTGAGCACCGCGGTCCCCAGCGGGCAGTCCTCACCGCGCCGCCGGATGTGCCTGCCGGGCTCGACCGCCCCCGCCTGGGCCGAGACCCATTCGCCGGCCGGCTCGCCCGCCGGCCACGGCTCCCCGCCCCGCGGCGCGAACCGGCCGAGCGGCGGCGCGAACCGGCCCGGCGGCACGGATCGGCCCGGCGGCCCGCCCCCGGGGACCGGTCCGGCACCCGGCGCCCCGCCGGTCCGTACGGCCAGCTCGTAGGGCAGCACCGCCTCGGCTCCCTCGGGCACCGGGGCACCGGTGGCGATCTCCACCGCCGTGCCGGGCGCGAGCGCGGCCCCGAAGGGCGCGCCCCCGGCCAGCACGAGGCCCGTGATCCGCCAGGGCGGATCACCCGCGACCGCGTAGCCGTCCATCGCGGCCACGTCTGCGCCCGGCACCGGGACGAGGGCGTGCAGCGGCGCGGCCAGGCGGCAGCCGTACGCCAGATGGAGAGGGAGGTCGACCGGGGGGAGCGGCCCCGCGGCGGACGCCGCGACCCGGCGGGCCGACTCCCACGGGAGCGCCTCCGGGAGGGCGCCGCGGTGCGACGCCCCCGGCGGGGACGGCGGGGACGGCGGGGACACGGTGTCCGGATCGCGGGACGGGGCTTCGTGGACGGTGGATCGGGGGACGGCCATCGGCGGCTCCTTGACCGGATTTTTTCCATACTGTATACCGAATGCACTATGGACGCGAGGACGGAGCCTCTTGTGAAAGTCGCTGTTCTTGGCGCCGGCGCCATCGGCGCCTACGTCGGCGCCGCCCTGTGCAGGGCGGGCGCCGAGGTGCATCTGATCGCCCGCGGAGAGCACCTCGCGGCGATGCGCGAATCGGGAGTGCGCGTGCTGAGCCCGCGCGGAGACTTCACCGCCCACCCCCACACCACCGACGACCCCCGCGAGATCGGCCCGGTGGACCACGTCTTCCTCGGCCTCAAGGCCAACTCCTACGCGGCGGCCGGGCCCATGATCCGGCCGCTGCTCCACGAGACCACCGGCCTCATCGCGGCCCAGAACGGCATCCCGTGGTGGTATTTCCACCGGCTGCCCGGCCCCTACCAGGGCCATGTGATCGAGAGCGTCGACCCCGGCGGGGCGGTCACCGCCGCCCTGCCGCTGGAGCGCGCCATCGGATGCGTCGTCTACGCGGCGACGGAGATCGAGGCGCCCGGCGTGATCCGCCACCTGGAGGGCACCCGGTTCTCCATCGGCGAGCCCGACGGCTCCCTCTCCTCACGCTGCGTCGACTTCAGCGCCGCCATGATCGAGGGCGGGCTGAAATGTCCCGTCGAGACGGATCTGCGGCGCGACATCTGGATCAAGCTCATGGGCAACATCGCCTTCAACCCGATCAGCGCGCTCACCCGGGCGACCATGGCGGGCATCTGCCGCCACCGCGGGACGCGCGACCTCGTCGTCACCATGATGCGCGAGACCGTCGACGTGGCCCGCCGGGTGGGCTGCGAGCCGGACATCTCGATCGAGCGCCGGATCGCGGGCGCCGAGCGGGCGGGGGAGCACAAGACCTCCACGCTCCAGGACCTGGAGAAGGGCAAGCCCCTGGAGCTCGACGTGCTCCTCGCCGCCGTCGTGGAACTGGCCGACCTGACCGGCGCCGAGGTGCCCACGCTACGGGCGATCCACGCGGTCGCCGACCTCCTGGACGAGCGGGTCCGGGAAAATCTTGCCGCCGTCGGCTGATGCGACATACCGTAGACTGTATACAGGACTGCCGAAAGGATGGGGTATGAAGAGGGACCGCGGGGACCGCGCCGAGCACTACGACCGGCTCACCCATCCCCTTGTCCGTGAAGACGGCGTGCTGCGCCGCGCCACCTGGGACGAGGCGCTGCGACGGGCCGCGGAGGGCTTCCGGCGCAACGTCGAGCAACACGGGCCCGACTCCTTCGCGATGCTGTCGTGCGCCCGTTCCACCAACGAGATGAACTACGTGGGACAGAAGTTCACCCGGGTGGTGATCGGCACCAACAACGTCGACTCCTGCAACCGCACCTGCCACGCCCCGAGCGTGGCGGGCCTGTCCGCGGCCTTCGGCAGCGGCGGCGGCACCTCCTCCTACCAGGAGGTGGAGGACGCCGACGTGATCCTGATGTGGGGCTCGGCGGCGCGCAACGCGCACCCGATCTTCTTCCACCACGTGCTCAAGGGGATAAGGAAGGGCGCCCGCATGTTCGCGGTCGACCCCCGCCGCACGGGCACCGCCGAGTGGGCCGACCTCTGGCTGGGCCTCAACGTGGGCACCGACATCCCGCTCGCGCACGCGGTGGCCCGGGAGATCATCCACGCGGGGCTGCACAACGCCTCGTTCATCGAGCGCGCCACCGAGGGCTTCGAGGAGTTCGCCGCCTCGGTCGAGCCGTGGACGCTCCCGGTGGCCGAGCAGGTCACCGGCGTGCCCGCGGCCGCCATCCGGGAGCTCGCGCACGCCTACGCCAGGGCCGACCGCGCCCAGCTGTGCTGGACGCTCGGCATCACCGAGCACCACAACGCCACCGACAACGTGCGCGCCCTCATCAACCTGGCGCTGCTCACCGGCCACGTCGGGCGCTACGGTTCGGGCCTGTCCCCGCTGCGCGGCCAGAACAACGTGCAGGGCGGCGGCGACATGGGCGCCATCCCCAACCGGCTGCCCGGCTTCCAGGACATCCTCGACCCGGAGATCCGCGTCAAGTTCGAGCAGGCGTGGGACAAGCCCATCCAGCCGCGCTACGGCCTCAACCTCACCGAGATGCTGGAGGCGATGGCCGAGGGTGAGGTCACCACCTGCTATCTCATCGGGGAGAATCCGGTCCAGTCCGAGGCCGACTCACTGAACTGCGTCAAGCGGCTCAGCATGCTCGACCACCTGGTCGTGCAGGACATCTTCCTGACCAAGACCGCCCAGATGGCCGACGTGGTGCTGCCGGCGGGCGCGGCCTGGTGCGAGAGCGAGGGCACCTTCACCAACAGCGAGCGGCGGGTGCAGCGGGTCCGCAAGGCTCTCCAGGCTCCGGGCGAGGCCCGCGACGACATCTGGATCCTCTGCGAGCTGGCCCGCCGCCTGGGCCACGACTGGAACTACACCGGTGCCGAGGAGGTCTGGGACGAGCTCCGCGCCCTCTCCCCCGCCCACACCGGCATGACCTACGACAGGCTCGACAAGCTGCAGGGCATCCAGTGGCCCTGCCCGTCGGAGGACTCCCTCGAACCGCCCTTCCTGCACGGGCGGCTCTGGGAGAGCGACCCGGCCCGGCGGGGCAGGGCCGCGCCGTTCGCGGTGCTCGAACACTCCCCGCCGGTCGACCTGCTCGACGACGAGTATCCCCTGCGGCTCACCACCGGCCGCCGTCTCGACTCCTACAACACCGGCGTGCAGTCGTCCGGGTTCGCCTCGCCGCTGCGCAGGGGAGAGAACATCGAGTTGTCCCCCGAGGACGCCGCGAGGCTGGGGGTGAGTCCCGGCGAGGAGGTCAGGATCAGCTCCCGGCGCGGCTCGGTCGTCGCCCCCGTCCACATCGACCCGGCCCTGCGTCCCGGCCTGGTCTTCATGACGATGCACTTCCCCGACGAGGTCGACACCAACTCCCTCACCATCGAGGCCACCTGCCCGATCGCGGGCACCGCGGAGTTCAAGGCCGCCGCCGTGCGCGTCGACAAGCTCGTACCCGCGAAGGCCGGGTGAAGGGGGCGTGGATCTCCGGTTCAGTGACGCCCGGCCCTCGGCCGAGGAACGCGCCGCCGTCGACGCCTTCCTCGGCGCCCCCGCGACGGGCTGGGAGGGCGGCGCCCGCTCGGACGGCGATCTGCGGATCGCCGTCGGCGGGCACGAGGCCCGCGGCAGGCGTGACCTCCTGCTCCCCGCGCTGCACGCGGTCAACGACAGGATCGGGTGGATCAGCGAGGGAGCCCTCGACTACATCTGCCGCCGCCTGACCGTGCCGCCCGCCGAGGCGTACGGGGTGGCGACCTTCTACTCGCTGTTCTCCATGAAGCCGCGGCCGGCGCGGGTGCTGCACGTCTGCACCGACCTGGCCTGCCAGGCGCGCGGCGCCGACGCGGTGCGGCGGAGCACCGAGGAGAGGCTCGGCCCGCCCGGCATGTCCTGGCAGCCGAGCCCCTGTCTCGGCCTGTGCGAGCGGGCACCCGCCGCGCTGGCCCTGCAGGCCGGCGAGTTCCCGGGGGCGACCGTGTACGGCCCGGCCGAACCGGCACCGGCCTCCACCGGCGGTGCGAACGGAAACGGCGATGCGCACGGAAACAACGGCCCGGACGGGGGCGGCGGCGCCAACGGAAGCGGCGCAGCCAACGGAGCCGGCCGCGCCCACGACACCGGCGACGCGAGCGGCACGGGCGACGCCGGCGACGCGGGCGACGCTCGTGCCGCGGAGGGCGCCGACGGCACGGGCGGCACGAGCGGCGCCGACCACGCGGACGGCACGAGCGACGCCGGCGGCGCGGGCGACGCGAGCAAGGTGAGGGATCTCAGCAAGCTCGGCGGCCTCAGCGGCATGGACGCCACCGGCGGCCCCGCCCTGGCCGAGCGTGCGGAGCCCCCCGCCGAGCACGCCGTCCCGCAGGCGGGCGACCCCTCCCTCGTGCTGCTGCGCCGGGTGGGCGTCGTCGACCCGGCGAGCCTGGACGACTACCGGGCCGAGGGCGGCTACACCGCGCTGCGCGAGGCCGTCAGGATCGGCCCCGCCGGCGTCATCCGCGAGGTGCTCGAATCCGGTCTCGTCGGGCGGGGCGGGGCGGCGTTCCCCACCGGGCGCAAGTGGGAGGCCGCGGCCCGCCAGCTCGACCACCCCCATTACCTGGTCTGCAACGCGGACGAGAGCGAACCGGGCACCTTCAAGGACCGCGTGGTCATGGAGGGCGACCCGTACGCGCTGGTGGAGGCGATGACCATCGCCGCGTACGCCACCGGCTGCCCCAAGGGCTACCTCTACATCCGCGGGGAGTATCCCCGGGCGATCGGCCGGATGGCCCACGCCATCGAGGTCGCCCGCGCGCGCGGTCTGCTCGGGGCCGACGTCATGGGGCAGGGCTTCGCCTTCGACATCGAGATCAGGCGCGGCGCGGGCGCCTACATCTGCGGCGAGGAAACCGCGATCTTCAACTCGATCGAGGGCTTCCGCGGCGAGCCGCGCAGCAAACCGCCCTTCCCCGTGGAGAAGGGCCTGTTCGGCAAGCCCACCGTGGTCAACAACGTCGAGACCCTGGTCAACGTGCTGCCCATCCTGGCCGGCGGGGCGGCCGCCTACGCGGCGACCGGCACGGAGGGCTCGACGGGCACCAAGCTGTTCTGCGTCTCGGGCACGGTCGCCAGGCCAGGCGTCTACGAGCTGCCGTTCGGCGCCACCCTGCGCGAGCTCCTCGATCTGTCCGGGGGCGCGACCGGGCAGCTCCGGGCGGTGCTGCTGGGCGGCGCGGCCGGCGGGTTCGTCCGCCCGGACGAGCTCGACGTCCCGCTGACCTTCGAGGGCACCCGGGCGGCCGGCACGACACTGGGTTCGGGCGTGGTCCTGGTGCTCGACGACAGCGTCGACCTGGCGCACATCCTCGTGCGCATCGCGGAGTTCTTCCGCGACGAGTCGTGCGGGCAGTGCGTGCCCTGCCGGGTGGGCACCGTGCGGCAGGAGGAGGCGCTGCACCGGCTGCGCCGCAGGCCCACCTCCGGCGACATCGCGCTGCTGCGAGAGGTCGGCCAGGCCATGCGCGACGCCTCGATCTGCGGGCTCGGCCAGACCGCCTGGAACGCCGTCGAGTCGGCCATCGACCGGCTGGGCGTCTTCTCCCCCTCGGAGGCATCATGAGTGTTCCCCTGCAGCCGCCCCGGCGGCTGATCGAGATGACCGTCGACGGCGACCCGGTCCGGGTGCCGGAGGGCTCGACCGTGCTGGACGCCTGCTCGGCGGCGGGCAAGGACATCCCGACCCTCTGCTACGGCGACACCCTCACCCCGAAGAACGCCTGCCGGGTCTGCGTGGTCGAGGTCGAGGGCGCCCGTACGCTCGCCCCCGCCTGCTCGCGCAGGGCCGAGCCCGGCATGGCCGTCGGCACCGCGACCGAGCGCGCCCGGCACAGCCGCAAGATCGTCCTGGAGCTGCTGGCCTCGACGGCCGACCTGTCCACCACACCGCGCGCGGCCGAGTGGATCGAGGAGTACGGCGCGCGGCCCGACCGCTTCGGCGAGGAGGCCGCCACGGTCGCGCAGCCCGCGAAGGTCGACAACGACCTCTACGTGCGCGACTACTCCAAGTGCATCCTCTGCTACAAGTGTGTCGACGCCTGCGGCGACCAGTGGCAGAACAGTTTCGCCATCTCGGTCGCCGGGCGGGGCTTCGACGCGATGATCTCGACCGAGCACGACGCCCCGCTCACCGACTCCGCCTGCGTCTACTGCGGCAACTGCGTGGAGGTCTGCCCCACCGGGGCATTGTCGTTCAAGAGCGAGTTCGACATGCGCGCGGCGGGCAGCTGGGACGAGTCCCGGCAGACCGAGACGACGACGATCTGCAGCTACTGCGGGGTCGGCTGCAACCTGACCCTGCACGTGCAGGACAACCGGATCGTCAAGGTGAGCTCGCCGCACGACAACCCGGTCACCCACGGCAACCTGTGCATCAAGGGCCGCTTCGGCTTCCAGCACGTCCAGAACGTGGCCACCTCGGAGGACACGATCCCCCTTTCCGGCCCCGCCTCCGCACCCGCCTCCGCACCCGCCTCCGGACCTGTCCCCGGCACGCGGACGGCCTCCGCCGATGGGTAGGGTCACCGTCAAACGCCGGGTCCTGCGGCTGCGGGAGGCCGCGGCCGCCCACCGGGTCGACGTGCTGGCGGCCGAGGAGCCGCTGGAGATCCGGCTCGACGGGCGACCGCTCACGATCACCATGCGCACGCCGGGCGACGACTTCGACCTGGCGGCGGGCTTCCTGGTGAGCGAGGGGGTGGTCACCTCCGCCGAGGAGGTCACCGCGATCCGCTACTGCGCGGGCGCCACCGCCGACGGCGCCAACACCTACAACGTGCTCGACGTCAGGCTGGCCGCGGGCACCTCCCCGCCGGCGACCTCCCTGGAGCGCAACTTCTACACCACCTCCTCGTGCGGGGTGTGCGGCAAAGCCTCGCTCGACGCGGTCCGCACGGTCGCGAAATGGCGGGTGGACGGCGATCCCGCACCGGTGACGGCCGAGGTGATCGCGGCGCTGCCCGACCGGCTTCGCGCGGCGCAGCGGGTGTTCGACCGGACCGGCGGGCTGCACGCCGCGGGCCTGTTCACGCTCGGCGGCGACGCGCTCTGCGTGCGCGAGGACGTGGGCCGGCACAACGCGGTGGACAAGCTGGTGGGCTGGGCGCTGCGCGACGGGCGCCTGCCGCTGACCTCGACCGTGCTCATGGTGTCGGGACGCGCCTCCTTCGAGCTGGTCCAGAAGGCCGTGATGGCCGGCGTCCCGATCCTCGCCGCCGTCTCGGCCCCCTCCTCGCTGGCCGTGGAGCTGGCCGCCGAGACGGGGTTGACACTCATCGGGTTCGTCAGGGGCAGCTCGATGAACGTCTACACCGGGGAAGGACGCGTCGACCTGGTCCCCGGCTGAGCCTGGGTCGCATCTCCCGGCTACCAGCAGGGCCGGGCGCCCGCGCTCCCGGGCGCCGCGGCCCGCCGGGAGCCGGGAGGTGCGGCCCGGCTCCTCCCCGCCGGGCCGGAATCACCGCGTTCCCCCCACCACCGACCGCCGAGGCCGGAGAGCGGCGGCTCCCCGGCCCGGTGACGAGAGCCCGGCCGCGACACTCGCCCCCTTCGCCGGCCGGGCTCTCTGACGCCCGCCGTCCGGAGGCCCCGTTCCCGGCCGCGGGCATCGCGCGAGGCCCGACTTTGACAACCATTTTCATTTACGCGCATACTAGCTAGCATGATGTCCGAGTCCTCCCGACGTATCCGTATACGTAATGCCAGCCTGGCCGCGTCCGCCGTCCTCCTCGCCGCCGTCACCGCCTGCGGTGCCGAGGCCGGCTCAACCACCGGCGGCTCATCCGGGGGGGCGTCGGGCGTTTCCGCGGACGGGAAACCCGCCGTCACCGCGGCCATGTATCCCCTGCAGTGGCTCGCCGAGCGGGTGGGCGGTCCCGACGCGACCGTCGCCGGCCTGACCAAGCCCGGCGTCGAGCCGCACGACCTGGAGTTGTCCCCGCTCCAGGTGGCCGGGCTGGAGAAGACGGGACTCGTCGTCTACATCAAGGGCGTCCAGCCCGCGGTGGACGAGGCCGTCGAGCAGCACGCCGCCGACCGGGCCTTCGACGCGGCCACCTCGGTCACCCCCCTTCCCGCGGTCGCGGAGGAGGAGGACCACGGCGAGGAGGGACACGACCACGAGGAGACCGGTCACGACCCCCACCTCTGGCTCGACCCGGCCCGCTTCGCGACGGTCGCCACCAAGCTCGGCGAGAGGCTCGCCACCGCCGACCCCGCGCACGCGCAGGGTTACCGGGACCGCGCCGCCGCCACCGCCGCCGACCTCACCACCCTGGACCAGGAGCTGGCCAAGGGCCTGGCCGGCTGTTCCTCGGACGCGATCGTCACCAGCCACGCCGCGTTCGGCTACCTCGCCGACCGCTACAAGCTGCACCAGATCGGTATCAGCGGTCTCGATCCCGACGGCGAGCCCTCTCCCGCGCGCCTCGCTGAAGTGGCAAAAGTGGCCAAGCAGGAGAAAGTAACTACGATTTTCACCGAAACCCTCGTCAGCCCGAAGGTCGGCGAGATTCTCGCCCAGGAGGTCGGTGCGAAGACCGCGGTCCTCGATCCGGTGGAAAGCCAGCCGTCGAACGGCGACTACCTGTCCGCCATGCGCCAGAACCTCTCCACACTCCAGGCAGCGCTCGGCTGCTCGTAAAGGCCACACGTGACATCCAGCAAAACGGTTTTCACCATGAACGGCGGCCAGGTCAACCTGGACCGCCGTCCGGTGCTTCGCGGGATCGACCTGTCCGTCGAGCCCGGTGAGGCGGTGGCGGTGCTCGGCGCGAACGGATCGGGAAAGTCCACCCTCATCCGCGCCCTGCTCGGCCTCATCCCCCTATCCGGCGGCGAGACCCTCCTGTACGGCAGGCCGCCCGCCCGGTTCCGCGAGTGGTGGCGCATCGGCTACGTACCCCAGCGGCTCTCGGTGGGCGGGGGTGTGCCGACCACGATCCGCGAGGTCGTCGCCTCCGGCAGGATCGCGAGGCAGCGCCGGCTGCGCCCGACCGGCGCGGCCGACCGTGAGGCGACCGGCAGGGCCCTGGCGGCCGTCGGCCTGGCCCACCGCGCCTCCGACCCGGTGCAGGCGCTGTCCGGCGGGCAGCAGCAGCGGGTGCTGATCGCCCGCGCCCTCGCCGGAGAGCCCGACACCTTCGTCATGGACGAGCCCACGGCGGGCGTCGACTCCGAGAGCCAGCTGCTCCTCGCGGAGACCCTGTCCACACTCGTCGCGCAGGGCAAGACGGTCCTGCTGGTCGCGCACGAGCTCGGCCCGCTGGAGCCCCTGATCACCCGGGCGGTGGTCCTGCGGGACGGGTACGTGTGCCACGACGGCCCGCCACCCCAGGCGGTCGGCACGCACGCGCTGCCCGGCCACGACCACGTGCACCCGCACGCCGAGGAGGAGCCCGTGAGCCCGCTCGACTGGAGGCCCGCCTCATGATCGAGCTTCTGCAGTTCGACTTCATGCAGCGGGCGCTGATCGCCGCTCTCCTGGTCGGCCTGGCCGCCCCCGCCATCGGCACGTTCATGGTCCAGCGCCGCCTGGCCCTGCTGGGCGACGGCATCGGGCACGTCGCGCTGACCGGCGTGGCCCTGGGCTTCCTGACCGGAACGGCCCCGGTGCTGACGGCCGTGGTGGTCTCGATACTGGGCGCCGTGGCCATCGAACTGGTCCGCGAGCGCGGCAGGACCAGCGGGGACGTGGCGCTCGCCCTGCTGTTCTACGGCGGCATCGCCGGAGGCGTGCTGCTCATCTCGCTGGCTCCCGGGGGGAGCAACGCCACGCTGATGTCCTACCTGTTCGGCTCGATCAGCAGCGTCGCCGTCGAGGACGTGTGGGTGATCGGCCTGCTGGCGGTGGCGGTGCTCGGCGTGGTGACCGTCTTCGGGCGGGAACTCTATGTACTGTGCCAGGACGAGGAGGTCGCCAAGGCCAGCGGCCTGCCGGTCCGCTTCCTCAGCCTGCTGATCGCCGTGACCGCCGCGCTGACCGTGGTCATCGCCATGCGCGTCGTAGGATTGCTTCTGGTGAGCGCGTTGATGGTGGTACCCGTGGCCACCAGCCAGCAGCTCACCCGGGGGTTCGTGAGCACGATGTTCCTTTCCATGTCGTTCGGGATGATCTCCACGGTCGGTGGCCTGACCTCCTCCTTCTACATCGAGGTCCCGCCGGGCGCGATCATCGTCATCGTCGCTCTCGCGGGGTTCGTCCTCGCCCTCGGGCTCGGTAGATTCGTACGTCGAAGCCGACCTCAGGAGTCCAGCCCATGAGCAACAGGCGTGACGCCGTCCACACGATCCTCCGCCAGAGCGAGGGGTTCCGCAGCGCGCAGGACGTCTACGCGGAGATGCGCGCGGAAGGCGCCAAGATCGGACTGACAACCGTCTACCGGGCGCTCCAGGCGCTCGCCGACACCGGTCACGTCGATGTGCTGCGCACCGACGACGGCGAGTCGGTCTACCGGGCGTGCGCCAGCGGCGACCACCACCACCACCTGGTCTGCCGCAGGTGCGGCCGTACGGTGGAGGTGGCCGGACCCGCGGTGGAGCGCTGGGCCGAGACCGTCGGTTCCGAGCACGGCTTCACCGAGATCACCCACACGGTGGAGATCTTCGGAACCTGCGCCTCCTGCGCCACCGCCGCCAAGCCGCTCCGCACGCCGAGCCGCGCCTGAGCCCCACCTGAGCCGCGCCCGGGCGGACACCCCGGCGCGACGGAGCACACTGTACGAGAAGACTGTTTTCAGGACGCGGCGTACAACATCACGGCTCACCAGGACATGCTTCACGGAAAGCCTTGTCGCACGGGGCGCGCCACGGTGACGGGCGCCCGAGAGGGGGCGCCGGAGGTCCACGGGAGAGATACGCTTCCGACACGGCGAGCCGCCGTACGCGCCTCCACGTTGCAATCGCCTCCTACAGGAGTCAACATGCCATTCGGACATGACATGGTGCACTCACTCGCCACCGCGGTCGACCTGGTCAACACCTCCCCCTCCACCGGGGGCGAGGACACCCTGACCGACCTGAGGGAACTCGGCGACTTCGTGGCGCGCTGGGAGGTCAGCGGGGTCGGCGAGCTGAACGCCGCCGACCTGACCCAGGTGCGCGCGCTGCGCGAGGCCTTCCACAAGGTCTTCACCGCCCCGGACCAGCCCACCGCGGTCATCCGGCTGAACACCCTGCTGAGCGGGACCCGCATCACCCCGCGCCTGGCGGAGCACGACGGCCACCCCCTGCACGTCCACTACTTCGCGCCGGACGCCTCGCTCCACGAGCACCTCGCGGCCGACATCGGGGTCGCCCTGGCCCACCTGCTCGTCGAGGGCGAGTGGGAGCGCCTGCGCACCTGCTCGGCGCCCGACTGCGACCACGTCTTCGTGGACGAGTCACGCAACCGCTCGCGGGTCTACTGCGACAGCCGCACCTGCGGGAACCGGATGCACGTCGCCGCCTACCGCGCCCGGCGCCGGGCCTGACGTCACTCCCCGCTAATACCTGTTGACCTAGTAGGTAATGCGGGCAGGTTACGACGTGACTCGGTGCGCGGCTTCGTCCACGAGGTGGAGACCGGCCGCCTGCGCGAGGTCAAGGCCTGAGCCGAGGCACCGCGACGACGCGGAGGGGCGCGAACCCGGCCCCCGCCGGGGAACCGCGGGTCACAGAGCGCCGAAGTCGCCGTGGCGGCCGGCTCCCGCGGCGAAGCGGGACGCACCGGCCACCGCGCCGGGCAGGGCGTTCAGGCCGTGGCGCAGCTCCCCCGCCATGGCCTCCCGCTCGGGCAGCCCCTCCTGCTCCAGCACCGACATGCGGTCGCCGCGCATGCACTCCTGGGGAAAGCGCGCGATGGAGGCGGCCAGGTTCTCGGCGGCGGCGCGCGAGGTGCCGGCCGGCACCACCCGGTTGACCAGCCCCATGCCGAGGGCCTCCGCGGCGGCCACCGGACGGCCGGTGAGGATCATGTCCATCGCCCGTCCCGTCCCGACCAGCCGCGGCAGCCGGACGGTGCCGCCGTCGATCAGCGGGACGCCCCAGCGACGGCAGAAGACCCCGAACACCGCGTCCTCCTCGGCCACCCGCAGGTCGCACCACAGGGCCAGCTCCAGCCCTCCGGCGACCGCGTGCCCGGCGACGGCCGCGATCACGGGCTTGCCGAGCCGCATCCGGGTGGGCCCCATCGGCCCGTCGCCCTCGGGGTCCACCCGGTTGGCGCGGCCCTCGGCGACGGCCTTGAGGTCGGCTCCCGCGCAGAACGTTCCCCCCTCGCCCCACAGCACGGCCACTGCCGCGCCGGGGTCGGCGTCGAAGTCGCGGAAGGCGTCGGCGAGCGCCCGGGCCGTGGGGCCGTCGACGGCGTTGCGGACCTCGGGCCTGGAGAGCACGACGGTGGTGACGGGCCCGTCGCGTTCGATCCTGACAGTCATCCGGGAGCACCTCTCAGCGGGTCGGCGTCACCCGGAACATAACATTATTCCGCTGCGGCACCCGGGCCGCCCGAGGCGTCCCGCGCGGACGGGACCGCGTTCGGCACCGCTCCCCCGTATCTCCTGTCGCGCTTGGCGTACGTCTCGCAGGCCTCCCACAGATCGCGGCGGTCGAAGTCGGGCCAGAGACGGTTGAGGAAGACCATCTCGGCGTACGCCGTCTGCCAGATCAGGAAGTTGGAGATGCGCTGCTCGCCGGAGGACCGCACGAACAGGTCGACATCGGGGATCTGCGGCTCGTCCAGGTATCGGGCGAAGGTCTCCTCCTTCACCCGGCCCGGCTTCACCCGCCCGTCGGCGATGTCCTGCGCCAGGCGCAGGGCGGCGTCCACGATCTCGGCGCGGCCGCCGTAGTTGACGCAGAACTGCAGGGTGAGCGTGGAGTTTCCCTCGGTCATCTCCTCGGCGTCGCGCAACTCCTGGATGACGCTCCTCCACAGCCGGCCGGGGCGTCCCGCCCAGCGGACCCGCACGCCCATCGCGTGGAGCTGGTCCCTGCGGCGGCGGATGACGTCGCGGTTGAAGCCCATCAGGAAGCGGACCTCGTCGGGGGAGCGCTTCCAGTTCTCCGTGGAGAAGGCGTAGGCCGACAGGTACGGGATGCCGAGCTCGATCGCGCCCTCGATCACGTCGAAGAGCGACGCCTCGCCCGCCTTGTGCCCCTCGGTGCGGGGCAGGCCGCGCTGCTTGGCCCACCTGCCGTTGCCGTCCATCACGATCGCCACGTGCCGGGGCACGAGGTCGCGCGGGATCGGGGGCGGGGTTGCGCCGGAGGGATGCGGGACGGGTGGGCGGACGTTCACGTGGCGAGCTCCCTTTCTACGTGTCGAAGAGAGCGTATGCCGTGTTCGAGATGCCACTGGAGGTAGGCCGCGACCAGGCCGCTGCACTCGGCGCGGTGCCGGGCGACGGAGGCGTCCGCGGTGAGCCAGTCGCCCTTGAGCAGCGCCACCATCAGGGCGAGGGTCTCCCCCTCGGGCACCGCCGCGCCCGCGGGACGGCAGGTCCCGCACACCACGCCCCCGGCCACGATGGCGAAGGCCCGCACCGAGACGGCCTTGCACCGGGCGCAGGCCTCCAGGGCGGGGGCGTACCCGGCGACGGCGAGGGAGCGCAGGAAGTAGGCGTCCAGGACGAGCCTGGCCTCGTGGTCACCCGAACCGAGCGTGCGCAGGCCGCCGACGAGCAGCAGGAACTGGCGCAGCGCGGGCTCCTTCTCCCCCATGACCAGGCGGTCGGCGGTCTCCAGCATCGCGGTGCCCGCCGTGTAGCGCGGATAGTCGGAGACGAGCGGCTCGCCGTAGGACCGGATGGTCTCGGCCTGGGTGATCATGTCGAGCGTGCGGCCGGTGTGGAACTGGAGGTCGACGTGGGTGAACGGCTCGAGCCTGCCCCCAAATCGTGATGTTGTCCGCCGGACCCCCTTGGCGACGGCCCGGATCTTGCCCATCCGCCGGGTCAGGACGGTGACGATGCGGTCGGCCTCGCCCAGCTTGTGGGTGCGCAGCACGATGCCGTCGTCACGGTACAGACTCACCCGCACAGTGTAGTGGGACCGTTCACTTGGCAGAGGTGGAACCATGATCAAACGACACGGATAGATCACCGGTGCGTGTTGTTCACCCAAAACTCACTAAACTTTGGCCTCTGGCGAAATGCCGCCCCCGGTTACACCGCCTCAACACCCGTCTCCGCACGAAAGGGTGCCATGCCCCGCGTGGTCCTGCTGGGCTCATCGCCCGGCCCCGATGCCGCTCCCGGCCAGGCGACGCCCGCCGCGTTGACCCTGCCCGCGCTTCCCGGCTGCCCCACGGTGATCGGCAAGCTGCACGGCCAGCTCGCCTCACTCGACCCCCAGCCGGTGACGATCGTCCGCTCGGGCGACGCCGCCGCCCACCGGGGCTTCCCCGGCAGCCTGGTCGAGACCTCCGACCTGGCCGGCGACCTGCGTGCCGTGGCCGACGCGGTCGAGGGCGCCACCGAGAACCTGCTCTTCCTGCCGACCAACTCGCTGATCCACGACGAGCTGATCTACCAGATCACCAAGTCGAAGCGCGGGGCCCTCGCGCTGATCACCAAGGAGCCGCGGGAGGAGGACGAGAACGGCGACGTCATCGTCCCCGACGTCCCGATCGACGAGGCCCTGCCGGAGATCGGCGACCGGAGGCTGGAGGACCTGCCCGTCCGGGTGCGCGCCCGCAAGTCCCGGGTCATCTCGGTGGGCTCGGCCTTCCACGGGGTGACGAGGCCCAACTCGGTCCTGCTCGGCCCGCTGCACCTGCACCACAAGCACGCGCCCGTCCTCGCCGAAGCCGCCCGCGAGCTGGCCGACATGGCCCACCTGCTGGGTCCCGACGACGACCTGGTCCAGCTGCTGGTCCTGGGCCTGGTGCGCAAGGGCGTCTCCGTCGGCATCCGCGGCCGCCGCGACCTGTTCTTCCGCCGGGTGTCCTCTCCCGAGCAGGCCGCCGAGGCGCTCGCCGAGATGTCCACGTTCGACGAGGACAAGGCGCGGCTGAACAACGCGGTCAAGGGCGCCGACGGCTTCTTCACCACGTACTTCGTCAGCACCTACTCCCGGTTCATCGCCCGCTGGGCGGCCAGGCGGGGGCTCACCCCCAACCAGGTCACGCTGATCTCGATCGCGCTGGGCGTGGCGGCGGCGCTGTGCTTCGCCACCGGCGAGCGGGCCGGGATGGTCGCGGGCGGCGTGCTGATCTACTTCGCGTTCGTCTTCGACTGCGTGGACGGCCAGGTCGCGCGGTACGCCCGCAAGTTCGGCGTGCTGGGGGCGTGGCTGGACGCCACGTTCGACCGGTTCAAGGAGTACGTGGTCTTCGCGGGCCTGGCGGTCGGCGCGGCGGTCTCCGGCGTGGGCGACGTCTGGACGCTGGCGCTGATCGCGCTCGGCGTGCAGTCCATCAAGCACCTCCTCGACTTCTCCTACGGCGCGGCGAACCGGCGCAAGCCCCCGTCGCCGCTGCCCTCGGTGCCGTTGTCGGTCAGCGCCGACACCGGCCTGCGCCAGGCGCTGGAGCAGCGCAAGAACGCCACGACTAGCGGGATCCGCAACCTGCTGAAGATGTGGGGCAGGGCCGGCAGGTACCGGGCCGTGCACTGGGCCCGCAAGATGATCGTGTTCCCCATCGGTGAGCGCTTCGCCGCCATCGCGATCGTCAGCGCCCTGTTCGACGCCAGGATCACCTTCCTGACACTGATCATCTGGGGCGGCATCGGGGCCGCCTACTCGCTCACCGGACGCCTGATGAGGTCTCTCGCATGATCACCCAGCCGCAGACCACCCCCGCTCCGGATCCGTACGAGGAGCGGCTGCGCGTGCAGACCGCCCGGCTGCTCGCCTACCGCGACGACGGCCCGCTGGTCACGCTGCTGCGCGACAAGGTCGGTCCGGGCCTGCCCCCGGTGCCCGCCTCGCTCGCCGCGCTGCTGGCGATCATCGCGATGGCCGTGACCGGGATGCTGGTGAACGGGCCCATCCTGCTCGTCCCGGTGCTGGTCATGATCGTCCTGGTGCTGCCCACCGCGGCCCGCGACCACCTCGGCAAGCTCGACTGGCTGACGCCGCCGCTGATCCGGGCGGCCGAGTTCCTCACGATCATCCTGATCGGTCTGGCGGTCGACGCGCCCAAGTGGCTGCTGTACGTGCTGATCTACGTGATCGGCTACCACACCTACGACACGGTGTACCGGACGCGGCAGAGCATCTGGCCGGCCCCCTGGGTGTTCCAGGCCGGGCTGGGCTGGGAGCTCCGGCTGCTGCTGGTCGGCGCCGGTGCCGCGCTGGGCGTGCTGACGTGGGTGCTGGCCGCGCTAACGCTCTACCTCGGCGTGCTGTTCGCGGTCGAGAGCGTGACGAGCTGGGTCGGCCTGGACAAGCAGACGGCGAACGCCGCCCAGGCTAGCGACGACCTGGAAACCTCTCCCGAGGAGGCCCAGGAACAGGCCACCGGCGAGGCCGACCAGACCTGACCCGAGACCTCGCGAACGGCGCGTGCCGCCGGACAGATCATCTGTCCGGCGGCATTCGCGTGTCCAGGGCCGCACGCCACCGCCGCCCATCGCGAACCCGCACCGGCCCAGGCGGTATACAGGTCTGCGTGGAACTGGACAGGCTGGATCGCGACATCATCGGGGCGCTCATCGAGGACGCTCGCGCCACGTACGCGGAGATCGGGCAGCGGGTGGGCCTGTCGGCGTCGGCGGTGAAACGCCGGGTGGACCGGCTGCGCGAGACCGGCGCCATCACCGGGTTCACCGCCCGGGTGGAGCCCGCGGCGCTCGGCTGGACCACCGAGGCCTACGTGGAGCTGTTCTGCGCGGGCAAGACCTCGCCGTCGGAGATCGGGGTGGCCGTCGGCCGCCATCCCGAGGTCGTCTCGGCGTGCACCATCACCGGCGAGGCCGACGCGCTGCTGCACATCAGGGCCACCGACGTGCGGCACGTGGAGAGGGTGATCGAGCGCATCGCCGCGGAGCCGTTCGTGGTGCGGACCAAGAGCTCCATCGTGCTCTCCCGCCTGATCGAGGCCCCCCTGGTCACCTCGCGCAGCGAGCCGTTCGTCGCCCCGCACAACGAATCGACGTTTCTGGCCTGAAGCACGCAAGAAACCCGCGTCAGCGCGCAAACGCAGCCCCTTGGCCTGCGAGAACGCTGTTCCTAGGCTGATGGCACCGCCGTCGAGACCGTGACGGCGGCTGTCACCACGACCTTTAACTGCGGGGTTATCCATGACGAGGCACTACCTCATGTGTCGGCCCGACCATTTCGCGGTCGAGTATGCGATCAACCCGTGGATGCATCCCGAGTCCGGCGCCGACCGCGAGTTGGCGATCAGGCAGTGGGAGACCCTCAGGAGCGCCTACGAGGAGCTCGGGCACCGCGTCAGCCTCATCGACCCGGTGGAGGGCCTGCCGGACATGGTCTTCGCCGCCAACGGCGCGCTGGTCGTGGACGGCCGCGTGTACGGTGCGCGGTTCACCCACCCGCAGCGCGCGGCCGAGGGGCCCGCGTACCTGAAGTGGTTCGTCGACAACGGCTACGAGCGGGTCCGTGACGCGGCCTTCACCAACGAGGGCGAAGGCGACTTCCTCACGCTCGACCACCTGGTGCTGGCCGGGACCGGGTTCCGCACCGACATCACCGCGCACAAGGAGGCCCAGGAGTTCCTCGGCCGCCCGGTGGTGACGCTGCAGCTGGTGGACCCCCGGTTCTACCACCTGGACACCGCACTCTTCCCGCTAAACGGACATAACGTGGCATACTTCCCAGAGGCCTTCTCGCCGGGGAGCCAGGAGGTGCTCCGCGTCCTCTTCCCCGACGCCGTCATCGCGGGCGAGGCCGACGCGGCCGTACTGGGCCTCAACGCCGTCAGCGACGGCGTCAACGTGGTGATCAACGCCGAGGCCGCCGACCTGCAGCTCGAACTCAAGCGCCGCGGCTTCGAGGTCATCCCGGTGGACCTGTCGGAGCTTCGCAAGGCCGGCGGCGGCCCCAAGTGCTGCACGCTGGAGATCCGGGGACGGCGCGCGGCATGACGGCCACGGACCAGGCGAACCAGGGAGGGGCGGGACATCGGATGACCGGCACCGACGACTTCATCGAGCTGAGCGAGCGCCGCAGCGCGCACAACTACCACCCCCTGCCCGTCGTGATCCACGAGGCGCAGGGCGCCTGGGTCGTCGACGTGGAGGGCAGGCGGTTCCTCGACTGCCTGTCCGGCTACTCCTCACTGAATTTCGGGCACGGCAACCCGAAGATCATCGCAGCGGCGCAGGAGCAGCTGTCGCGGCTCACCCTGACCAGCCGCGCCTTCTTCCACGACCAGTTCGCCGCCTTCGCCGCCGGGCTGGGCGACCTCACCGGCAAGGACATGGTCCTGCCGATGAACACCGGCGCCGAGGCCGTGGAGACCGCGATCAAGGTGGCCCGCAAGTGGGGCTACGAGGTCAAGGGCGTGGCCGCCGAGCAGGCCAACATCATCGTGATGGAGGACAACTTCCACGGCCGGACCACCACGATCGTCGGCTTCTCCACCGACCCCGACGCCCGCGGCGGCTTCGGCCCGTACACCCCCGGTTTCAGGATCGTGAAGTACGGCTCCGTCGAGGCGATCCGCGAGGCCGTCGACGCCAACACGGTCGCGGTGCTGCTGGAGCCCATCCAGGGCGAGGCCGGGGTGCTGGTGCCGCCGGACGGCTACCTCACCGAGGTGCGCGAGCTGTGCACCGCGGAGAACATCCTGATGATCGCCGACGAGATCCAGTCGGGCCTCGGACGCACCGGCGAGACCTTCGCCTGCGACCACGAGGGCGTCGTCCCCGACATCTACGTGCTGGGCAAGGCCCTGGGCGGCGGCGTCGTCCCGGTCTCGGCGATCACCGCGAACGAGGACGTGCTCGGCGTGATCAGGCCGGGGCAGCACGGCTCGACCTTCGGCGGCAACCCGCTCGCCTGCGCGGTCGCGAACGCGGTCATCGAGCTGCTCGGCACCGGCGAGTACCAGGCGCGGGCCAGGGAGCTCGGCGAGGTCATGCACGAGAGGCTGCGCGCGCTGATCGGCCACGGCGTGATCGCCGTGCGCGGGCGCGGCCTGTGGGCGGGGGTCGACATCGACCCGTCGCTGGCGAGCGGGCGGGAGGTCTCCAAGGCGCTCATGGCCCACGGCGTCCTGGCCAAGGACACTCACGGCTCGACCATCCGCCTCGCCCCGCCGATCGTCGTCTCCGAGGAGGACCTCGTGTGGGCGGTCGACCAGCTCGGCGCGGTCCTGACGGAACTCGCGCGGTGACCCCTCCGGTGCGGCCCGCGTCCCGGAGGGGACGCGGGCCGCACCGGAACCCCGGGGCCTCTAGCGGACGGGTGAGTCCTCCAGCTCCACGACGGTGATCTCCGAGACCTCGGTGCCCGTGGCGGTGTCCCAGCGCACCGACGTGGGGGCGGTGTCCAGGGAGAGGATCGCCACCGCGTTGGAGAACCACGGGCCGTTGGTGATCCGCCACTTGAACGGCGGCTTGGGGATCCTGGCCGCGCGGGAGAGCGAGCGGCCGATCAGGCTGGCGATGCCGAACTGGGCGACGATGTTGGCCAGGCGGAGGGTGCGGCTCAGCGGGTTGCGGATCGGGGAACAGACCAGCTGGTAGACGGGGAGCCCGCGGGCCTTGGCCACGTAGGAGTAGTGCACGTCGCCGGAGAGCATGATCACCGGCTTCCCCAGCCCCATCAGCAGCTTGGACAGGTCCTCGAACGAGCGGCGGAAGGCAGCCCAGTGCTCCAGGTCGACGGCCTGGCGCAGGGTCTCCGACCAGCGGGCCACGGTCTTGCCCCAGGCGCCCTGGGCCAGGGCCTCGTTCCAGTTCTGGATGTGGTGGATGCCCGCCGGCAGCAGGAACGGCACCGAGGAGCCGATCACGAAGCGCTTCGCGCCGTCCCTGCGGAGCTGATCGGTGAGCCACTCCCACTCCACCGGGTCGATCATGCGCCGGTCGGCGGGGTCGAGCTGGCGGGAGCAGCGGGAGTCGAGCATGATCAGGCGGGTGTCGCCGAGGTCGCGGGCGTAGCTCCACCGGCTGTCGGCGGGAACGTCGTAGGCGTGCTCGGCGAAGACGTCGAGGACCTCGGCGCCGTCCCCCTCGGCCGCGCACACCTTGCTGAGCACCTCGTCGGAGGCCCGTTCCGCCGGCGACATGTTGCCCAGGTGCTGGTAGACCCAGTAGGCGCCGATCCCGGAGACCACCCGGTGCCGCCACCAGGGGACGTCCTCCATCGCCTTGCGCCAGGAGATGGAGGTGTTGAAGTCGTCGCGCAGGTCGTGGTCGTCGAAGATCATCGCGGTAGGCACGGTGGAGAGGAGCCAGCGGATCTCCGGGTCGGTCCACGCCAGGCGGTACAGCTCGGCGTACTCCTCGAAGTCGGCGATCTCCTTCTTCGGGTCGGTGTCCCTGCGGCTCGCGATGAACTCCAGCATCTCGGCGGACGGCTCGTCGGCGTAGACCTGGTCGCCGAGGAGCAGCAGCAGGTCGGGCCAGCGCTCGTCGGGCGCGTCCGGCAGGGTGCCGCCGTACGCGCGCAGCACGTCCACCCCGTGGGAGATCGTGTACACGAGGTCGTGCGGCACGCTGGTCCGGCAGGAGCCGAACATGACGCGGTTCGGGCCGTCCGGGCCGAGCAGGCGGATGCGGCTCGGCGGCTGGTCGGGCAGCGGCCACACGGTCTCCCCGCCCAGGCGCACCTCGTAGGTCCCGCCGCTCTCCACGTCGACGATCGCGTAGTGGTGACCGTGGACGGTGAACGTCCTGGCCTCCGAACGCACGCCGCCGACCTCGACCGTCACCTCACACGGCTCGCTCGTCTCCACCCATACCGACGCGCTCGTCTCGTCGACATAACGCAGCATCGGTCCGACCACAAGTTCCGGCACGTTCATCCCCTCAGCCACTGCACAACGGCAAGAATCCTTGACCGGAGACTGCCAAATCTGCGTGTTACCCCCAGATTGCCCAAGAGGACCGGCAGATAACAACGCACCTCCTGGTCGCGTGCCCGCGAACAGGCCCGGTGATCAGTCATCAGAACGAAACACGGTCCGTCCTTGCGGGCAAAAAACCGAACCTACTCTGATCGTGACCATGTGCCCCGAGTGGAGCAAGGGCGCTCCGCTCACCGTACGGAGGTTTGCCTTGACAACGCTCACGGTGCCGTCGACGACGCCGGCCGCCACCACCTCGGCCAGTCCGGGCCGGCAGGCCCTCGACTCCGCGCTGTTCCAGCTCGACCAGGCGGCCGACCGGCTGGACCTGGACGACAGCCTGCGCAACATGCTCGCCACCCCCCGCCGCTCGCTCACCGTCTCGGTCCCGGTCCGCCGCGAGGACGGCCGGATGGACGTCGTGCAGGGCTTCCGGGTGCAGCACAACACTACCCGGGGCCCGGCGAAGGGCGGCATCCGCTTCCACCCCCGCACCGACGTCCACGAGGTCACCGCCCTGGCCATGGGCATGACGTGGAAGTGCGCGCTGGCCGGCATCCCCTACGGGGGCGCCAAGGGCGGCGTCTCGGTGGACCCCGCCTCGCTGAGCGCCCGCGAGCTGGAACGGGTCACCCGGCGCTACGTCAACGAGGTCCTGCCGATCATCGGTCCCGAGAGGGACGTCCCGACCCCCGACGTCGGGACCGACGAGCGGACCATGGCCTGGATCATGGACACCTACTCGGTGAACGCGGGCTACCCGGTGCCCGGCGTGACGATCGGCGGTCCCGTGACCCCCGGTGGCGCGCCCGACCGGGCCGGGGCCACCTCTCGCGGCGTGCGGATCGCCGCGCTCAGGGCCCTGGACGGCTCCCCCGAGGGCCGCACCGTCGCGATCCAGGGCTTCGGCAAGGTCGGCGCCCCGGCCGCGCGCTACCTCGCCGACGCGGGCTGCCTCGTGGTCGCCGTCTCCGACCGCACCGGGGCCGTGATCGACCGCTCCGGCCTGGACGTCGACGACCTGCGGGCGTGGTCGGAGGAGACCGGCGGCGTGCGCGGCTACCACCGGGCGGACGCGCTGTCGCGGGAGGAACTGCTGGAGCTCGACGTGGACGTGCTCGTCCCCGCCGCGATGGAAGGGGCGATCACCGAGGAGAACGCCACCCGGATCAGGGCCGGCCTGGTCGTGGAGGGCGCCAGCTCCCCCACCACGCCCGGGGCGGACCGCGTCCTCGCCGACGCGGGCGTCACCGTGGTCCCCGACATCCTGGCCAACGCGGGCGGCGTGATCGTCTCCTACCTGGAGTGGCTGCAGGACATGCAGGCGCGCTCGTGGAGCGCGCGCGAGGTCGACGCGAGGCTCCGCGGCATCGTGGAGGACGCGTTCGACACGACCGCGACGGTCGCCGCCGAGTGCGGGATCACCCTGCGCCAGGCGGCCCACGTGATCGGTGTCGGCCGTGTCGCCGAGGCCCACCGGGCGCGCGAGCTGCACTCCTGAGGCCGTGATCGGTGCCGGCCGTGTCGTCGAGGGCTGCACTCCTGAGGCCGTGGTCGGTGCCGGCCGTGTCGCCGAGGCCCACCGGGCGCACGGGCTGCACTCCTGAGGCCGTGGTCGGTGCCGGCCGTGTCGCCGAGGCCCACCGGGCGCACGGGCTGCACTCCTGAGGCCGTGGTCGGTGCCGGCCGTGTCGCCGAGGCCCACCGGGCGCACGGGCTGCACTCCTGAGGCCGTGGTCGGTGCCGGCCGTGTCGCCGAGGCCCACCGGGCGCACGGGCTGCACTCCTGAGGCCGTGAGGGGGCGTGTCATGGGGCCTGAGGAACCCGTGGACCGGAGCGCGGCGCGGTCCCCGCGGGTCAGAGCGCGCACGGGCTCCGACGCCGCCGGCCGGGGCACGTCACGAGCGGCCGGGGCCGCCGGGGGCGCGCTCCGGGACCGCCGGCGACGGGACCGCCGGAGCATCGTCCAGGGCGGTGACCAGCCCCTCCAGATCCCGCATGAGCCGCTCGGTGCGCTCGGTGCCGTAGACCGCCTCGATCAGCCGATGGTGCTCGGCCACCCCGCCCTCGACCCGGGCCAGCAGCTCGGACCCGCGGTCGGCGAGGAAGACGGCGACCTTCCGGCGATCGCCCGGGTCGTGACCCCGATAGACGAGGGAACGGTCGATGAGCCGGTCGATGGCCTTGGTCAGCGTCGGGTGCGGCATCAGCACGGCCTCGGCCAGGTCGCCCATCGAGTGCCCCCGGCCGTCGGCGAGGGCGCGCAGGATGCGCCACTGCTCGACGGAGACGTCCTGGGCGGTCACCGCCGCGGCGAGTCCCCGGTTGACACTGCGCTCGGCCCTGCTGAGGAGGTAGGCGAGCGAGGATCCCAGCCCGGTCGTCACCACATGGAGCTCCCGTCTGCGTCACGATCCGTGTCCCGTCCGAGTGACGGGACTGCCGTACCCATCCATTCCGGAGGATACTCGTCTGTGTGGCAGAAGCCATCACACCCGTCATAGAACCCCTGGAAGCCCGGCTGCTCCCGGGGGACGCGCTGCGCGTCGGGCTGGTCGTGCCGATCTCCGGCGTGCTCGGCCTCGTGGGGCCGTGCGCGATCAACTGCGCGATCCTCGCCGCCGACGAGGTGAACCTCTCGGGCGGGATGCTCGGCAGGCCGGTGGAGCTGGTCCTGGTCGACGGCGGTCGTCCGGCGGCGCAGGTGGCCGCCGAGGTGGCGGGGCTCGCGCGCTGCGGCGCGATCGACGCCGTGGTCGGCACCCACGGCAGCGACGTCAGGATCGAGGTGGTGCGGGCGCTGGCCGGCAGGGTGCCGTTCGTCTACGCGCCGCCGTACGAGGGGGGCGGTCACGCGCCGGGTGTCTACTTCCTGGGCGAGACCCCCGGCCGCCAGTTGCGGCCCGGCCTCGACTGGCTGATCGACCGCCGCCGGGCGCGCAGGTGGTTCCTGCTCGGCAACGACTACGTCTGGCCGCGCCTGGTCCACGGGGCGGCCCGCCGCCACCTCGCCGCACGGGACGTCGGGGTCGTCGGCGAGCTCCTGGTGCCGTACGGCACCCGCGACTTCTCCCCGGCCCTGGAGAGGCTGGTGGCCGGCCGGCCCGACGCGGTGCTGCTCAGCCTGGTGGGCAGCGACCTGGTCGCCTTCAACCGGGCCTTCGCGGCGGCCGGACTGTCCTGGCCACGGCTCTGCGGCGCGCTGGAGGAGCACGGCCTGCTCGGCATCGGCGGCGACGCCACCGGCGAGCTGTACGGGGCGATGGGTTACTTCGCGAGCCTGGGCACCGACGACAGCCTGAGCCTCGGCGAGCGCTACGCCCGCAGGTTCGGCTCGACCGCGCCGCTGCTCAACGGGCACGGGCAGGGCTGCTACGAGGCGGTGCTGATGCTCGCCGCGCTCGGCTCGCGCGCCGGGACGCTCGCCGTGCCCGAGGTGGACGCGATCGCCGACGGCACCTCCATCGTCACCGCGCGGGGGCGGCTGACCCTGCGCGGACGCGGGGTGCGGCGGCAGGCCCACATCGGCCGGGCCGACGGGCTGGACTTCGACATCGTCCGCTAGGGCCGGGACTTCGGATCTGCAGGCGGGCGGAGGACCTCGAACCCGCGAAACGGCCCCGCGCGGTGTTCTCAGCGGGTCCAGGCGGGGTCGCGCGGTGTTCTCAGCGGGTCCAGGCGGGGTCGCGGCCGATGAGGCCGAGCGCGCGGTCCAACGGCGACGCCGAGGCCGGGACGCCGACCTCCGGCCCGTAGACGCCCATCTCCCGCCCCTGCGCGGCGTTCTTGGCCAGCTCGTCGTGCAGGTACGCGACAAGGTCGTCGTCCCAGGCCGGGCGCCGGTCGATCGCCCGCGCCAGGTCCCAGCCGTGCACGACCAGCTCGCCCACCACCATGCCTCCGACCAGCGACGCCGGCAGCTCCATCGGGCCGCCCATGTGCGTCGTCCCCTCCCACGCGGCGGGACGGCTCCAGGCGGCCACGGTGCGCTTGACGTGGATCTCGAGGGCGGCCGCCCAGTCCCCCTCGGTCAGGTCCACGTCCGTCTCGCTCCCGGCCGGTGGCGGTACGGTCTCCTTGCGCGCGGCCGCCTCGAGCGACGGTCCCCAGAACAGCAGGTGGTTGATCAGCTTGCGCACGTCGTACTCGGAGCACGGGGTCCGGGCACTCAGCTGGTCCGGCTCGATGATGTGAATGATCTCCGCCAGGGGCGCGGCCGCGCGGGTCATCAGCTCTCTGTCATGCATGGCGTCCAGGAAAACACGTCCCGCGACGGGTGTATTGAACAAACGCGACATAGGCTCGGCCGCATGTCCAGGGACATCCGTGAGCTCGCCGGTGCGTGGACGAGGTTCCAGCGCCACGCCTTCCCGAGGCCGTCGCCCGATCTGGCGCCCTACGTCGAACGCTACTGGGTGGTCTCGTGGGACTACGCCGAGCCCTACAGGCAGCTGGTCGTGCCGTACCCCAATGTGCACCTGACCTTCCGTGACAGCGGCGCGACGGTGCAGGGCGTCTGCGACGGGCATCGGATCAAGGTGCTGGAAGGCAGGAGCGGCGTGTTCGGGGTGGCGTTCCGGCCGGGGGGGTTCCGGCCGTTCCTGGGTGCGCCCGTCTCGACGATCACGAACCGGTCTCTCGACGCGCGCCAGGTGTTCACCGGTGACCTGCCGGACCCGGTCGATGTCGCGACCGTCGAGGACTTCCTCAGGGCTCGGCTGCCCGAGCGCGACGCCAAGGTGGAGCGAGCCGCGGGGATCGTCGCGACGATCGCCGCCAATCCTGAGATCACCAGGGTCACCACACTGGCCGACCTCTTCGAGACCAATGTCCGGGAACTGCAGCGGCTGTTCGCCGACTACGTCGGCATAGGTCCGAAATGGGTGATCCGTCGCTACCGGCTGCACGAGGTCACCGAGCGGCTGGAGCGAGGCGCGCCGGCGGACTGGGCGGGGCTGGCGACCGAACTCGGGTACGCGGACCAGGCGCACTTCGTCCGGGACTTCAAGGACATGTTCGGTGAGTCTCCGACCTGGTACGCCGAACGCCTCTAGGGCCCGTACGGGGGCGAGGCCGGGGGGACGGGCCCGGCTCCGGACCTGCGGCAGTGGCTCACCGGCGGGTGCGGCGGTTCCGTACCGGCCCCGGATGCGCGGCGGGTCAAAGTCGGACAAAAACTTCAGACTGAAAACTTTTCCTTTGAAAAGAAAGGTTCTAGGGTACGGCTGCAGCCACTTCAAGGAGCCGTACATGACAACCGATCCCTCGCTGGAGCAATTCGGCTACCGACAGGAACTCCGCAGGTCACTGAGCTTCACCGACCTGCTCGTCTACGGCCTGATCTTCATGGTCCCGATCGCGCCGTTCGGCATCTTCGGCGGCGTCTTCCAGGCCTCGGGTGGCATGGTCGCCCTCGCGTACGCCATCGGCATGGTCGCGATGGCCTTCACCGCGCTCTCGTACGCGCAGATGGCCCGCGCGTTCCCGATGGCCGGATCGGTCTACACCTACGCGGGCCGCGGCATCGCCGCGCCCGTCGGCTTCCTGGCCGGGTGGGTGATCCTGCTCGACTACGTGCTGGTACCCGCCCTGCTCTATCTCATCGCGAGCGCGGCGATGGCCTCCTTCGTGCCCGCCATCCCCGTCTGGGGCTGGCTGATCGTGTTCGTGGTGCTCAACACGGTCGTGAACTACACGGGCATCCAGATGACCGCGCGGATCACGAAGATCATGCTGATCGGCGAGCTCATCGTGCTGGCGATCTTCATGGTCGTCGGGGTGGTCGCCCTGGCCCAGGGCAAGGCCCAGGCGGGCGCGCTCAGCCCGCTGTTCGACTCCTCGACCTTCTCCTGGTCACTCGTCTTCGGCGCGGTCTCGATCGCGGTGCTGTCCTTCCTCGGCTTCGACGGCATCTCGATGATGGCCGAGGAGAGCCGCGAGGACTCGCGGCGGCTCGGCAGGTCCATGGTCGCGGCGCTGGGCCTGGCAGGGGTGCTGTTCATCGCGCAGACCTGGGTGGCCGCGCTGCTCACCCCCGACCGGGCCCGCCTGCTGACCGAGGGCGACCCGGCGGGTACCGCCTTCTACGACATGGCCGCGTTCGCCGGGGGCCACTGGCTCAGCGTGCTGACCGCGGTCGCCACCGCCATCGCCTGGGGCTTCGCCAACTCCCTGGTCGCCCAGGCCGCCACCTCCCGGCTGCTGTTCGCGATGGCCCGCGACCGCCAGCTCCCCTCCTTCCTGGCCAAGATCGACCCCAAGCACCGGGTGCCCGTCAACGCCACCCTCGTGGTGGCCGCGGTCTCCCTGATCGTCGGGCTCTACCTGACCACCCGCGACGACGGCATCACGCTGATCAGCGGGCTGGTCAACTTCGGGGCGATGACCGCCTTCCTCGCGCTGCACGTGTCGGTGGTCGTCCACTACGTCGTGCGCCGGGGCAGCCGCGACCTGTGGCGGCACCTCGTCGCCCCGGTGCTCGGCTTCGCGATCCTGCTCTACGTCGTGATCAACGCCAGCATCGCGGCCCAGACGCTCGGCATCGTCTGGTTCTGCGTCGGCCTGGTGGTGCTGGGCGTCTCCTACGCCACGGGCCGCCGGCCCACCCTGGCCGGACTCGTCGACACCCCGGAGGCATCCGGCACGGCCGCGGCACCCGACACGGCCGGCAAGCCCTGAGAGCCCACGCCCCCGTCCCACCCACCCGACAACATGTGAGGGCAGAACCGTGTTCGAGATCTTCCTGGAGGTCGGGGAGGGGCTCGGCTCCTTCCGCGCCCCCTCCGCCCTTCCCGTCGCGGGACGCGGTTCCGTGCCGCTCCCCCTGGAGGGCGCGCGATGAACGTCTTCCCCTACCGCCCCGCGCCCGAGGACCTCAGCTACACCTTCGGCGGGCGGCCCGCGGTGGCCAGGGTCGCCCCCGGCTCGATCGTCGAGACGTACACCGAGGACTGCTTCGGCGGCCTGGTGACCTCGGTCGACGACCTGCCCTCGCGGGTCTGCGAGTTCCCCTACCTCAACCCCGTCACCGGGCCCTTCCACGTGGAGGGGTCCGAGCCGGGCGACACGCTCGCGCTGCACTTCGTCTCCATCGAACCCGCCAGGGACTGGGCCGTGTCGGCCACGTTCCCGCACTTCGGCGCGCTGACCGGCACCCACACCACCGCGATGCTCACCCCTCCCCTGGAGGAGCTGGTGTGGCGCTACGACATCGACACGGCCGCGGGCGTGGTCCGCTACCACGCCCGCAGGAGCGACTTCACGGTCGAACTGCCGCTCGACCCGATGCACGGCACGGTCGGCGTCGCGCCCGCCGCGTCCGAGGCCCGCATGACGATCACCCCGGACGCCCACGGGGGCAACATGGACACCCCCGAGCTGCGCGCCGGGGTGACCGTCTATCTCGGCGTCAACGTCGAGGGCGGGCTCTTCGCGATCGGCGACGGGCACGCCAGGCAGGGGCACGGCGAGGTGTGCGGCACCGCCGTCGAGGCGGCGATGAACACCGTCGTCGCCGTGGAGCTGGTCAAGGGGGTGAGCACCCCGTGGCCCCGCCTGGAGGACGACACCCACCTGATGTCCACCGGTTCGGCCCGCCCGCTGGAGGACGCCTACCGGATCAGCCAGCACGACCTGGTCACCTGGACCTCCGAGCTCACCGGCCTGGACCCGCTGGACGCCTACCAGCTGGTCAGTCAGATCGGCGAGGCCCCGGTCGGCAACGTCTGCGACACCAACTACACGATGGTCGCCAAGCTTCCCAAGTCCGCCCTCGGCCGTCCGGACGCCTACGAGTCGGCCCACGATCGCCTGCGCGCCCTCGGCCGGAGATACCTGGCCGAACGCTGACCGGGGACGTCCCGCCGTCTTTCCGGCGGGGACCCGGCGAGCCGGCCGTCCGCGTCGTGCCACCGGGGCGCGCGACGCGGGCGGTCAGGTCGCCGCGGCGACGATGTCCTCGCAGACCGCGCGGGCGGTCAGGTCGCCGCGGTGACGATGTCCTCGCAGACCGCGCGGGCGGTCAGGTCGCCGCGGTGACGATGTCCTCGCAGACCGCGTGGGTGGCCAGGGCGTCGCCGGCGTCGAGGACGGTGCCGGAGCGGACCGCGTCGAGAAACTCCAGGCAGACCCGCTCGATGCCCCGCTGCCGGGAGACCGGGGTCCAGTCGCCTCGCCTGGTGAGGGCCTCGCCGCCGGTGTAGTCGATCACGTCGGCCAGGTTGATCACGCGGCGCCTGGCACCGCCTCCCGTGACCTCCACGGTCTCCTCGGCCGCACCGCTCATCCTGTTCATGATCCCGAAGGCGGTGAAGCCGTCCCCGGACAGCTCCAGCGTCACGTACTCCAGCAGCCCGTCCCTGACCCGGGTGCGGATGCCGGTGTGCTCGACCTCGCCGGGCACCAGGAACCTGAGGGTGTCCACGACGTGGACGAAGTCGTCGTAGACGACGGTCCGCGGGTCGGCGGGGTGGCGCGCGCGGTGCTTCTGCATCACCACCAGGTCGCGGGGAAGATCGCGCAGTGCCGCGTAGGACGGCGCCCTGCGGCGGTTGAAGCCGACGAGCAGCGACCGTTCGCTCTCGCGTGCCAGCCGCACCAGGCGCTCGGACTCGGCGAGGGTGTAGGCGATCGGTTTGTCCAGGTAGACGTGCACGCCCGCGCGCAGCAGCGGCTCGACGACCTTCGTGTGCGCGGCCGTCGCGACGTGCACGAAGGCCGCCTCGATTCCCGCTCCGAGCACCTCCTCCACCGAGGAGAAGCGGCGCTCGACCCGGTAGGCGTCGCCGAGGCGGTCGAGTGTGGCGCGGTCACGGGTGCACAGGTGGAGGTCGAGTCCGGGGGTCGCGCCGAGGACCGGCAGGTACGCCTTCTCCGCGATGTCCCCGAGGCCGATGACAGCGATCTTCATGCTCAAAGCGTACGGCGTGCCCCCGGCCCTGCCCCGGCGGGTGCGGTCCCGGCCTCCCCGTTCGGGCGGGTGCGGCCCCGCCCCGGCACGGGCGGCGTGCCGCCGATCCCACCCGGCGGGGGGTGCCCCGCGCTCCCCCGCGTACGGCGTGGGACGTCCTCCGCTACGCCGCCACGGCCAGGCGGTCGCGCCACCAGGCGAGCGTCGCGGCCAGCGCCTCGTCCATCGGGGTCGGCGCGAGGCCGAGGGCGGCCTGGGACTCGCCGGAGTCGAGGACGAAGGGGCGGACGAACTGGTAGCGCAGCTCCTCCAGTTCCCCGAGCATCGGCGAGAAGAGCCCGGCGGCGCGCAGCAGCCAGTGGGGCATGGCCTTGACCCCCGGGTCGGGGACCCCTGCGAGCGCGCACAGGCGCTCGGCGACCTCGCGCACCGACATCGGCTCGTTCGTCGGGACGTGCCACGCGCGGCCCCAGGCACGGTCGCCCTCGCCCGCCGCGACCAGGGTCCGCGCGACGTCGGGCACGTAGGTCCAGCTGTGCGGCCGGGCGGGGTCACCGGCGAAGCGGACGGTCCTGCCGGCCAGCAGCGCGGGGACGAACCTCTCCCCTAGGTGCGACTGGTCGAGGCAGCCGGGGCCGAAGTAGTCGGATCCGCGCACCTCGGTCACCCTGACCCGGCCCGCCTCGTGCGCGGCCAGGGCGTCCCGCCACACCTTGACCCGGATCGCGCCCTTGGCGCTGGGCGGGTCCAGCGGGTCGCCCTCCCTCATCGGCCGGTCGGGAGCCGCGTAGACGTAGAGGTTGCCGAGGATGACGTACCCCGCGCCGGCGGTCTCGGCGGCTCCCAGCAGCGACGCGGCGAGCGGCGGCCAGTCGCGCGCCCACTCGTGGTAGCGCGGGTTGACGCAGTTGTAGAGGACGGCGGCGCCCCCGGTCAGGGCGGTCAGCCTCTCTCGGTCGCTCACGTCGGCGGCGACCCTGCGGACGCCCGGCAGGTCGGGACCCGAGCCCGAGCGGCTGACGAGGACGACCTCGTGCCCCTGACCCGCCAGCTGCCGGGCGACCTCGGAGCCGACCTGACCGGCTCCCGCGATGACGTGCTTGGCCATGATTCCTCTTCCTTTTCCTTCACTGATGACTGATATGTCGGCTCACTGGTTCCAGACGAGCCGGAGGACGGCGTTGAGGACGAAGACGACGGCGAAGGTGACTCCGGGGACGAGGCGGCCCGCCATGACCAGCGCCATGGCGCCGCCGCCGAACCAGAGCATCTCAAGGACGACGCGGGCGAAGCCGGTGAGCGGAATCGTCGCGCCGTTGGCCGCGCCGAAGATCGCCCAGATCGCGATGAACAGGGCGGGCCCACCGAGGCCGAGGAGCAGCTTCAGCGACCAGTTCGAGCTCACGACGAAGCCCCAGTAACCGACGGAGGCCAGCACGCCCAGCTCCAGCAGGAACATGACAAGAAGGTTGAGGTTCTTGGCCAGGGACAGCATGGGAGCTCCTTGAGAATCACCGTTCCGTTCTGAGAGCAATGCTCTCGCTAGAGAGCACTGATCGTCAAGAGCGGTGCTCTCTTTTGTTTTCAGTGCTCTGGTATGGTCGCGGCATGAGTTCGAGCCTCACCGCACGCGAGAGGGTCAGAGCCGAGCTGACCCGCGAGATCACGGACGTCGCCCGGCGGCAGCTGGCCGTCGACGGCGCGAGCGGCCTGTCCCTGCGCGCGGTCGCCCGCGAGATGGGCATGGCCTCGTCGGCGATCTACCGCTACTTCCCGTCCAGGGACGACCTGCTCACGGCCCTGATCATCGACGGCTACAACGCCGTCGGCGAGGCCGTGGAGAACGCCGAAGCGGCCGTACCGCCCGAGGACCACGGGGGCAGGTGGATGGCGGTCTGCCACGCCGTACGGGACTGGGCCCTGGCCCATCCGCACGAGTACGCCCTGCTGTACGGCTCACCCGTACCCGGCTACCGGGCACCGCAGGACACCGTCCCCGCCGCGGTCCGCGACACCGTCGTCTACGGCCGGATCGTCTCCGACGCCCACCGCGCCGGAGTGCTGAACCCGCCCGACACCACCCAGCCGCCCGTCCCGCCGTCCTTTCACGAGGATGCCGCGCGCGTACGCGAGCTGATGCCCGACGTCCCCGACGACGTGATCGTCCGCGGCCTGATCGCCTGGACCGGCCTGTTCGGCTGGCTCAGCTTCGAGCTGTTCGGCCAGTTCAACAACGCGATCCTCGACCTCGCGGCGGCCTTCGACCACGCCATGCGCTGCCAGGCCCGCACCCTCGGCCTGCCTGCCTGACACGTCACGACTCGGCCGCGATGAGTAACGTCCACCTGTCTGGAGTGATAGCCGGACCACCGACGACGTCGCCACGGTCCTCGGCCGGGAGACCTCCCTGCTCGAACACGACTTCCGCGAGCTGGCCTCCTTCGGGCTCCGGGCCGACAACCGCCGCCTGGTCCGCTACCTGCTCTCCCGGATGACCGCCCACGTCCAGCGCGAGTGCGAGGGCGGGAATCACGAGTACGCGTTCCTGCGGGGAGGGCGCGAGTACGAGATCGAGCACGTCTGGGCCAACCGCTTCGAGCGGCACAGAGCCGAGGTCAAGACCACCGCGGAGTTCTACATCCGGCGCAACCGCCTCGGTGCCCTGCTGCTCCTGCCCAAGTCCGTCAACGCGAGCTTCCGCGACGACCCCTACGAGCGGAAGCTCGAGCACTACTACGCGGAGAACCGGCTCGCGGCCTCCCTGCACCCCAAGAGCCGCCTGCGCAACACCCCGTTCACCCACTACCTCAGGGACTTGGGCCTGGACAGGGCGTTCCAGCCCTGCCCGGAGTTCGGCGTACGGGAGATCGAACGGCGGCAGAACCTCTACCGGCTCCTCTGCGAGGAGATCTGGAACCCGGCCAGGCTCGGTTTCCGCATGTCGGTGATCGTCCTCCCGCCCCCCGCCCCCGAGCAGTCCGGGTCCCGCCGCCACTACGGCGTCGAGGTCGTCGACCTCATCAAATGCGGCCTGATAGCGCCGAACGCCAAGATCTTCCGCACGGTCAGGGGTGAGATGCACTTCGCCACGGTCGAGGAGGGCGGGACGATCAGGGTGGCGGCGACGTGCCAGGCCTACCATTCCCTGTCGGCCGCCGGAGCCGCGGTCGCCGGGACCAGGGCGTGCGCAGGGTGGGACGTCTGGCGCATCGAGCGCGACGGCGCCGCGCTGCCGCTGAAACGCCTCCGCGAGGAGGCCATCAGCCGCGGCCTGATGTCCAAGGCCTGAGGCCGTCCCCTCCGCGCTCCCGCCCGGCGAACAGGGCGACGCGCCTCTTCCGCTCGTTCTCACAGGTGGAAGAGGCGCGCCGCGACGTCGCCGACGTGACCGGAGGTCGTCCGACGCCGCCCGCGCGGCCGAGGTGCCGACGGCGGCGCCCCGCGGGCGTACGACGATCTCCGCGAGACCGTGTGACCGGCCGGAGGCCTCCTATCGGGAGAACTTCTTGCGCACGGCTCCCCGGAGGATCTGGCCCGGCCGCTGCTGCTCCCCGTGCAGGGAGGTGAGAACAACGATCATCCCGGTGACGGCCGGAATGACCCACTGCATGACGCGCAACTGCTGCTGCGCCTTGGCGACCTCTTCCGGTGTCTCCTTCTCCGGCTTCACCGCGCCCTCCACAGGCACGTCGCCCGCGTCCGCCAGCTTGGCCCCGAGCACCCCGGTGTAGGCGGTCGCGGCCAGCGCGGCGGCGGTCAGCGCGGCCTTGGCCGCGGTGCTCGCCCCCACCCCCTGCTGGTGCGCCACGCGCTGCTTGTTGGCCGCCAGCAGGCCGGCCGAGCCGATGAGGAAGGCGCCGATGCCCACGGCGTTGACCGGCCTCCAGCGCCCCCATCCCACGTTCGCCACCCGCAGGCGCTCGCTTCTGTCACTGACCACGTTGGCAGCGCCGTTGAGGCCGATCGCGCCCATCAACGAGCCCCCGAACCAGGCGGCCAGCCCCACGTCGTGCATCGCGCGCACGACCGTATTGCGTTCCATGCGTCTCCCCCTCGTCACAAGTGTCGGATTCGCGACCTTTATGGTTAACATCGCGCTGTTACCGCTGTGATGGGGGTTAACTACCCGGATCTACTCATGCGATCCGCTCATCTACTGATGTGCAGATCAAGGTTGAGGCTGCGAACGGTCAGGAAACGGGGCCTCCCCCGAACACCCGGGCGTCGAGGAACGGGTTGCGGAACTTGCCCGCGGGGTCGAGCTCGGCGGCCAGCCGCCGGAAGTCCGGAAGCCGGTCGTACAGGGAGTTCAGGCGCTCGGGACCCATGAGGAAGAGCTTGCCCCAGTGCGGGCGGGCCTCGAAGGGCTCCAGCGCCTCCTCGACCACGGCGATCACCCGGCTCACCGCGGGCCAGTCCTTCTTCCAGGTGAAGTGGACGGCGACGGCGTCCTCGCGGTAGGAGGTGCTCAGCCACAGGTCGTCCGCCGCGACGGTGCGGATCTCCGAGATCTGCAGGACCGGGGCGACGACGTCCCTGACCGCGTCCAGCGCGCGGAGCGCGGCGAGGGCGTGGCGGCGCGGCAACAGATACTCCGACTGGAGCTCCTCCCCGCTGCTCGGGGTGAAGTCCAGGCGGAAGTGCGGCAGCCGGTCGTACCAGGGGCCGGGCACGCCCATCTGCGCGGTGCAGTTGACGGCGGACATCCCCGGCAGCGGGTGCCGGTCGGCCGTGGCCGCCGTGGCGTCCAGCCAGCGCGGCGCCGGCTCCCACGGGCCGGGGTCGCCGTCGCGGCGCTTCACCCACACCTGGTCGATCCCGGAGCCGGTCCAGCCGGTGAACAGGCCCACGCTGTACGCGGCCGAGAGGATCTCCTCGAAGTGCTCCTCCATCCGCGCCCAGGGCAGGTTCTCGTAGACGTACTGCCGCACCTCGAAGGACGGGACGACGTCGAGGACGACCCTGGTGACGATGCCCAGCGCACCGAGGGCGACGACCGCCCCGGCGAAGCGGTCGCCGTCCTTCTCCCGGCTGAGGACGGTGATCTCACCGTCCGCGGTGACCAGTTCGAGGCCGGAGACGGCGGTGGCCAGGTTGCCGTTGGCGACGCCGGAGCCGTGCGTGGCCGTGGCGCAGGCACCGGCGACCGAGATGTGCGGCAGGGAGCCGAGATTGGGCAGCGCGTGGCCTCGGTCGTCCAGCCACCGGCTCAGCTCGCCGTAGCGCACCCCGCCACCCACCGTGACCGTGCCCCGCACCGGGTCGAGCTCGAAATCGGCGGGCAGGCCCTCCAGCGAGACGAGGTCGCCACCGGGACGGTCGGCGATCTCGTTGAAGGAGTGGCGGGTGCCGAGTGCCCGGACGGCGCCGCTGCCGGCGACCAGCTCCTGGAGCTCCTCGATGCCGCCGGGGCGGTGGAACCGCGCGGCGCCGTAGGTGATGTTGCCCGCCCAGTTCCGCGGTTCTCTGGTCACGATGTGCCCTCTCTACGCCTCACGCCAGGCCGTACGCGGCGGATGCGCGCCACACGCGGGTGATCGTGCGGGGCCCGGGCCACAGGGTGACCGTGAGGGGCACGGGTCGCGGCCGGGCGGGGCACGGCTCGTGGCCGGTGATCATCCGAAGCGCGACGGCGGGCATCGCCGCACCCAGGGTAGTTCAGGAATATCGCTACATCCGCCGCGAGTCGTCACCGCCCGGTCCGGCGCGCTCGGCGCGGGTGGCGGGCCCCGGCTCGCTCAGGGCCTCTCGAGCCTCGTCACCGCCCGCGTCCGGCGCACTCGATGCAGGTACGGGCGACCGGGCGTGCCTTCAGGCGCTCCAGGGCGATGGGCCGCCCGCAGTCGTCGCACACGCCGTAGGTGCCCTGCTGGAGTCGCCCGACCATCTCGTCGAGGGCGGCGAGATGATCTCGTGCTCTGTCGAGCAGCGCCTGCAGATGGGACCGCTCGAAGGCGATCGTCGCCCCCTCCGGGTCGTGCTCGTCGTCGTTGGCCACCAGCGCCGACGAATCGACGAGGTCGTCCCAGTCGCGCGTCAACGCCGTGATCTGGGTCACCGTCCTCTCGCGGTCCGCGGTCAGAAGATCCCGCATGGCCGCCCGCTGAGCAGAAGAAAGCACGGTTCCCGAAGACTGCTCGCCCATCGCCGTCTCACCCCGTCCTACCGCGGATCCGCTCCTGGCCGTGGGCGTCGCCGGCTCGTGACGCGAGGCCGCCGACCTGGGACTTCCCTCCATTTTACGGCTCGTGAGGTGAGCGGCCCCCGCCCGGCGCCCGGAGGGGCTCGTACGGCGGGCCGTCACATGTCCCGGACGCCGAGCGGGTCCGGGACATGTGTTCCAGGCGTGTCCCACGGGACGGGTCCTAGAAGGAGAAGATCGCCCCGGTCGCGGCGCGCAGCTCGCACTGGTTGCTGAAGGTCCGCCGGTACTGGACGAAACGACCGTTCCAGGTGCCGGTCGCGGACACGGTGACGGGGTCGTAGTGCCGCGGGCAGGCCATCCACGGCAGCCTGAGGTAAGCGGGGTTGCCCTGCACCCGGCTCAGCAGCGCGCACGCCTCCGGCCCACGAGGGTGCATGCCGTACATCGGCGCGCACGCGAGCCGGACGGTCCGCGTCCTGCCCATGCGCGAGACGGTCAGCGTGAGGCGCTTGGGGTACGGGCCGTCGATCGTCGGGCCCCACGGCGGGACCGTGATGGGCGGGCGAGGCGGCAGCGGTTGGGGGCGGGGCGGCAGCGGGATCGGCCGGGGTGGGAACGGAACGGGCCGGGGCGGCGTCGGCCGGATCCACGACGGCTCGGGGATGGGCGGTTCCGGATTCGGGCGAGGCGGCAGGGGGCGGGGCAGCGGCACCGGCCGGGGCGGCCACGGAGGCGGATCAACGGTCGATCGAGCCACGGACGGGCCGGGTTCGTAGCCCGCCGGCTGCGCGTCCGCCGCGGCGGTACCGCTGAGGATGACGAGCCCGGCGGTGGCCAGGCCGAGGATACATCGCATAAATTCCCCCGATAAATACGAATTCCGTAAACAGCCGAATATGTCGCGTTCGGTCAGTTTGGGGGGAGCGAGTTACACCCTGAGCTGCAAAGAGGCTATGTCGATGACGTTGGGATGTCTCACAGCGACTCACCATGGAATGCCAGGAATTCGGCAGACGGGAAACCCTCCGGACGACTCGGATGGAGAGGGATCCGCGAGCCCGTCCGCGGCGCCGATCCATACCCGGAAAAGCCGGTTCCGCGGTACCGATCCGGAATCCGCGAGGCCACGGCGGCTCCATCGACGCGTCCCCGTGCCCCGGGGCGAGCGGAAACGACTCGACCGCGCCCGGACGGATCTCGCGGTGGGCGCGGTCGGGTGAGCGACGTGGACGCCTTGTGGGCGGCCGTCGGACCTCGTACGGCAGATCGTGCCGTACGAGGCGGGGACTGTGCGGGAGAGAGCGGGTGGTACGGGTGCGGGGCGACGCGGGCGGTGCCGGGCGGCAGGCGCGAGGGCGGTGCGGGCGGTGCGGCCGGCGGGCCGTACGCGGGAGCCGTGCCGCCCCGTCCGCTCCGCTAGCGGCCGGCGCGGTTGACCGCGGAGATGACGGCCTTGAGCGAGGCGGTGGTGGTGTTGGAGTCGATGCCGACACCCCACAGGGTCCGGCCGGCGATCTCGCACTCGATGTAGGAGGCGGCCTTGGCGTCGGTCCCCGCGCTCATGGCGTGCTCGGCGTAGTCGAGGACGCGTACCTGGACCCCGACCCGGGCCAGGGCGTCGCAGAAGGCGGAGATGGGACCGTTGCCGACTCCCTCGACCTCGCGGATCTCCCCGTCGAGACGCAGGTCGGCGCTGATGGCGTCCTGCCCGTCGCCCCTGGAGGTGGTCCGGTGGGCCAGCAGGCCCAGGCGGCCCCACGGGCTCGTCGGGTTGGGCAGGTACTCGTCGGTGAAGACCTCCCACATCTGGGTGGCGTTCACCTCGCCGCCGATGGTGTCGGTGTGGGTCTGGACGGCGCGGGAGAACTCGATCTGCAGGCGCCGCGGCAGGTCCAGGTGGTGGTCGGCCTTCATGATGTAGGCGACCCCGCCCTTGCCGGACTGGCTGTTGACCCGGATGACCGCCTCGTACGTGCGGCCGATGTCCTTGGGGTCGATCGGCAGGTAAGGGACCGCCCAGGCGAACTCCTCGACCGGGACGCCCGCGGCGGCCGCGTCGCGCTCCAGGTGCTCGAAGCCCTTCTTGATGGCGTCCTGGTGGGAGCCGGAGAAGGCGGTGTAGACGAGCTCGCCGCCCCACGGGTGGCGCGGGTGGACGGGCAGCTGGTTGCAGTACTCGGTGACCCGGCGGATCTCGTCGATGTCGGAGATGTCGATCTCCGGGTCGACGCCCTGGGAGAACAGGTTCATGCCCAGCGTGACCAGGCAGACGTTGCCGGTGCGCTCGCCGTTGCCGAACAGGCAGCCCTCGATCCGGTCGGCCCCGGCCATGTAGCCCAGTTCGGCGGCGGCGACGGCGGTGCCGCGGTCGTTGTGGGGGTGCAGGGACAGCACGATCGAGTCGCGGTAGGCCAGATTGCGGTGCATCCACTCGATCTGGTCGGCGTAGACGTTGGGCGTGGCCATCTCGACGGTGGCGGGCAGGTTGAGGATGACCTTGCGGTCGGGGGTGGGCTGCCAGACGTCGTTGACGGCGTCGCAGACCTCCACCGCGTACTCCAGTTCGGTGCCGGTGAAGGACTCCGGGGAGTACTGGAAGTAGATCTCCGTGTCGTCCATCTCGGCGGCCAGCTTCTTGCAGAGCTTGGCACCCTCGACCGCGATCGCGGTGATGCCCTCGCGGTCCTGGCCGAAGACGACCCTGCGCTGGAGGGTGGAGGTGGAGTTGTACAGGTGGATGATCGCCTGCTTGGCCCCGCGCACCGACTCGAAGGTCCGCTCGATCAGCTCGGCCCTGGACTGGGTCAGGACCTGGATCACCACGTCGTCGGGGATCAGGCCCTCTTCGATGATCTGCCGTACGAAGTCGAAGTCGGTCTGGGAGGCGGCGGGAAAGCCCACCTCGATCTCCTTGTATCCCATCTTCACCAGCAGCTCGAACATCTGGAGCTTGCGGTGGGCGTCCATGGGGTCGATCAGCGCCTGGTTGCCGTCACGCAGGTCGACGGCGCACCACCGGGGGGCCCGGTCGATGACCTTCCCTGGCCAGGTGCGGTCGGCCAGCTGGATCGGCGCGAAGGACTCATAGCGCTTGAACGGCATGGGACTGGGCTGCTGCTGCGGATACATGCAAGGCTCCTCGACTGGGAAAACAATCGTGGCCGACGCGCATGGCTCGCTCCGCGACGAGGGAGCCGGCCTCTACAGGCCCTCGTCGCGGCAGCTAAGAAGCAGGCCGCGCAGCATGCCTAGCACGTTAGCAGACGTCTCAGGATGCCCGGGCCCCGGTCTCACATGGCGGGACTCGAAGATCTTCGCTCACCCGGCGGGGTCCGGAGATCTCCGGCATCTCACCCGAGGAAGGGCCGCCGTCGCGGGGTCGGCCTCCGACGGTGCGGTGACCCGCCGATCGGATACAGTCCAGAAAAACTCTGACAGGGGGAACGGACATGAGGGACGGCGACATCCTCGCCCACATCCACGAGTTGATCGCCGAGGAGCAGGAGCTCCGGGCGAAGCTGGGCTCGCACTCGATCTCCTCGCACGAGGAGAACAACCGGATCAAGCACCTGGAGGAGGCCCTCGACCAGGCATGGGACCTGCTCAGGCAGCGCCGGGCGCGCCGCGAGTTCGGCGAGGACCCCAACTCGGCGGCCCCCCGCCCGATCGACGAGGTCGAAGACTACCTTCAGTGATCGCCGGTCCCGGACGTCCCTTCCCGGAGGCCGTCAGCCGCCCGGGAAGGCCCTTGATCCCGGGGACGGCGACGGGCTCGGAGACGAGTTCGGGCTCGGTGGGGCCGGGCCGGTTTCCCCGGCCGGGCGGCCCTCGCAGCGCGAGTCGGCGGGAGTCCGCTGCGAGACCGGGGCGAGCCAGGAGATCACGCTGTGCTCGACGTACCAGCCGTGCAGGTTCACCCACGTCCGGGGCACCTCACCGGGGTCGGGACAGAGCACCTTCGACTGCAGCCGGTCGTTCTGGATGAACTCCACGACACCGTCACGCTTGAGGACGGTGGTCATCTGGTCGTCGCTGGCGACCATGTAGCCCACCACCACCTCCGCGGGCCTCTCCGCGGCCGGCTTCTCCAGGGTGAGCTGCATGGCGATCAGCGGGAGGATCGGCGCCCTCATCACGACCACGCCGACCAGGAACGGGGTGAACACCGCCATCGCGATCGCGATGCCGTGGGTCAGCACCCTGGCCGGCGCCTCGGGCACCGGACCGGTCAGCAGCGCCGCGAACGCCGGGGGAAGGGTCAGGAGGATCGCGGTCGCCACGTCCCGCGCGGCGAACGCGGAGACGATGGCCGGCCACAGCAGGACGTACGACAGCACGGCCGCGATCACCGGAAGCGCGTAGCAGAACGTGGTCCGCAGCTCCTCGTGGTCCGGGAACCGTTCACGCACGGTGAGCCCCAGCAGGGCCAGTGACAGCATCGCCAGCGTCGGCAGGAAGCGCAGCTGCCAGGTGCACACGCCCATCGCGACGGCGAGGACCACCACCCAGCCGGGCAGCCGCTGAGCGCTGTGCACCAGCCACGAGGAGCGGCCCGTGCTGATCCAGTGCAGAGTGCCGAGAAGCCTGCCGCCGACCACGACGACGGGCAGCACCCACACCGTGGTCAGCAGGACCGCGCTCAGCAGACCCAGTGGGCTGATGGTCTGCACGAGCAGGAGCAGCGTCTGGGTGTCCTGCTTGCTGGCGTACCACAGCCGCATCACCAGCAGGACGATCGGGAACACCGGCAGCAGCGTGAGGAACCACTCCTGGTTCCTCGGCGCGTCCCTCACCCGCGCGTCGGGTTTCAAGGGGCGGAGGGGCAATCCTGGACGGGGAGGGTTCGCTCCCACGGCCACCGGCGCACGTCCGGGGGAAGCGCGCACGGCTGCCGTGCCTGCGCCACGTCCACCCCCGGGTTGGCCGCCAGCAACGGCCGGATGTGTTTCTCGTACGCCTCCTCCCACATCTTGTTGCCCGGATCGGCGTAGGAGCGGTAGAGCGCGAGGTCGACCAGGGTGCGCAGCGCGCCGTTGGAGCCCGCGTTCACCGCCCACATCTCCGTCTTCTCCAGCGCGATGTCGTGGTGGCGCAGCTTCCTCTCCGGGTCCGCGACGAACCCGGCCAGCAGGGCCGCGTCGGTGGTCACCGCGTCGGCCGCCCTGTTGGCCGCGAGGCCGTCCGCGAGACGGTCCACGCACTTGCTGATCAGGAGCTCGGCGATGGGGTCGACCTTGATCGCCTTTTTCAGCTCGGCCAGGGAGGTCGAGGTGCCGAGCGAGCAGACCCTCTTGCCCTCGAGCTGCCCCAGGGAGGCGACGTTGTCGTCGGGGTAGTCGGCCCTGGTCACCACCGACTGCTCGGTGTAGAGGTAGGGCGTCGAGAAGCCGACGGAGGGATCGGCCCTGCGTTCCGGCGTCACGCTGAAGGTCGCCACCACGAGGTCGACCTTGACGAACGCCCCGTCCGTGTCGCGGGCCTGCATGCGCGCCCTGTCCTCGGTCTCGATGGACAGGAAGTCGACCTGGTCGGGCCGGAAACCCAGATCCGCCGCGATCATGTAGGCGATGTCGATGTCGAAGCCGGTGAAACCGGTCTCGCCCGGCTTCCGCAGGGCGATGCCCGGGGTGTCCTCCTTCACGCCGATCAGCAGTCTGTCCTTGTTGAGAAGCCCCGCCTTCTCCCGTAACTCGGCCTCGGTGGGAGGCCCGCTCACCCACACGATGGACACCCCGACCACGACCGCGGCGAGGACCAGCGCGATCCAGGCGGCCAGCCGGAAGCGGCGGAATCCGCGGCGGCGGGGCGGGCCGGACGGTCCGGGCGGGCCGGTCGGCGGCCCTGAGCGGGGGCCCTCGGCGTCCGCGCCCTCGGACCGCGAGTCGCGGTCATACCGGTCGTCGTCCCACCGGTCACGGTCATACCGGTCATCGGGCCGCCGGTCGGGCTCGTAGCGGTCGTCGTCCCAGCGGTCGCGCTCGTACGCTCCGGAGGAGCGCCGCTCACGCCCGTACCGGTCGTCGTCCCGCCGGTCGGACTCGTAGCGGTCGGACTCGTAGCGGTCATCGGGCCGCCGGTCACGCCCGTCGCCCGGCCGCCGAGCACGCTCGCCCGCGGCCCGGTCCCTGCGCTCACCGAGGGACGTCTCCCCCGTCTCCCGGCCGATTCGCCGGCCGGGAGCGTCACCGGCCGGCTCACCGGCCGCGCGGCCGGGCCGTACCTCACGCTCGTCACCGGCCGGGCCCCCGGGCTCCTTACGGGAAGAACCGGTCTCCTGGCGGGAAGAACCGGTCTCCCCGCCAGGAGACCGGCCTCGCTTCGCGGGAGACTCGGGGGGCTCCGGAGGGAAGGACACTCGTTCCGGCCGCTCTTGCCCGTCCGCAGGTTCCTTCGCCATGACACCCCCGGACTCCGCTTTTCTGGGCAGGCTATGTCGTCATCACCCCCGACGGGAGCCTCTTCATCAAGAAGTGATCAAACGCAGCCTTCTTGCTCCGGAAAGTCCGATTCAGCGCTTTAACGGTCAGACGGCGAGAAGGCGGTGAATTCCCTCCCCGCGCAGTTCCTCGGCCTCCCCCGAGTGGACGACGTGCCCGGCGTCGAGAATGAGGAAGCGGTCGGCGAGGCGGAGCGCCAGGTCCAAATACTGCTCGACCAGCAGGAGCGACAGGCCGGTGGCGTGCAGCCGCTCGATCGCCTCCTCTATCTCGATGATGATCGACGGCTGGATGCCCTCGGTGGGCTCGTCGAGGATGAGCAGCTTGGGCCGGGTGACCAGGGCGCGGGCGATGGCGAGCTGCTGCTGCTGCCCGCCGGACAGGAACCCGGCGCGCCGCTTGAGCAGCGGCTTCAGGCGCGGGAAGGTCTCCAGGGCCTCCTCCAGCGCCTCCTGCGGCCCCTTGGCGGCCTCCAGCGTGACCTGGAGGTTGCCGAGCACGCTGAGCTGGGGGAAGGTCTCGTGCCCCTGGGGGACGTACGCCATGCCGAGCCGGACCCGCTCGTGAGGCGGCAGGCGCGTCACGTCGCGCCCCTCGAAGGTGACCGACCCCGAGGTGGCGGGCAGCACTCCCATCACGGTGTTGAGCAGGGTGGTCTTGCCCACCCCGTTGCGGCCCATCACGCACATCAGCTGCCCGGGCTCCACCTCCAGGGAGACCCCGAACAGCACCCGGGCCCTGCCGTACCCCGCGTCAAGTTCCCGTACCGACAGCATCGCTGCGCTTCCTTCCGATGTAGACCTCCTGCACGCGCGGGTCGTCGCGGACCTGGTCCACCGATCCCTCGATCAGCACCTTGCCCTCGTGCAGGACGGTGACCTGCGAGGCGTACCTGCGCAGGAACTCCATGTCATGTTCGATCACGATCACCGTGTGGTCGTTCGCCACGGACGTCAGGAGCTCGCCGGTGCGCTCCCGCTCGTCCTTGGACATACCGGCCACCGGCTCGTCCAGCAGGAGCAGCTTGGGGCGCTGGGTGAGCAGCATGCCGATCTCCAGCCACTGCCGCTGCCCGTGGGAGAGCACCCCCGCGGGCCGGTCGGCCAGCTCCTTCAGGCCGGTGGTCTCCAGCGCCTCGGCGACGGCGTCGGAGACGCCTCGCCTGCGCCGGGCCAGCGACCAGAGCGGGCGGCGGAAGGACGCGGCCAGGTCGAGGTTCTCCAGGACGGTGAGCTCCTCGAAGACCACCGAGGTCTGGAAGGTCCGCCCCACGCCGAGCCGGACGATCCTGTGCTCGCGCAGGCCGACCAGGCTGCGCCCGTCGAAGACGACCTCGCCGGTGGTCGGGCGGGTCAGGCCGGTGATGACGTCGATGAGCGTGGTCTTCCCGGCCCCGTTGGGGCCGATCAGGAATCGCAGCTCCCCCTTCTCGACCGTCAGGTCGATGCCGTCGATGGCGCGGAAGCCGTCGAAGACCACCGACAGCCCGCGTACCTCGATCATCGGGCTCATCCGACCTCCTCCATCACTCTCGTACCGGGAGCGTCCGCGGGCGGCGGTTCGGGGTCCGTACGGCGCCCCGACCTGCGCGCCCAGGCGTCGCGCGCCGACGCCGCCACGCCGAGGATCCCCTTGGGGGCCAGGGTCATGACGAGGATGAACAGCGCGCCCTGCAGGTAGAGCCAGCCGTCGGCGAACTGCTCGCTGAAGGACGTCTTGGCGTACCCCATCACGACCGCGCCGAGGATCGCCCCCGCCAGCGCGAACCTGCCGCCCACCGCGACCGCGACGACGAGTTCGAGGGAGGGGACCACGCCCAGCAGCGCGGGCGAGATGATGCCGACCACGGGCACGAACAGGGCCCCCGCGAGCCCGGCCATGCCCGCCGACAGCGCGAAGGTGACGGTCTTGACCCTGGCCGGGTCGTAGCCGAGGAACCTCACGCGGTCCTCGCCGTCCCTGATGGCGACGAGCAGCCGCCCGAAGCGGCTTTTGACCAGCTGGCGGGCGCCGAGGTAGAGCAGCCCCGTGACGATCGCGACCGTGAAGTACAGCCCGCGCTGGGTCGAGTCGGCCGCCAGGTCCTGGCCGAACAGGTCGTAGAAGTTGGTCAGGCCGTTGGTGCCGCCGGTCAGGCCCTGCTGGCCGACGAGCAGGATGACGAACGCGGCGGCGAGCGCCTGGGTGAGGATCGCGAAGTAGGCGCCGCGCACCCGCTGCCTGAACACCAGCAGGCCCAGCACCGTGGCGATCAGCATCGGCCCGGCGACGACCATGGCGAGCGCGAACACCGGGTTGGCGAACGGTTTCCACAGGGCGGGCAGCTGCTCGACCCCGCTCCACACCATGAAGTCGGGCAGGTCGCCCTGGGCGTCCACCAGTTTCAGGTGCATGGCCATCGCGTAGCCGCCGAGCCCGAAGAACACGCCCTGGCCCAGGACGAGCATGCCGCCCTGCCCCCAGGCCAGGCCGATGCCCAGGGCGATGATCGCGAAGCAGAGGTACTTGGCCAGCAGGCCGAGGCGGAAGGGCTCCAGCAGCAGCGGTGCGACCACCAGGGCCAGCACGGCCACCACCGCGAAGACCCCGGGCCCCCTGAGGCGTGCGAGATTCATGTGAGCGCCCTCGATCGGAGTACGAACAGGCCCTGCGGCCGGAACTGGAGGAAGGCGATGATCGCGGCGAACACGATGACCTTCGCCAGGCTGGCGTCGCTCCAGAACTCGGCGTAGGAGTTGAGCAGGCCGAGTCCGGCGGCGGCGATGACGGCGCCGCGCAGCTGGCCGAGCCCTCCGGCGACGACCACCAGGAAGGCGTCCACGATGTAGTAGGTGCCGAGGGCGGGTCCGACGGGGCCGATGAGGGTGAGGGCCACCCCGGCGACCCCGGCCAGGCCCGAGCCGATGAAGAAGGTGCGCTGGTCGACGTGGGCGGTGTTGATGCCGCTGACCGCGGCGAGCTGCCGGTTCTGCATCACCGCCTGCATCCGGCGGCCCTGGCCGGTGCGGTTCATGTAGGCCCAGACGCCGACGACGGTGGCGACGGCGAGGGCGAAGATGAACAGCCGGTTGTACGGCAGGGACGCGATGCCGCCCTGCAGCCAGGTGGGCGCCTGGACCTGCACGTTGGGCGCGCCGAACAGGTCGCGGGCGAGCTGCTGCAGCACGAGGCTGACGCCCCAGGTGAGCAGCAGGGTGTCGAGCGGGCGGCCGTAGAAGTGCCGGATCGCGGTCCGTTCCAGGATGAGCCCCATCAGCCCGGCGACCAGGAAGGCGACGGGCAGGGCGACGATCACGGCCATCCGGCCGGTGAGGTCCTGGAGCAGGTAGGCGGTGTACGCGCCCGCCATGATGAACTCGCCGTGGGCCATGTTGATCACGCCCATCTGGCCGAACGTGAACGTCAGGCCGAGGGCGATGAGAAGCAGTACGGCACCGATGGACAGGCCGATCGGGAGCTGGTTGAGAAACGCCTCCACCGAAGGTCCCCTTCCTACGAGTGTTTGGCTCCGGGGCGGGCCGTGCCGCATTGTGGGTGCGTCACGGTGCTGCCCGTGATCTGGTCACGGCCCGGCCCGGAGCCGGTCTGAGAGGGGATCAGCCGTTGGCCAGGCCGCTCGCCCAGGGGTAACCCTTGAGGTAGGGGTCGGGCTTGATCGGCTCGCCGGAGTTCCAGACCTCCTTGATGAGGCCGTCGGGCTGGATCACCCCGATCCTGGCCGTCTTGTACATGTGCTGGTTCTCGCCGTCGATGGTGACCAGGCCCTCGGGACGCTCCAGGGCGATGCCTCCGGCGGCCTTCCTGACGGCCTCGACCTCGACGGACCCGGCCTTCTTCACGGCCTCGGCCCAGAGGTAGACGGCGTTGTATCCGGCCTCCATCGGGTCGGAGGTCACCTTGTCGGCGCCGTACTTGGCCTTGAACGCGGCGACGAACTTCTCGTTGGCCGGGTTCTCGGTGGTCTGGTAGTAGTTCCAGGCGACGGGGTGGCCGGCGATGTTGTCGACGCCGATGCCCTTGACCTCCTCCTCGGCGACGCTCACCGACAGGACGGGCATCTGCTCGGCGGTGACCCCGGCGCTGTTGAGCTGCTTGAAGAAGGCGACGTTGCTGTCGCCGTTGAGGGTGTTGAAGACGGCGTCCGGCTTGGCCTGGACGACCTTGTTGGTCAGCGTGCTGTACTCGGTGTGGCCGAGCGGGGTGTACTCCTCGCCGAGGATCTCCATCCCGTTCGCCGCCGCGTACGCCTTGATGATCTTGTTGGCGGTCCGCGGGAAGACGTAGTCGCTGCCGACCAGGAAGATCTTCTTCTTGCCCTGTTCCTTGAGGTAGTCGAGGCCGGGGATGATCTGCTGGTTGGTGGTGGCGCCGGTGTAGAAGATGTACGGCGAGCTCTCCAGGCCCTCGTACTGGACCGGGTACCACAGCAGGGCCTTGCTCCGCTCGAACACCGGCAGCATCGCCTTGCGGCTGGCGGAGGTCCATCCGCCGAAGGTGGTGGCGACCTTGTCCTGGCGGATGAGCTTGGTGGCCTTCTCCGCGAAGGTGGGCCAGTCGGACGCGCCGTCCTCCACGACGGGGATCAGCTTCTTGCCGAGCACGCCTCCGGCGGCGTTGATCTCCTCGATGGCGAGCAGTTCCGAGTCCCGGACGGTCACCTCGCTGATGGCCATGGTGCCGCTGAGCGAGTGCAGGATGCCGACCTTGATGCCGTCCTCACCGCCGCCGGCGGAGGCCTCGTTCGTGCCCGAGGGGGCTTCGCCTCCGCAGGCGGCCAGCGCCGTGGCCAGCGCCGCGACGACGACTCCGGAGCGCCATGCTGTGTTCCTCAATGACTTTCCTCCTTGCCGGTACGGCCCCCGCACCGATCTATCTGCCGTCAAGGTGACTGAGTGAGGTTTCCCGCCTAGTTCGCATTTGTTAATTGCGCTTTACCGGGATTTCACCGCTGTGACAGGACGCGGCGGCGCGGACACCACACCATTTTTTATCCCGACATATCACCAAATTTCGTGATATCTGCTTCGGAATGCGGCGGCATACCCGCAGGAAAGAACGCGTCGAGGAGCGCTTCTTCCCCGTTCGCACCACTCGCGGCACCTGGAAACCGGCACGACATCGACGCGCAACATCATGGAAACCGCCGGTTCCTATGGTCCGGGAATGCGGCTCACACCACACGAGCAGGAACGCCTGCTCATCCACGTCGCCGCCGGTGTCGCCCGCGACCGCAGGTCACGGGGCCTCCGGCTCAACCACCCCGAGGCCACCGCGATCATCGCGTCCTTCCTCATGGAGGGCGCCAGGGACGGGCGCACCGTCGCCGAGCTGATGGACGCGGGCCGCAAGGTGCTGTCCCGCGACGACGTCATGGACGGGGTGCCGGAAATGCTGTCGTCGGTCCAGATCGAGGCCACCTTTCCCGACGGCACCAAGCTCGTCACCGTCCACCAGCCCATCCCGTGAGCCCAGGCCGATCCCGTGAGAGCCGGCCGCCCTCCCGCACGCCGGGCGACCCCGTGGAGACCGGCCGCCCCGCGCACGCCGGGCGGTTCCGTGATGACCAGCCGCTCGCGCGCACGCCGGGCGATCCGCGACACACCCTGCCGCACTCCAGGAACGGTGAACGCCGATGACACCCGGTGAGATCCAGTACGGCGACGCGCCCATCCCGCTCAACCCGGGCCGCGAGCGCGTCACCGTCCGCGTCGTCAACACCGCCGACCGGCCGATCCAGGTCGGCTCGCACTACCACTTCGCCGCGTGCAACCCGGGTCTGGAGTTCGACCGCCAGGCGGCCTGGGGCACCCGGCTCGACGTCCCGGCCGGCACGGCGGTGCGCTTCGAGCCCGGCGTGGAGCGCGACGTGACCCTCGTACCGATCGGCGGACTGCGGATCGTCCCCGGTCTCCGCCCGGAGTGGGCCGGACCTCTCGACGGGAGCCCCAGTGTTCATTGAACGATCCCGCTACGCCGCGCTCTACGGCCCCACCACCGGCGACCGGATCAGGCTGGCCGACACCGACCTGCTCATCGAGGTCACCGAGGACCTCTCGATGGGCCCGTCGGGGGCGGGCGACGAGGCCGTCTTCGGCGGCGGCAAGGTCATCAGGGAGTCGATGGGCCAGGCCAGGACCACCAGGGCAGAGGGCTCGCCAGACCTGGTGATCACCGGCGCGGTGATCCTCGACCACTGGGGTGTGGTCAAGGCCGACATCGGGATCAGGGAAGGCCGCATCGTCGCGATCGGCAAGGCGGGAAACCCCGACACCATGGACGGCGTCCACCCGGACCTGGTCATCGGCCCCTCGACCGAGATCCTCGCGGGCAACGGGAAGATCCTGACCGCCGGCGCGATCGACTCCCACGTCCACCTGATCTGCCCGCAGATCCTCGACGAGGCCCTCGCCGCCGGGGTGACCACCGTCGTGGGCGGCGGCACCGGGCCCGCCGAGGGCACCAAGGCCACCACCGTCACCGGCACCTGGTATCTCGCCCGGATGCTGGAGTCGCTCGACTCCTACCCGATCAACGTCGCGCTTCTCGGCAAGGGCAACACGGTCAGCCGAGAGGGCCTGCTCGAACAGCTCCGCGCCGGGGCCTCGGGTTTCAAGCTGCACGAGGACTGGGGCACCACCCCGGCCGCCATCGACGCCTGCCTGTCGGTCGCCGACGCCACCGGCACCCAGGTCACCATCCACACCGACACCCTCAACGAGGCCGGGTTCGTGGAGTCGACGCTGGTGGCGATCGGCGACCGGATGATCCACGCGTACCACACCGAGGGAGCGGGCGGCGGCCACGCGCCGGACATCATCCGGGTCGCCTCCTACGGCAACATCCTGCCGTCCTCGACCAACCCGACCCGCCCGCACACCGTCAACACGCTCGACGAGCACCTCGACATGCTGATGGTCTGCCACCACCTCAACCCGTCCATCCCCGAGGACCTGGCGTTCGCCGAGTCGCGGATCCGGCCGTCCACGATGGCGGCCGAGGACATCCTGCACGACATGGGCGCGATCTCGATGATCGGCTCGGACTCCCAGGCGATGGGCCGGGTGGGTGAGACGATCATCCGTACCTGGCAGACCGCGCACGTGATGAAGCGCCGCCGCGGCGCGCTGCCCGGCGACGGCCCGGCCGACAACCTCCGCGCCCGGCGCTACGTCGCCAAGTACACGATCTGCCCGGCGACGGCCCACGGCCTGGACGGCGAGGTCGGCTCGGTGGAGACCGGCAAGCTGGCCGACCTGGTCCTGTGGGACCCGGCCTTCTTCGGCGTCAAGCCGGACCTGGTGGTCAAGGGCGGTGTCATCGCGTACGCCCAGATGGGCGACGCCAACGCGTCCATCCCGACCCCGCAGCCGGTCATGCCGCGCCCGATGTTCGGCGCCGCCCCGGTCACCGCCGCCGCCACATCGGTCCACTTCGTCGCCCCCCTCGCGATCGAGGACGGCCTCGCCGACCGCCTGGCTGTGCGCAGGCGCCTGCTGCCGGTGGCCGACGTCCGCCGCAGGGGCAAGGAGAGCATGCCGCTCAACGACGCCATGCCCAGGATCGAGGTCCACCCCGACACCTTCGCCGTCAGCGTCGACGGCGAAGTGATCGAACCCGCCCCCGCCGAGACCCTGCCCATGACCCAGCGCTACTTCCTGTTCTGAGCGGCGCCCGCTCGACCGCGGCGCCGCCTCGCCCAGCAGGTCCCGTCCAGCCGAAAGGAGACCCCGTAGCGCATGAACGCCGCGTTGCTGCTCCTGGCCGACTCCCGGCTGCCCGCCGGGGGCCACGGCCACTCCGGGGGCGCCGAGGAGGCGGTCAGGATCGGCGCGATCCACGACCTTCCCGGCCTCGCCGCCTTCCTGCGGGGCCGCCTGGCCACCGCGGGCCTGGTGACGGCCGCCCTCGCCGCCGCGGCCTGCGAGCTCGGCGCGGCCCACCTCGCCGCGAGCCTCCCGCCCCCGGCGGACGGCCCACCGGCGGAGGTCCCCGCGCGGACGAACGGCGTCGCCCTCGCTCCCACTCCCGCGAACGGCTCGTCCCCCCATCCAGAGACGGGCCGTTCCGGGTGGGTACGGCTGGACGCGGAGGCCGATGCCAGGATCTCCTCTCCCGCCCAGCGGGAGGCGAGCCGCACGCAGGGCAGGCTGCTGCTGCGTACCTCGCGGAGGATCTGGCCCTCCCCCGTGCTCGACACCCTGGCCGGGGCCGTGCCCCAGGGCGTCCACCACCCGCTCGCGCTCGGCGCGGTGGCGGCCGTGGCGGGGTGCTCCCCCGCCGAGGCCGCCCTCGCGGCGGCCTACACCTCCGTCACCGGACCCGCCACGGCGGCGGTGCGGCTGCTGGGCCTCGACCCGGTCGCCGTCCACCGCCTGCTCGCCGATCTCGCCCCGGCCCTGGAACGGGTCGCGGCCACCGTCCCCACCGGGGAGGCCCCGCGGTCACGGGAATCCCAGGAATCCCAGGAACCCAGGGAGTCCTGGGATTCCTGGGATTCCTGGGAGTCACTGCCCGCGCACGCCGCCCCCGCGCTCGACCTGCTCGCCGAACAGCACATCCGCGCAGATCTGAGGCTCTTCGTCTCCTGACGACCACCTGGAAGGACGGTGACCCCCCCATGGGCGCCAACCACGACGACCACCATCACGCCGCCGACCCTCACGGACGAGCACTGCGCCTGGGCATCGGAGGGCCCGTCGGCAGCGGCAAGACCGCGCTGACCGCGGCCCTGTGCCGGACGCTCGGCCCCTCGATGCGCCTGGGCGTGGTGACCAACGACATCTACACCACCGAGGACGCCGACTTCCTGCGCAGGGCGGGCGTGCTCGACCCGGAGCGGATCGTCGCCGTGCAGACCGGGTGCTGCCCGCACACCGCCATCCGCGACGACATCGCGGCCAACCTCGACGCGGTGGAGACCCTGGAGGAGCGGTTCGGCCCGCTCGACCTGGTGATCGTGGAGAGCGGCGGGGACAATCTCACCGCGACCTTCAGCAGGGGCCTGGCCGACCGGCAGATCTTCGTGCTGGACGTGTCGGGCGGCGACAAGGTCCCGCGCAAGGGCGGCCCGGGCGTGACGACGGCCGACCTGCTCGTGGTCAACAAGACCGACCTGGCCCCGATGGTCGGCGCGGACCTCACGGTCATGTCGCGCGACGCGGCGGCCGTGCGGGAGGGCAGGCCCGTGCTGTTCACCTCGATCAGGGAGGATCCGAGCGCGCACGCGGTCTCCGAATGGGTCACCGGCCTGGTCGAGTCCTGGGCCCACGAGCACTCCAACGCCTGACCCCATGCCCGTCACCGACTCCGCCCCGGCTCCCGCCCCCGCCCCCGGCCGCGCGCCCGCACCCGTCCACGACGACGTCCCCACGTCCGCACGATCCGTACGGCCGGAGCCGGGGCCGGTCGGGCGGCGGTCGATGAGGGCGCGGGCGGCGATCGTCACCCGCCGGGACTCCGGCGGCCGGACCGTCCTCGCCACGATGCGTTCGGGCCCGCCGCTCACGGTCCGGGCGACCGCACCGGACCGGGTGCACCTGGTGTCCACCGCGGCGGGCCCGCTGGGCGGCGACGACCTGGCCCTCGACATCGAGGTGGCGCCGGGAACCTCGCTGGAGGTGCGGTCGGTCGCGAGCACGCTGGTGCTGCCCGGCTCCGCGGGGGCCGAGTCGGTGATGACGATCACGGCCAGGGTCGGCGCGGGCGCCTCGTTGCGGTTCGCGCCGGAGCCGACGGTGCTCGCGGCGGGCTGCCTGCACCGCACGGTCGTCCGGCTGGACCTGGCGGAGGACGCGCGGGTGCTCTGGCGCGAGGAGATCGTCTTCGGCCGGTACGGCGAGCGGCCGGGACGCTGCCACTCGCGCTTCGACGCCGTCCTCGGCGGGGTGCCGCTGCTCCGCCAGGAGTTCGTGGTGGGCGACCCGGAGATCGACGACAGCTCCGCCGTCTACGGCGACGCCCGCTGCGTGGGCAGCACCCTGATCACCGGGCGGGCGCCGGAGACGGTGGTCGGGGACGGCTGGGCCGTCCTCCCCCTGGCCGGCCCCGGCACCCTGGTCTCCGCGCTCGGCCGGGACGCCGTCGAGCTGCGGCGGCGGCTCCGGCACGGCGAGGAGGCGACCGCCCTTGACGGGGCGGGGCCGGACTCCCGGTCGTGAAACCGCCCTTGAGGGGGCGGCCGGGCCGGCAGTCGAGACGTCAGTCCGTCGGTGGGTCAGACCCGCCGCAGCGTCACCATGAACATCATCACTGTCAGTCGTAGAAGCCCAGGCGGCGGAGTTGCTTGGGGTCGCGCTGCCAGTCCTTGGCGACGCTGATGCGCAGGTCGAGGTAGACGCGGGTGCCGAGGAGCGCCTCGATCTGCCGGCGGGCGCGGCTGCCGACGTCCTTGAGCCGGGAACCCTTGTGCCCGATCACGATGGCCTTCTGGGACGGGCGCTCGACGAACATGTGCGCGTAGATGTCGAGGAGGTCGTCGCGGCCCTCTCTCGGCATCATCTCGTCGACGACGACCGCGATCGAGTGCGGCAGCTCGTCGCGCACGCCCTCCAGTGCCGCCTCGCGGATCAGCTCGCCCACCAGCACCTGCTCGGGCTCGTCGGTGAGCTGCCCTCCCTCGTACAGCGGCGGGCTCTCCGGGAGTCGCTGGACCAGCACGTCGGCCAGCACGTCGAGTTGCTCGCCCGACTGCGCGGAGACCGGCACGATGTCGTCGAAGTCGGCGAGCTGGGAGATCGCGAGCAGCTGCGCGGCGATCTGCTCGCGGGTCGCCAGGTCGCACTTGGTCACCACGGCGACCACCGGGGTCTTCTTGATGCCCGCGAGCTTCTCCGCGATGAACCGGTCGCCCTTGCCGATGGGCTCGTTGGCCGGCACGCAGAAGCCGATCACGTCGACCTCGGTGAGGGTGGAGAGCACCAGGCTGTCCAGCCGCTCGCCCAGGAGCGTGCGCGGCCGGTGCAGGCCCGGCGTGTCGACGATGACGAGCTGGGAGTCGGGGCGGTGCACGATGCCACGGATGGCCCGGCGGGTCGTCTGGGGCTTGGAAGAGGTGATCGCCACCTTCGTGCCGACCAACGCGTTCATCAGCGTGGACTTGCCGACGTTGGGCCGGCCGACGAAGCAGGCGAAACCGGCATGGAAATCAGCAGCTGAGGAACTCACGTCAACCATTGTCGCCGATGCCGGACTCAGCTCTGACGCGGTGTCCCGTCGGGACCGGCCACGAGCACGGTCTCGCCGCCCAGATCGCGGACCGCCGAAGTGTCGGCGTCGGAGGGACCGTCACCCGCCGTGACCAGCGCGGCGGCCTCCAGCGACTCCGCTCCGCTGGACACGGCCATCGCCACGGCGACCTGGAGCGCCGACAAGGTCAGAGACGGCAGTGCCACATTGGTCGCCGAGTAGGTCCGGCCGGTCTCGTCCCGCACGGCGGCCCCCTCGGCGGCACCGTTGCGGGCACGGGCGGAACGGGCCAGCACGATGATCTTCTTGTCCTCGGGATCGAGGGTCGCGTCACTCACGGCACAAGGGTATTCAGCTCCCGGCCCCCGCGGCGACCCGGCCTCGCCCAGGCGGGGATCCCCTTCGAACAGCGGTACCCCGGCGGCCTCCCCCAGGCGGTGCTCACCCGGACGGTGACCTCCCAGAGGGTGACCCCTTCGCCGGACGGTGGCCTCTCACAGCCCGGACGGTGACCTCTCACGCGCCGGCCTCGCCGGCCTCGCCGACCAGCAGGCGGGCGAGCTGCCCGGTACGCGCGGCGTCGACGTCCCTGACCCCGGCGTGCACCAGCGAGACCAGGGTGTGGCCGCTGAGGGCGAACACCAGGTGGATCTCGTACGGGTATCCGTTCAGCCTGCCGTTCAGCCGCCTGGCCTGCACCCCGTCACCGACCGGGCCCAGGTCCAGGTCGGAGACCCTGAAGGCGGTGCCGCGCCCGGCGACGGGGGCCCGCGCGACCGGGCAGCCGCCCAGCGCCTCGGCGAGCTCGCCGAAGTGGAGCGCCGCGTCGTCACCGCCGTAGGAGGCGAGGCCGAACCCGGCCAGTTCCCCGACCCCGTCGCCCTGATAGGTCACGGCGGCCCTCGCTCCCAGCGCCCGCTTCGGCGGCCTGCCTCCGGCGGCGTCGAGGACGAGCCGGCAGTCCTCGTCGACGGCCCGGAAGGGGGCGCGCCAGCCGTTGCGCGGGCGGGCCGAGAATCCGTCCGGCAGGTCCCGCGCCTCGCTGAGCACCCTCCGCAGCCGGTTCAGCTCCGCGGCGCGGTCCGTGGCGCCGTCGGGCCCCGACTCACCGCCACACCCGACCGAAATACTTGATAAAAGCCCATATAACACCGCAAAAACGACAAAGCTCGTTCCCCGTGCCATGAGCATTCCCCCGATGTCATGGGCGAGGCGTCCCGTCCCCACCGACTCGCTTTCTTCCCCGTCGGCAAAAGCGGCAATCATTCAATAAACGCCCAAGGGTGCCCTCAACCGCATTTCACGGTCGAGAACACCCTTGAGCGAGTGACGCAGAACAGCCTCGGAGCTCTGCGTGACTCTGTCTCCCCCTGAAGCCGATCCCCCGCACCGCGAACCCCTCCGGGCGCCGGGACCTTCTCCACCGGCCCCCGCGCGACCGGGTGCCGTGAGAGGAGCATCGCGCGCCCCGCTTGCAGGAGGCTTGCGGGCGGCTTGGGAACGGATCGGCCCACCGGATCCGCCCGCCGGGATCGGCCGACCCGGATCCGCCCCACCTGGATCCACCCGTCCCGGGCGTTCCCCGGGCCACCACGGCGGCCCGGGAGCCCTCACTGGTCGGCGGAGGCCGAGACCGAGTCGGGCTCGGCGGGAACGGTCCTGGTGACGAGGACCGTACCGATCCGGTTGCGGCGACCGGCGAGGCTCTCGGCCGTCAGGCTGAGCCCCTCGACCACCGCCTGGGAACCGGCGATCGGCACCCGGCCCAGCGCGTGCGCCAGCAGCCCGCCGACGGTCTCGACGTCGTCGACCTCCAGCTCGATGCCGAACAGGTCCTCCAGGTCACCGACCGGGAGCCTGGCGGTCACCCGGACCGCGCCGCCCTCCAGCGGCTCCACCCTGGGCGCCTCCTGGTCGTACTCGTCGGCGATCTCACCGACGATCTCCTCCAGGATGTCCTCGATGGTGACCAGGCCGGCCGTGCCGCCGTACTCGTCGATGACGATGGCCTGGTGTATCTGGCGGGCCTGCATCTCGCGGAGCAGCTGGTCGATCGGCTTGCTCTCCGGCACGTAGGTGGCCGGGCGCATGAGGGACTCCACCGGCTCGGCGCGCCCCTCCTCACCGATGTCCTGCACCCGGCGCGCGATGTCCTTGAGGTAGGCGATGCCGATGACGTCGTCCTCGTTCTCACCGACCACGGGGATCCGCGAGAAACCGCTGCGCAGGGCGAGCGACAGGGCCTGGTTCAGCGTCTTGCCGCGCTCGATGAACACCATGTCGGTGCGGGGCACCATGACCTCGCGGACCAGGGTGTCGCCGAGCTCGAAGACCGAGTGGATCATCTCCCGCTCGTCGGGCTCGATGACCCTGCGCTCCTCGGCCAGGTCGACCAGGTCGCGCAGCTCGGCCTCGGAGGTGAAGGGCCCCTCGCGGAAGCCCTTGCCGGGCGTCACCGCGTTGCCGAGCAGGATGAGCAGCTTGGGCAGGGGCCCGAAGATCCGGGTCAGGCCGTAGACCAGGGGTGCGCTGGCGAGCGCGATCGGCTCCGCGTGCTGGCGGCCCAGCGTGCGCGGAGAGACCCCGACGATCACGTAGCTGACGACGATCATGACGGCCGCCGCGGCGGTGTAGGCCCAGCCCTGGTCACCGAGCCAGTCGATGAACAGCAGCGTGGCGATCACCGTGGCGACCAGCTCACAGCTCAGCCGGAGCAGGAGCAGCAGGTTCAGGTAGCGCGGCGGGTCGGCGACGATGGCCTGCAGGCGCTCCGCGCCCCGGCGGCCGTCGCGGACGAACTCCTCCGCGCGGACCCTTGAGATGCGGGTCAGGGCCGTCTCCGCACTGGCGATCAACCCGCCGACCACGACGAGGACGACGGCCGAGAACAACCACCCGTTGGCGAAGTTCACCGCTGGGGGCGCACCTCCCGCCACGACTCCAGAAGCTCGCCCTGCAGGCCGAACATCTCCTTGTGCTCCTCGGGCTCGGCGTGGTCGTAGCCGAGCAGGTGGAGGATGCCGTGCGTGCACAGCAGCTCCAGCTCGGCCTCGGTGCCGTGCCCGGCCTCGGCCCCCTGCTTGGCGGCCACCTGCGGGCAGAGCACCACGTCGCCGAGGAGCGCCGGGTCGGTGGGCGCGTCGCCCTCCTGCCTGGCGCCCGCGCCGGGACCGGGGCGCAGCTCGTCCATCGGGAAGGCGAGCACGTCCGTGGGACCCGGCTCACCCATCCACTGCTCGTGCAGCACCGACATGGCCTCTTCGTCGACGACCAGGATCGACAGCTCGGCGAGCGGGTTGATGCCCATCCGCTCCAGCACGTGCCCCGCCAGCGAGACGATGAGCCCCTCGTCGATCTCGACGCCGGACTCGTTGTTGACCTCGACGCTCATCGGCCGTTCCCCGCTCCCCGCCCGCCGCGCGACCGGTTCGTGCCACACGACCCGATCCGCTTCTCGCGCCGGAGCCGCTCCGTGCTCATCGCTCGCCCACCGCTTCTCGACCGGCCGCCGGCCCGTCCACTCTCATGATCTCCCCCGGGGGCGCTGCTTGACGACGCCCTTGATCTGCTCCACCGCGCTGCTCTGGCGCTGCGTCTCGTCGTAGCGCCCGTATGCGTCCACGATGTCTCCCACCAGCTTATGCCGCACCACGTCGGCACTGGTCAGGCGACTGAAGTGGATGTCGGAGATGCCCTCGAGGATGTCCTGGACGACCCTGAGGCCGCTCTGGGTGCCGTTCGGCAGGTCGACCTGGGTGACGTCACCGGTGACGACGATCTTCGAGTTGAAGCCCAGCCGCGTCAGGAACATCTTCATCTGCTCCGGCGAGGTGTTCTGCGCCTCGTCCAGGATGATGTAGGCGTCGTTGAGCGTACGGCCGCGCATGTAGGCCAGGGGGGCGACCTCGATCGTGCCCGCGGCCATCAGCCTGGGGATCGAGTCGGGATCGAGCATGTCGTGCAGCGCGTCGTAGAGCGGGCGCAGGTAGGGGTCGATCTTCTCGTAGAGCGTGCCGGGCAGGAATCCCAGCCGCTCGCCCGCCTCTACCGCGGGGCGGGTGAGGATGATCCTGTTGACCTTCTTCTCCTGGAGGGCCTTCACCGCCTTCGCCATGGCGAGGTAGGTCTTGCCCGTGCCGGCCGGTCCGATGCCGAAGACGACGGTGAACTTGTCGATCGCGTCGACGTAACGCTTCTGGTTCACGGTCTTCGGGCGGATGGTCCGGCCCCGCGAGGAGATGATGTCCAGGGAGAGGACCTCGGCGGGCCGGTCGGAGGTCATCCGCAGCATGGCGATGCTGCGCTCGACCGCGTCGGCCGTGAGCTGCGCGCCCCCGCGGACGAGTTCGGACATCTCCTCGAAGAGCCGCACCACGGTGCTGCTCTCCTCGGGGCTGCCGGTGACGGTGATCTCGTTGCCCCGGACGTGGATGTCGGCGCGGAAGGCGCCCTCGATGACGCGCAACAGCTCGTCGCGCGAGCCCAGCAGGCTGACCATCGACTGATCGTCCGGAATAACCACCTTCGCCTGGGTCCGGCTGGCACCCCGGGACCGCGGCGGCGTTCTGCTGGAATCGTTTGTCTCGGACATGAGCGGGCCTTACGGCCTGTTCGCCTCCAGATATAGGCGCGGAACTTCAACGCCATGCTAGCCGCGATCGCCAGGATCGCGCTTGCCGGTTTTCAGCCGGGCGGCCACTGCAGGCCGCGCCCGCCGAGCACGTGTCCGTGCACGTGGAAGACGGTCTGGCCGGCACCGGGCCCGGTGTTGAACACCAGCCGGTAGCCCGACTCCACGACCCCCTCGCGCAGGGCGACCTCGTGCGCGACCCTGATCACCTCGTCGGCCAGGCCGTGGTCGGCGGCGGCCAGGGCGGCCGCGTCCCGGTAGTGACCCTTGGGGATCACCAGCACGTGGGTCGGCGCCTGGGGATTGACGTCGCGGAAGGCCAGCGCGCGATCGGTCTCGTAGACGATCTCCGCGGGAATCTCCTTGGCCACGATCCTGCAGAACAGGCAGTCGGCTTCGCTCACCATGACAGGCACCATACCGCCGAGGACGTTGCGAATCGGTGATGGTTCCCGTCCGCAAACAAAGATCCGCCCGGATATGGTGGGTGTGCAAAACTTCAACCACGACAGCCCTTTGCGCGCAGCAATATATGGCCGCCTGGCGAGGACACGACTGGGTCATGCCCCCTAATGAACCGGAAGAGCGTAAACCCTCTGGGAAGGCCAAGCGTCCCACTGATGTGACCACCGAGACCCTCGTGGCCGACAGGTCGCTCGGGGCGGTGCCCGTCGGATGGGATGCCGACATGGCCGTTACCGCGCTCTACAGCGCGCACTATCGGTCTCTTGTCCGTCTCGCCGTCTTACTCGTCCGCGACATGGCAACCGCGGAGGAGGTCGTGCAGGACGCGTTCGTCGCCATCCATGGCGCCTGGCGCCGACTGCGCGACACCGACAAGGCACTGGCCTATCTGCGACAGTCGGTCGTCAACCGATCACGTTCGGTGCTTCGGCATCGGGCGGTCGTCGAGAAGTACGCGCCCAAGGGCATGCCCGACGCGCCGAGCGCCGAGAACGGGGCGATCGGCGAGTTCGAGCGTTCCGCCGTCATCGAGGCGCTCCGCGGGCTGCCCGCACGCCAGCGGGAGGCCCTGGTGCTGCGCTACTACGGAGACCTGTCCGAGGCGCAGATCGCCCATGCGATGGGCATCAGCAAAGGCGCGGTCAAGAGCCACACGGCTCGCGGCATGGCCGCCCTCCGAACCTCACTGGAGCAACTGTCATGACCGACTCCCCGGATGAGTACGGCGAGCTGCTTCGCCGCGCGCTCAGCGCGGAGGCGAACTCGGTCGTTCCCTCCCCGGACGGGCTGGAGGTGATCCGCGGACGCATCGAGCGGCGCGGGATCCGCCGGCTGGTGTGGTGGCGCGCCGGGGCCTCCGTCGCGGGCGCGGTCCTCGTCGCGGCGACCGTCGTCATGGTGGTTCCCCAGTTCCGCGAGGAGGTGGGCCGCCAGGTGAGGGTCGAGTGGATCAAGTTCGCCGAGTCGACCCCTCCCGTCGACGGGTCCGCCACCTCACGTCCCCCGGCGCCCTCCTCGCAACCGCCGTCCGACCCCGCCCCGCTTCCGGCCGCCAGCAGGTCGGACCCCGGCGCCACCATGCTCTCGCCGAGGCCCGCGCCGTCCAGGAGCGCGGCGCCCAGCACGCGGCCCACCTCCAGGCCCAACCCGGCGACGACGGCTCCCCGGCCGACGCCGACACCGACGCCCACCTGCCCCACCCCCCTCGACAGCCCCACCGTCGAGCCCAGCGGGGTCTTCAGGAGGTGCGAGGAGATCGAGGCGACACCGACGCCGACGAAGACGAGGCCGGCTCCCTCGGAGAGTCCGTGCTCGCCCGACGAGTGCGCGCCGTCGGGCGACGCCTCGCCTCCCATGCCGACGGAGGCGAGCACCCCGGTTCCGATCCCCACCCAGAGTTAGCGCGGTGACCGGTCACGGCGCCCCTGACCGGTTCTCTCCCCGCCACCCGCTCGCGGGGGCGGATCCCCGGGGCCTCACGAGCGCTTCCCCTTGGCCTCACACCTCCGGGACCTCACGACACGGATTCGCCGGGACCGGCGACCGCCGAGGGGCGACCGGCCGCGCACCGGCGGGATGTCACCAGCGGCCGCTGCGCGTCTGGAGCACCGCCGCCGCGACGACCCCGGCGGTCGAGGTGCGCAGCACCGTCGGCCCGAGCAGCGCCGGCACCGCCTTGGCCTCACGGAACGCGGCGATCTCCTCGCCCGAGACCCCGCCCTCGGGGCCGACCACCACGACGATGTCGCCACCGGCGGGGAGGGACAGGCCGGACAGCGGGGCGGTGGCCTCCTCGTGCAGCACCACGCCCAGCGCCGCCGCCGACAGCAGGCCGGCGACCTTCGCGGTGGACGCGAGCTCCGTCACCTCCGGCAGGTGGAAACGGCGCGACTGCTTGCCCGCCTCGCGTGCCGTGAACCGCCAGCGGGCCAGCGCCTTGGCCGCCCGTTCGCCCTTCCACTGGGTGACACACCTGGCCGCGGCCCAGGGGACGATCACGTCGACCCCCGCCTCGGTCATCATCTCCACGGCCAGCTCGCCCCGGTCGCCCTTGGGCAGGCCCTGGACCACGACCAGGCGCGGTGACGGCACGGGCACGTCGTGGCGGCGCAGCACCTCGACCCGGAGCGAGTCCCTGCCCGCCTCGGTCACCACGCACTCGGCGACGGAGCCCGCCCCGTCGGTCAGGTCGAGCCGCTCCCCCGCCCGCAGCCGCCGTACGGCCGCCGCGTGGCGCCCCTCGGGACCGCCGAAGACGAACGCCGGCCTGGCCAGGTCGGCGGGGTCGGCCAGGAAGACCGGGACGGTCATGGGCCGTCGGAGCAGGACGGGCCGGGGCGCCACGCCCCGGAGCCGGCCCGGCGCGGGTGACACGCCCCTGGGACGGCCGGGGCGGGACGCCCCGGCCGCACGCGGGCCAGGCCTCGACGCGACCGGGCTCGGGCCGGGTCAGCGGCCATTGAAGGCGTCCCGCAGGCGGGAGAAGAAGCTCTGCTGCCCTGGGGCGAACTTGCCCGGCGGGCGCTCCTCGCCGCGGAGCCTGGCGAGCTCCTTCAGCAGCTCCTCCTGCTCGGCGTCGAGGCGGGAGGGGGTCTCCACGTTCACGTGGATCAGCAGGTCGCCGCGGCCCGTCTCGTTCAGGCGCTGCACGCCCCGCCCGTAGAGCGGGATCGTCTGCCCCGACTGCGTGCCGGGACGGATGTCGAGCTCCTCGGCGCCGTCGAGCGTCTCCATGGTCAGGATGGTGCCGAGCGCGGCCGCGGTCATCGGGATCTGCACGGTGCAGTGCAGGTCGTCGCCGCGCCTCTCGAAGATCTCGTGGGGACGCTCGACGATCTCCAGGAACAGGTCGCCGGGCGGGCCTCCCCCCGGGCCGATCTCGCCCTCGCCGGCGAGCTGGATGTGGGTGCCGTCCTCGACCCCGGCCGGGATGCGGACCTTGATGGTCCGCCGGGTGCGGACCCGGCCGTCGCCCGAGCACTCCTGGCAGGGGTTGCGGATGATCGACCCGAAGCCGCCGCACTGGGGGCAGGGGCGGGAGGTCATGACCTGGCCGAGGAAGGACCGGGTGACCTGGGAGACCTCACCCCGGCCGTGACACATGTCACAGGTGTCGGGGTGGGTGCCGGCCGCCGCGCCGGAGCCCGTGCAGACCTCGCAGACCACGGCGGTGTCGACGACCAGCTCGCGGGTCGTGCCGAAGCCCGACTCGCGCAGGTCGAGCTCGACCCGGATGGTGGCGTTGCGCCCGCGCCGGGCACGGGAGCGGGGACCCCGGCCACCGCCGCCACCGGCCGCGCCGAAGAAGGCGTCCATGATGTCGCTGAACGGGAAGCCGGCACCGAAGCCCCCGGCCCCCGCGCCGCCGCCCGAGGCGAACGGGTCGGCACCCATGTCGTACATCTGCCGCTTGCTGGAGTCGGACAGGACCTCGTAGGCCTGCGTGATCTCCTTGAAGCGTTCCTGGGTCTCGGGGTCGGGGTTGACGTCGGGATGCAGCTCGCGCGCCAGGCGCCGGTACGCCTTCTTGATCTCTTCCGCACTGGCGTCACGGCGCACCCCGAGGGTGCCGTAGTAGTCGCTCTTAGCCACTTTTCGTTGACCTCTTATGATGCAGCCAGGATCTGGCTGACGTAGCGTGCCACCGCGCGCACCGCGCCCATCGTGACCGGGTAGTCCATTCGCGTCGGGCCCAGCACACCGAGCCGGGCCAGTTGCTTGTCCCCAGAACCGTATCCGGCGGCGACGATGGACGTGCCCTGGAGTCCGGTGTAGGGGTTCTCCGAGCCGATCCGCACGGTCAGCGCCGAAAGGTCGGAGGTCTCACCGAGCAGTCGCATGAGCACGACCTGCTCTTCCAGAGCCTCCAGCACGTCGCGGAGCCCGACGGTGAAGTCGGCTCCCGCGAGGTTGGCGGCTCCGGCAAAAACGATCTTCTCATCGTGCCGGTCCACCAGGGACTCCAGCAGCACTGACAGGATAGTGGCAGCGAGCGGCCGGTCTTCCGCGGGCAGCCGCTCCGGCAGGTCGGCGACCTTGTCGGGGACGCTGGTGAGCCCGCACCCGTCGAGGGAGGCGTTGAGCATCGCACGCAGATGGGCCACGCGCTGCTCGTCGACGACGTCGGGCAGCTCGACCACGCGCTGCTCGACCCTGCCGGTGTTGGTGATGAGCACGAACATCAGCCGGCGCTCGCTCAGCGGCACCAGCTCGACGTGCCTGACCGTCGAGTGGGTCAGCGTCGGGTACTGCACCACGGCGACCTGCCGGGTGAGCTGGGCCAGCAGCCGTACCGTCCGCATGACGACGTCGTCGATGTCCACCGCGCCCGCGAGGAAGCTCTCGATGGCCTTGCGTTCCGCGCTCGACAGGGGTTTCACCTGCGAGAGGCGGTCGACGAAGAGCCGGTAGCCCTTGTCGGTGGGCACCCGGCCGGCGCTGGTGTGGGGCTGGGCGATGTAGCCCTGCTCCTCCAGCACCGCCATGTCGTTGCGGATCGTCGCCGGGGACACCCCCAGGTTGTGCCGGTCCGCGAGGGCTTTCGAACCCACCGGCTCGTTGGTGGACACGTAGTCCTCGACGATGGCGCGGAGCACGGCGAGCTTGCGGTCGTCGACCAACGTGGTCACCTCCCTGCCTGCGTTCAGAGGGAAACACGAGGTTTGGCACTCTGTGTTCCCGAGTGCCAAGTGTACGGCCCCGGTGCGGAAGGCGCGATAAGCAAGAGCTGCGGATGATGACGGCAAGCCGTTGTCAAGTCAACTGCTATCGCGATCCAAGCGGCACCCATCAGAATTCGGTCATGTCCAACGATTTCGGTTCTTATCCGGGCGACGCCTCCCGCAGCCCCGGTTACGGCGGCCCCCAGCAGCCGTATGGCCAGCAGCAGTACGGCCAGCAGCCCCCCTCGTACGGTTACGCGCCTCCCGGTTACGGCGCCCCGCAGGGACCTCCGCCCCCCACCGGGAAGATCAAGCCCGGCATCGGGTGGATCGTCGGGGTCTGGCTGCTCGCCCTGGTCAGCATCATCGTCGGCATCGGCGGCTTCGCCGGCGGCCTCGTCGGCGCGGTCACCGACGCGGCCCCGACGCAGACCTTCGCCCCCGGCGAGGCCAAGACGGTCACGATCGACCCGGCGGACAAGCCGGCGATCTACGTCGCCACGGGCGGTCCCACCCAGTTCGAGTGCACGCTGAAGGGCGGCACGGGCACCCCCAGGCTGCAGAAGCCCGACATCCAGCAGACCGTCGCGGGATCCGACGGCGTCACCTGGGAGATGGGCCTGCGGGTCGGCGTGGACCAGGCGGGCGACTACCAGGTCCAGTGCTCCGCCGATCCCGCCGAGGGCACCAGGTTCGGCGTGGGCAAGGAGCTCGCCGCCGACTCGCTGGTGGGCGGGGTGGTCGCCCTGTTCGTGATCCCCGGCGTCGGGATCCTGCTCGCCATCGTCGTGACGATCGTCGTACTGGTGAAGCGGAGCAACGCCCGCAAGCGCCGGGCCGCCGCGGTGCCGGTGGGGCAGTGGGGACAGCCGGGACCCTACGGCGGGTGACGGTGGTGTTTGCTAGCGTCCCACCTGATCCCCGGCGAGAGAGGGTGGGCGGTCGGTGATGTACGAGCGTGACGTTCTGGCGGGAGACTGGCGGCGCCCGCGCAGGGGGACCATCCCCCGGGTGCCCGCGGAGCTCGACCTGGTCGTCGAGGACGCCGACGGCGGCTTCTGCGGCGCCGTGGTGGCCTGCGACAAGGAGGCCGTCACCCTGGAGGACCGCTTCGGGCGCCGGCGGGTGTTCCCGCTGGAGCCGGCCGCGTTCCTCCTGGAGGGCAAGGTGGTGACGCTCGTACGGCCCGCCGCGGCACCGCGCGGTCCCCGGCGGAGCGCGTCGGGTTCCATCGCGGTGGAGGGCCTGCGGGCCCAGGTCGCCAAGGAGAGCCGGATCTACGTGGAGGGCGTGCACGACGCCGCGCTCGTGGAGAAGGTCTGGGGGCACGACCTTCGGGTCGAGGGCGTGGTCGTGGAGTACCTGGAGGGGGTCGACCACCTGCCCTCGATCGTCGAGGAGTTCGGCCCGGGGCCGGGGCGGCGGCTGGGCGTGCTCGTCGACCACCTGGTCCCCGGCTCCAAGGAGAGCCGGATCGCCGCGCAGGTCTCCTCACCGCACGTGCTGATCGTCGGGCATCCGTTCGTGGACGTCTGGCAGGCGGTCAGGCCGCACGTGCTCAAGATCCCTTCCTGGCCGTCGGTGCCGCGCGGCGTGCCCTGGAAGGAGGGCGTCATCGCCGCGCTGGGCTGGAACGTGGAGCCCGGCGCCGCATGGCGCCACATTCTCGGATCGGTCACGACATATGCCGATCTAGAGCCCGAGCTCCTCGGCCCCGTCGAGGAGCTGATCGACTTCGTGACGGTTCCCGGCGAGGACGGCCAGGCCGTCTGACCCGTCAGGGCCGTCAACCCATCAGGAGGGGACATGAGCGAGAACCCCGAGGACCCGCAGGGCGACGACCGGACGCGGCGCATCGGCGATCCCCCGCCCGGCCACACGTGGCCTGGCCAGGGTGCCCCGCCCCCCGGCCAGGGCTACGGCGTGCCTGACCAGGGGTACGGGCAACCCGATCAGGGCTACGGCCGGCCCGGGCAGGGCTACGGGCCACCGAGTCAGGGATACGGGCAGCCGGACCAGGGCTACGGGGGCTACGGGGGCTACCCGCCGCCCGCCTCCCCGTACGACGCGGGCGGCTACCAGCCCGGATACTCCCAGTACGGCGCGTACGGCGCGGCACAGGGATACGGCTACCAGGCCCCGCCGGGCACGTACGGCCCGCGGCCCGGCAGCGACGACACCACCATGTCGGTGCTCGCCCACCTGCTGGGGCTGCTGACCTCCTTCGTCGGCCCTCTGGTGCTCTACCTGGCGAAGAAGAACGAGTCGCCCTACGTGCGCGACCAGGCCGCCGAGGCGCTCAACTTCCAGCTCACGGTGCTGATCGTCTACTTCGTCTCCTGGATCCTGGCGTTCGTGCTCATCGGTTTCGTGCTGATGTTCTTCCTCTGGGTCGCGTCGATCGTCATGGCGATCGTCGCCGCGGTGGCGGCCAACCGGGGAGAGAGGTACCGCTATCCGATGAACATCCGCTTCGTCAGCTGACCTGTCCGGGCCCGGGGTGGAGCCTCAGGTGAGGTCGCGGACCAGGGCGTCGGCCAGCAGGCGGCCGCGCAGGGTGAGCACCGCGCGGCCCGCCTTGAACGGCTCCACCTCCAGCAGCCCGTCGGCCAGCGCGCGGGCGACCACCGGGGGGCGTTCCAGCTCCTCGAGCGGGAAGCCCCGAGCGAGCCGCAGCTCCAGCATCAGCCGTTCCACCGCCCGGTCCCGGGGGCCCAGCACCTCGCGCGCGTGCGCGGGCGAGGTGCCCGCGGCCAGGCGCTGGGCGTAGGCGGCGGGGTGCTTGACGTTCCACCAGCGGGTGCCGCCGATGTGGCTGTGCGCCCCGGGGCCGACGCCCCACCAGTCGCCGCCGGTCCAGTAGAGAAGGTTGTGCCGGCAGCGCCCGGCCTCCGAGGTCGCCCAGTTGGACACCTCGTACCACTCGAACCCCGCCTCGGCCAGCATGGCGTCGGCGATCAGGTAGCGGTCGGCGGCCACGTCGTCGTCGGGCATCGGGAGCTCGCCGCGCCTGATCCTGGCGGCCAGCCTCGTCCCGTCCTCGACGATCAGCGAGTACGCGGAGACGTGGTCGGGGCCCGCCTCGATCGCCGCGGCCAGCGAGGCGCGCCAGTCGTCGTCGCTCTCCCCGGGCGTGCTGTAGATCAGGTCGAGGTTGACGTGGTCGAACCCCGCCTCCCTCGCCTCCCGTACGGCCCGCGCGGGGCGGCCGGGGGTGTGGCGGCGGTCCAGCACCGCGAGCACGTGCTCGCGGGCGCTCTGCATCCCGAAGCTCATCCGGTTGAACCCGCCCGCGCGCAACTCCGCCAGGTAGGCGGGGTCCACCGACTCGGGGTTGGCCTCGGTGCTCACCTCGGCGCCGGGGGCGAGCCCGAACTCCTCCTCGATCGCCCGCAGGATCCGTACGAGGTCTCCGGCGGGGAGCAGGGTGGGGGTTCCCCCGCCGAAGAACACGGTCTCGACGGGGAGGTGCGCGGCGCCGAGGTTGGCCCGCGCCCGTCGTACCTCGTCGACGGCGGTGTCCGCGTAGTCCTTCTGCGACGCGCCGGGACCGAGCTCGGACGCCGTGTAGGTGTTGAAGTCGCAGTAACCACACCGGGTCACGCAGAAGGGGACGTGGACGTAGAAGCCGAAGGGGCGCTCGCCGAGCCCGGCGAGCGCGCTCTCCGGGAGCTCGCCCGAGGCGGGCGCGGGGTCCCCGTCGGGAAGTGTGGATGGCACGCCCCAAGTCTGCCGCCTCCTCCGCGATGCCCGGTACGCCGAGGATCCGGTGCTCAGGGACGCCGAAGCGCCACCCCCGAGCGTCAGATCTCGTGCTCGTCCCGCACCGGCAGGCCGTACCGCCGGGCGAGGGGGTTCCACAGCTTCAAAAAGCCCCGTTTGGCGGTGGTCGCCTCGCCGGAGAAGGCGAGACCGCGCCGGTAGTCGTCGTCGCCGCTCCAGGCGCGGCCGCACCCGGCCTCCTGGCGGGTCGCCCAGGCGAGGAACGCCTCGTCGGCGTTGAACGAGGCGGTCAGGGCCCTGGTGAGGCGCGCCTTGACCGCGTCGCCTCCGTCGAGCTCGCCGGTGTCCAGCGCGTCGACCTGGACCACCTGCTCGCGGCGGGCCGCGGTGATCCGCTGGAGCGTGGCGAGCCCGGTGGCGGTGCCCTCGCAGGAGCGCAGCTGGTCGAGGGCCGAGCCGAGGCCCGATCTGGAGCCGCCGCTGTCGGCGAGCAGGGCGTCGAGGACCCTGGCCTGGGTCTCGGCGTCATGGGGCCCCTGGGGAGCGCGCCCCGCCGGGGGTGTCCCGGCCTCGGCCTCCGCCCGGTCGCCGGTCGTCGCCGTCCGGATGCCGCCCGCCACGGACGTCTCGCCGCCTCGCGGGGTGAGCCAGAAGGACCCCGCGGTGGCCAGCGACATCGCGAGGACCGTGACCGTCGCGACCAGTGGCCAGACCTTGCGATCCCCGCGTGGCGGCCGGTCCCGGCCTCGGTCCGGCGGCGGTGCCGGAGCCCGGTCCCCCGCCGGGGGTTGCCGGGGCCGCTCGTCCCGCTGGGGGGGACGCTCGTCCGGGGGGAGATGCTGCTGCCAGTCGGCGGGATCCTGCCGCCACTCCTCCGGCGGGACCCGGGTCTCGCCCGCGGGGACGTCCCGCGAGGGCTGAGCCGGTGGAAACCGGGCCGGTGAGGACTGATCCAGCGGAGGCCGACCCCCCGTCGGCGCCCCGCACCCGGGGCATCGCGACAGCCCGCGCACAGGGGTGCCACATCGGTTGCAGAACGCCTGCTGCTCCATGCCTTCCCAAGTTAGCCGAAGCATCCCGCCGTCCACCGGTCAAAACGCCGTTGGCCGTTGACGGCCAGATCCCGCAGGTCTACGATCCGGGAAAACTTAAAGGAAAGTTTCCTATAAGTTACTTATTTCAAGCAGTGGAGAAGCCCGTGCAGAGACTCCTCCGTAAAGTGCTCGCGGCAGCCCTCGCCGCGGGTCTCGCGGCCGTGGCCGTGCCGGCCACGGCCCAGGCCCAGACCCCCCGGGAGCACGGTGACCGCTACAAGCGGGTCGCCTACTTCATCCAGTGGGGCGTCTACGGCCGCAACTACCACGTCAAGGACATGGAGACCAGCGGCGCCGCCGCCAAGCTGACCCACATCAACTACGCCTTCGGCTTCGTCAACGCCGGGGGCGACTGCTACTCCCCCGACCCGTGGGCCGACTGGCAGCGCCCGGTGCCCGCCGAGCAGAGCGTGGACGGCGTCGCCGACGCCGAGGGCCAGGCGCTCAACGGCAACCTGAACCAGCTGAAGAAGCTCAAGGCCAAGCACCCCGGCCTCAAGGCGCTGATCTCCCTCGGCGGCTGGACCGGTTCGAAGTACTTCTCCGACGCGGTGCTGACCCCCGAGGGCCGCGCCAAGCTCGCCTCCTCCTGCATCGACCTGTGGCTCAAGGGCAACCTGCCCGGCACCGCGGCAGGCACCGGTGCGGGCGTGTTCGACGGCATCGACCTCGACTGGGAGTGGCCCGGCTCCTCCGGGGCCGACGGCAACATCATCCGTCCCGAGGACAAGCGGAACTTCACCCTGTTCGTCACCGAACTCCGCCGCCAGATGAACGAGTTCGACCGGCGCACCGAGCTGACCGCCTTCCTGCCCGCCGCCGCCGCGAAGATCGACGCCGGCTTCGAGGTCCGCGACGTCTTCAGGCAGCTCACCTTCGCCACCGTTCAGGGCTATGACCTGCACGGCTCGTGGGAGACCGTCACCGGCCACAACGGCAACCTGTTCAACGACCGGCGCGACCCCCACCCGGTGAAGTACAGCGTGGACCAGACCGTCCGCGACTACCTGACGCGCGGCGCACCCGCCAAGAAGATCGTGGTGGGCGTACCGGCGTACGGCCAGGGCTGGACCGGCGTCACCGGCGGGAGGAACGGCCTGTACGGCACCGCCACCGGCCCCGCTCCCGGCACCTTCGCCGCCGGAAGCGAGGACTACAAGATCCTCGTGAACAAGCCGGGCAAGCGCTACCGCGACCTGCTGACCGGATCCGTGTGGCTCTACGACGGCAACGAGTTCTGGTCCTACGACGACCCGGCCTCGCTGCTCCAGAAGGCGGCCTACATCCGCCTGAAGGGCCTCGGCGGCTCGATGATGTGGTCCATCGACCAGGACGACACCAAGGCGTCGCTCACCTCGGCGCTCTACAGCGTCCTGCGCTGAGCGACCCCCTCATACCGGGCGAGGCCGCAGGATCTGGGTCATCAGCGGCCTCGCCCGCACGTTCTTCCTCCCCGGTCTCCTCCCCCCGGGCGCCCTTCACATCTGGCCGAGCCGGTGCGGGGGCGGTGCGGGGTGGACCGAGCCGGTCGCGGGACGGGCCCGGGGTGCCTGGGGGAAGCGCCTACTTCTTGGCCTTGTCCGTGGAGGACTCGGTGGACAGCGCGGCGACGAACGCCTCCTGGGGAACCTCGACGCGGCCGACCATCTTCATCCGCTTCTTGCCCTCCTTCTGCTTCTCCAGCAGCTTGCGCTTGCGGGAGATGTCGCCGCCGTAGCACTTGGCGAGGACGTCCTTGCGGATGGCGCGGATGTTCTCCCGGGCGATGACCCGGGCACCGATGGCCGCCTGGATCGGCACCTCGAACTGCTGCCTGGGAATGAGCTCGCGCAGCTTCTTGGCCATCTCGACCCCGTAGGCGTACGACTTCTCCCGGTGGACGATGGCGCTGAAGGCGTCCACCGCCTCGCCCTGGAGCAGGATGTCGACCTTCACCAGGTCCGACTCCTGCTCGCCCGAGGGCTCGTAGTCCAGCGAGGCGTAGCCGCGCGTACGGGACTTGAGCTGGTCGAAGAAGTCGAAGATGATCTCACCGAGCGGCATGGTGTAGCGGATCTCGACGCGGTCCTCGGACAGGTAGTCCATGCCCTGCAGGTTGCCCCGGCGGTTCTGGCAGAGCTCCATGATGGCGCCGATGAACTCCGAGGGGACGAGCACGGTCGTCTTGACCATCGGCTCGAAGACCTTCTCCACCTTGCCGGTGGGGAACTCCGAGGGGTTGGTGACGACGACCTCCTTGCCGTCCTCCATGATCACTCGGTAGACCACGTTGGGCGCGGTGGAGATGAGCGAGAGGTTGAACTCGCGCTCCAGCCGCTCGCGGACGATCTCCATGTGGAGCAGGCCGAGGAAGCCGCAGCGGAATCCGAAGCCCAGGGCCGCGGAGGTCTCCGGCTCGTAGTCCAGGGCGGCGTCGTTGAGCTGGAGCTTGTCCAGGGCCTCGCGAAGGTCGGGGTAGTCGTCACCGTCGATCGGATACAGGCCGGAGAAGACCATGGGCTTGGGGTGCTCGTAGCCGCTGAGCGCCTTGAGGGCCGGACGCGTCACGGAGGTCACCGTGTCGCCGACCCGCGACTGGCGGACGTCCTTCACGCCGGTGATCAGATAGCCCACCTCGCCGACGCCGAGCCCCTTGTCGGCGATCTTCGGCTCGGGCGAGATGACGCCGATCTCCAGCGTCTCGTGGGCCGCGGTGGTGGACATCATCAGGATGCGCTCGCGCTTGCCCAGGTGACCGTCCATCACCCGGACGTACGTGATCACGCCGCGGTAGGTGTCGTACACCGAGTCGAAGATCAGCGCGCGGGCGGGCGCGTCGGCGTCGCCGACCGGGGCCGGGACGTTCGCCACCACGTGGTCCAGCAGCTCGCGGACACCGATGCCGGTCTTGCCGGAGACCTTCAGCACGTCCTCCGGCTCGCAGCCGATGAGGTGGGCGATCTCCGCGGCGTACTTCTCCGGCTGGGCGGCGGGCAGGTCGATCTTGTTGAGCACCGGGATGATCGTCATGTCGTTGTTCATGGCCAGGTAGAGGTTGGCCAGGGTCTGCGCCTCGATGCCCTGCGCGGCGTCGACCAGCAGGATCGCGCCCTCACACGCCTGGAGCGACCGGGAGACCTCGTAGGTGAAGTCGACGTGCCCGGGGGTGTCGATCATGTTGAGGACGTAGTCGGTGTCGCCGACCTTCCACGGCAGCCTGACCGCCTGCGACTTGATCGTGATGCCGCGCTCGCGCTCGATATCCATCCGGTCGAGATACTGGGCGCGCATGGAACGGTCGTCGACCACTCCGGTGATCTGCAGCATGCGGTCGGCGAGCGTCGACTTGCCATGGTCGATATGCGCGATGATGCAGAAGTTGCGGAGCACAGCGGGGTCGGTCTGGCCAGGCTGAATGCGCACCGGGGTCCGTTTCAACAGATTGATGACGATCATACGGCTGGCATGCCAGCCGTCTTCCATGGTGACATGTCCGGGTGATTGCCCGGACCAGAGCACGGCGCGGCCTGCGGTTCCTCGCTATGGTGGCGGCCCTGCTCCTCGCGCTTCCAGGGGTGGCCGTGGCCACCCTCACCCTGCAGTTTACCGGGACACCCGCCCCATGGGCGAAGACGACCGGCCACGACGCCCTGTGGCTGGGCCACGCGTGGGTCGACGGCCGCAAGACGGCCGACGACGTGCGCACCCTCGCCGCCCGGCTGCGAAAGACCGGGATCAAGGACGTGTACGTCCATTCTGGCCCGTTCGACCCCGACGGGACACTACCTGTCGGCAAATATCCGAAGGCGGCCGACTTCCTGAAGTGGTGGCGCGAGGAACTCCCCAAGGTCAGGGTGTCGGCCTGGCTCGGCCAGAAGGTCGACGGCGTCCTGGACCTCGACGACGCGGCCTCCAGGCAGCGCGTGCTGGACGGCGCCCGCGCGATCACGGCGCTCGGTTTCGACGGCGTCCACTACAACTTCGAGCCGATCGGCGACGGCGACACCGACTTCCTCGACCTGCTCACACAGACCCGCGCGATCGTGGGCGACGGCCTGCTGTCCACCTCGACCCCGCAGATCGAGCCGTTCCCGCTCGTCCGCCCGGCCGCGCGCGCCGCCACCGGCCGCGACAAGTACTGGTCACCCGACTACTTCCGCCAGGTGGCGAAGCTCACCGACCAGGTGGCGATCATGACCTACGACTCCTACCTCCCCTTCCCCTCCGTCTACGGCGGCTACGTCGTGCGGCAGAGCTCGCTGGCGCTGGAGCTCGTCCCCGAGGAGAAGACGGTGCTGATCGGCGCCCCTGCCTATCACGACCACGGCGTCTCCTGGGCCGACGAGGCCGAGAGCGTCGAGAAGGCGGCCAGGGGCGCCCGGCTGGCACTGACCTCGTACGGCAAACCGCGCGAACGGTTCGGCCTGGCGCTCTACGTCGACTTCGCCGCCACCAAGGAGGACTGGGCGGAGTACGAGAAGTTCTGGTTCAAGCCGTGAGGATTACGGTCCGAGCCACCACGGTCACACGCTAAACTGATCAGGCATCCTTCTGCCTGGCCTGTCGATTTGAGTGTCGACCACGGCAGTTGGTAGCCTAGTCAACTGCGTGTGGCGCGCCCTCTCTGCCCGCGCGCCCCATCCAACGACATTCACCGAGGCTTCTTCGTGGCGAACATCAAGTCCCAGATCAAGCGCAACCGGCAGAACGAGAAGGCCCGGCTGCGTAACAAGGCTGTCAAGTCTTCCCTGAAGACGGCCATCCGCAAGTTCCGCGAGGCCGCCGACCAGGGTAACGTCGAAGAGGCCGCCGCGCTGCAGCGCGCCGCCTCCCGCCAGCTGGACAAGGCCGCCAGCAAGGGCGTGATTCACAAGAACCAGGCCGCCAACCGCAAGTCGGCGATCGCCCAGCGCGCCGCCGCCCTGTCGGTCGCCAAGTAGCTCCACGTTTCGCGAACGCCGCACCCTTCGGGGATGCGGCGTTCTTGCGTTTCAGGCGCCTCTTCCCGGTGCGCCTCATGCCCCGCCCTGCGGCTCAGGGTGGCTCAGGCCGTCTCTCCCCGAAGCGCCTAACGCCCCGTGCGGCTGGCGACCACGGTCTGGACCATGTGCTCCAGCGCGTACGCGGGGTCGGCTCCGCCGCCCTTCACCTGCGCGTCGGCGGTGGCGGCGGCCTGGATCGCGCGGGCGAGGCCCTCGGGGCCCCAGCCGTTCAGCTGCCGCTGGACCCGGTCGATCTTCCAGGGCGGCATGCCGAGATGGCTGGCGAGCTGGCCGCCCCGGAGGTTGCGGGGCGCGCCTCCCACCTTGGCCAGCGAGCGCAGGCCCCCGGCGAGCGCGCTCACCAGCAGGACCGGTGCCGTACCGGTCGAGAGTGCCCAGCGCAGCTGCTCCAGGGCGTCTCCCAGCCGTCCCTCGACGGCCGAGTCGGCCACGGTGAACCCGCTGACCTCGGCCCTGCCCCGGTGGTAGCGCGCGACGGCGGCCTCGTCGATCGTCTTGCCGGGGGTGTCGAAGGCGAGCTGGCTGCACGCGGCGGCCAGCTCGCGCAGGTCGTTGCCCACGGCGTCGAGAAGCGCGGCGGCGGCGTCGGCCCCGATGGTGCGTCCGGCCCGCTTCAGCTCCGCCTTGACGAACGCCAGGCGCTCGGCCGGCTTGGTCACCTTGGCGACGGAGACCACCTGGGCTCCGGCCTTCTTGACCCCGTCGACCAGGGCCTTCCCCTTGACGCCTCCCGGATGGACGAGGACCAGCACGGTCTCGTCCGCCGGGTGGGCCGCGTAGGAGACGACCTCGGCGATGACGTCCTTGCCGAGGTCCTGGGCCGAGCGGACGACCACCACGGACCTGTCACCGAACAGTGAGGGTGACGTCATGCGGGTGAGCTCTCCGAGCTCCATCTTCGAGCCGGGCAGATCGTGCACCTCGGCGGTCGGATCGGCGGCCTTGACCGCCGAGGTCACCTCGCTCACCGCGCGGTCGGCCAGGAGTTCCTCGTCGCCGAGTATCAGGATCACGGGTGCCGGATCGGTTGCCGCCATGACGAGCAGCATGCCACGTCCCGGTGCCGGGTGAGCCGCCGGCAAGTCGTTCGCAATCGGAATGCAGGTGCCGCGAGGCACTCTGGAAACAACACAGGAGGTGAGAACCATGACAAACTCCACTATTCGCCGCCACGCCTGCCCCCGCTGCGGAACGTCCCTCGACGAGGGCCCGATCATGTACCGTTGCGCGCGCTGCAGCCGGTCGGTCTACGCCGCCGACGTGGACACCGAGTTCCGCCGCCCGGCCAGGACCGGGAGCTGACCCGCGCTCCTCGGGCAGAACCGGCACCCGGCCCACGCCGCCGGCCAGAACCAGGACCCGGCCCGCGCCATCCGGCCGGAACCGTCCGGCCGGAAGCAGGATCCGGCCCGCACCGCCCGGCCGGAACCGTCCGGCCAGCACCGAGGCCTGACCCGCACCGCCCGGCCAGGACCGGGACTCGACCCGCACCGGCCCCGTCCATCCGGGCCGGGCGCCACGAGCCGCCCGCCAACGGGGCCGCGCGCCCTCGGGCGACGACCGCCAGAGCCCCCTCGCGGACCACCACCGCGAGGTCTCCCGACAGGTCCGTCCGGTAGGCGCGCATGCCGAGCCGGTGCAGCGCGGCCAGGGTCGACGGGGCGGGGTGGCCGTAGCCGTTGTCCGCCCCCACGCTGATCAGAGCGGCGCGGGCACCGGAGGCGGCGAGGAAGGCCGGGTCGTACCTGCCAGAGCCGTGGTGCGGAACCTTGAGGATCTCGGCGGGCGGCAGGCCGCGCCGGAGCAGCTCCGCCTGGGCCTCGGTCTCGATGTCTCCGCTGAGCAGAGCCGCCCCCGCGGCCCAGCGGACGTGCACCACGACGCTGGCGTTGTTGACGGCCGCCCCTTCCCCCGCGCCGGGCGGGGAGGCCTCGGCCACCGGGCCGATGACGGTGAGCTCCGAGGGCCCGAACCGCCAGGTCGCACCGGGCCTCGCCGCCCACTCGACCACGTGGCGGCGGGCGAGATCGGCGCTCAGCCTCACCCCCTCGCGCTCTCCGGCACCGTGCGGGGTCACCATCACCGCTCCCACGGCGCGCCCGCGAAAGACACCGTCGAGACCGCCCACGTGGTCGAGGTGCGGATGGGTGAGAACGACCAGCGGCACCTCCCCGACCCCCATGGAGCGCAGGCAGCGGTCCACCGGCACCGGGTCCGGCCCCGCGTCCACCACCACGGCCCGCCCCGGCCCCGCCGCGACGAGCAGAGCGTCTCCCTGACCGACGTCGCAGGCCACCAGTAGCCATCCGCGAGGCGGCCAGCGTGCCACGATCGGCGCGGCCACCGTCACGGCGAGGACCAGCCCGGTGAGGGCCGCCAGGGCGATCAGGCGCGGCCGCCGGTGCCGCAGCACCAGCACGGCGAGTGGCACGGCACCGGCCAGCAGGAGCAGCCCGGTGACGCCGCCCGGCCACGGGATCACACCCAGCGGGAGCGCCGCGGTGTGCTCGGCCACCTCGATGATCCATCCGGTGGCCAGCCCCGCCGGCCGGACCAGCAGCTGGGCGAGCCCCATGTGCAGGGGCGCGACCAACGCCACCGCGAAACCGAGCAGGGTGGCGGGGGCCACGGCCGGGCCCGCGAGCAGGTTGGCCGGGATCGCCACCGGTGCGAGCTGTCCCGACATCAGCACCAGGACCGGGGTGACCGCGACCTGGGCGGCGGCGGCCACCGCGGTCGCCTCGGCGAACCATCGGGGCATACGGGCCGAGAGCCGGTCGCGCCAGCCCGGGGCGAGGACCAGGATGCCCGCGGTCGCCGAGACCGACAGGGCGAAGCCGTAAGAGCGGGCGAGGTCGGGGACGAAGAAGACCAGCCCCAGGACGGTCGCCGACAGGGCCGCGACACCGTCGCGCGAGCGGCCCGTGCCGAGGGCGAGGGCGGCGACCCCGCCCATCAGGAGGGCCCTGAGCACGCTGGGCGAGGGCCGGGCGACGACCGCGAAGGCGATCATGGCCGCCATCGCCGGCACCGCCCGCGCCGCGAGAGGCAGCCCGGCCACCCTGGCCAGCGCGACCGCCGCCCCCGCCACGACGGCGAGGTTCGCGCCGGAGACCGCGAGAAGATGGCTGAGGCCCGCCGCCTTGAAGTCGGCTTTGACCTGCTCGTCCATCCGGGACACGTCGCCGACCACCAGGCCGGGCAACAACCCGCGCTGCGCCGGCGGCAACACGTCGGCCGCCTCCCGTAACCCCGACCTGAGTGCCCCGGCCGCGCGCTGCTCCCAGGATGGCCCGCTCAGGACTCGTGGTGCCCCCTTGACCAGCACCACCGCCGCGAGCAGCTCTCCGGGGCCGGCCCGGCCGAAGCGCCCGCTGACCTCCACTCGCTGGCTGGGCAGCAGGGATCGCCACCCGGCGCCCGAGACGAACAGCACCACCGGAGCCCGAAGCGCCACCCTGCCCGCTCCCGTCCCGACCGACTCGACCCGGGCGGGCACCACGAAACCCTCCCGCGGGAAGGGCCCTCCCCCACGGTTCGTCTCCCGGGGATCGTCGGTGACCACCACCTCGGCCGTCGCCGAGGCGTTCCTGCCCGCGAGCTCGGCGACCGGCCCCGTACCGACCGCGTGCACCCGGAAGGCCACCGACCCCGCCACCGCGGCGGCGCATCCCAGGATCGCGATCGCCGCGTTCCGCCGGCTCGCCGCCCCCTGTGCCCGGGTCAGGACGGCCACGGCCAGGGCACCCGCGGCCATGAGACCGGCCGTCACCGCACCGGTCGCGGCCGAGCAACCCAGCAGGAAGAGGGCGGTCATCCATGAGACCGCCGCCGGCAGGACCAGATGCGTGGCATGCGCACGCCACCCCTTTCCTGAACCGCCCAGGATTCCCGACCCCTCGGACCCGCTGGGGGGTGCGGAGCCACCGGAGACTCCGGCCGTGGCGAACCTCGTCACGGCCGTCCTCGCGACCGAGGTGTCAAACACGGGCCTTGTCCCGCATCTCGGCGTACTTCCGGTCACCTATCCCGCTCACGTCGCGAAGCTGCTCGACGGAGCGGAAGCCGCCGTGTGCGTCGCGGTATTCGACGATGCGCCGGGCGAGCACCTCGCCCACGCCCGGTAGCTCCTCAAGCTGCTCGGGGGTGGCGGTGTTGAGGTCGACGACGGCGGTGGCGGGATCTGCCGGATTCACCGGAGCGGGCGCCGCCGCGACGGCGGCCGTACCGGAAAGGCCGACGACGATCTGCTCGCCGTCGACGAGCCTGCGCGCGAGGTTGAGGGATCCCGTGGCGGCCGCTCCACGGACGCCCCCGGCCTCCTGGAGCGCGTCGGCGACCCGTGAACCGCCGGGCAACGTGATCACCCCGGGCCGGCGGACCTTACCCGTCACGTGAACGGTCAGCTCGGCGACCGGCGTGGACCCCTGCCGCGAGACGGTGACGGGCGCCGACAGCGGTGACCCGGCGATCGGCATCGGCGGGGCCAAGGGCTCGGGCTCCGGCTGGGACCGCCAGGCGTACACGCCGCCCGCGACGGTGGCCACCAGGGCGACGAGCAACAGCAGGCGCAGCCCCGGGCGGTCAGGACCGAGCGCGACCTTCTGGGTCGCCACGACCTTGCGAAGCGCCTCGAAGGACGGAGGGATCGGCGCCGAACGCATGCGCGCGGCGGGACCGTCGTGGACGACGTCCTCCGGTTCGCCCTGACCTCCGGCCCGCGCATGCCTGCCCTGGCACGGTGTGCCGGCCGGACGGCACGACGGGGGCACCCGGCCGGGTGATCCGCTCCCGGTCAGGATCCGCAGTCGCGACTCGGCTTGGAACCGCTCGGTGTTCTGGCCTGTGGTCCGCACCCGCAGGACGTTACGGAGACGGCGGCGGGCGCACTTTCACCGAATCTCGTTCTGGGGATAAGGGGACGATCGGCGGAGAGCGGGGACACAGGTCGGCCTGATCGGCGCGCGGGTCATCAGACGGATCCGAAGACCACACGGGCTCGAAGACGACACGGACCAGCGGACCTCACGGATCGGTGGACACCAGAGGCTCGCCCGCGGAGACGGTGATGCCGAGCATGCCTGGACCGACGTGCGCGCCGATCACCGGGCCGACCTCGACGACGATGACCTTGGCAAGGGCGGGAATGCGCCGGTGCAGTCGTGCGGCCAGGGTGTCCGCGCGGGACCGGGCGGCGAGATGCTGGACGGCGACCTCCACCGGGCCCGTACCCGCGGCCTCGACCGCGAGGTCTTCGAGGCGGGCGATGGCACGGCTAGCCGTACGGACCTTCTCCAGGGGAACGATCGCGCCGTCGGAGATGTGCAGAATCGGCTTGATCATCAGCGCCGAGCCGAGGAGGGTCTCCGCCGCGCCGATCCGGCCTCCCCTGCGGAGATACTCCAGGGTGTCGACGTAGAAGAAGCTGTGCACCGACTCCATGCGGCGGCGGGCGGCGTCCGCCACCTCGGCCCGTGTCGCGCCCGTCGCGGCGGCGCTCGCGGCGGCCAGGACGGGGAACCCGAGACCCATGGCGATGGACCTGCTGTCGACGACGTCGACCGGGACGGGGGAATGCTCGGCCCCCGCCCGGGCGGCCTCGACAGTGCCGGACATCTCCGCCGACAGATGGATGGAGACGATGCCGGTCGCACCCCGGGCCGCCGCCTCGTCGTAGGCGTCCGTGAAACGGCGCGGGGCGGGCATGGAGGTCGTCACCTGGCCCCGTTCCCGCAGCATGTCGCCCATGCTCGCACCCTCGATCCGCGGCATGTCGTCGAGCGGTCTGCCTCCCACGATCATCTGGAGCGGCACCACGACGATTCCCCTGCGGGAGACCTCCTCGGGAGGGAGGTAGGCGGTGGAGTCCGTGACGACGGCGACCGGTGGAGACATGCCCAGAGGTTACGCGGTGGAGATCACACGGAGGAGACGGGATCGGCTCCTCCCCGGGTGAACGACTCCCCGGGTGAACGACTCCCCGGGTGAACGACGAGGAGCCCTCGTGAACGAGGAGGAGCCCTCGTGAACGGCGAGGAGCCGCGAGCGCGAGGGAAACGGCCGCTCGAGGGGAGAGCCCGTCGGAAGGAGGGGTCGCTGGAGGGGAGGATCCGGCGGGCGAGGGTTCCGAGGGCGAAGCCTCCGGAAGGGGGGAGACCTACTGGACGGGGGTGCCGCCGCGCCAGACCCGGCGGGGCTTGAGGCCGAAGGCCCAGGCGAAGGCGCCCTCGTGGTCGGCGTCCCACTGGACGATGTCGGCCAGGCGGCCGGGGGCGAGAACGCCGCGATCGGGAGCGCCGAGGACCGTGGCACCACCGAGGGTGGCGGCCCGGAGGGCGTCGCCGACGCTCATGCCGAAGGCCGCGACGGCGAGGCTGATGACCAGGGACATCGAGGTGATGCCGCAGTGGCCCGGGTTGTGGTCGCTGCCGAGGGCCACCGTGACACCCTGGGCGAGCATCCGGCGGACCGGGGGCAGGCTGCCACGCTGGAGGGCGGTCCCGGGGCAGACCACGGCGGGGACGCCGTAGCGGGCCAGTATCGCGATGTCCTCGTCGGTGGTGTGGTGGAGCAGGTCGGCGGAGGCGCAGCCGAGTTCGGCGGCGAGCTGGACGGCGCCGCGCCTGGTGTAGGCGCCGGCGTGCAGGCGTGGCAGCAGGCCGACGTTGCGTCCGGAGGCCAGCACCCAGCGGGCCTCCTCCGCGGTGAAGTGGCCCTCGTCGCAGTAGACGTCGACACCGTCGGCTCCCGCCGCGGCGGCGTCGGCGCACCAGGCGCCCACGGCCTCGACGTAGTCGCGCTGGCGGCCGAAATACTCGGGCGGGACGACGTGCGCGGCCATGAAGGTCACGTGCACCCGCGGCATCATCGGCTCTTTCTCCAGCTCGCGCAGGAGTCGCACGTCGGCCAGCTCGCCGTCACGGGTGAGGTGGTAGCCGGTCTTGGCCTCGATGGTGGTGGTGCCGCTGAGCAGCCAGTCGCGGAGCCGCTCGCGGACGCCGTTGCAGAGCGTCCAAGGGTCGGTGCCACGGGTGACCGTCACGGTGGAGCCGATGCCGCCGCCCGCCGCGGTGATCGCGGACGGGGTGGACCCGCTGGAGCGCATCGCCATCTCGGCGTAGCGGTTTCCCGCGTAGACCGGATGGGTGTGCGCGTCGATCAGGCCGGGAGTGACCAGCGCGCCGCCCAGGTTCTCGACATGGTCGACGTCGACGATGTCGTCGACGACCCCCGGCACGCTCTGCGGAAGATCCGCGGCGCGGCCGACCCAGGCGATCCGGTCGTTGTGGACGAGGATCGCCGCGTTGCTGAACACGTCGTTTCCGGTCCAGAGCCGGCCGATGTTGGTCAGGAGGCGGACCGTCATCGCATCACCGCCTTGTGTTCAGGGGAAGACACCTGGAGGAGGACCGCACCCGGACGGGGCGAGCCGCCCCGGACGTCGCCGGGCACCGTGCCCTTCAAGCCCGCTGTGAGTCCGGACGGCATCGGGGGGTCTCCTGCTCTCATCCGCGTATTCGCTGTGCGGCGACAGTATCGCCGAGATCATGATCGGGCGATTTCAGTTCAGTTACGTTATTTCACAAGTCGGCCCGCTGTACAGGCTAATTGGGAAGAACGCCGCCCCTCCGCGACCGCACCTCACCCGTCGGCTCGACGATCACGCGTGGCGTTGAGCAACTTTCCACAGCTCAGACTACTTCTTCATCGCCCGTAACAGTAGTCACCAGAGCAACTTGCGTCATAACATCTCGCTAGATTTGCCTTATGGTAGCAATCCAAACCTTGGGCGACCACTGTCACTTTTGAGGCTTTTGTACGTTTTCACTCTCTTGTAGTGCAGCCATGTCGGGCCTCTCGGTGCAAGTTTCACCATTGAAACGCCGTTCGCCACCACTCTAGGCTGACATCCGGAAGGCTCGCGCCCCCTCGGCCCTTCTCCCCTACGGCCCCCTGTGGCCCCCCTACGCCCCCCTTGCGCCCCGCTCACCCGCGATCTTCCCCGGGCTCCATGTCGTGGCGCGGCGCCCTGGAGATCACCCGCGAAGCCCGTGATGTGATACGGCCGCACCGGCCGCTCGACCCGGTCGCCCCACCCTTCCGAAGCTCTGATGACAAGCGGCCTGCCCAACCTCAAAAAAGGTCGTAAGCAGGACGTTCCATGTAGCCTTTCGTGCGAGTTGTCTCCAGGTCGTACGCATGGGAGTTGCCTTGTCCGTCCACGCGGACGCCGGTCGGCGTCGCATCGAAGAACTTTTCCAGGAGCACGAGGCGCGCGTCCTCAAGCGCTGGCTTGAGATCGCCCGTTCGTCCACCGGCGGCACCGGCAATCAGGCGGATCGCGGAGGTCTGGCCGGCCAGTTGGGCGAGCTCTACCAGGCGCTGCGCCAGTCGTTCGGCGACTCCGGCGACCTCAGCGACCTGCGCGGTCTGCTCGCCGAGCTCTCCCGGGACCGTGCCCGCCAGGGTTTCACGCCGACAGAGACCGCGATCGTGGTGTTCGGCCTGAAGGAGGCGCTCTACGAGATCGTCGAGGAGGACGGCTCTCCCGAGGCCGTGCGAGGTTTCATCTGGTTCTCCCGGGTAATCGACGACCTCGGGCTCTTCACCATGGAGAGCTACGCGGCGGCCAGGGAGAAGATCATCATCGATCAGGCGGAACAGCTGCTCGAGCTGTCCACCCCGGTGGTCAAGCTCTGGGAGGGCATCGTCGCGGTGCCGCTGGTCGGCACGCTCGACTCGGCCAGGACCCAGGTCGTCATGGAGAAGCTGCTGCAGACGCTCGTCGACACCGGCTCCGAGCACGCGGTCATCGACATCACGGGTGTGCCCGCCGTCGACACCGAGGTCGCCCAGCACCTGCTCAAGACCGTGGTGGCGGCCCGGCTGATGGGCGCCGAGTGCGTGATCTCCGGCATCCGCCCGCAGATCGCCCACACCATCGTCACCCTCGGCATCGAGTTCGGCGACATCGTGACCAAGGCCACCCTCGCCGACGCGCTGGCCCACACGCTGCGGGCGAGCGGGGTCAAATTCGTCAAGGGCGGGGAGTCCCGCATCGCGGTACGGACGGTGGAGAGCTGATGGATCGCGTCCCCATCCTCAAGCTCGGCGACATCCTGATCGTCTCCATCCAGATCGACCTGCAGGACATGAGCGTGCTCGCGCTCCAGGAGGACCTGTCGGAGAAGGTGGTCGAGACCGGCGCGCGAGGGGTGATCATCGACATCACCGCCGTGGAGATCGTCGACTCCTTCATCGGCCGGATGCTGGCCACCATCGCGGCGATCTCCCGCATGCTCGACGCCGAGACGATCGTCGTCGGCATGCGCCCGGCGGTGGCGATCACCCTCGTCGAGCTCGGCCTCTCCCTCGGCGGCGTGCGCACGGCGCTCAACCTCGAGAAGGGCGTCGCGATGCTGAACCAGATCGAAAGCTCCCAAGCCTCCACGGCCGCCTGGTGACGACCGTGGAGGAGTTGCCCATCAACGTCAACGGCGACGTCGTGCTGGTCCGCCAGCACGTCAGGACCGTCGCCGTGAACGTGGGCCTGTCCCTGGTCGACCAGACCAAGGTGGTGACCGCGGCCAGCGAGCTGGCCCGCAACGCCCTGGTGTACGCGGGAGGCGGGCAGGTACGGGTCGAGGTCGTCCACAAGGGCATGCGGCGGGGCCTGCGGATGGTGTTCAGCGACAACGGGCCCGGCATCCCGGACATCGAGCAGGCGCTGACCGACGGGTGGACGACCGGCGGAGGCCTCGGCCTCGGCCTCAGCGGTTCCCGCCGCCTGGTCGACGAGTTCGACCTGGAATCGACTCCCGGTGAGGGCACGTTGATCACGGTGACGAAATGGGCACGCTGATCCACTCCCAGCACGACACCTGGGTACGGGCCGAGGACGCCAGCGCGATCGGCGCCCTCCGCCGTACCGCCGTGACGCTCGCGGAGATCCGCGGGTTCAGCGAGGAGGACACCGGGCGGGTCGCCGTCGCGGTGAGCGAGGCCGCGTCGAACCTGGTCAAGCACGCGACCGAGGGCGTGATGCTGATCCGCCCGCATCCGGAGCTGGACTCGGCCGTGGAGGTCCTCGCGATCGACCGGGGGCCGGGAATGCCGGACGTCTCGCGCGCCCTGCGCGACGGCTACTCCACCACCGGCACGCTCGGCATCGGGCTGGGCGGCATCGCCCGGATGGCCAGCGGGTACGAGGTTCACTCGATACCCAACCGGGGCACCGTTCTCGGCATGTACTTCGTCGCGCAGGACGCCTCGCGTCCCGCGTGCCGGGTGAGCGGCCTGACCCGCCCGATCGGCGAGGAGACCGTCTGCGGCGACGCGTTCGTGATCACCGAGGAGGGCACCACGACGACCGTGATGCTCTGCGACGGCCTGGGGCACGGACCCGCGGCCGCCCAGGCCGCCCAGGAGGCGGTACGGCTGTTCCTGCGGCACGCCGACCTCGCCCCGGTCACCGCCCTGGAGCGCATCCACGCCGGCCTCGGCCACACCAGGGGCGGCGCGGTCGCCGTGGCCCGCGTCGACGGCGCCGCGGGCACCGTGAGCTTCGCCGGCCTCGGCAACGTCTCCGCGTGGATCGCCCACAACGACGGCCGCCAGGGAATGATCTCCGTCCCGGGCATCGCCGGGCACAAGGCCAGGACCCTGCGCCAGTACGAGTACGCACTGCCCCGGCACGGCGTCGTCCTGCTCCACTCCGACGGCCTGACAGAACGCTGGGACATCACCTCCTATCCCGGGCTCGTCACGCGCCTCCCCTCCGTCGTCGCCGGCACGCTGCTGCGTGATGCCGGGACCCGCAGGGACGACGCCTGCGTGGTCGCCGTCAGGCCGGGCGCATGACCGAGGACGAGCTGAGCCGGATTCACGTCCAGGACGACCAGGACGTCTTCGCCATGCGCAAGCTGGGTCGCGAGGTGGCGGAGAGCGTGGGGCTGGAGGCCCAGGACCAGATCCGGGTGGCCACCGCGCTGAGCGAGATCGGCAGGGAGTTCGTCGAGGCGGGTGCCGACATCTCCGTCTCCTTCCGGCTGGAGCGGGACGCCCTGCTCGTCGCGGTCGACTTCTCGGCGAAAACCGACTTCCGTCCCTCGGACGGCGTGACGCTGGCGGGGCGTCTCGTCGACCTCATCGAGCTCGATCCCGCCGAGGGAAGAATAAGCATGGTCAAACGGCTCCCGCAGGGCCGCAAGCCGAGACTCTCGGCGGAGGAGATCCGCGCCAAGATCGCCGCTTCGACGCCCACCACCGCCCTCGACGAGCTGCGCAGGCAGAACAGCGAGCTCGCCGAGACCCTGGAGGAGGTCCTGCAGCTCAACACCGAGCTCCAGGAGACCAACCAGGGGGTGCTGGCGCTCTACAACCAGCTGTCCGAGGAGCTGGAGGAGACCAACCGCGGCGTCGTGGCGCTCTACGCGGAGCTGGACGAGAAGTCCGCGCAGCTCCGGGCGGCGAGCGACGCGAAGAACAGGTTCTGGGCCACCGTCAGCCACGAGCTGCGCACCCCCCTCAACTCGATCATCGGCCTGGTCCGCCTGCTGGTGGGACCGGGCGGGGATCCGCTGGCCGCCGAGCAGCTCCACCAGATCAACCTCATCGGCTCCTCGGCGGAGACGCTGCTGTCACTGGTGAGCGAGCTGCTCGACATGGCGAAGGCCGAGGCGGGGAGACTCGACCCCCAGCCCTCCATGGTCGATCTGGTGGCCCTGGCCGAACGGCTGCGCATGACGCTGCGCCCCACCACCGGCAACGACGAGGTGACGCTCAAGGTGGAGGTCTCCCAGGCTCCGCGGGAGATGCTGGTGGACGAGGTGATGCTCACCCGGATCCTGCGCAACCTGCTCTCCAACGGGCTGAAGTTCACCGAGCACGGCGAGGTCAAGCTGAAGGTGAACCTCGACGCGGCCACCCACGACCTGGTCTTCACCGTGACCGACACGGGAATAGGCGTGCCCGAGGAGCACCTGGAACGCGTCTTCGAGGAGTTCTTCCAGGTTCCCGGGCCGATCCAGGTGCGGAGCAAGGGGACCGGGCTCGGCCTGCCGTACGCCCGGCGGCTGGCGGAGGCGCTGGGCGGCGCGCTGCACCTGGCCAGCGTCGCCGGGTCCGGCACCACGGCCACCCTGAGGCTGCCCTACCGGCACGACGGGGCTCCCGTGGTCGGCCGGTTGCTCATCGTGGACGACGACGAGGAGTTCCGCGCCACCGTACGCCGGATGCTCACCGGGTTCGCCGCGCACATCGACGAGGCCTCCGACGGGCTCATGGCCCTGGAGATGATGAAGGAGAACCCTCCCGACATCGCGCTGGTGGACCTGCTGATGCCCCGCCTCGACGGCACCGCGCTGATGCTGCGGATGTCGGACGACGAGCGGCTGCACGAGGTTCCGGTGATCGTCGTGACCGTCGCCACGTCGCGCCAGGTCCCCGAGAGGGCACACATGATGATCTCCAAACAGGGGCTTCGCCGTGACACCCTTCTGGAGGCGATCGGAAGCGCCCTCGGACACGTGGATGGGTGACAACGGGGCGACGGTACTCGTCGTGGACGACACCCCGACCAAGCTGTACATCCTGTCGAGCTGGCTGCGGCGCTCGGGGCACCAGGTCGTGCAGGCCACCGGCGGCATGGAGGCGCTCGTCAAGGTCAGGGAGCTGCGGCCGGACCTCGTCGTCCTGGACGTGCGGCTGCCCGACATCAGCGGCTACGAGGTCTGCGAGCAGATCAAGGCGGACCCGGCGACGTCCTCCATCCCGGTCATCCAGATCTCCGGGGCGGCGATCACCCCGGCCGACCGGGCGCAGGGCCTCGAACGCGGGGCCGACGCCTACCTGGCGGAGCCGGTCGAACCGGACGAGTTCGCCGCGACCGTCGAGGCCACGCTGCGCTACTACCGCGCCCGGCAGCGGGCCGAGCTGATGGCCATGCGGCTGGCCGCCCTCACCGAGGTCACGCTCTCGATGAACGCCGCCGAGACGTTCGAGGAGCTCCTCACCACGGCCGTCGAGGGAACCTCACGAATCATGGGGAGGCAGGCGGGCACGCTCGCCCTGCCCCCCGACGGCCGGACCCGCAGGTTCTCCGCCTTCCCCGCGGAGGCCCCCGTCGCCAAGGTCGCGGCGCCGGACACGCTGCCCGGGCTGAGCGCGATGTCCCTGGGCGCCGCCGCCGGTACGCAGGTCTTCACGGTGCCGGCCGCCGAGTGGCTGGAGCTGATGCCCGACGCGACGCTCAGTGGCGACGTCTCGGCCGTGGTCTGCCGCACCAAGCTGGGCAGACCTCCCGTCTACCTCGGGGTGGAGGGGACCTCGCCACTCGACGCCGACGAGTCCAACGTGCTGCGCCAGCTCGGGCAGGCCCTCGCCCTGGCCGTGGACGCGCTGCGGGCGTACGCCGAGGAGCACGCGATCGCCCTCACCCTGCAGCGCAGCCTGCTGCCGACGCGGATCCCCGAGATCCCCGGACTCGCGATCAGCTGGCGGTACCAGCCGGCGGTCGACAACGTCGAGGTCGGCGGCGACTTCTACGAGGTCCTGCGGATGGGCCGGCGGGTGCTCATCGCCATCGGCGACGTCCAGGGACACTCGCTGCTGGCCGCCACCGTCATGGCGGAGCTGCGCCACGCGCTGCGCGCCTCCGTCATCGGCACCTCGGACCTCGGCGCGTCGATGGCGCTGCTCAACGAGGTGCTGCGGCGCTACCACCCCGGCATGACCGCCACCGTGTGCCTGCTCCTGCTCGACCCGGCGACCGGGGAGATGGAGATCGCGAACGCGGGGCACATCCCGCCCCTCTTCATCGCGGACGACCAGGCCGGCTATCACCGCCTGGGCAATCTCCTGCTGGGAGTGGCCGAGGAGACCTACCGGGTCGACCGGGTGAACGTCCCCGAGGGAGGCTCGGTGCTGATGTTCACCGACGGGCTCATCGAGGACCGCGACAAGCTGCTCGACGAGAGCCTGGATATCGTGCGGCACCTGGCGGAGCGGGTGGAGGAGGACCAGGAGGTCTTCTGCGACCGGCTGATCGAGCGGTTCGGCGCCAGGGAGGACGACGTGGCGCTGGTGATGTTCCGGCGCGGGGCGCGTCGCTGAGCCCCTTCGCCGTACCGTCCCGCGGGACGGTACGGCGTGCCGGAAAGGCGGGTCAGACGGCGGTCTCGACCGGCTTGGCGGTCTTCTCCAGCTCGGCGAAGAGGCCGGGCAGGACCCTGGCGTGCAGGACCGTGCCGTCCCCGGTGTGCTCGACGCCGAGGACCTCGCCCTCCTTGTGCGCCCGGGAGATCAGGTCGCCGCGCTCGTACGGCACGAGAAGCCTGACCTCCTGGTCGAAGCGGGGCAGCTCCCGCTCGATCACGGCCCTCAGCTCGTCGAGCCCGGCACCGGTGCGGGCCGAGACCACGACGGTGTGACTCTCCTTCGCGGTCAGCTGGGCCAGCACCACCGGGTCGGCGGCGTCGGCCTTGTTGATGACCACGATCTCGGGGATGTCGCGGGCGCCCTCGATGTCACCGATCACCTCGCGCACCGCGGCGAGCTGCGACTCGGGGTCGGGGTGCGAGCCGTCGACCACGTGCAGGATCAGGTCGGCGTCGCCGACCTCCTCCAGCGTGGAGCGGAACGCCTCGACGAGCTGGTGCGGCAGGTGCCGGACGAACCCGACGGTGTCGGCCAGCGTGAACAGGCGGCCGTCGGGCGTGTGCGCCCTGCGGACCGTCGGGTCGAGCGTGGCGAACAGGGAGTCCTCGACCAGCACTCCCGCGCCGGTCAGCCGGTTCAGCAGCGAGGACTTGCCCGCGTTGGTGTATCCGGCGATGGCCACGGCGGGGACCTCGCGCTGCAGGCGCCGCGAGCGCTTGGTCACGCGGGCGGTGGTCATCTCGCCGATCTGGCGGCGCAGCTTGGCCATCCGCTCGCGGATCCGGCGGCGGTCCAGCTCGATCTTGGTCTCACCGGGGCCACGACCGCCCATGCCGACGCCGCCCGCGGCGCGACCGCCGACCTGGCGGGACAGGTTGCCACCCCAGCCTCGCAGGCGCGGCAGCAGGTAGTTGAGCTGCGCGAGCTCGACCTGCGCCTTGCCCTCGCGGCTCTTGGCGTGCTGGGCGAAGATGTCGAGGATCAGCATGGTCCGGTCGATGACCTTGACCTTGACGATCTCCTCCAGCTGGCGGAGCTGGCCGGGGCTCAGCTCTCCGTCGCACACCACGGTGTCGGCACCGGTGGCGGAGACGATGTCGGCGAGCTCCTGCGCCTTGCCCGAACCGATGTAGGTCGCGGTGTCGGGCTTCTGCCGGCGCTGGATCAGACCCTCCAGCACTTCCGAACCCGCGGTCTCGGCGAGGAGCTTCAGCTCCAGGAGGGAGTTCTCGGCGTCGGTCGCCGTTCCGGAGGTCCAGACGCCGACCAGGACGACCCGCTCAAGCCGCAGCTGGCGGTATTCGACCTCGGTGACGTCTTCCAGCTCCGTGGAGAGGCCCGCCACCCGGCGGAGTGCCTGGCGCTCGGCCAGATCCATCTCGCCGTTGTCGAGCAGGTCGTCGAATCGGTCGATGTCCAGCGGCTCACGAGTGTCTATGTCGTCGCTCCATTCAGATGGTTGGTGCTTACGCGTTCTTCTCATATGAGTGAACGCCCGAACACCCCGGGTCTCTTCCCCCCGATGGTGCCACGGGAACCTCTACGTCATCACCTGGTTATCACCACTTCGTCCCCGCGGTGCCCGGGCGCCCCGATCGGGCTCCGGGGAACGCCCCGGGGCCGCGGCGTCAGGGAAGCAGGACCTGGGCGTCACCGGAGCCGGTCTTCAGCGTGACCTTGCGGGGCGAAGCGGGGTCCTTCGTCACCTCCACGGCCTCGTCGCCGGAGCCGGTCTCGGCGGTGACGTCGTAGCCGCCCTGGGGAAGGTACGCGACGACGTCGCCGCTCCCGGTCTCGATCCGCACCCCCTCGGGCGCGGCGGAGAATCTCGCCTCGACGTCGCCGGAGCCGGTCTCGGCGGTGAACCGCTTGGAGGTGAGGCCGCCGGCCTCGATGTCGCCGGAGCCGCTCACGGCGTTCACCTCCCCGGTCAGCCCGCGCATCGTGATGGTGCCCGAGCCGGTGTCGAGCTTGGCCGTGAGGCCCCGCGGGATCTCGACCTTGTAGTCCACCGTGCAGTTCCCGCGGCACTCGTCGCGCAGGGTGAGCGTGCCGCCGTCCACCGGGTGCCGGGGGGCGGGCTTGTCGCCACGCCAGTGGATGGTCTCGGTCACGTGGACGGCCGGCCGGTCCGACTCGGTGACCACGATGTCGCCGGAGCCGGTGGCGACGTCCAGGTTCGTCAGCTTGGCGGTGACGTCGTAGGAGACGACCTCCTGCTGCCGCTCGCGGAAGTCGAGGGCGAAGTCGCATCCCGAGAGCAAGAACACCGACCCCACGACCGCTCCGGCGACGAGCATGTTCTTCCTCATGCGCTCAACCCTCGATTTCCCGGGAAGCCCTCGCTCCCCATGTGCGACCGGTCCGTTCTCCCCCTCTGCCGAGGGCGCTACCTCACTCTGTCCGAGTCCGCCTCCCAGATCATCGGGGAACTCCCCGAGCGAGCCCTGAGGAAGACCCTGCCTTTGACCCGCAACCGACCCTCAAGTAGCGTCGATTCCACAATTCAGAATTACTTTTCCACCCTGCGGAAAATTGCACGGAAAGAGGGACTCATGGACGGTGTGGAGATCGGCGGCCCCATCCAGGACCGCTTCGACGAGATCCTCACGCCGGAGGCACTGGCCTTCGTGGCCACCCTCCAGCGTGAGTTCGACGGCCGGCGCCTGGAGCTGCTGGAGGCCCGCCAGGCCCGCCAGGCGGAGCTGTCGGCGGGCGGCACCCTCGACTTCCTGCCCGAGACCAGGCACGTGCGCGAGTCCGAGTGGCACGTCGCCCCGCCCGCGCCCGGGCTGGTGGACCGCCGCGTGGAGATCACCGGCCCCGTCGACCGGAAGATGACGATCAACGCGCTGAACTCGGGTGCCAAGGTCTGGCTGGCGGACTTCGAGGACGCCAACGCCCCCACCTGGGAGAACACCATCGGCGGCCAGCTCAACCTGCGCGACGCGCTCGACCGGACCCTGGACTTCTCCGCCGGGGAGAAGAGCTACGCCCTCAAGCCGGACACCGAGCTGGCCACCATCGTGGTCCGCCCCCGCGGCTGGCACCTGGACGAGAAGCACCTCACCCTCGACGGCAGGCCGTTCTCCGCCTCCCTCGTCGACTTCGGCCTCTACTTCTTCCACTCGGCGCAGCGGCAGATGGCCAAGGGCAAGGGCCCGTACTTCTACCTGCCGAAGATCGAGTCGCATCTGGAGGCCCGTCTCTGGAACGACGTCTTCGTCAGGGCCCAGGAACTGCTCGAGATCCCCCAGGGGACGATCCGGGCGACGGTGCTCATCGAGACCTACCCGGCCGCGTTCGAGATGGAGGAGATCCTCTACGAGCTCCGCGACCACTCCGCGGGCCTCAACGCGGGCCGCTGGGACTACCTCTTCAGCGTGATCAAGAAGTTCCGCACCCGCGGCCGCGAGTTCCTGCTGCCCGAGCGCAACGCCGTGACGATGACCGCCCCGTTCATGCGCGCCTACACCGAGCTGCTGGTCCGCACCTGCCACCGGCGCGGGGCCCACGCCATCGGCGGGATGGCCGCGTTCATCCCCTCCCGCCGCGACCCCGAGGTCAACAAGATCGCCCTGGAGAAGGTCACCGCCGACAAGACCCGCGAGTCCGGCGACGGTTTCGACGGCTCGTGGGTGGCGCATCCCGACCTCGTGCCGATCTGCCGCGACGTCTTCGACGCCGTTCTCGACGACCGGCCGAACCAGCTCCACCGCCTGCGCGAGGACGTCTCCGTCTCCGCCGCCGACCTGCTCGCGGTGTCCAAGACCCCCGGCGACATCACCGAGGCGGGGCTGCGCAACAACGTGGACGTGGCGCTGCGCTACCTGGCCGCCTGGATGGGCGGGCAGGGCGCGGTGGCGATCCACAACCTGATGGAGGACGCGGCGACCGCCGAGATCTCCCGTTCCCAGATCTGGCAGTGGATCCACAACGGCATCGAGCTCGCCGACACCGGCGACGTGGTGACCAGGGAACTGGTCGAGAAGATCATTGACGAGGAGCTCGCCAAGATCGAGGCGGAGCCCGGCTACGACGAGACCCTCTACGGCCAGGCCACCGCCCTGTTCAAGGAAGTCGCCCTGGACGACGACTTCGCGGAGTTCCTTACTCTCCCGGCGTATGCGCGTATGCCGTGACATGACCATTCCGACGGTGAGGAATCCTCATCCCCTGGCGGGGATTCCTCACTCCGAGCGGCCACCGGGGGCGGATGCGGACGTCGGGCCGAGTGGATACTTTGCGTGCATGAGCGATGACAGGAACGGCGAGGGAGCCGGACAGGGCGGGTACGAAGCGCTGCTCGACGCCGTCAAGCGCGAGATCATCGGCAGCAGGGGGCGGGTGGCACTGCTCACCACCGACACCGAGCTGATCCGCCAGTACTGGCGGATCGGCCGCCACATCCTCGACCGGCAGCCGGACGAGGAGTGGGGAAGGAAGATGGTGCCCCGGCTCTCGGCCGACCTGCGCGGCGCGTTCCCCGAGGCGACGGGCTACTCGCGGACCAACCTCCTCTACATGAGGGCCTTCGCGGCGGCCTGGCCCGACTCCGTCCCGCAGACGGCGCGGCCGATTCCCTGGGGTCACCACATCGTCCTGCTGGATATGCTGGACAACAGGGCGACCAGGGAGTTCTACGCGCGCAAGACCGCGGACGAGGGATGGGCCAGGGGCGTCCTGATCACGATGATCAAGGGCCGGCTCCACCTGCGCATCCGCCGCTCCCCGGCAGGACCCGCCCGCACGCCGCCCTCCCCCGACTGCCGGGCGTCGCAGCGGGCGGCCGGCGAGCCCCGCTTCGCCGGTCTCGTGGACGAGGGCCCCAGGCACGGCAGGAACGCCGGCGCCGCCGCGCTGAGCGAGAATTCGAGACGAGGATGACGAGGGTGCCGTCCTCGATCGGCCGATGGAGGCCGGCGGGCACCGGCGGCGCCGGTCCGCCGGGCACGCCGGGCACGCCGGGCACGCCGGGCACGCCGGAGGAGGAACGATGTCGACGAAGACCCTGGACGAGCCGGCCCGCAGGTTCGAGGAACTCCTCGGCCCCGGGTCGGTCATCACCGATCCCGTACGGCTGCGCACCTACGAGTGCGACGGGCTGACCCACCACCGGGTCACCCCCGGCGTCGTGGTGCTGCCCGAGAGCGCCGAGCAGGTCGCGGCCGTGGTGAGGATCTGCAACGAGTACGGCCTGCCGTTCGTGGCCAGGGGCGCCGGGACGGGACTGTCGGGCGGCGCCCTGCCACGGGCCGACGGGGTGCTGGTCGTGACCTCGAAGATGCGGCGGATCCTCTCCGTCGACCTGCCGAACCGGCGGGCGACCGTGGAGCCGGGGGTCACCAACCTGGCGATCACCGAGGCCGTCCGCGACCTGGGCTACTACTACGCGCCCGACCCCTCCAGCCAGCAGGTCTGCACGATCGGCGGCAACGTGGCGGAGAACTCCGGCGGCGCGCACTGCCTGAAGTACGGCTTCACCGTCAACCACGTGGTCGGCCTGGAGATCGTCACCCCCGACGGCGACATCGTCGAGCTCTCGGACACCGACCCCGGCTACGACCTGCTGGGCGCGTTCGTCGGCTCGGAGGGCACCCTCGGCATCGCGACCAAGGTCGTCGTACGGCTGAGCAGGCTGCCCGAGTCCGTCACGACGCTGCTCGCGGCGTTCGAGGACATCGAGCGGGGCGGGCAGGCGGTGTCGGCGATCATCGGCGGCGGCATCGTGCCCGCCGCGATCGAGATGATGGACGCCCTCGCCGTCGAGGCGGCCGAGGCGGCCGTGGCGTGCGCCTATCCCGAGGGCGCGGGGGCGGTGCTCATCGTGGAGCTGGACGGCCCCGCCGAGGAGGTCGCGCACCAGTTCGGCGAGGTGACGCGGATCTGCCGGGAGAGCGGCGCGTTCGAGATACGGGTCGCCGACGACCCGGCGGAGCGGGCCGCGATCTGGCGGGGCCGCAAGTCGGCGTTCGCCGCGGTGGGCCGGATCAGCCCCGCCTACATCGTCCAGGACGGCGTCGTCCCCCGGACCGCGCTGTCCGGGGTGCTGGCGAGCATCGACGCTCTCTCCCGCGAGTACGGCATCAGGGTGGCGAACGTCTTCCACGCCGGTGACGGCAACCTGCACCCGCTGGTGCTGTTCGACGACGCGGAGCCGGACGCGGAGGAGAGGGCGGAGATCGTCTCGGGGAGGATCCTCGACCTGTGCATCGAGCACGGCGGCTCCATCACCGGCGAGCACGGCGTCGGCGTGGACAAGTCCCGATATATGACCAAAATGTTCTCCGAGGACGATCTCAACACCATGCAGCTGGTGCGCTGTGCCTTCGACCCCCGCGGCCTGTCGAACCCGGGCAAGATCTTCCCGACCCCCCGGCTGTGCGGCGAGGTCCCCGGGGTCCGCAAGGGCGTGCACCCGCTGGTCGAGTCGGGACAGGCGGAGCAGTTCTGATGGGAGCACCGCTGGAGGCGGCTTTGACGGCACCGGTGAAGACACTGAGGGCGCTGAAGGCGCTGCGCGAGACGGGCGTGACGATCAGGGAGGCGACCGCCGACGACGCGGTGGGCGGGGTGCGGTCGCGCTGGGTGGCCCTGCCGGAGAACACCGGGGAGGTCGCCGCGCTGATGCGCGTCTCGGCCGCGCACGACCTGGCCGTGGTCCCGGTGGGAGACGGCACCAAGCTCGACTGGGGCAATCCTCCCGAACGGTGCGACCTGCTGATCGACACCTGCTGCCTGCTCCTGGGGAACGGGTCGGGGGTCGAGCACTCCTCGGGCGACCTCGTGGCGCGGGCCGGCGCGGGGCTCCCCCTCGACGTCCTCGACGACACGCTCTCGCGATCGCGGCAGGAACTCGCCCTGGACACCCCCCTGGGCACCGGCACGGTCGGCGGCACGCTCGCCACCGCGGTCGCCGGGCCCCGCAGGTTCCGCTACGGCACCGCCCGCGACCTGCTGATCGGCATCACGGTCGTGCTGGCCGACGGCACGATCGCCACCTCTGGCGGCACCGTCGTCAAGAACGTCGCGGGCTACGACCTGGGCAAGCTCTTCACCGGCTCGTACGGCACGCTCGGCGTCATCACCGAGGCCGTCTTCCGCCTCCACCCGGTCCCGGCCGGCCGCCGCTGGGTCAGCGTGGACCTGCCCGCCTCCATCGGGCCGGGTTCTCCCACGGCGAAGGACTCGTTGTCCGCGCTGGTCGCCGAACTCGCGGCCTCGCAGGCCGAGCCGAGCGCCGTCGAGCTGGACTGGCCGGACCTCACCGGCGTGCCCACCGTGTCCGCGCTCGTCGAGGGGGTGGCGGCCGGCGCCCGGGCCGAGGCCGTACGCAAGACGATGGACGAGTGCGGGAGCGCGCGGATCACCACCGAGGCGCCCGCCTGGTGGACGGCGCCGCCCGGCGAGGAGGTGCTGCTGGAGCTGCGGGTCCCGCCCGCCGCCGCGTACCCGGCGCTGCGGGCGGTCGCCGCCCGCGGGCTGCCCGCGCGCGTGCGTGGGTCGGTGGCCTCCGCCGTCCTGCTGGTCGCCTTGCCGGAAGATGTCGGAGAGGCGGAGTTCGCCGGGTTCGTGATGGGCGTACGCGACGACCTCCGGCGGCTCGGCGGCGGGCTGACGGTGCTCGCCGCGCCCGCCGCCCTCGCCCGCGGGATCGACCGCTGGGGCCCGTCGGGCGCCCTGCCGCTGATGCGACGGGTCAAGGAACGGTTCGACCCCGGCCGGAGGATGTCCCCCGGCCGGTTCGCGGGAGGGATCTGACGTGGACCCTGAGCTGATCAACGACTGCGTGCACTGCGGGTTCTGCCTGCCCTCGTGCCCGACGTACGTCCTGTGGGGCGAGGAGATGGACTCCCCGCGCGGCCGGATCCACCTGATGAAGCAGCACGTCGAGGGCACCCCGCTGACGCCGGAGATGGCCGGGCACTTCGACGCGTGCCTGGGGTGCATGGCGTGCGTGACCGCCTGCCCGTCCGGGGTGAGGTACGACCGTCTGATCGAGCAGACCCGGGCCGAGGTGGAGCGGGTGCACGTGCGGGAGCCGGACGACAGGGCGCTGCGGGCGCTGGTCTTCCAGCTCTTCCCCTATCCCCGGCGGCTGCGGGCGATGCGCCTGCCGCTGCGGCTCAGCGCCGGGCTGCGCCGGGCGGTCGCGCCGAGGCTGGAGCGGGTCAACCCGTCCCTGGCGGCGATGGCCGACCTCGCTCCCCCGGCCGCGGCCAGGGTGCGGCTGCCGCACCGGGTCGCGGCGCGGGGGACGCGCAGGGCCACGGTCGGGATGCTCACCGGCTGCGTGCAGGGGGAGTTCTTCCCGCAGGTCAACGAGGCCACGGCGCGGGTGCTCGCGATGGAGGGCTGCGACGTGGTGATCCCGCCCTCGCAGGGCTGTTGCGGGGCGCTGTCGCTGCACTCCGGCCAGGAGAGGCAGGCCCTGCGGTTCGCGAAGCGGACGATCACCACCTTCGAGCGGGCGGGCGTCGACACGATCGTGGTCAACGCCGCCGGCTGCGGGTCGACGATGAAGGACTACGCGGAGATCCTCGAGAGCGAGGGCGAAGACTGGGCGGACAGGGCGCGGGCGATCAGGACCGTCGACCTGGCGGAGTATCTCGTCGCGCTCGGCCCGGTGGCCGAGCGGCATCCGCTGCCGCTCACCGTGGCCTACCACGACGCCTGCCACCTGGCCCACGCCCAGGGGATACGGTCGGAACCCCGAAAGCTCCTGGACGGCGTCCCCGGCCTGGAGCTGAGGGAGATCGCCGAGTCGGCGATCTGCTGCGGCTCGGCGGGGACCTACAACCTGTTCCAGCCGGAGACCGCGAGAGACCTCGGTGACCGCAAGGCGGAGCGGGTGCTCGCCACCGGCGCCGACCTGCTGGTCTCGGCCAACCCCGGCTGCACCATGCAGATCGCCGCGGCGATCCGCCGCCGGGGCGCCGAACCCGTCCCCGTGGCGCACACCGCCCAGGTCCTCGACGCCTCGCTGCGCGGACTGGCGAGGGTGCCGTGAGCGGGGGTTCGGTGAGCGGGTGCCCGGTGAGCGGGGGTTTCGTGAGCGGGTGCCCGGTGAGCGGCCCGCGCGGCCGGTGCGGGATCGAGGGGGGCGCATGAGCGCGGTGCAGTCGGTCGACCGGGCGCTGGACGTGCTGGAGGCGCTGGCCGAGCGGGGCGGCGAGGCCGGGCTCTCGGAGATCGCGGCCGGCACCGGGCTGCCGTACGGGACGATCCACCGGCTGCTGCGCACGCTCCTCGCCCGGGGCTACGTACGCCAGGAGTCCGACCGCCGCTACGCCCTGGGCGGCGCGCTGGTGCGGCTCGGCGGGGTGGCCGAGCGCATGGTCGGCGTGTGGGCGCAGCCGTACCTGACGAGGCTGGTCGAGCTGTCGGGCGAGACGGCCAACCTGGCGGTGCTGGAGGGTGACTTCGTGGTCTACGTCGCCCAGGTGCCCTCGCCGAGGCGGCTGCGGATGTTCGCGGAGGTCGGCAGGCGGGTGCTGCCGCACAGCACGGCCGTGGGGAAGGTCCTGATGGCCGGCAGGGCGGACACCGAGGTGGCGTCGCTGGTCGAGCGGACCGGCATGCCGCGCAGGACCGCCAACACGATCACCGACCTGCCCGGGATGCTCGCCGAGCTGGAGCGGGTGCGAGAGCACGGGTACGCGATGGACCTGGGCGAGGAGGAGCTGGGCGTGCACTGCCTGGCGGTGGGCGTACGGGACGGGGCGCGGACGATCGCCGCGCTGTCGGTGTCCGGACCGGCCGAGCGCATCACCGCGCTCGACCGGCGGGACCTCGCCGAGGGCATGCGCAGGATCGCGCACGACTTCGGCGCCGAGCTGGGCCCGGTCATGCCCGACCGGGCGGACCGCACATCGTGAGCCGGTCCCCCGCCCCGGCGGATACGGCGTGAGGCGGCCACGAGATCATCCGGCGGCGGCCGCAGGACGAGGATTCCGGGGACGGGCACACCCTCTGCCCTGACTCCCCGGCGACTCCCCGGCCGCCCGCTTCCTGCGGCGGCCGCCGGGCGAGGGTTCCGGGCGCCGGGGTCAGCGGCCCTGAGGGGTGATGTTGAGGTCGCTGCCCTGCGGCACCGGCACCACGCTGACCTGCCCCTTCTGGATGGCCTGCCAGAGCACGGCGCCCTGCGGGCCGAGAACCCTGACCAGGTCCTTGATCGATTCGATCTCGGTGCGGACCTTGGCGTTGCGCTGGGTCTGCGCGACGTTCTCAGCCTTGGCCGCCTGCTCCGAGGCCAGCGCGGCGACCAGCGCCTCCGGCGGCTCGGGCTTCTGGATGGTCAGGGAGATGTCACCGCACTGCCCGCTGCCCCCGTAGTTCTGGTTGCAGAAGTAGTCGCCCCCGGCCGTCGCCTTGATGAACTCCCTGGCGAGCTGGCCGACCCGCGCCTCCCAGGCCTGCTTCACCTTCGGATCGTTGAACAGCCCCCGCCACTCGAACTCCTGCGAGGCGGCGTCCAGCGCGCGGTCCAGCGGCACCCGCATGTAGATGTTGAGCATCCGCCGCCAGCCGTCGGACGACTCACCCTCCTCGTAGTAGGCGCGGAACTTCAGCCCGATCTTCTCGTGGAACTGCTGGAGCGTCCTGCAGTCGGTGTTCAGCGTGAACGTCGCCACCCCGGACACGGTCATCTCCACGTTGTCCTTGGAGACCACGGACAGCGGCTTGGACTCGGCGTCGTCTGCCCCGGAGAAGTCGAAGGTCCGCTGGCCGAACGGGTAGGAGTACCCGTTGTCGCCGGGGCCGAGGAGCGTGGCGCCGCTGGAGGGGTTGATGCACTTCTCGAACTTGATGGCCTCCAGGACACCGCCCGCGTAGTGCAGGACCACCTCGTCGGGCTGGGTGCTCACCCGCGAGCACGCGCTGAGGGCGAACCCGGAGACCACCAGCAGGGCGACCGCGAGGAGGAACCCCTTCAGCAACAACCGCCTGCCGCCACCGGCCTTCTGAGCGCTCATCATCTCTCCCTTTGCACCCGTTTCGTGAAGGCGGAGCCTAGTGGCGGCCGATCACGGACGGTGGGGCCTCCGGCGACTCGACGCCCAAGGGAGACATATACATCTATGGAACCCGATGCAGGTGACCGGCGGAGTAGGAGGTGAGGGCGCGGACGCGCTCCGGTAAGGATGCACCGTGACAACGACTGGACGAAGCGGGTGGTGACACTGGGTCTCCCCCGGCGGACCGGGGCCTTCCCGCCGCCCACACCCGCCGACGACACGGCCGACGCGACACTGATCGGGGAGTCCCTGACGGACCCCGACCGGTTCGCGGGGCTCTTCGACCGCCACGCCGACGAGATCCACCGGTACGTGGCGCGGCGGCTGGACGACGTGACCACGGCCGACGACGTGACGGCCGAGACATTCCTCGTGGCCTTCCGCAAGCGGGCCGGGTACGACCTCGGCCGTGCCGACGCCAGACCCTGGCTGTACGGGATCGCCTCCAACCTGATCTCCGGTCACCGCAGGTCGGAGACCCGCAGGCTGAAGGCGCTCGCCCGGCAGGCTCCCGAGCGCGCGGCCGAGTTCGAGGACCGCAGCGCCGAGCGCGTCACCGCCGACCGGCTCAGGCCCGCCCTCGCCGCCGCGCTGGCCGGGCTCGGCTCCGCCGAGCGGGACCTGCTCCTGCTGGTGGCCTGGGCCGACCTGACCTACGAGGAGGCCGCGCAGGCGCTCGGCGTCCCGATCGGGACCGTCAGGTCCCGCCTCTCCCGCACCCGGACCAAGATCCGCCGCTCCCTGGAGTCGCACAGATGAACGACGACGAGATCCAGCTGGTGGCCGCCATCCGGCCCGAGGCTTCCCCGTACGACGACCAGGCGAGGCAGGCGGCCCGGAGGGGGCTGGTCGCGGCCGCCGCGCCGCGGGCCCGGGGTTGGCGGCCGCGGTGGCGCGGACCGTACGCGATGGCCCTGGCCGGGGCGCTCGCGGTGGCGGTGGGGGCGACCGCGATCACCCTGACACGGGCTCCCGGCGGTTCGCCGGGCCCCGTGGAGGAGGTCGTGGTGACGATGCCCGAGATCGTCGCCGTCTCGGCGGGCGAGGTGCTCGACAGGGCGGCGCGGGCGACCGTACAAACGGACCTGGCGCCGCGTGACGACCAGTTCGTCAAGGTCGAGTCGGAGACGATGTACGGCTTCTACGGCGACGAGGCCACGAACGCGGAGACGGGGGAGGCCGGCGGGGAGACCCGCTACCTCTACCGGACCAAGCGGGCCATCTGGCTGTCTGCCGATGGGACGAGGAACGGCGTGGTGCGGATCGAACACCTGGAGCCCAAGGCCTACCCGGGCTGGCCGATCCCCGAGAGCGCGTACGAGCGGACCGGCGTCGAGACGCTCCCGCTGGTGAACTGCGGGAAGACCCCCGACTACATGCGCACCGACCACGCCGCGCTCAAGAAGCTCCCCACGGACGTCGAGGGGATGCGCGCCCACCTCTACACCGGCGACCGGGGTGGCAACTCCAAGGACGAGGCGGCCTTCACCGCGGCGGGCGACATGCTCAGGGAGACCTACCTGCCTCCGGCGCAACGGGCGGCGCTGTTCAAGGCGGTGGGCACCATCCCCGGGGTCGACGTCACCGAGCGGGCCGAGGACGCGGCGGGACGCCACGGGATCGGCGTCGGCAGGGTCGGCGTCGGCGGCGTCAGGGAGGATCTGATCTTCGACGCGAAGACGTACGAGCTGCTCGGCGAGCGCGGGATCGTGGTCGACGAGAAGGCCGCCAGGTCTCCCAAGGGGAGCCTGGTCGCCTCGACCGCCCGGCTCTCGGTCACCGTGGCCGACGAGGCTCCCGAGGTGGAGATCACGGACGCGGACAGATGCGGCTGACAGCCGCCCTCCCGGTCCCGCCCGCACCGCGGGCCCGGGGTTCCCGGCGCCGCTGACCGGCCGGACGGTGCGCGAGACGGGCCTCCGGGTCTCCGGCCCCGCCTGCCGGCCGGGCGGTGCGCGAGACGGGCCCGGAGTTACCGGCCCCGCCCTCCGGGGTCAGGCGTGCACGCGGTGGACGGGTGATCCGTCGGCCGCGCAGTGGAGCTCGACCTTGACCTCGTCCTCCTCGGACTCGAACTCGACGCGGGCCCGGCCGGCGGGTCCGCGCTCGACGTCGTCGGCCTGGAATCCCTGGGCGGGGCTCCAGGACCGGAGGGTGACCAGGCCGTTCTCGCACCGGGCGATGACCTTGCCGCCCACCGTGGTGATCAACCGGCTCTTGCCGGGCTCCGCGGCGGGCGTGGCGGTGGTGGTGACGGTGACGGTCGGCGCGGGAGTGGGCCCGGCGGGGTCCGGGGTGCCCTCGGCCGGAGGAGCGGACGGGGGGACGGAGGGCGGAACGGACGGGGGAAGGGCGTTGGGCAGGGACGAGGCGAGGGCGAGCGCCTCGTCGACCTCGGCGGCGGAGAGCGGCCGGAGCCCGGTGTCCGTCAGCGGCTCGCTGAGCCGGTCGATCACCGCCACCCCCACTCCGATCGCGAGGAGCCCGGTGATCAGCCACCCGGCCACGACCAGGGAAAGACGCTTGCGCATGCCCTCACTGTGCCACCGGAAACGATAAGACAACGCTAAGGAGCCGCTAACCCGCTTTTGACGCGGTACGGAAGGGGGCTAACGTGACGGCAAATGTCGAACGTGCTGCTCATCGAGGACGACGTCGCGATCCGCACCTCCCTCACCCGGGGCCTGCGCGACCGCGGCCACGCCGTGTCGTCCGCCCCCGCCGCTCTCGACGGCCTGCGGCTGGCCGTCGAGGAACGCCCCGACCTGGTCGTCCTCGACCTCGGTCTGCCCGACATGGACGGCCTGGACCTGCTGCGGATGCTCCGCGCGGTGAGCCGGGTCCCGGTGATCGTGGCGACCGCGCGCGACGGCGACGCGGAGATGGTCAGGTTGCTGGACGCGGGTGCCGACGACTACGTGGTCAAGCCGTTCAGCGCGGCCCAGCTCGACGCGCGGATCCGCGCGGTGCTCCGGCGGGTGGCCGGTGAGAGCCGCGCCGACAGCGCGGTCACCGTGGGGGGCCTGCGGATCGACCCGCGCACCCGGGAGGCGACCCTGGACGGGACGCCGCTGGACCTGAGCCCCCGGGAGTTCGACCTGCTCCACTACCTGGCGGCCCGGCCCGGCGAGGTGATCACCAAGCGGGAGCTGCTCACCCACGTCTGGCAGATCCCCTACGGCGGAGCCGACAAGACGGTGGACGTCCACCTCTCCTGGCTGCGCCGCAAGCTGGGCGAGACGTCCCAGGAGCCCCGCTACCTGCAGACCGTCAGGGGTGTCGGCGTGCGACTGGCCGCCCCGGCATGAGGCGCTGGCTGACCCTGCTGGTCGCGGCGACCACCTCCCTCGTGCTGATCGCGCTGCTGGTCCCGCTGGCCCTGCTGGTCCGCACGGTGGCGGTGAGCGGGGCGGTCAGCGAGGCCGAGAGCGAGGCCGAGTCGGTGGCGGTCGTGGTCGGCGCGGTGGACACCGAGACCCTGCGGCTCACCGCGGAGCAGGCCGAGCATCCGGTCACGGTCTTCCTCCCCGGCGGCGAGGTGATCGGCGATCCCGCCCCGCGCTCCGCCGCCGTGGAACTGGCCTCCCGCGGTCGCAGCGTCACCGCCGCCGCCCCCGGCGGGCGGGAGATCCTGGTCGCGGTCCAGGGGGCACCCGGGGGTACGGCGGTGGTCCGGGTGTTCCTGGACGACGGCCGCCTGACCAGGGGCGTGCCCCAGGTCTGGGCCGGGCTGGCGGCGCTCGGCCTGGCCCTGGTCGGGCTGGGCGTGCTGGTCGGCGACCGGCTGGCCCGCGCGGTGATCAGGCCGATCACCGCGCTGGCCGGGGTGTCGCACCGGCTCGCGGCGGGCGATCTGTCCGCCAGGACGGTGCCCGACGGCCCTCCGGAGGTGCAGGCGGTCGGTGTCGCCCTCAACCACCTGGCCGAGCGCATCACCGGCCTGCTCGCGGAGGAGCGGGAGAGCGCCGCCGACCTGTCCCACCGGCTGCGCACCCCGCTGACCGGGCTGAGGCTGGAGGCCGAGTCGCTGGCCGATCCCGAGGAGTCGGCCAGGATCGAGGCGAGGGTGGACGCCCTGGAACGCGCCGTCACCTCGGTGATCACCGAGGCCAGGCGGCGGGGGCGGGAGCGGGCCGAGTGCGACGCGGCGGCGGTGACCGGAGCGCGGGTCGCGTTCTGGTCGGTGCTCGCCGAGGACCAGTCGCGGCACTTCACCCTCGACCTGGCCCCCGGCCCGCTGCCGGTCGGGGTCGCCGCGGACGACCTCGCCGCCTGCGTGGACGCCCTGCTCGGCAACGTGTTCGCGCACACGCCGGAGGGGGTCTCGTTCTCCGTACGGCTGGAGGCGACCGGCGGCGGCGCGCTGCTGACCGTCGCCGACGCCGGTCCCGGCTTCGCCACGCCCGACCCGTCGCAGCGCGGCGAGAGCGGTGCCGGGTCGACCGGTCTCGGCCTCGACATCGCCCGCCGGACGGCGGAGTCGGCGGGTGGCTCGCTGTCCCTGGGGGCCTCCCCCGAGGGCGGGGCGAGCGTGATCCTGTTCCTGCCCGCCGTCACGCCCTGAGGCCGGGGGCGGGAGACCGGCCTCCTACCCCTGCTGAAGGAGGTTCATCACCATGATCACTCCATGGGGCGACATGTCGTCGGTGTGCAGGAGGGAGAGCTCGACGTTGAGCCGGGCGGGGCGTCCCCTCCGGTTCACGCCGTCCAGGGTGACGGCGTCGGCGCGGCCGTTCCCCGGCTCGGGCCCCGCCTCCAGCATCCGCTGAGCCCTGGTCAGAAGCTCCCCGACGGGGAGGCCGATGTCGAGGGAGGCCAGCCGGCAGCCGATCGCCTCGTCGGCGCGGAGACCCCACAGCTCCTCGGCTCCCGGGCTCCAGACCAGCACCCGCATGTCGGTGTCGATCACGGCCACGGCGTCGCCGAGGCTGCGCACCACCGAGGAGACGAGGAGGGTGGCCCGCTTGAGCTCGTCACTGCGGGAGTTGAGGGTGTCGTTGATCTGCTGGAGCTCGTCGTTGGTCGACTGCAGCTCCTCGTTCATCGTCTCCAGCTCCTCGTTCGTGGACTGCAGCTCCTCGTTGGTGGTCTCCAGCTCCTCGTTCGTGGACTGCAGCTCCTCGTTGGTGGTCTCCAGCTCCTCGTTGGTCGACTGCAGCTCCTCGTAGGCGTGCTCCAGCTCCCGGTTCGTCTGCTCCAGCCGGTCGCGGAGCTGGCGGTAGCGCGTCACGTCGTGGAAGGTGACGCCGACGCCGACCAGCTCACCGCCCGGTTCCAGGAGCGGGACGACGGCGATGTCGAAGACGCTCGGCTCCGGCGTGTTCGGCCGGTGCCAGGTGACGTCCTGCAGCTCGGCGACGCGCAGGTCCAGCTCCACCTGCTCGATCACCGAGCGGAGCTCGACCGGCCGGTAGGACACCTCCAGGTCCTGGAACGGCCGCCCGATGTCCCGGGGGTTGAGGTTGAAGAGCAGTTCGGCGCGCGAGTTCGCCAGGGCGAGGTTCCTGGAGCGGTCGAGCGCGATCTGCGCGACCGGGCCGGTGGCGAGCGCCGCCGCCTGCAGCACCGTGTGCCGCACGTACGGGCGGGTCTGCGACACGCCGGCACCGGGGGCCCAGGTGGTCCTGCTGCCCGGCGGCGGCGATCCGATCTTCTTGAACAGCCTCATCCGGAGGTTCACCGGCTCGAACCTGTCGCTGTGGTTCAGCAGCATCTCCGCCTTGCCCAGGAAGAGGTAGCCGGGGTCGGAGAGCGCGAAGTGGAACCGGCGCACGATGCTGAGCTGGGTCTCGCTGTTGAAGTACATCAGCGTGTTGCGGGCCAGCAGGAGGTCGACCCGGGAGATCGGCGCGTCGCGCGTGAGATCGTTGCGACCGAAGATCAGCTGGCGTCGCAGGTCGCGCCGGAACGCGAAACCGGCCTCCACCGGCTCGAAGTAGGTCTGGCGCAGATCTTCCGGCACCTCGGCGAGCTGCCGCTCGCTGTACACGGCCGCCCGCGCCGTCTGGAGGGCCTTCTGGTCGAGGTCCGTGGCGTATATCTTCACCCGCTCGCGGAAATCGTCCATGCCGAGCTCTTCGGCCAGCACCATCGCGAGGCTGTAGGCCTCCTCGCCCGTCGCGCAGCCGGCGCTCCAGATCCGGATCACCTTGCCGGGCCCCTTGCTCGCCAGCAGGCTGGGGATCACGGTCTCGCGGAGCGTCTGCCAGGCCGCCGGATCGCGGAAGAAAGCGGTGACGTTGATCAGCAGGCTGTCGAAGAGCCGGTTGAACTCCTCGGGTTCCAGCTCCAGATAGTCCCGGTACTCGCCGTAGTCACGGAGCTTGAGCGCCTCCAGACGCCTGCTGATGCGGCGCATGAGGGTGGTGCGCTTATATCCCGTGAAGTCGAAGCCGCGCGTCTCCTTCAACATGAGCAGGAGGTCGTCGAATTCACGTTCGTCGCCGGGCATCACACTCCCAGCCTAGGCCCGTCACCGACCGCTACGTGAGGGCAAGGGTGTCCCCGGTGCCGCCGATGCGGCTTTGTAGCATTCGCATCGTCTCCAGTGCCTGCCTGGTCTGCTCGGCGTCCTCCAGCAGCCGCCGCGACGAGTGTCTCCTTCCCTGGGCCTCCGCGCGCTCCAGCATGCGCTCCAGCATGCGCAGCCGCTCCTCCAGCCGCAGGACCGCCGTCCACAGCGCCCGCTCCACGGCCTCGGCCTGGCTCGCGGCCATGCCCTGCGGGGACCATCCGTGACCCACCCGGCAGCCGTAGTGGGCCTCGCCGCCGCTCTTCGCCTCGTACACGGGCCCGCCGCACTCCGGGCAGCTCAATCCGGTGAGATCGCCCCCGTACGGGCCGATCTCACTGGACAACAGGTAGAGGGCGACCTCTTTCTCGATGCCCGGATCCTTCACGACCTCGTCCTCGACGATCGTGCGACTCTGCCGCACGATCCACTCGGCGATCTCCTCCACCGGGAACGCCTCCGCGCTCCGTGCCGCGGCCAGGGCGGCACGGGGCATCCCGTCGAACGCGCTCTGCCGGGGATCCTGGACGGCGACCGTGCCGAGATGGCGCTCCACCACGGCGCACCCCCTCGCCCCGTCGTCGAGCGTGCCGCTCAGCACGACGGCGAGCGTACGGGGACCCGCGTCCAGCGCGGCGCTGAGGAAAAGCGGGTCGGCGGCCGGCCGGTGACCGTTGTAGCGGGGGCCGCGCGAGAGCCTGATCTCGCCGCCCCGGACCATCAGGTGGCGGTCGGGAGGCGCCACGTAGACCCGGCCGTGCCGCAGGGGCTCGCCGTCTCCCGCGGTGGCGGCCTCCAGCGGCCCGGCCCGGTCGAGGATCCCCGCGAGACTGCTCCCCGCGCGGGGGGGCAGGTGCAACACCACGAGGACGGAGGCGGCGAGATCGCCGGGCAACCGGGCGAGCAGGGCGCGCAGAGCCTCCACGCCACCGGCCGAAGCCGCGACGACCACCACATCACGCCCGCTGGAACCTGCCACATTTAGCTTTTATCCCGTCGGGACCCATTCATACTGGGGAACCGTAGGATTGTCGGCGGGGCCTCTGAAAGACCCTTGAAGGGTATGGCCAATATGGATATGTCGGTGTATGTCATTCATCAATATGGTGACACGGCTCTGGTGGCCGTGATGGGCGAGATAGACGCCTTCAACTGCCGGCTGCTGGAGTCGGAGCTGGAGTCGCTCATGCTCGGAGGCATACGACACATCCTCGTGGACGCCGGCGAGCTGCTCTTCTGCGACGTCAGCGGGGCCCGGGCGCTGGAGCGGATTCACGAGGGTCTCCGCGCGGCCGGAGGAGAGCTGTTCGTCGTCCCCTCCCCGACCGTGGTCCGGCTGTTCACCGTGCTCTGGGGAGCGCAGGAGCCCGAGCACCCCGGCCTGGTCGACACCTCCGGCCTGGACGATTTCCCCGAGATCCCACCGCTCCCCTCGCGGCACGTCCCGGCCCTGCGGCGCATCGGCGGCAGACGCCGCACCCACCGGGACGCCACCCGGCGCGCCGGGATCCCGGATTCCGAGGAGCCCCTCCTACCGGACGCCACCCCGCCGGAGCACACCTCCCCCTGGGAGCAGGAGAGCACGACGCTCCGGGGGCGCATCGCCTCCCTCAAGGAGAGCACGCAGCCCCGGGCCGAGCCGGACCCGGGACACCCGCCCGCCGAACGCGCGGCGCACCCGGCGCTGGAGAGGGCCGCGCGGCTGAGGCGGGAGGCGGCGGCACGCCTGGAGACGCTCCACCTCCAGACGCAGACGACCTGCGCGACGCTGGCCGAGATCCACGACCGGATGGCCACCCTCCAGGCCGGGCTGGACACCCACCTCGCGATGCGGGCCGCGGTGAGGCTGGCCTGCGACGACCACGTCGACCGGGCGCAGGCGGATCGGACGCGCGAGCTCGCCGCCTCCTTCCCGGCCGGATCCGACCGAGGCTTCCATGCCGGGACCGGCTGAGACTTCCCGGCCGGATCCGGCCGAGGCGCACCGCGGCCGGGTCGCCGAGCGGATGATCAGGCGCCCTCGCGGTTATCCGCGGCCATGCCGGAAAGCATGATGTCGTGACTTTTCCGCTTCCCTGAGGAAGGGGAGTTCCGCTGAGCCGCTACCGCGGCTCCACGAAGGGCAAGCCGTATGGCGGGCGATCCCGAGATCCACGACAGCTCAGACGCCCACGACGAGCCACAGGACGAGCGCCGCGAGGCCCGCAGGGAGTGGGGCGAGCGCACTCGCGAGCGCATCGCCCAGGCCGGGGAGCGGGCCGGGCAGGCCGCCGAGCGCCGGCACGAGCTCGCCCGCGGCGAGACCGCGCCGATGTCACGCGCCTCCCCGCCGCCCCCGCCGCCCCCGTCCCCGTCGCCCCCCGCGCTTCCCTCGTCCTCCGGCTCACTCTCACCCCCCGAGTCACTCTCGTCACGCGCCGAGCGGATGGACCGCATCGAGCGGACGGACCGGGCCGACGCCCACCTGGGAAAGGCGCGCCTGCGGGCCGACCAGGCCAGGGAGCGCGCGGTGGCCGGATACCGGTCGGCGGCCCAGGCCCACCGGAACGCGGCCGCGAGCCACGACCGGGCCGCGGCGGCGGGAAGCGGGGACGCGGAGACCCACCGGCTCCAGGCGCTGACGCATCGCCGCCAGGCCGCCGCCGACGAACACCGGGCGTCCATGGCCGAGCGGGCGGGCCCCGATCCCCGGAAAGACGACCCCGGGAATCTCCGGAAAGACGACCCCGGGCGGACCGGCCCCTGACGCGGTCTTCCTGAAGTGGCCTACGAACCTGAAGTGGCGTACGAGAACGCGCCGGAATTCAGCGACGGGCCGAACTCGCCTTTGGTTAACGGTCCCTTAGCGCACCCCTAGCAAAGTCTCCGCAAATCTTGGCATATGACACGAATTGCCAAGATTACTGTCGGAACCCTCGCGACCGCCGCCCTCCTGATCGGTGGAGGCGGCATCGCTCTCGCCGCGCAGCCGGACAGCGCGGCGATCACCGCCACCGCGGCCGGCACCGGTGCGACCGCGACCGGCGCCACGGGCACGGCCGCCGCACCGGTCACCACCTCGGCGGGCATCTCCTCCCGCAAGGCCGTGCAGATCGCCAGGAAGCGCGTTCCCGGGGCGCGCGTCGGCAAGGTCGAGCGCGAGTGGGAGCACGGCCGGCGGGTCTGGAAGGTCGAGCTGCACAGGGGCGCCTGGGAGTACGACGTCTACGTGTCGGCGAAGACCGGAAAGATCATCAAGTTGAAGCGCGACCACGACGACTGATCAGCAGGACTTGAGAACGGACTCCATGGCGTCCTTCTCGCCGGACGTCACCCACAGGTCGTACTTGACCTTCACCCTGATCTGACGCTCGACGTAGGGGCACCGGTAGGCGCGGCGCGGCGGCAGCCAGGTCGCCGCGTCTCCGGCGCCCTTCTGGCTGTTCAGCGGCCCGTCCACGGCCAGCAGGTTCAGCGGGTCGTTGGCGAGCTCCTTCCGCTTGGACTCCGACCACTGCTGGGCGCCCTTCTGCCAGGCGTCGGCGAGCGCGACCACGTGGTCGATCTGCACCGCCATGCTGGTCCGCGTCCCGCGCTCGAACTTGATGGTCTTGCCGCTGTACGGATCCTCGAGAATTCCGGACTGCACGACGCAGCCGTCCTCGCCCTTCTTGAAGACCTCTTCCTTCAGGTCGCGAATGAGAATGTCGTTGCGGGTGTCACAGCCGTTCCCGTCGACGTCCGACCACGCGGAACCGAATTCGTCGCGGTCGAACCCGGTCATCGAGGCGCGCCCCTTGACCTGCAATTTCTTCAGATCCTTGAGCGCCTCGGACGCGGATTTCCCCCCGCCGGAGGACTGCGCCCCGTCGTCCACGCCTCCGCCCGGCACCGGGCCGCAGCCCGCCACCGCGAACGCGATCGTCGCGACGACCACACCTCGTACCAGCGCAGTCCGCACCATGCCACCTCTCACGCGCGTCACTCTCTGAAGCGGCAAATTACCTCAGATAACGTCCTCAATCTTAAAAGCCTCAAGCAGTCTTTGGGGGGACGCGAGAATTTCCGGCGCATCAATTCCCGCCTTAACGACATCCCTCGCATGACCTGCACAAATACCCTTACAAGCGCGCCACGGTCACCGGACCAGGTGATCACCCCCTGGAGATCAGGTGATCAGGATCCCGCCGTCGACCGGGATCACCGCACCGGTGACGTACGAGGCGGCGTCCGAGGCGAGGAAGATCGCGGCGGCGACGAGCTCGGCCGGATCGCCGGGCCGCCTCATCAGCACCCGGTGCTCAAGGTGCCAGGTCAGATAGCCCTCCGCGTACTGGTCGGTCATCTCCGAGGCGAAGAAACCCGGCTCAAGGCAGTTGACCCGGATGCCGCGCCGTCCCGTCCACTGCTGGGCGAGATCGCGCGTGAGGCCGACGACCCCCGCCTTGGAGGCACTGTAGGCGGCCTGCGGCAGCCCGGCGGTCGTCTCGCCCAGGATGCTCCCGACGTTGACGATCGAGGAGCCCGGCCGCATGAGCCTGGCGCAGGCCTGCGCCATCCAGTAGGTGCCGTGCAGGTTGACGTCCACGACCTGGCGGAACTGCTCGGGCGTCTCCTTCAGCGCCGGGACCGCCGAGCCCACACCGGCGTTGTTGATCAGAACGTCCACCGCGCCCAGCTCGGCCACCGCCGCCTCGGCCAGCGCCTGGCAGTCCTCCGGCCTGGTCACGTCGGTGGCGAGGGCCACGCATCGCCTGCCGGTCTCCTCGACCAGGGTGCGGGTCTCCTCAAGGCGGTCCTTCCTGCGGGCCCCGATCACGATGTCCGCGCCCGCCTCGGCCAGGCCCCTCGCGAACGCGACCCCCAGCCCTGAGGACGCGCCGGTGACGATCGCGACCTTGCCGTCCAGCCGGAATCGTTCCAGCATCCGGATTCTCCTTCGTCCGCCCAATGCGCCGAATGAGATTCTAGTGACCGCGACGAGAATCGCCCGCGAGGATTCTCCTCACGGGCGACGCGTCGTCCTGTGCGGCCGACGGCCCGAGCGGTGCACGGACGGTACGGTTTCCCGGGCTCCGAGGTGGTCAGGAAGGAGCCGCCTCCCCTTTTCCCAGACCGGACGACTTTTCCGAGACCGGACGACGCCACGGGCCGCCGGGCGCGGCCGTGGCGAGCCGTCCTACAGGCCGTACTCCTTGGTGATCCTCTCGTGCCGCTCCACCTCGACGTCGACGGCCTTGGCCAGGTCGAGCCAGGCCAGCGGGTGCACCCAGCGCTCGGTGGCGTCGTCCAGCAGCGCGTCGAGCTCGACCGGGCTGACGTCCGGCGGGACCGCGATCCAGCCGAACACGCCGGGCAGCGGCTCGCCCGAGGTCGGGTGGTTCACGGTGTAGTTGTCGTCGCTGTAGACCCACATCGGCCAGCCGCGCTCGGCCATGACGTCGTTGAACTCCGTCCAGTCGGCCTGACTGGGAGCGGCGCCGTCGAAGAACCAGCTGGTGTAGCCGCCCGGACGGAGCATGCTGACCGCCGCGAAGGGCGGGACGAAGTTCTCCTGCTCCTCGGCACTCTCCGGGATCGGCTCGAGCAGCTGCGGCTCGAAGACGACCAGGTCACCCGCGTTGTACTCCATGCCGGGAGGCTGGGGAATGGCCAGGCGCGCCGTCGCGGGGCCGGTGCGCACGCTCAGGACCTGGCGCTGGCTGCCGTCGGGGGCGGGAAGGATGATGCGCACCAGGCCCATCTCCTCCTCGATCGGCCCCTCGCTCGACTGCAGCGGCATCCCGATCTTGGCGGCGCCCAGGCGGACGGTCTCCCAGTCTTCGGCGGCCGTCGCCATGACGACCATCCGCCAGACGTCCTGCTGCTCGATCTCCCCGGAGTCGAGGAGGTCGCGCAGGATGCCCGCGCCCTTGGCGTTGTCGCCGAGCTGCTGCACCGCGGCCGACCACAGGCGGGCCGCCTCGATGCCGGCGCCCGCGGCGAACGCCGCCTCTCCCTCGGCCGCCGCCTGCTCCCAGCGCTCCCGCGCGGTGTACAGGCGGCCCAGGGCGAGGTGACGCTGCGCGTCGGGCAGCCGCTCGGCCATCTGCTCCAGGCGCTCGTCCTGACGCGCCTCGATCAGCAGGCCACTGAGGTACGCGGCGTCCTGCGGGTCGGCGTTCTCGATGTCGCCGGACTCGACCAGCATGGTCCAGTAGATGTCCGCGCCCCTGGCCGGGTAACCGAGGAAGCCCAGCGTGGTGGTGTGGCGCCGGGTGGCCTCCACGTCACGGCCGGACAGCGGGGTCAGCCAGCCCACCCAGCGCTCCGGGTCGGCGTTGAAGCCGTCGGCGGCGTCGAAGGAACCGACCAGCTCCGCCTCGGGGCTCGGCGCCTGAAGCGGGGTGGCCTCGTCCGCGGCTGCGCGCAGCTCGGCGATCCGCTTGGCGATGTCGCCGGCGTTCCTGAGCTCGCCGGCCGCCGACTCCGCGAGGTCGGCCAGGAGGCGCGCCTGCCAGAGTCCCTGGCGTGCGACCGCCAGGTGCCCGGCGACGAGCGACAGCTCGACCCGGGCGCGGTAGCCGCCCATCATGGCGAAGTAGTCGATCCACTGCTTGAGCACCCGGCCCAGCTGCCAGGTGTTGGTGATCTGCGCCGTTCCGGCGAGCGCGCGGATGGCGTACGACCACTCCACCCAGACGCGGGGGTGGTCGCCCACCACGTCGAGGTCGGGCAGGGCGTCGACGGACTCCTGCACCCGGTCGAGGGTGGCGAGCACGAGCGCGCGGAGCACTCCCTCGCGGTGTTCCTTGGCCACCGGGTCGTCGGGCTTGAAACCGGTCGCGGCGTCGAGCGCGGTGAGCGCGTCCTCGGCGCGGCCGGCGGCCAGCAGCGCGCGGGCCGAGGCGGCCCCCAGCTCCCAGCTCGCCTCGCGGCCCGCGCCGCCCAGCGCCGCCACCGCGGTCTCGGCGTGCGAGATCGCCTCATCGACCCGGCCGGCGTCGACCAGCGCCGCGACGTAGTGCTCGGCGACGGAGGCGAAGGCCAGCGAGTCCGGCTCGACGTCCAGCGCCGAGAGCGCGGCCAGCCGCTCGGCGGCGTAACCGGGACCGTCGGCGTTCGCCTGCGCGATGGCCAGCGCCACGACGGCGCCGGGCACGGCCGGGCACTCTCGCACGTCCTCCCGCTTGGTGAACTCCACCAATGCCTCGGCGTCGGCGATCGCGACCGTCCCCTGCGCGCGGTTGCCGACGCGGCCGATCAGGTGCCAGTAGCGGGCGTAGAACTCCAGCCAGGGCAGCCGCAGGTTCTCCGCCTGCTGCGCGATGGCGGGCGCGAGCACGTCGAGCTGCGCGTATCGGCCTTCCAGCGCCTGCGCGGGCACATCTCCGATCGCCATAGCCAGACCGGTGTTACCTGCTTCATGCAGTTGCCGCTGGGTGTCGCCCACCCAGGCCCAGATGTCCACGTCCATGAGACGTCAGTCTGCCAGGTCGGCGAGCATGCCCCAAACGGCTTGGGCGATCCCGCACGACCTCGAGGCCTCACGGTATGGTCCCGCGCACGTGCGGATGAGCGCGATCCCGCCGTGCGCGAGGCCCGCGACGGTACCGCGGGGGTCACGGAAGATTCACCCGTACGCCCCGCGGCGTGACCTCGGCGGACACGACGCGCCCGCGGTGGACGCCGCGCGGGTCACGGGGGATCCGAGGTCCCGCGCGCGTCGGAGCGTGCCCTCACCGGACGCGACCGGCGGGAAGCGGCAGGTGGCGCGCACGGCTCAGAGCGTGACCTCACCGGACGCGACGAGGACGGCGGGACCCGCCAGGTAGCTGGTGCGCTCGTCGAGGGTGACGGTGACGGTGCCGCCGAGCACCTCCACCGCCCAGGTGCCGCTGGTCTCACCGGCCAGCCGCGCGGCGGCCACGGCCGAGGCGACGGCGCCGGTGCCGCAGGACCTGGTCTCGCCCGAGCCGCGCTCGAAGACCCGCATGACGACCCGGCGCGCGCCCACCGGATTGAGCAGCTCGATGTTGACCCCGGCGGGGAACACCTCGGGGTCGAACGCGGGCTGGTGGCTCAGGTCGAGCTGGGCCACCGGGTCACCGATGACGCAGGCCAGATGGGGGTTGCCCATGTCGACGTGGAGACCCTCGTACTCGTGGCCCGCGACGGTCGTGCGGCTCGACCCCAGCACCCGGGGCGGGCCCATCTCGACGGTCACGTCACCCGTCTCCGCGAGCCGCACCCGCTTGACGCCCCCCCTGGTCGCGATGCCGAACTCCCCCGGCGCGGCGAGGCCCGCGTCGACCAGGTATCGGGCGAAGACCCGCGTCCCGTTGCCGCACATCTCGGCGATGCCGCCGTCGGCGTTGCGGTAGTCCATGAACCACTCGGCCTCGCCCGCCTGGCCGGACACCTCCGGGCAGAGCTTCGTCCGCGTCACGCGCAGCACGCCGTCCGCGCCGATCCCCGCGCGCCGGTCGCACAACGCCACCACGAGCGTCGCGGGCAACTCCAGCTCACCGTCCGGGTCGGGGAGGATGACGAAGTCGTTCTCGGTGCCGTGTCCCTTCGCGAATCGCATGTGACCAACTCTATCCAGGCACGCGTCCGCCCCCGCCGCCCCGCCCCGGCCGGTCTCCGGTCCGGGGAGCGGTCAACCGCGGATCGCGGCGAGCGCGCGGCCCAGGAGGTCCGGTTCCCGCTGGGGCAGCCAGATCACGCGGGGATCGCGGCGGAACCACGACTCCTGGCGGCGGACGAACCTGCGCGTCGCCCGTACCGTCTCCTGCTTCGCCTCCTCCTCGGTGCACTCACCGCCGAGGAAGCTCAGCACCTGCGCGTACCCGAGGGCGCGGCTGGCCGTACGGCCTCCGGCGAGCCCGCGCGCTGCCAGTTCCCTGACCTCGTCCACCAGCCCGGCCCGCCACATGTGCTCGACCCGTGCCTCGACCCGGGCGTCCAGCACCTCCCTGGGCACCTCCACCCCCAGTTGGACGCTGTCGTAGACGGCGTCGTACGACGGCATCGTGGCCGAGAACGGCCGGCCGGAGATCTCGATGACCTCCAGGGCCCGGACGATCCTGCGCCCGTTGCCCGGGAGGATGGTCTCGGCGGCCTTCGGGTCGCGCTCGCGGAGCCGCTCGTACAGCGGGCCGGGGCCGCGCAGGTCGAGTTCGGCCTCCAGCCGGGCACGGACCTCCGGGTCGGTGCCGGGGAACTCCAGGTCGTCCAGGGCGGCCCGCACGTACAGCCCGGATCCGCCCACCAGGATCGGCACGATCCCCCTGGCCCGCAGGCCGTCGATGATCGGCCGGGCCAGCGACTGGTACTCGGCCACGCTGGCCGCCCTGGTCACGTCCCAGATGTCCAGCAGGTGGTGAGGCACCCCCCTGCGCTCCGCCACGGAGAGTTTCGCCGTCCCGATGTCCATTCCTTGGTAAAGCTGCATGGAGTCGGTGTTGATCACCTCGCCCCCCAGTTCGAGGGCGAGATCCACGGCCAGGTCGGACTTTCCGGCCGCGGTCGGGCCGACGACGGCGATGACGGGTAGCTGAGGCACGGGGTAAGTCTGCCAACTCCCCGGGTATGGATGAGAAACGATGCGTCCTCGCATCGGAATTGGGGGATTCACCATGTCGATCCTCGACAAGGTCAAGCACATGCTGGGCGGCGGCGCCAAGACCGAAGAACTCGCCAAACAGGGCATCGACAAGGCGGAACGGATCGCCAAGGCGAAGCTGGGCGGAAAACACGCCCGGCGCATCGACACCGCCGCGCAGAAGGCCAGGGAGATGGCCGACAAGATCAACGAACCGGACACCAGACCACCGGGCACGACACCCGAGCCCGGGCGGGACGACAGCGCGTCCGGTCCCGGCCGGCCCGGCACCACGCCCGCGCCCGGCCGCGCCACGCCCACCGGGCGGGACGACGGCGCGTCCGGTCCCGGCCAGCCCGGCACCACGCCGCCGCCCTACGGGCCGTAGGCGGTCGGCGAGGCCGATCACAGTTCCCGGCCCCGGTCCCCGGTCAGTCCCAGTCGAGCATCGGCTGCAGGTAGCCCTCCAGGGTGAGCAGCCAGCGCTTCGACTCCACGCCGTCGCCTCCGCTGAACCCGCCGAGCCCGTTCCCGGCGACCACCCGGTGGCACGGCACGATGACGGGGACCGGGTTGGCTCCCATGATCGACCCGATGGCCCGCGCCGGCACACCCGTCCCGCTGCGGGCCGCCAGCTCCCCGTAGGTCACCACCTTGCCGTACGGGACCGTCTCGTAGAGCGTGCCGAGCACCCTGCGCTGCACCGGCGAGGTCAGCCGCCAGTCCACCGGAACCCCGAAGACCTTCAGCCTGCCCGCGTAGTAGTCGCCCAGCTCGCCGAGCACGGCCGCCGTCATGCCGGGGTCGTCCGCCTCCTCCAGCCCCAGCCGTTCGAGCAGGCGGGCCCTGAACCGGGACGGCTCCTCCCAGCCCACACTCGCCACACCGTCCTCGGTCACGGCGACGGCCATGTCCCCCAGCGGTGTCGGAACGCTCCCGAACGCCACGCTCCCCGCCATCGGCCTCGTGTCCCCTTCGCGAACTCGTCGTCCCCGGTGCCCCGGGCACCGTCCTCTCCCGCCACCGTAACCACTGCGGGCGGGATCACTCCGTCCAGCGGGCGGCGAAGTAGCCGACGCCGTAGGGCGCGTCGTCGTAGAGGATCTCACCGCGCAGGGCGCTCCCGCACCCGCCGAGGACCTGCAGGGCCGCGCGACCCGCGACCCACAGCTCGGCGGCCTCGCCGGGGTCGAGCGCCGGGACCTCGCCACGGGCGAGCGCCTCGACGATCGTCCTGTCGTACGGTTTCGCGCGAGGGTCCAGGTATCCGGGGGACTTCTCGGTGAGGCGGGCCGAGCCGTCGGCCATGACGAGCATCGCCACGCGACCGGCCGTGGCCGCCAGCCGCTCCCCCAGGGCCGCGCACTCCCCAGGAGTCGCGTCGAAGGAGATCGCGTGGAATCCCGAGGCCGTCAGGTGCTCTCCTTCGAGGAGCCGGCGGCCGATCGTCAGGGACAGCGGCAGGACGGGCTCCCCCTGGCCGCTCCGGACGTCGACGCCCCAGGGCGCGAGGCTCCCGGCGGCGTCCGCGCCGTACGCCGCGGTCCGGTCCGCGCCTCCCACCACCACGATCTCGTCGGCACCGGCGTCGCGCAACGCCCCGACCGCGGCCGCGCAGGCCGCCCTGAGGTCGTCGAGCTCCGCGGCCGCGGTCCCGGCCAGCTCGGGGACCAGCAGCGGGGGATGCGGGCACACGGCCGCGGCGACAAGCACCTCGCCAGACTAACGGAGCCCTGCCGTCGGAGCCCTCTCCGGGAAGCCGGCGGAGCCCTCTCCGGGAACCGCCCCGCCATCTCGCCGCCCCGCCATCTCACGGCTCACGGCTCGCGGCTCACGGCTCGCGGCTCGCGGCTCGCGGCTCGCGGCTCGCGGCGAGAACGGCCGTGCGGGACAGCGGCTTGCGGGCTACCGGAACGCGGCGGGGCACGGTGATCCGCTCACCGTGCCCCGCGCGCCGGACGTGTCCGGCGGACCGGAGACGTGCGGCTTTCCGATCTCGGTCAGTAGCCGCCGACGGGCCCCTGGGGATGTACGTAGCCGGCGGGGTCGTCGGTGCCGGAGTCCTGCGGCTGCTGACTGCTCTGCGGCTGCTTCGACGGTTTGTCCTTCGAGGGCTTCCCTGCGGCCGACTCGGCTCCGGGCTCGCTCTCGTCCGCCCCGCCGGTGCCGGTGCCGGTGCCGGAGTCGGTGCCGCCGCCTCCGGTGGACGTGTCATCGGCTCCGGAGGCGGCGTCCGCCCCCTTCTCCGGCTTCTGCTTCGTGGCCTGCGGCGGGCTCTGGTCCGGCGCGGGCTCCTGGGCGCTGTCCGGCGCCGGCGGCACCCGGGGGTCGTCGCCCCCGGCGTTCATGAAGGCGAAGACGGCGCCCCCGGCCAGGAGGGCGGCGGCGAGGACGGAGAAGACGGCTATGGCCAGGCCGTTCATCCGCTGGGGCTTGCGCTTGCGAGGCTTCTTGGGCCCGTCGGCGGGGCCGACGAGGATCTCTGGTTCTCCGGGACTGCCCGGGGATGGAGGGACGTGCATGAGGAAGAACTCCCTGCGGCTCTCGGGGGGAAACCTCCACGGCTTCCGAGGGTGCCGAACCACAGTAGTCACAGTGGGGAAATGCTCGCACATCAATCACGGGCGAATCACGAAATATCATTCTTCGGGGAAGCCGCGGCGGCCCCGTGCGCATACCCCCTGGCAGGGACGGCGGTGGCGCCGGAATCGCCGCCGCCACCGGGGATTCCAAGGATTCGATCATGGGCCCGCGCCACGCCGGGGAGCGCCTTCGGAAAAGACGCCGGAAGACCTCACCCGAAGGAAAAAATCGGGAGAGGTACTTCCGGTGCGGCATCCGAAGGACGGAACCTCAGGAGACGGAGCAGCCCGAGGTCTCCGGGAGCGGGGCGGGACGGCCGATCGAGGGCATGCCCAGCATGACCCCGGAACCGGCTCCGGCCGGGGCGCCCTGGCGGGCCTCCCAGGCGTCGCCCGCGCGGGTACGGCGGAGCCTCAGCGCGGGGCCGTCGGCGACCAGGTGGTGCGGTGCCGCGTACGTGACCTCGGCACTCACCACGTCACCCGGACGCGGGGTCTCGGCACCGGGGGTGAAGTGCACCAGGCGGTTGTCGGGGGCCCGCCCCGACATGCGGTGGGTCGCCTCGTCCTTGCGGCCCTCGCCCTCGGCGACCAGCACCTCGAGCGTCCGGCCGACCTGCTTCTTGTTCTCCGCCCAGGAGATCTCGGTCTGCAGGGCGACGAGCCGCTCGTAGCGCTCCTGCACGACCTCCTTGGGAACCTGGTGCTCCATGGTGGCGGCGGGCGTGCCGGGCCGGATGGAGTACTGGAACGTGAAGGCGTTGGCGAACCGCGACTCGCGCACCACGTCGAGGGTGGCCTGGAAGTCCTCCTCGGTCTCGCCGGGGAAGCCCACGATGATGTCGGTGGAGATCGCCGCGTCGGGCATGGCCGCGCGGACCCGCTCGATGATGCCCAGGTAGCGCTCGGCCCGGTAGGAGCGGCGCATGGCCTTGAGGACCCGGTCCGAGCCCGACTGCAGCGGCATGTGGAGCTGGTGCATCACGTTGGGCGTCTCGGCCATCGCCGCGATGACGTCGTCGGTGAACGCCGCCGGGTGCGGGCTGGTGAAGCGGACCCGCTCCAGGCCCTCGACGTCGCCGCAGGCCCGCAGCAGCTTGCCGAAGGCCAGCCGGTCGCCGAACTCCACGCCGTACGTGTTGACGTTCTGGCCGAGGAGGGTGATCTCCAGCACACCCTGGTCGACCAGGGTGCGCACCTCGTTGAGAACGTCGCCGGGGCGGCGGTCCTTCTCCTTGCCGCGCAGGGCGGGCACGATGCAGAACGTGCAGGTGTTGTTGCACCCCACGGAGACCGACACCCAGGCGGCGTAGGCGGACTCGCGCTTGGTCGGCAGCGTGCTCGGGAAGGTCTCCAGGGACTCCTTGATCTCGACCTGGGCCTCCTGCTGGACGCGCGCCCGCTCCAGCAGCACCGGCAGCGAGCCGATGTTGTGGGTGCCGAACACCACGTCCACCCAGGGCGCCCTGCGGACGATCTCTCCCTGGTCCTTCTGCGCCAGGCAGCCGCCCACGGCGATCTGCATGCCGGGGTTGCCCACCTTCGAGGGGCGCAGGTGGCCGAGGTTGCCGTAGAGCTTGTTGTCGGCGTTCTCCCGTACGGCACAGGTGTTGAACACGACCACGTCGGCCGTCTCCCCCTGGGCGGCCGGGACGTATCCGGCGTCCTCCAGGAGGCCCGACAGGCGCTCGGAGTCGTGCACGTTCATCTGGCACCCATAGGTACGGACCTCGTACGTGCGGGCGCTCTCCACGGTGGCAGTCATCTCACGACAAGGGTAGGCGCTCCGCCGAACCTTCAGGTACGCCCTCGACCCTTCGAACTCCGGGTAATCGATCGGTCACCCAATGTCAATTCTCTCGCTAAGGTGGGGCTCCAAAGCCGCATGCGAGAATTAGGACTCGACCGACAGCTGAGAGTGGTGAGCCACGGTGGCGATGCTCGTGCAGACCTCGGAGGCCCCGGTGAAGGCCAAGAAGCCCGTAAAGAAGCCGCGCAAGAAGCCGCAGAACACCGCGGTCCCGGCGGCGGGCTTCTGGGAGACACCCGGCGAACTCGGCATCGACGAATGGTTCGAGCTCAACTCCCGCGATGACGGCGGCCGCTACGAGCTCATCGACGGGAGCCTGATCGTGTCTCCTGCCCCATCCGCCCAGCATCAGTGGATCGGCGACCGGCTCCGCCGGTTCCTGGAGGACTCCGCCCCCGAGGAGTTGATGGTCGTCACCGGCACCGGGCTCCTCCTGGACTCCCGGCCGGGCGTCATTCCGGACGTCATGGTCGTGGAACGGAAACCGATCCGCGACGGCGCCCAGGTCGTCGACCCGGAATGGGCCCACCTCGTCGTGGAGATCGTCTCCAGGTCCACCACGGCCGTGGATCGGATCATCAAGCCGGTGAAGTACGCGGAGGCCGGGATCCCTCACTTCTGGCGCGTCGAGATGAAACCCTTCCGGGGGCAGGGATCCGACGAGCTTCCGGTGATTTTCACGTACGCTCTCGACGAGAACGACGACTACCAGCTCGTCCACCGCGTCGCCACCGGAACGACCGTGAACCTGACGGAACCGTTCGCGTTCAGGGTTGACCCCGAGGCCCTGAGCAGGATTTGATGATCAAGGTGTGAGCAGGCCGTGATCTGATCGGTACCGCAGGGTTAGCCTCAGGTGCCCTTTACAGAATTACGTTGTCCACCATGACGGAGAACGGGGACAAGACTCCTCTGGTCGTGCTCGAAGGTGTCAACAAGCACTTCGGCAGCCTGCACGTCCTTCGGGACATCAATCTGACGATCTCCCGCGGCGAGGTCCTCGTCGTCATCGGCCCGTCGGGCGGCGGCAAGTCGACCCTCTGCCGGACGATCAACCGGCTGGAGGCGATCGACGAGGGAACCATCACCTTCGACGGGCAGCCGCTCGCGGCCGAGGGCAAGACCCTGGCCAAGCTCAGGTCCGAGGTCGGGATGGTGTTCCAGTCCTTCAACCTGTTCGCGCACAAGACGATCCTCGAGAACGTCACCCTCGGGCCGATCAAGGTTCGTGGCATCGCGAAGGCCGAAGCGGAGCGGCGGGGCATGGAGTTGCTGGAGCGGGTCGGCATCGGCGCCCAGGCGTCGAAGTACCCCGCGCAGCTCTCGGGAGGCCAGCAGCAGCGCGTGGCGATCGCCCGCGCCCTGGCCATGGACCCCAAGATGATCCTGTTCGACGAGCCCACCTCGGCGCTCGACCCGGAGATGGTCCAGGAGGTGCTCGACGTCATGATCGGCCTCGCCCAGGAGGGCATGACGATGATGGTCGTCACCCACGAGATGGGCTTCGCCCGCCGCGCGGCGAACCGCGTGGTGTTCATGGCCGAGGGCCAGATCGTGGAGGAGAACACCCCCGAGGAGTTCTTCACCAACGCCAGGACCGGCCGGGCCAAGGACTTCCTCTCCAAGATCCTCACTCACTGACGGCTCTGCTCATCCCTGATATGTCCCTGATGAAAGACGAGGTAGCAAGAATGCGTGTACGTCGTATTGGAGCCGTGGTGATCGCAGCCGCGGCGGCGATGGCCGGTCTGACCGCGTGCGGCGACGACGCCGGCGGCGGAAGCGACAAGTTCGTCGTGGGCATCAAGGTCGACCAGCCCGGTCTCGGGCAGAAGCAGCCCGACGGCTCCTTCAAGGGATTCGACGTCGACGTTGCCCGGTATGTCGCCAAGGAGCTCGGCTACACGGACGACAAGATTGAGTTCAAGGAGGCCATCTCGGCCAACCGCGAATCTTTCATCCAGCAGGGCCAGGTCAACGCCGTGATCGCGACCTACTCGATCACCGACGACCGCAAGAAGAAGGTCTCCTTCGCCGGCCCGTACCTGGTCACCGGCCAGGACATCCTGACCCGGGCGGACGACACCACGATCAACAGCGTCGAGGACCTCAAGACCAAGAAGGTCTGCGGCGCCCAGGGCTCCTCCTCCCCCGCCCGCCTGGTCGAGAAGTTCGGCGACGAGTGGAAGAGCGGCTTCCTCACCGAGCAGCAGGGCTACGGCGCCTGCCTGCCTCTGCTGGAGAACAAGCAGGTCGACGCGATCTCCACCGACGCGACGATCCTGGCCGGCTTCGCCACCCAGTCCCCCGGCAAGTTCCGCCTCGTCGGCCAGCCCTTCTCCGAGGAGAAGTACGGCATCGGCCTGAAGCTGGAGGACAAGGAGACCCGCGACAAGGTGAACGCGGCCGTCGAGAAGATGTTCACGGACGGCAGCTGGAAGAAGGCCATCGACGCCAACTTCGGCGAGTTCGGGAAGTTCTTCACCACCCCGCCGGCTGTCGAGCGCTACTGATTCGGTCACACCTCGGCCGGGGCGTACGGACGCCCCGGCCTGTGACCTCTGGAGGGATGAGTGCAGGCACTCTTCGATGAATTCCCGATCATTCTGGACGCTTTCTGGTTGACCATCCGGCTCACCCTCGCCAGTGGGCTGGTGGCGCTCGTGCTCGGGACGATCCTCGCGGGCATGCGGGTCAGCCCGCTGCCGGTCCTGCGCGGGATCGGCACGACGTATGTGAACGTCCTGCGGAACACCCCGCTGACCCTGGTGATCGTGTTCTGCGGGCTGGGCCTCGGCCTGGTCCTGGACGTCTCGTTCTCAGAAAGCCTGTCCGTCAACTACCTGTGGCTCTCCATCATCGGCCTGTCCGCCTACACGGCGGCGTTCGTCTGCGAGGCGATCCGGGCCGGGATCAACACGGTCCCGGTCGGCCAGGCGGAGGCGGCCCGCGCCATCGGGCTCACGTTCGGCCAGAACCTGAGGCTGATCGTGCTGCCCCAGGCGTTCCGCGCGGTGATCGCCCCGCTGGGCAGCATCCTGATCGCGTTGACCAAGAACACCACGATCGCCGCGGCCATCGGGGTGGGTGAGGCGTCCCTGACCATGAAGACGCTGTTCGAGGCGCACGGCGACGCGGTCATCCAGATCTTCGCCGGGTTCGCGCTGGGCTTTTTGATCCTGACCCTGCCGACCGGACTGCTGTTCGGCTGGCTGGCCAAGCGCCTGGCGGTGGTCCGATGACCGCGGTCACCACCGAGCGGCCCCCGGCGCGCAAGCGGCGCGTCGAGAGTTCCGACCGCGTCAGCGTCCTGTACGACATTCCCGGCCCCAAGGCCCGGATACGCAACAACGTGCTCACCGTGCTGGTCATCCTCGCCGTGCTGTTCGCGGTGTACGTGATGGTGACCAAGCTCGGCGAGAAGAACCAGCTCAGCGCCGAGTTGTGGACGCCGTTCCTGCGCGGCGACGTGTGGATCAACCTGATCCTGCCCGGCCTGGTCAACACGCTCAGCGCCGCCGCGGTGGCCGCGTTGATCGCGGTGCCGTTCGGGTTCGTCTTCGGCATCGGCCGGCTCTCGGCGAACGCCTGGATCCGCCGCGCCTCGGGTGCGGTCGTCGAGTTCTTCCGGGCGATCCCGCTGCTGATCATGATCTTCGCGGTGATGTTCGGCGGGAGCGCGGTCTTCGGGCTCACCGTGACGCCCTTCTGGGCGGTGGTGATCGGCCTGGTCCTGTACAACGGCTCGGTGCTGGCGGAGATCGTACGGGCGGGCATCCTGTCCATCCCCCGGGGGCAGAGCGAGGCCGCGCTCGCGGTCGGCCTGCGTCCGGGCCAGGTGATGCGGATGATCCTGCTGCCGCAGGCGGTCACGGTCATGATGCCGGCGATCGTGGCGCAGCTGGTGGTGCTCCTGAAGGACACCGCCCTGGGCTTCATCGTGTCGTTCGAGGACCTGCTGAACGCGGGGGCGCGCGTGCTGCCCTCCAACTTCAACAACATCATTCCCGCCGTGATCGTCATCGCGATCATCTACATCATCATCAACGTGATGGTGGGCGCCGTCGCCACCTGGCTGGAGAGGCGGAGCCGTCGCAGCAGGAAGACCGCGGCCAAGCCGATCGCCCGGCCCGACTCGCCGACGGCGGTCGAGGGCGGCCTCGGAACCCCCACCACCCCCGCACCGTAGAAGCACGGCAGCCGAAGGGCGGTCACCGGATCCGGTGGCCGCCCTTCCGCGTGCCAGTCGGGTGAGAAAACATCCGCAGGTCGGCTTATGGCGGAGACCGGACCAACGGCTCTCACCTCATCATTCCCCCCGATCTCACGGCTCGCGCGGTTCACCGGCGGCATATCTCGGGTGACGCGAGCGTGATACCGGCGACACGCGGCGGGTTATCGGGCAGGATTGCGCCATGTCCCCCGAGCAGGTCGTCCTGCCGTACGCCACCTGGCCGTCGCCGGTCTCCACCTCCGACGTGGCCCGTTCCGGGCTGCGCCTCGGATACCCGACGGTGCTCGGCGAGGAGGTCTGGTGGACCGAGGACCGTCCCGCCGAGGGCGGGCGGACCACCATCGTGCACCGCGGCGCCGACGGCGCCCAGCGCGAGTTGCTGAGCGCACCGTGGAGCGCCAGGACCAGGGTCCACGAGTACGGCGGGCGGTCGTACGCGGTGGTGCCCGGCGAGGGCGTGGTGTTCGCCAACTTCGTCGACCAGCGTCTCTACCTGCTGCCCACCGGTGGTGAGCCCAGGCCGCTCACACCGGAGCCCGAGGAGCCGGCGGCCCTGCGCTACGCGGACCTCATCCTTCACGACGGGCAGATCTGGTGCGTCAGGGAGCGCCACGACGGCGGCCGGGTGAGCCGGTCGATCGTGTCCATCCCGCTGTCCGGCGAGGGCGAGCCGCGCGAGCGGGCCGGAGGGCACGACTTCTACGCCTCCCCCACCGTCTCCCCCGACGGCGAGCACCTGGCCTTCGTCTGCTGGGACCACCCCCGGATGCCGTGGAACGGCACCGAGCTGTGGATCTCCAGGCTCGCCGACGGCACGTCCTGGAAGGTCAAGGGCGGCATCTCGGAATCGGTGCTCGCCCCGCGGTGGCGTGACGAGCAGCACCTGTACCTGGTCTCCGACTGGTCGGGCTGGTGGAACCTCTACCTGGTCGGGATACACGGCGCCTCGGCGAAGGCGCTCCACCCGGCGGAGCAGGAGTTCGCGGGGCCGCTGTGGCAGCTCGGCGCGGTGCCGTACGCGCCGATGGACGACGGGAGCCTCGCGGTCCTGCACGGGCGGGGCGACCTGCGGCTGGGGGTTCTCGACCCGGACAGTGGCGTACTGAGCGACCTGGACGTGCCCTACGACGGCTGGGAGGTGGTGCTGGCCACCGACGGGCGTGCCGTGGTCGGGATCGGGTACGGCCCGGCGCTGCCCCGGTCGATCGTCCGGGTCGACACCGTGACCGGGCGGGTGGAGGAGCTCCGCCGGGACGTCAACGAGCTGCCCGACCCCGGCTACCTGCCGCGCGCCAGGCCCGTGGAGTTCGAGAGCCGGTTCGGGCGCGAGGTCCACGCGTTCCTCTACCCCCCGTCCAACCCCGTGGCGCGCGGCGAGGGCCCCGCGCCGTACGTCGTGTTCGTGCACGGCGGGCCGACCGGGAACAGCGTCGGCGCGCTCGATCTGGAGAAGACGTTCCTCACCAGCAGGGGCATCGGCGTGCTCGACGTCAACTACGGCGGCTCCACCGGCTACGGCCGCGTCTACCGCGAGCGGCTGCGCGGTCAGTGGGGCGTGGTCGACGTCGAGGACGCGATCGCCGCGGCCGAGTGGCTGGCCGCGGAGGGGCTGGGCGACCCGGCGCGGATCGCGATCCGGGGCGGTAGCGCGGGCGGCTGGACGGTCATGGCGGCCTGCTGCGCGTCCGACGCGTTCGCCGGAGGCGTCTCCTACTACGGCGTGAGCGGGCTCGCCAACTTCAGCGCGACCACCCACGACTTCGAGTCGCGCTACGTCGAGTGGCTGATCGGCCCGGAGGACCCCGCCCTGTACGCCTCGCGCGAACCCGTCGGCCGGGTGGCCGGGGTGAGCTGCCCCATGCTGCTCCTCCAGGGCCTGTCCGACCCGGTGGTCCCTCCGGCGCAGTCACAGGCCTTCGCCGACGCGCTCGCCGAACGCGGCGTTCCCTGCACCTACCTCACGTTCGAGGGGGAGGCCCACGGCTTCCGCCGCGCCGAGACCCGTAGCGCGGCCCTGGCCACCGAGCTCGCCTTCTACCAGCAGATCTTCCATTCCTGAGCGAGAGGCCAGGTGGACCGGCGGGTTGCCGGGCGGGTCGGCGAACCGGGCGAATCGGCGTGCTCCCCGGTTCGGCGGATTCCGCGGGGTCGGCGGGTTGGGCTGGTTCGGCGCGCACAGCGGGGTCGGCGGATTGGGCCCGTTGGGCGGGATCAGCGGGCGAACTCGGTGGCCCGCGATTCGCGGACGACCGTGATGCGGATCTGGCCGGGGTAGGTGAGCTCCTCCTCGACCTGTTTGGCGACGTCGCGGGCGATCACCTGGGCCTGGATGTCGTCGACCGCGTCTGGCTTCACCATGACCCTGATCTCCCGGCCCGCCTGCATGGCGAAGACCTTCTCGACGCCCTCGTAGGAGGTGGCGATCTCCTCAAGGCGCTCCAGCCGCTTGACGTAGGCCTCCAGCGACTCGCGGCGGGCGCCGGGACGGCTGCCGCTGATCGCGTCGGCGGCCTGGGTGAGGACGGCCTCGACGGTCTTGACCTCGACCTCGTTGTGATGGGCCTCGATGGCGTGGACGACGTCCTCGTGCTCGCCGTATCGTCTGGCGATCTCGGCGCCGATGAGCGCGTGGCTGCCCTCGACCTCGTGGGTGAGGGCCTTGCCGATGTCGTGCAGGAGCGTGCAGCGCTTGAGCAGCGTCGTGTCGAGTCGCAGCTCGGCCGCCATGATGCCGGCGATGTGGGCCGACTCGATGAGGTGGCCCAGCACGTTCTGGCCGTAGGAGGTGCGGTAACGGAGCTGGCCGAGGAGGGTGACGAGCTCGGGATGCATGTCGGTGATGCCGAGTTCCACCAGGGCGTCCTCGCCCGCACGCACGCACAGCTCCTGGACCTCGGCCTTGCTGCGATCGTGGGCCTCCTCGATGCGCTGCGGATGGATGCGGCCGTCGAGGACGAGCTTCTCCAGGGTGAGCCGCGCGGTCTCGCGGCGGACCGGGTCGAAACACGACAACAACACGGCTTCCGGCGTGTCATCGATGATCAGGTTGACGCCGGTGGTCGACTCGAAGGCCCGGATGTTGCGGCCCTCGCGGCCGATGATGCGCCCCTTCATCTCGTCACCGGGAAGATGCAGGACGCTCACCACGGACTCGGCGGTCTGCTCGGTGGCGACCCGCTGGACCGCCAACGTGACGATTTTGGTGGCGCGCTTCTCGCCCTCCTTGCGTGCCTCTCCCTCGATCTCCCTGATGATCAGAGCGGCCTCGCGCTTCGCCTGGTTCTCGATCTCCCTGACCAGCTCGGCCCTGGCCTGGTCGCTGGTGAACCCGGACACCCGTTCCAGGATGGTCTTGCGCTCCTCGGCGACCCGTTCGAGATCCTCGCGGCGGTCGGCCAGCTCGGTCTCCGTCTCGGCGAGCTTGCGGGCCCGGTCGGCCTGGCGCCTGGCCTCCTCGTCGAGACGCTGCTCGCGCTCCGCGAGCCGGTTCTCCCTGCGTTCGAGGTCGGACCGGAGCTCCTTGAGCTCGTACTTCAGGATCTTGCCCTCGGCCTCGGCCTCCTTGCGCATCTCGGCCGCCGCCTCGATCGCCGCCTCCGACTTGCGCAGCAGCTCTCCGGCGTCGTCCTGGGCCTTCGCCCGGATGTCGGCGGCCTCGCGTCTGGCCTCCTCCAGGTGGGCCTGAACCTCGGCCTCCTGCTCAGGCGTGGGACCCTTCGGGCCCCCGGCTCCGCCGACACGACGCAGCAACACGACCAGCACGGCTGTCATCACGGCGAGAGCCATAACCGCCACTGTCAACATGACGACCACGACCGGATCCATGCGCGCCTCACCTTCCTCGCGTCGCAAATATCAGGCACACGAGGGGTCACACGCACGGCACGGAAAGCTCAAGAGACGGCACCGTCGGGACAGAAGTGAACCCAGAGGGGATCACCCACCGGCTGTTCCCGCCGGTCCGTCGTCCCGTCCTCATCCGCCAAGCCTGCTTGTCCGTATTACACCGCTATGACAATCCGCACTGCGCGGAGTAACTCCTCACTGTCGTTGAGATTAAGCGTCAGAGAGGTAACGAGCAAGCAAAGACCCGCTGTCAAAGCTGCTTTGGACTAGTCGAGTGGATAGCCCTGATCCTCCGCGAATGGCGATGTTTCCGCCCCTTCGTCCTCCAGCACTTCACGGATCACGCGAAATGCCAGGCCGGGGCCGTATCCCTTGCGGGCGAGCATGCCGGCAAGCCTGCGGGTCCTGACCGCGGGCTCCAGACCCCGGGTCGAGGAGAGTTTGCGCCGCACGAGGCGACGAGCGGTCTCCGCCTCCTCCTCGGGATCGAGCCGATCCACCGCTTCCTTCACGGTCTCCTCGTCCACCCCTCGGTGGCGGAGCTCCGAGGCGAGGGCCTTTCTGGCGAGACCCCGCCCGGCGTGACGCGAGCTCACCCATGCCGCGGCGAACGCCTCGTCGTCGATGAGCCCGACCTCGGAGAAGCGCTCCAGCACGGCGTCCGCCGCCTCCTGGGGCACCTCGCGCTTGCGCAGCGCCTCCGCGAGCTGGGCCCGGGTGCGCGGCGCCATGGTCAGCAGCCGCAGGCAGATGCCCCGGGCAACCGCCTGCGGATCGGATCCGGCCTCCCGGCTCGCCCGAGACCCCTCGGCCGACCCGTCGGACCCGTCACGTCCACCGGACCCGTCACGCCCACCGAACCTGCCGCGTCCGCCGGACCTGCCGGATCTGTCAATTCCGTCAGGTCCGCCAAGTCCGTCGAATCCGTCGGATCGGTCGGAGAGAAAGCCCGGGGCAGCGCTCCCGGACCGCCGCCCACGCCGTGAGGCACGCTTCTTCCGGCCTCGCGGCCCGTCACTCGCCGGGTCCGCGGCTTCCTCGCGAAAGCCTCCCTCCGCGACGGACGAACCGTGGTCATGGTCGCGCCCGCGCCGGCTCGGTGAACCCGCCCGAGGTTCGTCGGGCCAGGCTCCCCAGTCTCTCGGCCCGGCCTCGCCGGCCGGACCGGAGTCAGGTCCCGTGGTCATCGATCAGCCCGGATTCAGGCGTCACCCGGCTTGGGGGCAGCGGCGGCCTTGGAACCGCGACCGGACGCGGCAGGAGCCGAAGCGGCACCGGACGCGCGGCCGGAAGCGGCGGCCGGGGCCGAAGCCGCAGGGACGGGCGACGGGACGGCCGGGCTGTCGACGCGCGGGCCGACGCCGAGCTTCTCCTTGATCTTCTTCTCGATCTCGTTCGCCATGTCCGGGTGGCTCTTGAGGAAGTTTCGCGCGTTCTCCTTGCCCTGACCGAGCTGGTCACCCTCGTAGGTGTACCAGGCGCCGGACTTGCGGACGAAGCCGTGCTCGACACCCATGTCGATCAGGCCACCCTCGCGGGAGATGCCGACGCCGTAGAGGATGTCGAAGTCGGCCACGCGGAAGGGCGGGGCCATCTTGTTCTTGACGACCTTCACCCGGGTGCGGTTGCCGACCGCCTCGGTGCCGTCCTTCAGCGTCTCGATGCGGCGGATGTCGAGGCGGACCGAGGCGTAGAACTTCAGCGCCTTTCCACCGGTCGTGGTCTCGGGCGAGCCGAACATGACGCCGATCTTCTCACGGAGCTGGTTGATGAAGATCGCGGTGGTGCCGGTGTTGTTGAGCGCGCCGGCGACCTTGCGCAGCGCCTGGGACATCAGACGGGCCTGGAGGCCGACGTGGCTGTCGCCCATCTCGCCCTCGATCTCGGCCTTGGGCACCAGGGCCGCCACCGAGTCGATGACCAGCAGGTCGACGGCGCCGGACCGGATCAGCATGTCGGCGATCTCCAGCGCCTGCTCACCGGTGTCGGGCTGGGAGACGAGCAGCGCGTCGGTGTCGACGCCCAGCTTCTGGGCGTACTCCGGGTCGAGCGCGTGCTCGGCGTCGATGAACGCGGCGATGCCGCCACCACGCTGGGCGTTGGCCACCGCGTGCAGGGCGACCGTGGTCTTGCCCGAGGACTCGGGACCGTAGACCTCGACGATGCGGCCGCGCGGGAAGCCGCCGATGCCGAGGGCCACGTCGAGCGCGATGGAGCCGGTGGGAACCACCTCGATGGGCGCCCGGGTCTCGTCGCCCAGGCGCATGATCGAGCCCTTGCCGAACTGCCGCTCGATCTGAGCGAGTGCGGTCTCAAGCGCCTTCTCGCGGTCGTTAGCTGCCATGGGAGCCCCCTGAAGGGTCGCGGGTTGGATCGGTTGCCAGAAAGCTACGGGGTGCCGCCGACAATTTCGGGAGGGCACGCCAAGAGTGGTGGCTTGTTCAATATAGCCGAACGACTGTTCGATCGCCGCCCGTTGGCACCATACGTTGCGGGAGTCACGAACCGCCGCGGAGTCCCCCCGCGCACGACCGGACACGGCCGGGCAGGCCGGCGGGCCACGGCTTCGGGAGATGCGGACCCCATCCGGGAGGCGACATTTCCAAGAATTGCCCAGGACCTGTTGTCACCGGGTTGACCTGGAGTGATCCTGAGGGGAAACGACCCGAGGTGCCCGACGTGCCCAACACGTTCACGCAGCAACGTCTAGCCCATCTCGATTCCCTCGCCGCCGAGCTGCGACAACGAGGGCTGGCGAGCCGCACCCTCGGAGGCGCCGCCCCGGTGCTGTGGGTGTGGCATCCGGACAGCCGTCGGCAGACCATAGTCTTCGCCACCCCGGTCAGGGACGGCTGGCTGTTTCTGTGGGCACCGGACGGTGAGGAGAGCGCCGACGATCCCGCGCGGGCGGCCGATTCGGTGGAGAAGCTCCTCGCCCCGCTCACGGAACCGTCCTGAGCGGCCCTTCACGCTCTCCGGCTCTCCGCTTACCCGGCCGCATGCTCTCCGGCCCGTTTACCGGGCCGCGTGCTCACCGGCTCTCAGCGGAGCCTGGGCGCGACGTCGGTCACCCCGCACACGGCGTGCCAGACCTCCTTGGCGCCGACTCCCTCGGCCAGCGCCTGGATCACGGTCCGGCCGCCGAGATCGGCGATGACGTAGTCGCGGGCCCACGACTCGGCGTACTGGTCGCCGAAGTGTGACTTCATCCGCTTCCAGAAATCCGATAGGCGCATGCCCCAAGTATGGACGCCCATCGGCGTGCCGCGACCCACCCCGGCGCGCCGCCGGGCCGCGAGGCGCCCGCGTCCCGCTCTCCCGGCCTCCGCCGGACGGGGGCGAGCCGGAGACGGAGCGGACGGGACGGGGACGGGGACGGGACGGGGACGGGACGGGGACGGGGATGGGCGAGAGCGAGAGCGAGGGGGAAGGCGTGGGCGGCCGGAGGCGGGAGAGCCGTCAGAGCACGCGGGAGCCGTACATCTCGCCGAGGGGGTCGGCGAGCAGTTCCAGGCGGGCCCCGTCGGGGTCGGCGAAGTAGATCGACGCGCCGCTCTCGACCTGGTGCGGAACGCCCGCCGCCTCCAGCTTGCCCCGCAGGCGCTCCCACGTGGAGGGATCGACCGAGATGGCGACGTGGTGGAGCCCGCCGAGGACCTCCTTGTAGGGGCCGAGGTCCAGGCCGGGGAAGTCGAAGAAGGCGAGCAGGTTGCCGTTGCCGATGTCGAAGAAGAAGTGGTTCGACCCCCGGTAGTCGCGGTTCTCGAAGATCTCCGTCAGCGGGAACTCCAGAAGGTCCTGGTAGAACGCGATCGTCGTCTCGACGTCGGAGGAGATCAGCGCGAAGTGGTGCAGCCCCCTCGCGCTGCTCGGCGGGCGGTGCGCCCTGAGATGCTCCGCCTTGATCCGCTCGCGTGTCGCCTCGATGGCCTGATGGTCGATGCTCACCTTTAGCTCACCACTCAATACGTCGTGTGTTCGTCAAAGCCATGTCCTCAACGGCAGGGAGCCAACCTATCCCGGACGTCACGTCATGGTGGCGAATGGTCACCGTCCCGGCGAACGCCGCGGATCCGGTCTCCCGTGGGGCGTCGCAGCACCGGCGAACCGTGCGTCCGCAGGTGATGCGCGGACCACCCGCTCCCGTCCGCCGCCCGGTCGCCGGGCGGGCGGTGACGGGTTCTGTCGGTGGGGCCGTGCAGTATGGGCGGTGAGCCGGTCGGTCGTCCGGACCGGGAGCTAGGGGGCGGCGATGAGCGAGACGGCGAGCGCGGGCGGGGCGCTCGATCACTTCACCCGGATGACCAGAGACTGGTTCACCGGGGCGTTCGCCGCGCCGACCGCCGCGCAGGAGGGGGCGTGGGCGGCGATCGCGCGGGGCGACAACACGCTGGTGGTCGCACCCACCGGATCCGGCAAGACGCTGGCCGCCTTCCTGTGGTCGCTCGACCGGCTCGCCTCCTCCGCTCCCGGCTCCCCACCGGACGCCGGATCCTCCGACACGGACCTGACGGCCGGTACGGGTGGCACCGGCGATACGGCCGGTACGAGCGCCCGGGGCGGGCGAGGGCGTTCGCGGGGGAACCGGGGGGACGGCGAGCCGGTGAGGCGGTGCCGGGTCCTGTACGTCTCGCCGCTCAAGGCCCTGGCGGTCGACGTCGAGCGCAACCTCCGGGCGCCGCTGGCCGGGCTGAGGCAGACCGCGCGGCGGCTCGGGCTCCCGGTGCCGGAGATCTCGGTGGCGATCCGGTCGGGTGACACCGCCCCCGAGGAGCGGCGGCGGTTCGCGACCCGGCCCTCCGACATCCTGATCACCACCCCCGAGTCGCTGTTTTTGCTGCTCACCAGCCAGGCCCGCGAGGCGTTGCGCGGTGTGGAGACGGTCATCGTCGACGAGGTGCACGCGGTGGCGGCCACCAAGCGCGGCGCGCACCTGGCCCTCAGTCTGGAGCGGCTCGACACCCTCCTGCCCCGGCCCGCCCAGCGGATCGGCCTGTCGGCGACCGTCCGGCCGGTGAGCGAGGTGGCCGCCTTCCTGGGCGGATCGCGCCCGGCGACCGTGGTCCAGCCGCCCTCCGACAAGGAGATCGAGGTCGAGGTGGTCGTCCCGATCGAGGACATGACCGAGCTCGACACGCCTCCCGCCCCGCCCGCCCCCGACGACGACCGCTGGCTGACCGAGACCCCGGCCAGGCGGTCGATCTGGCCGCATGTGGAGGAGCGGCTGTTCGAGCTGATCGGAGGCCACAGCTCCACGATCGTGTTCGCCAACTCCCGGCGACTGGCCGAGAGGCTGTGCACCCGCCTCAACGAGCTGGCGTGGGAGCGGAGGGAGACCGGCGAGGAGCCGGCCGGGCAGGACGCGGAGGCGGGGGCGGAGCCGGTGCACTGGGCCGAGGGGTTCCCCGTCCCCCCGGCCTCCCTCTCCACCCCGGCGGCGATGATGGCGCAGGCCGGCGCGGCCAAGGGGGTCGGCCCGGAGATCGTGCGGGCCCACCACGGTTCGGTGTCGAAGGAGGAGCGCTCCCAGATCGAGGAGGCGCTCAAGTCCGGGCGGCTGCCCGCCGTGGTCGCGACCTCCAGCCTGGAGCTCGGCATCGACATGGGCGCGGTCGACCTGGTGGCCTGCGTCGGGGCGCCGCCGAGCGTGGCGAGCGGCCTGCAGCGGATCGGCCGGGCCGGGCACCAGGTGGGAGCGGTCTCACGTGGCGTGATCTTCCCCAAGTACCGGGGGGACCTGGTCCAGACGGCCGTGGTGGCCGAGCGGATGAGGAGCGGGGAGATCGAGGACCTGCGCTACCCGCGCAACCCGCTCGACGTGCTCGCCCAGCAGATCGTGGCGATGACCGCGCTGGACGAGTGGACGGTGGACGAGCTGGAGGAGGTCGTGCGGCGGGCGGCCCCCTACCGGACGTTGCCCAGGAGCGCGCTGGAGGCGACGCTCGACATGCTCGCCGGACGTTACCCGAGCGAGGAGTTCGCCGAGCTGCGGCCGCGCATCGTCTGGGACCGGGTGACCGGCACCCTGCGGGGCCGTCCCGGAGCCCAGCGGCTGGCGGTCACCAACGGCGGCACGATCCCCGACAGGGGGCTGTTCGGCGTGTTCCTGGTCGGGGAGAAGTCCTCCCGGGTGGGCGAGCTGGACGAGGAGATGGTCTACGAGTCGCGGGCCGGGGACGTGTTCGTGCTGGGCGCGACCTCCTGGCGGATCCAGGAGATCACGGCCGATCGGGTGCTGGTCACGCCCGCCCCCGGCCAGCCGGGAAAGCTCCCCTTCTGGCACGGCGACACCGCCGGGAGACCGGCGGAGCTGGGCAGGGCCATCGGCGCGTTCCTCCGCGAGATGTCGGCGGCGGGCGCGGACGCCGAGACGGGGAGCGGGCGCGCCCGAGGCCCGGGGACGGGAAACGCGGGAGCGGAGGGCGCCGAGGCGGGAAACGGGGCGGCGGAGAACGCGAAACCGGGAAGCGCGGGAGCGGGAAGCGCCGCGCGTGAGGGGGCCATGGAGAGGATCAGGGCGGCGGGGCTGGACGAGTACGCCGCCGCCAACCTGCTCTCCTACCTGGCCGAGCAGCGACAGGCGACCGGCTACGTGCCGGACGACAGGACGCTGCTGGTCGAGCGGTTCCACGACGAGCTGGGCGACTGGCGGGTGGTTGTGCACTCCCCGTACGGGGCGCGGGTGCACGCGCCGTGGGCGCTGGCGATCGGGCGGCGGCTGCGGGAGCGCTACGGCGTCGACGTGCAGGCCCTGCACTCCGACGACGGGATCGTGCTGCGCATTCCCGACACGCTCTCCGACCCCCCGTCCGACGTCGCGGTCTTCGACGCGGACGAGATCGAGCGGATCGTCACCGAGGAGCTGGGCGGTTCGGCGCTGTTCGCGGCGCGGTTCCGCGAGTGCGCGGGGCGGTCCCTGCTGCTGCCGCGCCGCGTGCCGGGCAGGCGGTCGCCGCTCTGGCAGCAGCGGCAGCGCGCCTCGCACCTGCTGAGCGTGGCGGGCCGCTACGGGTCGTTCCCCGTGGTGCTGGAGACGATGCGCGAGTGCCTTCAGGACGTGTTCGACGTGCCGGGGCTGGTCCGGCTGATGCGCGACATCGAGGCGCGGCGGGTCCGGCTGGTGGAGGTCGAGACCGACAAGGCGTCGCCGTTCGCGGCGTCGCTGCTGTTCAACTACATCGGCGCGTTCATGTACGAGGGCGACGCCCCGCTGGCCGAGCGCCGCGCCCAGGCGCTCGCGCTCGACACGACCCTGCTGGCCGAGTTGCTGGGCCAGGCGGACCTGCGCGAGCTGCTCGACCTCGACGTGATCACCGACGCCGATCGGGAGCTGGCCCGGCTGGACCGGCCGCTGCGCGACGCCGAGGACCTGGCCGACCTGCTCCGCTCCCACGGCCCCCTGGTGGCCGAGGACGTCGGCGTGCGCGAGGGCGACCCGGCGTGGCTGACCGTGCTGGAGGGTTCCCGGCGGGCCATCAGGGTGCGGGTGGCGGGGCAGGAGCGGTGGGCGGCGATCGAGGACGCCGCCCGGTTGCGCGACGCGCTCGGCGTGCCGCTGCCCGTGGGGGTTCCGCACGCGTTCCTCGAACCGGTCGACGACCCGCTGGGCGATCTGCTGGCCCGGCACGCCCGTACGCGCACCCCCTTCCTCGCGAGCACCGCCGCGGCCAGGTTCGGCCTCGGCCCCGCGGTCGTCACCGACGCGCTGCGCCGCCTGGCCGCCTCGGGGCGGCTGGTGAGCGGGGAGTTCCGGCCGGGCGGCCGGGGCGAGGAGTGGTGCGACGCGGGGGTGCTGCGGATGCTGCGCCGCAGGTCCCTGGCCAGGCTCCGCAAGGAGGTGGAGCCGGTCTCCCCGGAGACCCTGGCCGCCTTCGCGCCCGCCTGGCACGGCATCACCGGCACCCCGCAGCGGGGCAGGCCGCCGATCGACGCGCTGGTGGGCGCGATCGAGCAGTTGCAGGGCGCGGCGGTGCCCGCGTCGGCGCTGGAGACGTTGATCCTGCCTTCGCGGGTGCCCGGATACGACCCCTCGTTCCTGGACGAGCTGACGGCCTCCGGCGAGGTGATCTGGGTGGGGCAGGGGTCCCTGCCGGGTGGCGACGGCTGGGTGTCGCTCTACTTCGCCGACACCGCGCCACTTCTGATGCCCGGCCCCGCCGACATCACCCTGACGCCGGTGCACGAGGCGGTGCTGGAGGTTCTGGGCGGCGGGGGCGCGCTGTTCTTCCGTGAGCTGGGCGGCCGGGCCGGCGCCCTCCTGGCCGGTGCCGTCCCGGACGACCGTGCCCTGTCCGCCGCCGTATGGGACCTGGTGTGGTCGGGCCGGATCACCGGCGACACGCTGGCGCCGCTGCGGGCCGTCCTCGGGACGGGGCGCCCCGCGCACCGCCCGGCCCCGACCCGGCGACGGCGGGCGGTATTGCCGACCAGGAGCGGGCCGCCCACGGTGGGCGGGCGCTGGTGGGCACTGCCCGCTCTCGCGGAGGACTCCACCCAGCGCGCCCACGCCCAGGCCGAGGTGCTGCTGGAGCGGCACGGCGTGGTGACCAGGGGCGCGGTGACCGCCGAGCGGCTGCCGGGCGGGTTCGCCGCCGTCTACCAGGTGCTTCGCGCCTTCGAGGAGAGCGGCCGGTGCCGCAGGGGTTACTTCGTGGAGGGGCTGGGCGGTGCCCAGTTCGCCCTCCCCGGTGCCGTCGACCGGATGCGCGCCACGTCCCCCTCGCCCGCCCACCCGGACACGGCAGCGGTGCCCGACCCGTGGGGCGCGCGGAAGCCGGAGAGGGCGGACGGAAACGCCCGGCGGGCGGTGGTGCTGGCGGCCGCCGACCCGGCCAGTCCGTACGGGGCGGCCCTGCCGTGGCCGGCCCATCCCGGGGAGGTGTCCCACAAGCCCGGCAGGAAGGCCGGTTCCCTGGTCGTGCTCGTCGACGGGCACCTGATCCTCTACGTCGAGCGCGGCGGCAAGACCCTGCTGTCCTTCTCCGGCGACGACCGCCTCCGGCCCGCCGTCGACGCCCTCGCGCTCGCCGTGCGCGACGGCGCGCTGGGCAAGCTGACCGTCGAGCGGGCGGACGGCACCGCCATCAACGACTCCCCCCTGGGCGCCGCCCTGGAGGCCGCCGGTTTCCATCCGACACCGAGAGGGCTGCGCCTGAGGGCCTAGAGCGCCGTGACGGGTCGTCCGGTCCCGCCCGCGTCCGGCGCGTGTCCCGCGAGGCGGTTGCAGCCACCCACCACTGGTTCACAACCGGGGATTGGGAGATTGGCCACGTTGTTAGATCGAAAGGGGAAACAACATGGCCAAGGCCAAGCCGGAGCTGTCCGCGCTGTCCGGGATCGGCACCGAGCTGGACGAGAGTCAGCTCGCGCAGGTCAACGGTGGCTACTACTGGGATTGGTACCACTGGGAGGACTTCGCTCCCGGTGGCTGGGCGTACCGCCCCTGATACCGGGCGCGTAGCCGGACAGACGCGAGAAGCGTAGCCGGACAGACGCGAGAAGACGGGGTGCGGCCACCGGCCGCGCCCCGTCCGTGCTTTCCCCACCTGTTCTTTCCGGGCCCTCCGGTTCTCCCGGGTCCTCCCGGGCGGATCGCCGGGAAGGGCCCGGGGGAACCGGCGTCCCGCCGGTCAGGGCGAGGTCACCTTCTGATCGAGATCACCTCGGCGACCGGCTCGTCACGCTCGCGTTCCTGACGCTCGCGTTCCTGACGCCTCTGGATGGCCTGGAAGCCGACCAGGTCGTCAGGGAGCGCGTCGGGGACGTCCATGTCGAACCTGGACAGCGTGCGGGTCCGCATCGCGACCAGCACCGTGACCGCGATGGCGACGGCGAACAGCGCGTACATCAGGCCGACGCCCCGGCCCTCGCCGGTGCCGAGCACGAGGCCGACCGTGTCGGCCAGGGGCCCCCCGGGAACCAGCAGCGGTTCGAACAGCTTGCTGCCGTACGGGGCGACCAGGCCGAAGCCGACCGGCAGGGTGGACCAGGCGATGAGCGTGTTGAGCGCGATGACACGGCCGTGGAAGCGCTGCGGCACCTTGACCTGGATGATCGTGGCGTAGACGCCGTTGAGCATGGTCAGCCAGAACGACATCCCGAAGGCGCCGACCGCGATCAGGACCAGGTTCTGCTGCAGGCCGGTGACCAGGCAGAAGAGGCTCAGGACGAGGGTGGAGAGCATGACGCCGCGCAGCCGATGCCGTCGCGGGCCTCCCCAGACGGTCATGGTCAGGCCGCCGAGGAAGACCCCCAGGCCGCCGAAGAAGGAGATCCGGCCGACGTCCTCCAGCGTGGCGAAGCCCAGGACCAGCGGCGAGATGAGCAGGAACAGCGGGGACAGGAAGATGTTCAGCACCGCGAAGAAGAACAGCATGCCGCGGAAGCCCCGGTTGCCCCAGGAGAACTTCCAGCCCTCGACCATCTCGGCGACCAGCGACTCCCTGCGCTTCCACGCCATGGTCTTCGGGAAGCGGACGAAGAGCAGCACCCCGATCGCGAAGACGTACGAGACGACGTCCAGGACGAGGATGCCCTCCAGCCCGATCACGGCCATCAGGCCGACCGCGGCCAGCGGGACGACCAGCTGGGCGGTACCGGTGACCATCTGGACCACGCCGTTGGCGTGGCCGAGGAAGCGCTTGGGGACCAGCTGCGGGATGGCGGAGTTGTAGGCGAGGCGCTGGAAGGTCAGCGCGACCGACAGCAGGACCAGGAGCGGGTAGATGTGCCAGATCTGCAGGTTGCCGGTCCACAGCAGGACGCCCAGCGCCAGCTGGGTGCCGAACGCGCCGATGTCTCCGGCGAGCATGACCCTGCGCCGGTCGTGGCGGTCGACGAGGGCACCGGCCAGGGGGGACACCAGCATGCCGGGGACCAGCGCGAGGACGGAGAACAGGGCCATCATGGGGAGCGAGCCGGTGGTGATGTAGATCCACAGCGGGATGGCGAACTCGGTCAGCGACGATCCGACGATCGAGACGAGCTGTCCGGCCGCCACGGCGGCGAACCGCTTCATGCTGGGCGGCGGACCGGAGCGCGCCGGCGGGGTCGTCGCGACCGGCTGCCCCGTCCCCGGTGGAGCCCCGCCCGTGCCCGGGCCGGGAAGAGCGGACGCTTCCGCTTCCGAACTGGGAAGAGCGGGCGCTTCCGGACCGGGAAGAGCGGGCGCGGACGTTCCCTGACCGGTGGAGGCGGGCGCGACCGGTCCCGCACCGGTGAGCGCGGGTGCCGTCGTCGCCGGGGCGATCTCCGTGAGGGCGTCCTGGGTGGAGACGCCGCCGAGCCACCAGGTGGACCGGTCGGTACGGGCCAGCTTCGCCGTGTCGCGGGAGGCGATGGCCCGGTGGGTGCCGGTGACGATGGCGGCGAGCTCATCCGCCCGATATTTCAGGAAAAAGTGTCCGGCCTCGTCGAGGACGACCACGGCCGTGGAGCCGCTCAGGAGATGCCACTCGCGGTAGCGCTCCTGGTAGAACTCGGTGGCCGGGTCGCGTTCGCCCACCACCGAGATGATCGGCGTCCTGAGCGGCTCGACGCCCTCCTCGAAGAGGCGGGTGAAGTAGCGTTCCGCCTCCCTGGTGCCCTTGCGACGGTTGTCGATCACCAGTTTGAGCTGGTCGGGCTCCAGGTCGTCCACTTCGAGACCCGCGGCCCGCAGGGCGTTGGCCCAGATCTGGTCGCTGCGCAGGCGGTCGGTCAGGTTCGACAGCTTGGCCAGCACCGAGGCGGGACGGGCGAAGGGGAAGACACCGCCGAAGTAGATCGCCTCGATCGGGCGGCCCGCCGCCTCCAGGCGGCGGGCGATCTCCACGATCAGCATGACGCCGAGCCCGCAGTGCCCGTACAGCGCGAGCGGGCCGCGGACGTCCTTGAGGATCTCCTCCACGCAGTCCTGCGCGACCTCCGCCACCGGCCGGGTCTCCTCGACCAGCCCCATCTCCTGGCCGGGGACGGCTACCGCGTGCAGCGCCCAGTTCTGCGGCAGCGTGTCGGCCAGCGGCTGGTAGATGGCCGCGCTGCCGCCGCCGTACGGCACGCAGACCAGGGTCGAGGTGGCCGCGCGGGGCGGGGTGAGCCGGTGCAGGAGCATCCGCGGGCCGTCGTCGGCCGTCTCGGCGAGCCGCGCCAGCTCCCGGACGGTCCGGTGCTTGAACAGGTCCAGGATCGTGACCTGGCGCCCGCCTTCGGGAATGGCTTTCCGAAGGCGGGCGACCACCTGCGCGGCGAGCAGCGAATGACCACCCAGGTCGAAGAAGTCGTCCAGCACGCCGACATGGACCAGTCCGAGCACCTTCGCCCACACCGCCGCGATCGCCTCTTCGAGGGGCGTCTCCGGCGGGACGAATCCGGCTTCCTGGTCGGGTCGCGCCTCGTCGGGTTCGGGCAGCCTGGCCCGGTCGACCTTGCCGTGCGACTTCAGGGGCAGCTCGTCCAGCCAGACGAACCGCCCGGGGATCATGTACTCGGGAAGCCGCTCGCCGAGCCGCGCCCGCAGCTCGCTGACGCTGACCTGCTCCCCGCCGATCTCGCCGACCACGTACGCGACCAGCCGGTCCGCGCGCAGCTCGACGACGGCGTGCGCGATTCCCGGCTCGCCGGCGAGCACCGACTCGATCTCCGACAGCTCCACCCGGTAGCCCCTGACCTTGACCTGCAGGTCGCGGCGGCCGAGGAAGCACAGGTCGCCGGAGGGCAGCCAGCGGCCGAGGTCGCCGGTCCGGTACATGCGGGCGCCGGGCGCGCCGTACGGGTCGGGCAGGAACCTCTCGGCCGTCAGGCCGGGGCGTCCGAGGTACCCGCGGGCGAGCCGGTCGCCGCCGAGGTAGATCTCGCCGGTCATGCCGGGCGGGACCAGCCGCAGGTGCTCGTCGAGCACGTAGACCCCGGCGCCGGGCAGCGGCCTGCCGATCGGCAGGTTCAGCGCCCGCTCGTGCTCGCCGGTGACGGCGTGGGTGGAGATGCCGACCGTGGCCTCGGTGGGGCCGTAGTGGTTGACCACCGTGGTGTGCGCGGTCAGCTCGCGCGCCCAACTCCAGCTGGAGGCCTCGCCGCCGAGGACGAGGAGCTTGCGCGGGAGCAGCTCGGCGGGGTCGTCGACCGCGGCGAGCAGCGAGGCGAGGTGGGAGGGGGTCATCTTCAGGTAGTCGGTGCCGCTCAGCAGCCCGGCGAGCTCCTCGGCGGGGGCCTGGGGGTCGGCCAGGTGCAGCTCCCCGCCGGTCATGAGCGACAGGTAGAAGACCGTCACCCCGAAGTCGAACGAGAGCGACTGCAGCAGCGTGTAGACCGCGCCCGGCTCGACCTCGAAGCGCTCTGCGACCCCGGCGAGGTAGTTGAGCACCTGCCGGTGCTGCACCCCGACGCCCTTCGGCCGTCCGGTGGTGCCCGAGGTGTAGATCACGTACGCGAGGTGGCCGGGCGAGACGTCCGGGGGCTCGAACCCGGTCTCGTCCAGCGCCTCGGAGTCCAGGCAGATCACCGGGGCGCCGGGAACGCCGGGAAGCAGGTCGCGCAGCGCGGAGGTGGTCAGGACGGCGACGGCCCCGGCGTCGGCGAGCATGTACGCCAGCCGGTCGCGGGGCTGCTTGGGATCGAGGGGCACGTATGCGCCACCGGCCTTCAGCACGCCGACGACGGCCGCCGCCAGGTCGGTGGACTGTTCGAGGAAGACGCCCACCCTGGTGTCGGGGCCCACCCCGTGACGGTTCCTCAGCAGGGCGGCGATCCCGGTGGAGCGCTCGTCGAGCTCGGCGTACGTCAGCGAGCCGCCGCCCGCCGTTCCCGATCCGGAGTCGCCGCGGGCCGCGGACGCCGTACGCGAACCGCCGCGTGTCGCGGGCGCCGTCCCCGAGGCGGGCGAGCCCTCGTGGACCACGGCCGTCGCGCCGGGGGTGAGCGCGGCCCGCGCGGTGACGAGGTCGTGCAGCAGGTCGTGGCCGGACGGCCGCAGGGCGGGTCCCGAGCCGAAGCCCAGGACCAGGTCCCGCTCGTCGTCGGAGAGCAGCGACAGCTCCCCCACCCGCGTGTCCGGGTCCGCCACGATCGAGCGCAGCAGCGTCTCGAAGCGCGCCGCCAGCAGCTCGACGGTCTCCGGGTCGAACAGCGCGGTGCCGTAGGCGATGTGGCCGGCCAGCCCGCCGTCGGGACTCTCGAACAGGTAGAGGCCGAGGTCGAAGCGGGTGGTCCTGGCCGGGAGCGTGAGGTAGGAGACGCGCCCGTCCTCCTCGCCCGCCTTGAAGTTCTGCAGCGCGAAGGTGACCTGCGCGAGCGGCGACCGGCTCACGTCACGGACCACGTTCAGCTCGTTGACCAGCTGGTCGAACGGGAGCTCCTGGTGCGCGTAGGCGTCCAGCGCGGTCTCGCGCGTCCGGGCCAGGAAGGTGGTGAACGACGGGTCGTCGGCCAGGTCGGCGCGCATGACCAGGGTGTTGACGAACATGCCGACGACCCCGTCCAGCTCGGGCAGCCCGCGCCCGGCGACCGGGGAGCCTACCGCGAAGTCCGTCTGCCCCGAGTAGCGGGCCAGCAGGACCTGGAAGGCGGCGAGCAGCGTCATGTACGGCGTGGCACCGGCCGCGGTGCCCAGCTCGGCGAGCCGCCGGGTGAGATCGGCGTCCACCCGGACGTCGAGGGCGGCTCCCTCGTGGCGCTGCTCGGCGGGACGCGGCCGGTCGGTGGGCAGCTCGATGGCGGGCAGCCCGGCGAGCCGGTCGCGCCAGTGGTCGATCTCTCGGCGGTGGTCGCGGCCCCGCTGCCAGAGGGCGTAGTCGCCGTAGCCGACCGGCGCGGGCGGCGGGGTCCCGCCGTCGTGCAGGGCGAGCAGCTCGCGGATGAGCAGGTCGCTGGACCAGCCGTCAATGACGGTGTGGTGGGCGGCGATGAGGAGGACGTGGTCGTCGGCCGCGATCCTGACCAGCACGGCGCGGAGGAGCGGGCCGCGCTCCAGGTCGAACGGGACGGCGAGGTCGGCGTCGAGCAGCTCGATCGCGGCGTCCACGTCGTCCGCCTCGGCGACGCGCAGCGCGGCGGGCCCCGGTTCGTCGATGACCAGCTCGGGGGTGCCGTCGTCGGTGGTGAGGAACCGCGTCCGCAGGGCCTCGTGGCGCGCGACGATCTCGTCCAGCGCCCGGCGCAGCGCGTCGGCGTCCAGGTCCCCGCGCAGGCGCACCGCGACGGGGACGGTGTAGGTGGTGGTGCCCGGCCGGTACTGCTCCAGGAACCACAGGCGTTCCTGGGCGTGGGACAGGGGCGGGACGGTTCCGGGGGCGCGGCGGGCGACGGCGGCCCGCGCCTCTCCCCGGCTCTTCAGCCGCCTGGCGAGCAGCGCCTTCTTGGCGTCCGACAGCGTTGTCCCGGTCACGCTTGTAACTCCATCCGGAGGGCCGCGAGGAAGAGCGCCGCGTCCCGTCCGTTGATCAGCCGATGGTCGTAGGCGAGGCCGATGTTGGCGACGGTCCTCGAGGCCACCGTGCCGTCCTCGGCGAGTGTCAGTTCGGGCTGCGGCGAGGTGATCGCGAGGGCGCAGACCGTACCGGGGAAGATGAGGGGGATCGCGAGGATGACGTCGGCGTCGGTGTGCAGGGTGACGGCGATGTTGGCACCGGTGAGGTCCTTCTCGCGGAAGTCGCCCTCGGTGGCGGCGAGCCGGTAGCGCATGAGCGCGTCGGCGATGGCCTTGAGCGAGCCGGTGTCGTGGACGACCGGCACGTACAGGCCCTCACCCATGTCGAACGTGACGCCGACGCGCGGGGCGTCGGCCGGACGCGCCCGGTCCCCGTCGAGCGAGGCGAAGAACAGCGGGAACGCGGGGTGCAGCGCGGCCACGGCCTGGACGAACAGCTCCGCCAGGCCGACCGGCCTGCGTACCTCCCTGCTCAGCCCCCTGGCCCGTTCCAGCAGCGGGCCCACCTCGAACCTCACGACGGTGTACGCGGCGGGGATGGTGCCGTGCGAGGTGGTGACGGCGCGCGCGACGGCCCGCTGCACCCGCGAGAGGCGGTGCGCGCCCGCGTTCACGACCGGTTCCGGCACGTCCTCCAGCACGTCTCCGGGCACGACTTCCCGCATGTCCTGCCGCGCGCCCTCCCTCATGTCCTCGCGCGCGTCCTCGCCCGCTTCGGAGGCCGTCTGTCCGGTACGGCGGGAGGCCACGGCCTCCACGTCGGCCCTGCGGATGACGGCCAGTCCCAGGGACGCGACCTCGGCGTGGGAGACGCCGAGCTCCTCCATGGCGGCGCGGGCGGGAGCGGTGACGACCGGCTCCGCCACCACCGCGTCCTCCTGCCCCACCGCGTCCGCGGAGACCACGACCTCGGGCGCGTCATCGGACACAGAGGCGGACACAGAGGCGGGCACAGAGGCAGGCGCAGAGGCGGGCTGCGGGGCCGCCTCGGCGGTGACGCGGGCGAGGAGCGCGCCGGGAGCGATCCAGGTGCCGAGAGCGGCGGCGTGGTGCAGGTAGCCGGTCTCCTCCGCCTCCAGCTCGTCGGCCGCCTTGGAGGTCTCCAGGACGGCGATCGGCTCCCCGGCGATGACGGGCTTGCCGTTCCCCACCAGCCACTCGACGATCTGGTACTCGGTGTCGTTGTTGTTGAGCTTGGGGACGTGGATGTCAGCCACGCAGGGCCTCCCGTACGGCGTGGTGGATCGTGGACTCCCCGACCAGGACCTCGTTCTCCAGGTGCGCGGCGGTGGGGATGACGGAGGCTCGCGAGTGGACGAGGCGGACGGGCCCGCGCAGGCGACCCCAGAGGCGGGCGTGCAGCAGGTGGGCGACCTCGCTGCCCCAGGTGCCCCCGGCGGTGCTCTCCTCCGCGACCAGGACGACGTCCCCGAGGTGGGGCAGGAGCGCGTCGGCGTCCAGCGGGTAGAGCCGGGAGGGAACCAGCAGCCGGACCGAGATCTCCTCCTCCATCATCAGGGAGCGCATCGCGCCCAGCACCCGGTGGGCCATCCCGCCGGGAGCGATGACCACGCAGTCGGGGCGGTCGCCCGCGTCGCGGACGTCCACCACCGCCAGGTCCCCGTCGCGGCTCATCAGGAACAGCGGGTCCACCCGCTCCATCTGCCGGGTGTAGAGGACCTTGTCCTCGAAGAACACGCACGGCTCGCCCCGTTCCAGCATCGCCGCGAACACCGCGCGGTTGTCGTGGAAGGGGGACATCTCGTACAGCGACAGTCCCGGCATGCCGACGAAGTGCTTCTGCAGGCTCTGGCTGTGCGTGGGACCGTAGCCCCGGCCGCCGCCGGTCGGGCAGCGCACCACCATCCGCAGCGGCAGCCGCCTGCCGTACATCGACACCGACTTGCTCGCGAAGTTGCAGAGCTGGTCGAAGGCGAGCGCCACGAAGTCGCCGAACATGATCTCGGCCACGGCCGTGTTGCCGGTGAGCGCCAGACCCGCCGCGACGCCGGTCAGCGCGCCCTCGCTGATCGGGGTGCCGATCACGCGCTCGGGAAAGCGGGTGGACAGCCCCTTGGTGACCTTGAAGGCACCGCCGTACGGGTCGAGGATGTCCTCGCCGAGCACGTAGGCGGTGGGATCGTCGTCCAGCAGCCCGTGCAGGGCGGCGTTGAGGTTCTCCGCTACGCGCACGGCCCCTCCCATCGGGAGAGCGGGCGCGCGGCCACCTCGTCGGCGACGGCCTCGACCTCGGCCTTGACGACGCCGTCGAACCGGTGGAAGTGCTCGGGATGGTCGTGGGCGTAGCGGGCGTACCAGTCGTTGTCCCTCGCGGCCCGTACGACGTCGGCCGGGCGGATGTCGTCGCCCTTGCTGTGCGGCCCGAGGCGGTGGGTGACGAACTCGACCACCAGCGGCTGCCCCTCGCGCACCCGCGCGATCTCGCGTTCCAGCGAGAGGCGGATCTCGTTGACGTCGGTGGAGAGGACCAGCCGGTGCGGGATGCCGAAGGCCGCCGCCCGGTCGGCCACCGTGCCGGCCATCTGCGCGGTGGTCGGGGTGGACTGGGCGATGCCGTTGTTCTCCACCACGACGAGCAGCGGGAGCTTCCAGAGCGCGGCGAGGTTCAGCGCCTCGTAGACCGCGCCCTCGCCCCAGGTGCCGTCGCCGATGTGCACGCAGGCCAGGGTGCCGGGCTCGGAGCGCTTGAGGTGGAGCGCGACCCCGGCGGCGACCGGCATGCTCTCGCCCTGCACGCCGGTGGACATGTAGCGGTCGCGGTGGATGTGCTGGCTGCCGCCGACACCTCCGCAGACCGCGCCCTCCCTGCCCATGATCTCGGCGAGCAGGCCGTGCGGGTCGCGGAACCTGGCCAGGTAGTGGCCGTGTCCCCGGTGGTTGCTGAAGACGTGGTCGGCCGGGCCGAGCAGGGATCGCAGCGCGACCGGGACGTACTCCTGGCCCAGGCAGGTGTGCGTGGTGCCGTTGAGGTCGCCTCTGCCGTACAGCTCCAGGAGCTTGAGCTCGAAGTGCCTGACCAGGAGCAGGAGCCCCAGGTCGTCGTCGGTGAGGGGGGAGAGACGGAGCCCGTCGAGGGTCTCAGTCATCGCCGAGTGAATCTACGATCCCGGCGATCGTCGGGTTGTCGAAGAAGGCGTCCAGGGAGACCTCGATGTCCAGGCGCTTGCGCATGCGGGCGATGATCTGCGTGATGGTGAGGGAGTGGCCACCCAGATCGAAGATGTCGTCGTCATCGGCGATCGGTGAGATGCCCAGTACTTCCTCCCAGATCTCGCGCACCTGGTCGGTCAGCGTGGTGACGGAACCCATCTCGTTCTCCAGAATTTCGTGCAGTGACAGGTCAGGGTCATGCATGGCGCGTTCCAGAAGGAGACGCAGGTCGTCGGCGACCCGGGCGGCGTCGGGCACCGTCTCGGGATCGTGACGCAGGCTGATCTCCAGCCCGCCGGGGCCGTCCACGCACTGCAGGTGCAGCGCGCCGCGTACCGCGTGGTTGAAGACGGTCCACTCCACCGACGCGTCGAGCCCGGCGAACACCGGGTCCGCGTCGCGGCGGGTGCGGTAGCTGACGGAGACGGGGACCAGCGCGGCGTGCGGACGGAGGCGGGGCATCGCCCGGGAGAGCGGCACCTGGCGGAACCGGTAGACCTCCCGCAGCTCGGCGCGCAGGGCGGTGGCGAACTCGCGGAAGGTCGCCTCCGGGGACGGGCTGGAGGCGACCGGGAGTTCGTTGACGAACAGGCCGATGTGGCCGGCGGCCTCGGGGGGCCGGGTGGACAGGTCGACGGCGGTGGTCACCGCGGGGTTGCCGTAGCCGAGGAGCAGGGTGTGCAGCGCGGCGAGGAGCACCTCGAACCGGGTCAGGCCGGGGGCCTGCGTGCCCGAAGAGGGGGCAGAAGACGGGACGGACGCGGAAGGGGAGTCCGAAGACGGGACGGACGCGGAGGAGGGACCCGAAGACGGAACGGAGGACGAGCGGGGCGTGATCGACGGATCGACGGTGAACCGCAGCACCCGGCCCTCGCCCGCCCGCCGGGATCGCAGCGCGCGGCCGAGTACGACGGTCTCGCCAGGATCGCGCCAGCGGGGCCTCCAGAACTCCCGCGCGCCGGGAAGCAGGGCGGCCACCCGCTCGCGCTCGGCCCGGCCGTGGTCGAGCGCGGGCAGCGGGGGCGGCGGCTCGCCGTTGTAGAAGGCGGCCAGGTCGCGCACCAGGATGTCCTTCGACTGGCCGTCGAAGACCAGGTGGTGGGCGACGAAGACGAGAAGGTGCCGTCCGGGGCCGATCCCGAACAGGGTGAACCTGGCCAGCGGGCCCTTCTCCAGGTCGAACTCGCGCAGGATCTCCTCCCGCACCGCCGCCCGCACGGCCCGTCCGTACCGTTCGCCGCTCTCGCCGCTCTCGCCGTTCTCATCGCTCTCATCGCTCTCGCCGCTCTCGGCGTCCTCACGGTTCTCGGCGTTCTCGGACGACGGATCCGGCGCGTTCGGCGGGGCCTGGAGGTCGCGCGTGTCCGGCGGGGAACCACCGGTGACGGCGTCGGGGTCGGCAGAACCGGAAGAGGTCACCGCCTCGCGCACGGGAACCCCGGCTCCGGGCACCAACCGCAGCTCGTTGTCCACCTCCGCCACCACGCTGCCCAGCATCGGATGGCGTGCGACCACCGCCTCGCAGGCCGCCAGGAGCGCGCCGGTGTCCAGGTCGCCGCGCAGGTGGACGAGTATCGGCATGTGATAGGCCGCGCCCCCGCCCACGGTCTGCTCGGTCACCCACATCCCCTGCTGGGTGAACGTGACCTCCGGAAGGCCCGCGGACGCGCTCACGGGCACAGGTTTTGACGTGCTTTCCCGCGACGGCCCGGAGGTGTTCTCGGACGTGACCCGGTCCATCACGCACCCTCCGTCGTCCGGCGCAGGGCCTTCTTGTCGACCTTGCCGCCGGCGTTGCGCGGCAGGGCGTCGACCGTGATGACGTGCGCGGGCAGCTCGTGCGGGGCCAGACGGTCCTTGAGGAAGATCCGCAGGTCCTCGGGGGTGAGGGGTTCCCTGGTGGCGAGGGCCACGGCGACGACGGTTCCGAGCACGGGGTGCGGAACCCCGAACGCGGCGGCCTCGATCACGGCCGGATGCCGGTAGACGACCTCCTCGACGTGGATCGTGGAGACCTTGAAGGCCCCGGACTTCACCACGTCGCTCTCGCGGTCGACGAGGTAGAGGTAGCCGTCGGCGTCGATGTAGCCGAGGTCGCCCATCCGCACCCAGCCGTCGCGGAAGGTCCCGCTGTCGGGGTCGCCGTAGTAGGCGCGCGGCGCCGCGGGGGATCGCATCCAGACCTCCCCGGTCTCCCCCGGCGCCAGCGGCTCTCCCTCCGCGGTGGCGATCCTGACCCGTCCCCCGGCGATGGCGCGGCCGACGCTTCCCGGCCGGTCCGGGTCGAACATCATGATCGTCTGAGCCGGGGCGGCCTCGGTCGAGGTGTAGTAGTTGGTGATCGTCGCGTTGGGGAAGGCCGTGGTCAGCGCCTGGGCGACGGCCGAGGGCAGCGGCGCGGCGGCCGAGCCGAGCAGCAGCACGCTGGACAGGTCGTGCCGTTCGGCCACCCCCGCGTTGATCAGCTCGATGGCCATCGCGGGGACCAGGAAGACCGTCCCCGCGCGGTAGGACTCGATCAGCGAGGCGAAGCGGGCCGGGGTGAAGCGCGGCAGCGTCACGACGGCCGGCCGGGCGTCGAGCGCGTTGATCAGCATCGCCTGCCCGGCGTTGGTCCCGATCGGGAAGGCGTGGACGAGATGCCGGGAGTGCGCGAACGGGCGGCGCTTGGCACCGCAGCCGTAGGCCAGATTGGCATGGGTCGCCGAGACGCCCTTGGGACGGCCGGTCGTACCGGAGGTGTAGAGGATCTGGGCGAGATCCCCGGGCTCCGGGGGCACGATATCGGCCATCTCATAGGACGTTTCGACGTTCAGGCCGTCGACCGTGGCGCTCCAGCCGATCTCGGGCACGGCGAGGCCCGTGGCGTGGACGACGCCGGTCGCCCGGCAGTTCTCCAGCATGAAGCGCAGGTCGTCGAGGGTGAGGCGGTCGGAGAGCGGCACGGCCACCGCTCCGGCCGCCAGGACCCCGCAGAACGCCACGGCGTAGTCGGCCCAGTCCGCGGCCCCGAACACGAGGCCCACCCGGTCGCCCCGGACGACACCTCGCGTGACCAGGCTGTTCGCGAGCGCGGTGGAACGCTCGTGCCACTGCCGGTAGGTGAGCTGAGCCGAGCCGTGCACGATCAGCGCGACCCCGTCGGGGTCGGTGAGGGCCCGGTCTCCGAGCAGCTGGGGGACGGTCAGGTTCACCAAGTGAACCTCCCACTAAAGATCGGATGTATATGCACTCGGCGTGTGCGGACACCGGGGGCACTACAGGAAAGAATCTTTACTAATTAAAATCGAGCGCCAGTCTTACATGATCGTAAGGGGTGCGCAAGGCTTTGGGGAGAGGTTCACAGAGGCAATAAAACCGCGCGAAAGTGACCCTTGCGCCCTCAGGGCGAAGGTGTAACACTGACGACCGCAGAACTAACTGAAAGGTTTCTTTCCAGAAAGAAACCTTTCCCGACGTCCGCCCACTGTTCACATGTGCACAGAGCGGACCTTTTGCGTACCAACCTCCAACGCGATTGCGTGAACTACGGGCCCGCGGCCGAAAAAGGAGCCCTGCGTGTTCCCACCGGAGACCGTTTCGACCGGCCAATCAGGGACGGAATACCCCCTGTCGTATGGCCAGCAGCGGCTTTGGTTTCTCCACCGGCTCGATCCAGGCGACTCTGCTCACAACACCTCCTATGTTTACAGGTTGAAAGGTCGCCTTGACAAGATCGCCCTGGAGGCCGCTTTCACCGCGGTGGCGACACGGCACGAGAGCCTGCGGACCCGGTTCCGCGAGATCGCCGGGGAGCCCGTGGCGATCGTCGAGCCGCCGTCACCGGCGACGGTCCATCGGCTCACCGTCCAGGGCGAGCAGGAGGTCACGGCCCTGGTCTCGACGCTCACCAACATGGCCTTCGACCTGGCCGCCGCACCGCCGTTCCGCGTCTCGCTGATCGAGATCGGCCCCGCCGACCACGTGCTCTGCGTCGTCCTGCACCACATCAACGGCGACGGCTGGTCGCTGAACGTGCTCCGCTCCGAGGTGGCCGCCCACTACGGGAGCCGGGGCACCGCCCCGCTGCCCGAGCTGCCCCTGCAGTACGGCGAGTACGCGCGCGCCCTGCGCCCCGCGGACTCCGAGCTCCGCTGGTGGACCGAACGGCTGGCCGGAGTGCCTCCCCTGGAGCTCCCGGCAGACCGGCCGCGTCCCGCCCGGCGGACCGGCGCGGGCGCCGAGGTCGAGTTCCGGATCTCCTCCGACGTGGCCGCCTCGATCGGCGACCTCGCCCGCCGCGCCCGGTGCACGCCGTTCATGGTGCTGCTCTCCGCCTACCAGGTGCTGCTGCACCGGCACACCGGCCAGACCGACTTCTGCGTGGGCACCCCCTCGGCCGGTCGCGGCAGCACCGAGCTGGAGACCATGATCGGTTTCCTCTCGACCACGCTGGCCCTGCGCTGCGACGTCTCCGGCGACCCCACCTTCGAGGAGCTGCTCAGGCGCACCCGCAGGGTCGTACTGGACGGACTCTCGCGGCAGGACGTCCCCTTCGAGCGCCTCGTGGTGGACCTCGACGTGGAGCGGGACCTGAGCCGCACGCCCCTGTTCCAGACCCTGTTCGCCCTGCACACCCACGGCGAGCCGATCGATCCGCTGCCCGGCCTCGACGCCGCGCCCTTCCCCAGCGGCTGGGCCCGCGCCAGGCTCGACCTGTCGGTGGACCTCTACCCCGACGGCGACGCCCTGTACGGCACCGCCATCTACAGCACCGAGCTGTTCGACCGCGAGACCGTGGAACGGATGGTCGCCCGCTTCCAGGAGCTGCTCGCGGCCGTCGTGGCGGATCCCGGCTCCCCGGTGGGCTCGCTGCGGATGCTGCCGGACGCGGAACTCGCCCGGCTGGAGGGGTGGAACGACACCGCGGCCGAGCTGCCCGAGGTCACCCTCGTCGACCTGCTGCTCGAACAGGCCGCGGCGACCCCCGACGCGGTCGCGGTACGCGCCGCGTCCGCTCGCGCCTCCACGCCCGCGACCGCACCGGTGAGCGCGCCGGCCGACGGGCCGATGGACGGACCGGCGGACGGGCCTGTGGACGGGCCGGTGGGCGGGGCCGGCGCGCGGGAGCTGACGTACGCGGAGCTGGCCGGGCGGGCGGCGGAGCTGGCCGGGCGGCTGGGCGCGGCCGGGATCGGGCGCGGCTCGCTGGTCGCGGTCCGGATGGAACGTGGCACCGACATGCTCGTCGCCCTGCTGGGCGTGGCGATGAGCGGCGCGGCCTACCTCCCCGTCGACCCCGACTACCCCGAGGCGCGCGTCGCGTACGTGATCGAGGACTCCGCGGCGGCGCTGGTGCTGACCGGCCTCGACGACCTCCCCCCGGTGACCGGCGCGACGGCCGGCACTGCGACCGGCACTGCGACCGGCGCGGTGACCGCCGCGCCCGCGCGGCCGCTTCCCGGCGACACCGCGTACGTGCTCTACACCTCGGGGTCCACCGGACGGCCGAAGGGGGTGGTGGTACCTCACCGGGCGCTGACCAACTTCCTGCTGGCGATGCGCGACCTGGTGCGGTCCTCCCCGAAGGACGTGTGGCTGGCGTTGACCTCGCTGTCGTTCGACATCTCCGCCCTGGAGCTCTACCTGCCGCTGGTGACGGGCGGGCGGGTGGTCGTCGCCGACGCGGAGACGGCCCGCGACGGGGTGCGGCTCGCGCGCCTCGTCGGGGACGAGGGCGTGACGCACGTCCAGGCGACGCCCTCGGGGTGGCGGGTCCTGCTCGCCGGGGACCTGCCGCGCGTGGTGGGGCTGACCGGCGGCGAGCCGCTCGCCCCCCGGCTCGCCCGCGAGCTGCGTCCCCGGGTGGACCGGCTCGTCAACGTCTACGGCCCGACCGAGACCACCATCTGGTCCACGGCCTGGGACGTCCCGGAGGACCCGGGTGAGATCGTCATCGGCCGCCCGATCGCCAACACCGTCGTCCACGTCGCCGACCCCGGCGGCGGGCCGTGCCCGATCGGGGTGGCCGGAGAGCTGCTCATCGGCGGCGAGGGGGTCGCCACCGGCTACCTGGGCCGCCCGGCCCTGACCGCGGAGCGCTTCGTCCCCGGTCCCGGCGGCTCGCGGCACTACCGGACCGGAGACCGCGTCCGCCTCCGCAACGACGGCACCCTGGAGTTCCTCGGCCGGACCGACAACCAGGTCAAGCTCCGGGGTCACCGCATCGAGCTGGGCGAGATCGAGGCCGTGCTGGACGCCTGCCCCGGCGTGCGGCAGGCGGTCGTCGCGGTGCGCGGGGACCGGCTGGTGGCCTTCGTCGTGCCCGCCGTGCCCACCTCGTCATCAGAGGTGGAGACGGACGGCGCGGGAGCGCTCGACGGGCTCGGGGAGCGCGCCGCGCGCGAGCTGCCCGGCTACATGGTGCCCAGCGTGTTCGTCGAGGTGGAGGCGTTGCCGCTCACCCCCAACGGGAAGATCGACCGCAACGCGCTTCCCGACGTGGACGCGACGCCCGCGCGGGACGCGATCGCCCCCCGCACCCCGGGCGAGCGGATGGTCGCACAGGTCTTCGCCGAGGTGCTCGGAACGACGGAGGTGGGCGCGTACGACGACTTCTTCGCCCTCGGCGGGCACTCGCTGCTCGCCACCATGGTCACCGCGCGGCTGGCGGCGCTGTCCGGGACGGAGGTGCCGGTCCGGGAGGTGTTCACCCGGCCGACGGTCGCCGGGCTGGCGGAACTGATCGCCACCGCGTCCGGTGGGAGGAGCGACGGGCCGCGGCCGAGACCCGAGGGAACCGTACCGCCGCTCTCCTTCGGCCAGGAGCGGCTCTGGTTCCTCAACCGGCTCGACCCGGACGACGCGTCGTACAACCTGTGCCTGGTCAGGCGGCTGCGCGGGCCGCTGGACCGGGACGCGCTCGCCGAGGCGCTGGCCGGGACGGTCGCCAGGCACGAGAGCCTGCGCACCCGTTTCCCCGAGGTGGACGGCGCACCGGTCGTGGTCGTCGACCCGCCGGGTCCCGTGACCGTCGAGGAGACGGACGCCGCGGGCGAGGCCGGGGCGCTGGAGCTGGTCGCGGCCCTGACCAACGCGCCCTTCGAGCTGGGCGCCAGGCCGCCGCTGCGCGTCACCCTGATCAGGATCGCCGAGGACGACCACGTCCTGTGCGTCGTGCTCCACCACATCCTCGGCGACGGCTGGTCGCTCAACCTCATCTTCGACGAGGTGTCGCGGCTGTACTCCGGTGCCACCGCCCTGCCGCCGGTCCCGCTCCAGTTCGGCGACGTCGCCCTCTGGCAGCGCGGGCGCGACCTCGGCGACCTTCTCGGCTACTGGCGGGACAGGCTCGCCGACCCCACCCCGCTGGACCTGCCGGTCGACCGGCCGCGCACCGCCGGGGCCGCCAGGCGCGGGGACGTGGCGAGCGTCCGGCTGGACGCGGCGGAGGCCGCCGCCCTGGCCCGGCTGGGCAGGGAGCACGGCGCCACCATGTTCATGGTCCTGCTCGCCGCCTACCAGGTCCTGCTGTCGCGGCACACCGGGCGCGGCGACATCCTGGTCGGCACGGCCACCGCGGGCCGGGACCGGGTCCAGCTCGAACCGGTCGTCGGCTACCTCAGCGACACCCTGGTCATGCGCGGCGACCTGTCGGCCGACCCCATCTTCGCCGACCTGCTCCGCGAGACCCAGATCGGCGTCCTGGACGCCTTCTCCCACCAGGGCGTGCCGTTCGAGGAGCTGGTGGCGGCGCTGAGGGTCGAGCGCGACCTGACCCGCACGCCGCTGTTCCAGACCATGCTCATCCTGCACACGCAGGACGTCGCGCAGGCTCGCGACGCCTTCGCGGGGCTGACCACCACGGGGTTCGAGCACGGCATGCGGCAGGCCAAGCTCGAACTGATGCTGGAGGCCTGGCAGGACGAGCACGAGCTGACGCTCAGCTTCGTCTACGACGCCGAGCTGTTCGACCGGGCCACGATCGAGGCGATGGCCGCGCGGTTCCGCCTGCTGCTCACCGCGCTGCCGGACGCGTCCGGCGACCGGGTCTCCGAGCTGCCGCTGCGCACCGGGGACGACGACGCCCTACTGCGGCGCCTCTCGCGGGGACCCGCGCGACCGCCCGCTCCCTGGGTGCCGGACCTGTTCGCGGCGACCGTACGGGCCACGCCGGGCGCGGTGGCGATCGGATGCGGGGACACCGCGCTCACCTACGCCGAACTGGACGCCCGCGCGGACGAGCTGGCGGCGCTGCTGCGCGGGCGGGGCGTCGCGCCCGGCGACGTGGTCGGCGTCTGCCTGGGCAGGTCGCCCGACGCCGTCGCGGCCCTGCTCGCCGTCTGGCGGGCGGGGGCGGCCTACCTGCCGCTCGACCCGGACCACCCCGCCGAGCGGCTCGCCTTCATGCTGGGGGACAGCGGCGCCTCCCTCGTCCTCACCACGGCGAGACTGGGCGACCGGTTGCCTCCCGGCACGCCGCGCGCGCACGCGGACGAGAGCCCCCTGCCCGCTGCCCGTACGGCCCGGCCCGGCGCGCCGCCCGCGGACGGGTCCCCCCTCGTCCCGGTGAGCGCCCCGGTGCCCGGCTCGGCCGCCTACGTGATCTACACCTCCGGGTCCACGGGAACGCCCAAGGGGGTCGTGGTCTCGCACCGCAACCTGGCCGCCCGCGTCGGTTGGATGCGCGAGGCGTACGGGCTGGGGCCCGGCGACCGGGTGGTCCAGTTCGCCTCGCTGAGCTTCGACACCCACGCCGAGGAGATCTATCCGGCGCTGGCCGCCGGGGCCCGGCTGGAGCTGCTGCCCGAGGGCGGCGTCACCCTGCCCGACCACCTCGACCGGGTCACCGTGCTCGACCTGCCCACGGCGTACTGGCACGCGCTCGTCGACGACATCGACGAGATCGCCTGGCCGCCGACCCTGCGGCTGGTGATCCTCGGCGGCGAGCAGGTGCACGAGGCGGCCGTGACCCGCTGGCGGGAGCGCTTCGGCGACCGGGTGCGGCTGGTCAACACCTACGGCCCGACCGAGGCGACGATCATCGCCACCGCCGCCGAGCTGGACGGCTCCCCCGGGCGCCCGCCCATCGGCGTCCCGATCGCCGACACCTCGGTCCTGATCCTGGACGGCTCGGGCGAGGCCGTGCCGCCGGGGGCGCCGGGCGAGCTGTGCGTCGGCGGGGCCGGGGTGGCCGTCGGCTACCTGGGCAGGCCGGACCTCACGGCCGAGCGCTTTCCCATTCTTGACGACACCCTTGGCGACTCCGGCGTTCCCGGCGTTCCCGGTGTTCCCGGCGGGGAGCGGATCTACCGGACCGGCGACCTGGCGCGCTGGCGGGCCGACGGGCAACTGGAGTTCCTCGGCCGCCTCGACGACCAGGTCAAGGTCCGCGGCTTCCGGATCGAGCCCGGCGAGATCGAGGCGCGGCTGCTGGCCCAACCCGGCGTCGGCCAGGCGGCGGTGGCCGTGCACGGGGAGACGCTGGTCGGCTACGTCGTCGGCACGGCCACGGGAGACGAACTGGCCGGGTACCTGGCCGGGACGCTGCCCGCCTACATGGTCCCCGCGCTCTGGGTGAGCCTCACCGCGCTGCCGCTGACCGCGAACGGCAAGCTCGACCGGGCCGCGCTGCCCGCGCCCGAGGCCGGACCCCGGACGAGGACCGCCCCGCGCGGCGACGCCGAGGAGCTGGTGGCCGAGATCTTCGGCGAGGTGCTGGGCATCGAGGAGATCGGCGCCTTCGACGACTTCTTCGCGCTGGGCGGGCACTCGCTGCTCGCCACCCGCGCCGTCGCCAGGCTCCGCGCCGCCGTCGAGGTGGACGTGCCGATCCGCACCCTGTTCGCCCGCAGCACCGTGGCCGATCTCGCGGCGGCGGTGGAGGAACTGCTCGTCGCGGAGCTGGCCGAGATGTCCGACGAGGAGGCCGAGCGCCTCATGGAAACCGGGAGCTGAGATGGGTCACCGCGTCGTGGTCAACCACGAGGAGCAGTACTCGATCTGGCCGGACGGCCGGGACCTCCCGGACGGCTGGCGCGAGGAGGGCGTCTCCGGCACCAAGGAGGAGTGTCTCGCCCACATCGACCGCGTCTGGACCGACCTGCGCCCGCTCAGCGCGAGAGGGGCGTGAGATGCACGGCGACTGGATCCGGATCCCGGCGAGCGGCGCCGGAGATCGTACGAGAGGGGCTGGCAATGGTTAGGGAACGGCTGGCGGCGATGGTGGCCTCGGCCTCCGACGGGGCCGTCACGGCCAAGGAGGCGCTGGCCGCCACGGTCCCGCTGTCCGCGCTGGGGGTCACCTCCCTGGCGCAGATGCGGCTGATCGACGCGGTGGAGACCGAGTTCGGGGTGGAGATCGACCTGTCGGGCGACGGGTTGGACCTGCTGGAAGACCTCTACGCGCTGGAACGCCACATCAACGAGGCGCGGCGCGCGCACTCCTGAGAGCATTTCCGAACGGGGGAAGCACATGGACATCCGGTTCTCGGGGAGCCGGTCGGAGACGGCACCGCTGACCTGGGGGCAGCGGGCCATCTGGGACACGATCCGGAAGACGGCACCGGACGACCACTACTTCAACTTCGGCCGCGTGCTCGCCGTGCCCAGACGGGCCAGGCCGCTCACCGTGGCGGGGGCCGCCGAGGTCCTGCGCGCGCTGGTGGAACGGCACGAGTCCCTGCGCACCAGGCTGGGCGAGGCGCCGCGCGGGAGGACCGTCCGCGCGAGCGGCGCGGAACCGTACGGGAAGGTCGTCCGCACGAGCGGCGCCGAACCGTACGGGAAGGTCGTCCAGGCGAGCGGCACGGCACCGTACGGAGGCGGCGCCCGGGTGGGCGACGGCGCGGAGCCGTGGCAGGTGCTCGCGACCGGCGGCTCCATCCCGGTCACCGTGGCGGAGGGCGACCCCGAGCGGCTGCGGGACACGCTGGCGGAGACCGCGTTCGACTACGGGAACGAGTGGCCGCTCAGGATCGGCCTCGTCGTCGACCGCGACGAGGTCACCCACATCGTGCTCGTCTTCTGCCACCTGGCCGCCGACGGTCTCGGAGCCGAGGTCGCGGTCACGGAGCTGCGGCTGCTCCTGCTGCGCGGCTCCGTACCCGGACCACCCCCGCCCTCCCCGCTGGAGCTGGCCCGCTGGCAGGGCTCCGAGCAGGGTCTGAAGGTCGCGGCGGTGGCCGCGGAACACTGGGAGAGCGAGTACCGGCGCATCCCCCCGACCATGTTCGACCGGCGGGCGGGCGTCCCCGCCGATCCGCCGATCTGGCGGGCGCACCTCGTCTCCCGGGCGATGGACCTGGCCGTGCGGCGGATCGCCGCGCTGAGCGGCACGAGCACCTCGACCGTCCTGCTGGCCGCCGCGACCACGCTGGCCGGAAGGGTGACCGGGCACGACGTGAGCGCGATGCTGCCGATCGTGGGCAACCGCTTCCGCGGCGGCACCGTCAACGCGGTCACCACGCTCTCCCAGGAGGGCCTGTTCGTGCTGGACCTGCGCGAGGGCGGCTTCACCGAGCTGCTGCGCGCGGCCAAACCCGCCGCGCTGCGCGCCTACCGGTCCGCCTACCACGACCCGGACGACCGGGACCGGCTCACCGAGCGGGCCGGCCGGGAGCGGGGCGTGAGAATCCACCCGTACTGCTGCTTCAACGACATGCGCTTCACCGACCGGGTGGACGCCTCCCCCGACGAGCCGAGCGTGCGGCGGGCCCTGGACGAGACGACGCTCACCTGGCCGCTCAGCCAGGAGCGGCTCAACTGCCGGTTCTGCCTGCACGTGACCGGCGAGCCCGGCGGGCTGGGCGTCTCGCTCACCGCCGACACCGCCTACCTTCCCCGTCCCGCCATGGAACGCTACCTGCTCGACCTGGAGTCGCTGCTGGTCGAGGCCGCGTTCCGCGAGGTGCTGGAGCCGGTCGGTTGAGCGTCCCGCCCAGCGTCGAAGCAGGCCGGCCGGACACCCGGTTCGAGCCCGAACCCGGAACCGGCCGGTCGAGCGCTCTCCCCAGGACCGGAGCCCGCCGGCCCAACGCCCTTCCCGCGGCCGGATCCCGAGGGCCGCACGCCGGAGGTGTCCGATGACGGTCCACGCCTACGCGGAGTCGACGTCCTGCGTCCAGGGCGGCGCGCTCCGCTTCCACCTCGCCCGCGCCTCCCGCGCCCCGCTGCGCGGCTCGGTGCTGGTCGAGGACGTGGCCACCGACCTGGCCGTGCTCGACGGGCAGTTCACCGGCCCGGTGTGGACGCTCGACGTCTCCGCCGGCTGGCCCAGCTCGCTCTACCGCGCGGTCTTCACCGCCGACGAGGAGAGCAGCGAGGTCTACTTCGTCGTACGGGCCGCCCTTCCCCGCTCGCCGATCCTGCTGTCGATCCCGTTCCCGACCTGGCAGGCCTACAACCGGGCGGGCATCCCCGGCGAGTCCATCTACTGGAGCGAGCAGCCGACCCGCGCCTCGCGGGTGTCCTTCGACCGGCCGGGCGGCGGCCCGCCGCCCGAGCGCTGGGAGGAGGGCATGATCCGCTGGCTGGGTCCCGCCGGGTACGACGTCGACCACTGCTCGGCCCTGGACCTGCACTCCGGGCGCGAGCTGCTCTCCGGCTACCGGCTGCTGATGGTCAGCGGGCACGACGAGTACTGGTCTGCGGGGATGCGCGACAGCGTCGAGGAGTTCGTGCGCCGGGGCGGCAACCTGGCCGTCTTCTCCGGCAACACCTGCTGGTGGCAGTTCCGGCTGGAGGACGACGGGCGCACCATGGTCTGCTACCGCGACGCGATCGCCGACCCGATGGCCGCCGTGGACCCGGCCCTCACCACGGTCGAGTGGTCCAGCGCGCCGGTGAACCGCCCGGAGAACGGCCTGACCGGGGTCAGCTTCCGGCGCGGCGCCGGGACCTGGGGGCCGTACATGCAGCTCATGCACGAGGAGTCCTACACCGTCCGGTTCCCCGAGCACTGGGTGTTCGAGGGCACCAAGCTGGGCGAGGGCGACACGTTCGGCAAGGGCGCCATCGGCTACGAGACGGACGCCTGCGACTTCGTCGAGGAGGACGGCGTGCCGGTGGCCACCGGGCGCGACGGCACCCCGCCGTCCTTCGTCATCCTGGCCACCGCCGACCTGCGGCACTGGCACCGGTACGGCCAGGGCGGCATGGCCACCATGGGCGTCTTCGGCCTCGGCGCCGGGACGGTGTTCACCGCCTCCACCGTGAACTGGGGCAACACCCTGCACGACCCGGCGGTGGACCGGATCACCCGCAACGTGCTGGACCGGCTGTCGGTGCGTGCGGGCGGGTGGGAGACCATCGGCGGCGCGGACGAGATCAGTGCGCTGACCGTGTTCGACTCCCTGCTGTACGGCGCCACCTCCGGCGGCTCGCTGCTCACCCGCGAGGTCTCGGACCAGAACCTGCGCTGGCGCCCCGAGGGGACCGCCCCCGCGCTGGTCGCCCTGGCCACCCCCAGGGAGGCCACCGCCGTCCACCCGATCGGCCTGTACGGTCTCACCGTCGACGACCGGCTCGTCTACCGCGACCCCGAGCACGGCTGGATCACCCTCGCCGACGGGCCCCGCGGCGGGGTCGGCCTGGGCATGGTGAACGGCGAGCTGTTCGCCGCCGCCGCGGAGGGCCTGTGGCTGTTCGACCCGGAGACCTCCGCCTGGAGCCTGGTCGAGGCCGGTGCCGGTGCCGAGGCCGTGGCGCTGGCCGCGATGAACGGCCGGCTGTACCTGGCGGACGCGGACGGCCGGATCCGCACGCGGCTGCCGGTGGCGACCCCGGCCGGATGGACCGACCTGTGCGACGCGGGCGGCTGCACCGTGCTGACCGGGCACGCGGGCACCCTGATCGGCACCGCCCGCGACCGGCCCCTGCTCCGGCGCGCGAGCTTCCTGCCGGAGGCGGCCTTCCCGGAGGAGGCGACGCCCACGCCGTGACCCGCTCCGTCCGGGGGTCTCCTCGCGGCGGTTCGAAGCCGCCGCCCCTCAGGTCGCGGTGGAGGTTCCGGTGAGCGCCGGATAGTCCTTGAGCTTGATGTCCGTGGCGAACCTGTCCGTCATCCTGAGCATCGTCCACAGCAGGAACCGGCGCTTGAAGATCCAGTTCCGCATCCTGATCCCTCGCCACGTCGCCGGGGCGAGAAAGGGGCCGGCGCCGCCCTGCCCGGCCACCCTGGCGTAGCCGCGGAATGCCTCCTCGTACGCGCGGAACGCCGTCCGGTGGTCGCCACCGGCCGCCGCCAGCTCCCCGGCCAGCACGTACGCGCCCACGATCGCCAGGCCGGTGCCGAAGCCGCCCAGGGTGTTGCCGTAGGCGGCGTCGCCGAGCAGCACCACCCGGCCCCTGGCGTAGTGGTCGACCTCGACCCGGCTGATCGAGTCGAGATAGAGGTCGCGCGCCTCGGGCAGCCTGGCGACGAGCTCGGGAACCCGCCAGCCCATGCCCCGGTAGGCGTCGGCCAGGATGCTCTTGTGCCGCTCCACGTCGTAGCGGTCGTAGTCGAGCCGCTCGGAGGCGAAGACGAAGAACGCGGGAGACTTGGGGCCGCCGATCGCCACCATCCGGCCGGGTTCGTTGTACATCATGTCGCCGGAATCCGCGCCGAGATCGGCCAGCGCGTAGTAGTACCCGAGGAAGCGCACGTAACCGGACTCGGGACCGAAGGCCAGCCGCCGCACGTTGGAGTGGATGCCGTCGGCGCCCACCACGAGGTCGAAGGTACGCGGCGCGCCGCGCTCGAAGGTGACGTGCACGCCGCCCGCCGTGTCGGTCAGCGAGGTGAGGGAGTCGCCGAAGACGTACTCGCATTCCCCCTTCGTCCTCTCGTACAGCAGGGCGGAGAGGTCGCCGCGGAGGATCTCGATGTCGCCGCCGGTGAACTCGCCGGGCATGACCGCCAGCCGCCTGCCGTCCGCGTCGACGATGGTCTGGTCGGTACCGCCGGTCTGGCGCCGCCGCACCTCGTCGAGGATTCCCATCCGCTCCAGCACGACACGGTGGGTCTCGCCCTTGAAGTCGACGGCCTGACCGCCGGGACGGAGCGCGGGCGCCCTCTCGACGACGGTGACGGCGTGGCCGGAACGGCTCAGCCAGTACGCGAGCGCGGGTCCCGCGATGCTCGCACCGGAGATGAGGACGGTGGTGTTCTTCATGCTCACGAGCGTCGCGGGGGGCGCTGACAGCCCGCCGACCATCGGCTGACAGCCGGGCCCTACCCGGCGCCGGGCGCCGTCGGCCGTCGCCCGCGTCAAGCGCCGTCAGGCCTCGCCCGCGTCGCCCGCGCTGTCCACGTCGTCCGCGTCGGCCACGTCGGCCACGTCGAGCGCGTCGGCCACGTCGAGCGCGTCGAGCGCCGTGAGCACCTCGTCGCGGCGCATCGCGGCCCCGCGGGCGTACGCCGACGCGAACGCCTCCGCGCCGGCGAGGTCGCGGGCGCCCGCGGCGACCCGGGCGACGTCGCGGTCACCGGCCACGGCCGTCCCGCGCAGTGCCACCGCCATGCCGAGCAGCAGCGCCGCCCGTGTCCCCGCTCCCTCGCGGGCGCGTGCCTCCCCTCCTCCGCGCACCCGCGTTCCCGTCCCTTCGAGCAGGGCGGCTCCCGCCCGGCCCTCGACGGCGTCGGCGAGGTCCGCCGCCAGCGGCGACCTGCGCGCGCGGGCCTGCGCCCGGCGATGGTGGAGCAGGGCCCCGGCGAGATCCCCCTCGGCCTCGGCCAGCCGTCCCAGCGCGGTGAGCGCCCGCGCCCGCGCCGCCTCCGCGCCGAAGGCCCCGGTCTCCGCACCCCGAAGCGCCAGGTCGATCCGGCGGCGGGCCTCGGCGAGATCGCCTTCGAACCGCGCGATCTCCCCCAGCCCCAGGTGGGTCACGGCGGGCACGCCCGGCGACCCCGCCTTCCTGGCGAGTTTCCCGGCGCGCCGGTGGTCGGCGGCGGCGGCGACGAGGTCGCCCTCGCGCGCCAGCGCCTCGGCCCGGCGCCCCAGCACGTCCGCGGTCTCCTCAAGGGCACCGAGCTCCTCCAGCAGCTCCAGCGCCTCCCGCCACAGGCCGCGGGCGCGCGCCCACTCCCCGCGCCAGCCCGCGACCAGGGCCAGCCAGTCGAGCCCCTGAGCCGTCCCCCAGCGCTCCCCCAGGGACCTGAAGCGAGCCAGCACCTCCTCCAGCTCCCGCTCGCCCCCGGCCGGATCGCCGCCGAGCACCTTCAGCAGGGCGCGGCTCAGCCTGTCCAGGGCCAGGCTCCACGGATCGGAACCGAGCAGCCGGTCGGTCTCGGGCCCGGTGGGCGGCGCCGACTCCGGCGGCCCGGCGAACATGCCCCACAGGGCCGCGGCGAAGGGGTGGCGCAGCGGCCGGTCCCGCGACCACATGATCGCGTCGGCCCGTTCCCGGTGTTCGGGCAGCGCCCGCGGCACGGCGTGCGCCACGCACATGACGTACTCCTCCTCCAGCCCGGGGAGGGGGCGGCCGGTCGCCTCGAGCAGCTCGGCCGCCGCCTCCCCCGCGTCGCCGCGCCGGCCGCCCAGCCACCAGTACGCCGCCAGCGCGGCGACCAGCCGCAGCCCCGTCTCCGTGTCCTCGCGCACGGCCCAGCGCAGCGCGGCCGTCAGGTTGCCGTGCTCGGCGGAGAGCCTGGCCAGCCACCGGAGCTGTTCGGCCCGGCGCAGGTGGGGATCGGCGCGCCGGGCCAGGTCGAGGAAGTGGCGGGCGTGGCCGCCGCGCAGGCGGTCCTCCTCGCCCGCCTCGGCCAGCCTTTCCGCGCAGAACAGCCTGATCGTGTCGAGCATCCGGTAGCGGTCGCCGTCCGCCACGACCAGCGACCTGTCCACCAGGTCGGCCAGCAGCCCGGCCGCGTCCTCCACCTCGCAGACCGCCTCGGCCGCCTCCAGGGACGCGCTTCCCGCGAACACGGAGAACCGCCTGGCCAGCACCTGCTCGGCGGGCGAGAGCAGCTCCCAGCTCCACTCCACCACCGCGCGCAGGGTCCGGTGGCGGGCCGCCGCCGTGGGGTCGCCGCGCGACAGCAGCCGGAACCGGCCGTGCTCCGCCAGGCGCGTGGCGATCTCCTCGACGGTGAAGGAGCGCAGCCGCGCCGCCGCCAGCTCGATGGCCAGCGGCAGCCCGTCCAGCGCCGCGCAGATCCGGACGACCGTCTCCACGTTGGCCCGCCGCACCTCGAATCCCGGCCGTACGGCCGCCGCCCGGTCGGCGAACAGCTTCACGGCCGGAGATGCCAGGGCGGCGGGCGGCGAGGAGTCCGGCGGCGGGGTCTCCAGCGGTGCCAGCGGCACCAGCGTCTCGCCGGTGATGCCGAGGGGCTCGCGCCCGGTGGCCAGGACGGCCAGCCCGGGGCACTCTTCCAGCAGCCCGCGGGCCAGCGTGGCGACGGCGGCGTTCACGTGCTCGCAGTTGTCGAGAACCAGCAGCAGTTCGCGCTCGGCGAGTGCCGCCACCAGGTGCTCCACGAGGCCGGCCGGGCGCGGCGCGTGGAACCCGGGCTCGCGCAGCCCGAGCGCGCCCAGCACCGCCCGCGCCACCTGGTCACCGTCACCGGGCGGGACGCGCCCACCGGATGGAGCGGGTTCGCCGAACGGAACGGAGGCGCCACCGGACGGGCCGGGACCGCCGGGCGAGACGGGACCACCGGACGCAGCGGAGCCGCCGAGCGAAACGGGGCCGCCGAGCGGGGAGAGGTCGACGAAGCACACCTCGCGCCGCCCGCGTCCGGCCGCCTCGATCGCCAGCCGGGTCTTGCCCGTGCCGCCGGGCCCGGTGATCGTGATCAGCCGCGAGTCGCGCAGCGCGGCGATCCGCTCCAGCTCCCGCTCGCGTCCCACGAAGCTGGTGAGCTGGGCCGCGAGTCCCCGCCGTGGCGGCGCGGGCCGCTCGGCGCGCAGGACGGCCAGATGGATCGCGGCGAGCTCGGGCGAGGGATCGGCGCCGAGTTCCTCGGCGAGCAGCCGCCTGGCCTCCTCGAACACCGCCAGCGCCTCGGCCTGCCGCCCCGCCGCCCGCAGGGCGAGCATCAGCCGGCCCCGCAGCCGCTCCCGCAGCGGATGCGCGGCCACCAGCCGCTGCAGCTCCGCCACCGAAGCCGCCGAAGTCACCGAGCCGCCCTCGGGGAGGGCCGACTCCGCCTCCGCGAGGTCCTCCGTCGCCGTCAGCCGGAGCTCCTCCAGCCGGGCCGCCCACGCCCGCCCGAGGGGCAGGTCGGCCAGCGCGGGCCCGCGCCACAGGGCGAGCGCCTCCCGCAGCGGACCGGCGGCGTCCGCGTGGCGCCCCTCCGCCAGCAGCCGCCGCCCCTCGCGGGCCAGCCGTTCGAACCGGTGGGCGTCGACGTCGTCGGGGTCGGCCGCGAGCCGGTAACCGGTCCCGTGGAACTCGATCACCTCGGCGGGCAGGCTCCGGCGCAGCCGGGAGACCTGGGCCTGCACCGCGTTGGCGGCACCGGCGGGGGGATCGTCACCGTACTGGCCGTCGATCAGACGCCGCACGCCGACCACCCGGCCCGCGTCGAGCAGCAGCATCACGAGCAGGGCACGCGGCCGGGGCCCGCCCACGGAGATCTCCTCACCGGTGGGGGACCGCACCTCCAGGGAACCGAGGACGCCGAACCGCATGGCCCCGATTGTCCCCCACGCCTCCGATGAGGGACGAACGCCGCAGGCGGCACGAGGCCGCCGGATTTCGATGACGAACCCGGGCTCGGGCCGTCCATGACACCTTCGGCTGCCCGCTGGGCCGTCGGCGGTGGTCAGCCGGCCAGCGGTACCCGCAGCTGCTCACGATGCGCTCGGTTCATGGCCATCAGCCCGTCGAGCGCGTCGCGGGTGCGGATGAGGTCGCCGATGTGCGCGGAGAGCCGGTCACGCTCCTGGGCCATCCGTTCCAGGGCGGCGTCGGAGTTCTCCGTGCTGGGGGATTCGGTGCACGGGAGCAGTTCGGCGATGGTGCGGCTGGACAGACCGGCGGTGTACAGGCGCTGGATGAACGCGACCCGCTCGACCTCGTCGTCCGTGTAGTGCCGCTGTCCACTGGCGCTGCGGGTGCTGGAGAGCAGCCCCTGCTCCTCGTAGTAGCGCAGCGACCGGACACTGGCTCCGGTCCGTGACGCGAGTTCGCCGATGCGCACATCGTCCTCCCACTGTGATCTGCGACACAAGGCTTGCCTCTGACATTGATGTGAGCTTCTAGCGTACTCACCGTACCCGGGATCCGGGATCGACGACCATGGAGGACGATGTGACGACCCTTTTCGACAGCTATCGGCTCGGCGACCTGACGCTGCCCAACCGGATGGTGATGGCCCCGATGACGCGAATCCGGGCCGCCGCCGGCGGGCTGGCGACACCGTCGATGGCGACGTACTACGCTCAGCGCGCGACGGCCGGACTGATCATTTCCGAGGGTGTGCAGCCGAGCCTGATCGGGCAGTCCAACCCGGGTACGCCGGGACTGCACACCGACGAGCAGGTCTCCGCGTGGCGCCCGGTGACCGCCGCCGTGCACTCCAGCGGCGGGCGGATCTTCGCCCAGCTCATGCACGGCGGACGGGTCTCCCATCCCGCCACCACCGGTACGCAGCCGGTCGGGCCCTCGGCGGTCCCGGCCGTCGGCGACGTGTTCACACCGTCCGGGCCCCGGCCCGCGCCGACACCGCGCGCCCTGGACACCGCCGAGGTGCCCGAGCACGCCGAGTCGTACGGCCGGGCCGCCCGCCGCGCCGTCGAGGCCGGCTTCGACGGCGTGGAGTTGCACGGCGCGAACGGCTACCTGATCTCGCAGTTCCTCTCGTCGAACGCCAACCTGCGCACGGACCGCTACGGAGGCTCGGTGGCCAACCGGATCCGATTCGCCGTCGAAGCGGTGTCGGCGACCGCCGAAGCCGTCGGCGGGGCCAGGACCGGGATCCGTCTCTCCCCGGGCGGGACGTTCTGGGGTGTGGAGGAGACCGACGTTCCGGAGCTGTACACCGCGCTGCTGACCGAACTGGCCCGCCTCGACCTGGCCTACGTCCATCTCGAGGCCACCGCCGACGAGGACGTACTGATCGGGCTGCGCCGCGCGTGGCCGGGCACTCTCATCATGAACCCGGTGCTGCCGATGGGCCCGAAGCAGACCGGACGGGCCGAGGCCGACCACTGGCTCGGGCTGGGCGCCGACCTCATCAGCTTCGGCCGAGGGTTCCTCGCCAACCCCGACCTGGTCGAGCGGCTGCGTACCGGTCTGCCGATCGCTCCCGTCGACGAGGCGACGTACTACCAGGGCGGTGACGCGGGCTACCTGACCTACTCGACGTACCAGCACACCGCCTGACGTCGCTCCGCCACTGATCGATCATGGCCGTAAACGGGTGGCCTCCCCCGTGCGGCCGGGCCCATCCTGTCCGCCATGGAAGAACCGAAGCACGGGATCCGGGCGGTCCACGGCACGTCCACGATCACCGTCTACCAGGCCTACACCCCGGAGATCGGTCTGCCCGCCGCTCGTCTCGGCAGCTTCCCGGCCACCTGGAAACGAGACCGGATGACGTGGGTCAAACCATCGTTCCTGTGGATGATGTACCGCTGTGGCTGGGGCACCAAGGAGGGGCAGGAGACCGTCCTGGCCATCGAGATCACCCGCGAGGGGTTCGAATGGGCCCTGCGCCACGCGTGCCTGTCGCACTACGAGTCCGGACTCCACCTCGACCGGACCACCTGGAAGCGCCGGCTGAAGCACGCGCCGGTCCGGGTGCAGTGGGATCCCGAACGCGATCTCCACCTGCGGTCACTGCCATACCGCTCCCTGCAACTCGGCCTCTCGGGTGAGGCCGTGCACCGGTACGCGGACGAGTGGACGGTCGCCATCACCGACGTCACCCCGCTCGTCCGCGAGATCCGCGCACTCCTGCGCGAGGGCGAACCGGAGGCCGCGGCCCGGCTCCTGCCCGAGGAGCGTCCCTACCCCGCCGGGGACGAACTTCTGGCTCACCTGCGTCCGTGAACACGGCGGCGCAGGCCCCCTGGATTCCACACCGCCGCACCGGACTCGACCGGTCCGGCCAGGTCGGTTCTCCGTGTCCCGCACCTCCATGGAGTCGGATGGACCATCACCGGCTTCTTCCCGATCCGGCCGATCAAGCAAGGACCTGCCGTGACGAGATCGAGATGATCACCCGTGATGATCGGCGCATGAAACGCATGAGCGTCGCCCTGGTGGTGGCCAGCCTACTGAGCGTCGCGATTCCCGGCGGCGCCGTGCACGCGGCTCCCGAATCGAAGTCTCTCGACTCCGTCGTCAAAGCGATCAAAAAGCAGTTCGCGAAAAAGAGCGGCGTGCGCTTCTCCGTCAAGCGGCGCGGTGGACCCCCACCCACCTCGGATATGAAGGCGTCCGGCGCGTACCGCTTCAAAGCTTCGGGCGTGTACGCCGCCGACACCACGACGATCTCCCAGGAACCAGAGGGGACAGGCCGGTCCCGGGGAATCAGCATCGGCCGGGACTTCTACTCACAGGCCTACGTGCGTTCCAAGGACGGCAAGTACGTCTGGAAGTCACCGTCGACAGTGGGGAAATGGGAGTCCGGGCGGAATTTCGCCGGGGTCATTTGGGGAGAGGATCTGATCAACGGGATCAACCCGGGCTTCCTCAAACTGGTCGCCTCCCACGGTGCGACCAGCTCCGACGGCGGAACCTTCGAGGGGGTGAGGACGACCCTCCACAGCGGCACGGTGACGGTTCCCGGCCTGGACGAGAGACAGGCCGGGATGTACTTCAGGACCGAGGAGGAAGAGGGAGCGTCGTGGAACGAGCCGATCACCTGGAAACTCTGGGTGGGCCCGGACGACCTGCCGAGACGTTTCCACGCCATCATGAGGTTCACCTCGAAGTACGCAGGCGATGAGGTCGAGACCATGACGATGAACATCATCTATCGAGGGTGGGGAACCCCCGTCAGGATCACGGCCCCGCCCAAGCACCTCGTCGTCAGCTTCTGGTGATCGGCGCCCCCTTGCGAAGAGCCTCGCTCTCACATGCCCGCCGCGGGCGACACCGGAAGCCGGCCGACGCCTTCGAGTCAGCGCGATCCCATGGCACCGCTGCCCGGCGGTGCCGTACGAGGTCAGATGGAGACCGGACCGTAAAGGGCGGCGGGGGCGCCGGTGGTCAGGGCCCAGTAGCGGTCGCCGTAGGACCAGTGCCACCACTCGGTGGGGTAGTTGACCAGTCCGGCCCCCTCCAGGGCGACGCCGAGGAGCTTGCGGTGGTGGCGGGCCTCGGGCGACAGGCCGGGGGCGTCGGTGTAGCAGGCACCGTCGCTCTCCTCGGGGGTGGCGTTGAGCCGGGTGCCCATGTCGAGCTCGGTCCCGTCCTCGGCCGACAGGGTCAGGTCGACCGCCGCGCCCGCGGTGTGCGGGGCGATCTCGACGGGCGACACGTAGCGGCTCGCCGCGGCTCGCAGCTCCGCGGGCGACATCTCCGGATACAGCGCCCGGAGCTCCGCCGAGTATCCGTCGAAGATCTTCTTCTGCGTCGCCGGTGGCCGGTACCCCTCCACGACCAGCAACCGGTATCCCCCGGGAAGCTGCGCCTGTGCCTCCTCCAGCCTGGTCAGCAGCCCGAGCCTGAGGTGGGCGAAGGCCCCCTCGGGGTCGGCGAGCCGCCCGTCCGTCCGCAGCCGCCCCCGGACGTCGGCCAGCCGCTCCCCTGACTCCTCGACGGGGATCGCGGCGACTCGGGCATCGGAGATCAGAACGATGTCAGGCATGGTGGCAATTCTTCCCCAAGCGCCACAGTGCGCAGACCCCGCTCACGGGGAACGGGAGTGCCGGACCGTGCCTGCGCCTGCGATCGTGCCCATGCCCGGACAATGCGATACGCCGGTCCGGCCCGGGTCTCGTCGCGACGGGACCCGGCCCGGTCCCGTCCGCGCGGGACGTCAGATCGTGTCCGAGAACACCTGCTCCCGGGCCTGCTGCAGCGCCGACACCAGGGCGCCGCGCAGCACGGGGTTGCCCTTGACCCGCGAGACCACGACCCTGGGCTGGCTCGGGCAGACCCGGGCGACGGCGTCCTGCACCCTGGCGGCGAGCGCGTCTCCGCCGGCCCTGCCGACGTCGCCGCTGAGCACGATGAGTCCGGGGTCCAGGACCACCGCGACGGCGGCGACGCCGACGGCCAGCCGCCCGGCCAGCTCGTCCAGGAACGCCTCGGCGCCCTCCGCGACGGCCGTACGGACGTGTTCTCCCACGGAGCTTCCATCGGGGCTCCCGTCGGAGGCCGGGCCGGAGCCCGGACCGGGGCCGATGCCGTGGGCCCCGGCCAGCCCGGCGACCGCGTCGCCGCCGACCAGGCGCTGGAACGAGCCCGACTGGGGCTCGCTCACGTCGGTGGGGAGCGGCTCGCCGGGCACGGGGAGCCAGCCGATCTCGCCCGCGCCGCCGGTGAAGCCGCGGTGCAGCCGCCCGCCCAGCATGACGCCGAGCCCCTGCCCGACCCCCGCCCAGACGAGCACGAAGTCGTCGACGCCCAGCGCGGCGCCGTACGCGCGCTCGGCCAGCGCGGCCAGGTTCACGTCGTTCTCTATCGTCACCGGGACCCCCAGGTCGCGGCGGAGCTCGGCGAGCACGCCGTTGTGCCAGGAGGGCAGGTCGAAGGAGAAGCGCACGTCACCGGTGCGGGGGTCGACGACGCCCCGGGTGCCGATCACGAAGGCGCGCAGCCGGTCGACGCCGATGCCCGCCGACGCGCACGCCTGGCTCACCGCGCTCCGCACCAGCCGTACCGGGTCCTCGTGCCCGCTGGGGTCGGCGGAGACCTCGGCGACGAGGGTGCCGGTGATGTCGGCGACCCCGGCGCTGATCCTGTCGGGCAGCACGTCGAGCCCGACCACGTACGCGCAGGAGGGCACCACCCCGTAGAGGGCGGCGTTGGGGCCGCGGCCGCCCGCCTGCTCGCCGACCACGGCGACGAGGTCGCGCTCCTGGAGCCTGGAGAGCAGCTGACCCGCGGTCACCTTGGACAGCCCGGTGTGTTCTCCCAGCTCGGCCCGGGTGAGAGGGCCGCTGGACAGCAGGAGTTCCAGCGCCGCGCGATCGTTGAGCCGGCGCAACAACCGGGGGGTCCCCGGGCGTGTGGGCAAGGTCGTCCTCCCCGTCACGATCCGCTAACGATCGTTTCTTTTAAGAAAGTTTCTTGTTAGTTTAACCCTAGTCAGCCCGCAGGCAAGCGATCGGAACCGCGGGTTGCGGTAGTTCCGACCGCTCCCAGTGAGTGCAGAGGGTCGCGGGGACCCCGGCCATAACAGATGAGCGCAAATCCCGGCGAAAGCCTGAAAGGGAGAACTCCAGTGAAGTTCGCGAGAATCGCCACCACGACGGCAACCACCGCCGCCCTCGCCCTGGGTCTCGCCGCGTGTGGAAGCAGCGAGCCGACACCGGCCGCCGACAACCAGGCGTCGGCGCCCGCCGCGTCCGGTCCCAAGTTCGCAGGTCAGACGCTGACCGTCTGGCGCCTCGGCGCTCCCGACGAGAAGCAGGACAAGCTGATGGCCGACCTGAACGCCAAGTTCAAGGAGACCACCGGCGCCGACGTCAAGCTCCAGTGGGTGCCCTGGCCCGACGCGCAGGCCAAGTGGACCGCCGCGCTCGCCGGCGGCGAGGGCCCCGACGTCACCGAGTTCGGCAACGACCAGGTGGCCGCGTGGGTCGCGCAGGACGCGCTGACCGACATCACCGACGTCGTCAAGGCCACGCCCGACTTCCAGCAGATCCCGCAGAACCTGTGGGGCTACGAGACGGTGGACGGCAAGATCTACGCCGCCCCGTGGGGTGGCGGCACCCGCGCGGTCCTCTACCGCAAGGACTGGTTCGAGGACCTGAAGATCGAGGTGCCCAAGACCTGGGAGGACCTCGTCGCCGCGGGCAAGAAGATCGTCGCCGAGAAGGGCAAGGACGTCGACGGCTTCGCCTTCAACGGCGGCTCCGACGCCAACATGTCGCTGTCGCCGTTCGTCTGGTCGGCCGGCGGCGACTTCGCCGCGTTCGAGGGCGGCAAGTGGACCGGCAAGCTGACGGAGCCCGGCTTCAAGGAGGGCTTCCAGTACTACACCGACCTGGTGACCAAGCACGGCGTCTCGCGCAAGTCCGCCCTGACCCAGAACTCGGTGGACATCGCGACCCGCTTCGCCAACGGCAAGGTCGGCATGTACGTGACCGGCGGCTGGGACATCACCACCATCAAGGAGCAGAGCGGCGGCAAGATCGACGACGCGAAGATGGCCTTCTTCTCGCTCCCGGCCAAGGACGGCAGCGGCCCGGCCCCGGCCTTCCAGGGCGGCAACGACATCGCCATCTGGAAGGACACCAAGAACGTCGAGCTGTCCGCCGAGTACGTCAAGCTCGCCGCCGGCAAGGAGTTCGGCACCCGCTACGCCAAGGAGGGCGGTCTGCTCCCGCTCTACCCGGAGGCTCTGACCGAGTACGCGGCCGACCCGGTGCAGGCGCCGTTCGCCGAGACCTTCAAGGTCGCCAAGGGCTTCCCGAACGACACCAACTGGGCCGAGGCGAACGACACCAAGGCGGTCCTGCAGAGCGCGGCCCGCTCGGTCATCGAGGGCAAGAAGGACGTCGACACCGCGCTGGCCGACGCCAACAAGGAACTCGAAGAGATCCTGAACCAGTAACCATGGCGAACACCTCAACCATCGCCCGGGACGGGGGCACCCCCTCCGTCCCGGCGCGGGGGCCCCGAGGCGCCACGCCCCCGCGCAGGTCCGGCGGGCTGCCCGCCTGGGTGGTCCCCTACGCGCTGCTCGTCCCCGGCCTGCTCGTCATCGCCGGCCTGCTGCTCTACCCGCTGTACCAGATGGTCGTCATGTCCTTCCAGAACGTGGGACTGCGGCAGGTCCGGGGAGCGCCGGCCGAGTCCGTCGGCTTCGAGAACTACCAGAAGCTGATCGAGTCCGAGCTGTTCTGGTCGTCGCTCCGCAACACCGTCGTCTTCGCCGTCGTCACGGTGGCGGGCACCCTGATCCTCGGCACGCTGGTCGGCCTGCTCCTGCACAAGCTGGGCAAGAAGATGTCGACCTTCCTGATCGTCGGCATCATGGCCGCCTGGGCCACCCCGCAGATCGCCACCGCGATCATCTGGCGCTGGCTGTTCGACGCGGAGGCCGGCGTCATCAACTGGGTGCTGAACGCGCTGCCCGACTGGTTCTCCTCCCTGCTGTTCGGCCGCTCCGACTGGACCGGCGAGCCGTGGCTGAACGACGCGTTCACCATCTACGTCGTGCTGATCCTCGCGGTGGTCTGGGCGTCGTTCCCGTTCATCGCGGTCTCGATCCTGGCCGGGCTGAAGAGCATCTCCCAGGAGCTGTACGAGGCGGCAAGGGTGGACGGCGCCTCCGCGTGGCGGATCTTCTGGAAGATCACCTTCCCGCTGCTGAAGCCGGTCTTCGCGGTGCTGACGGTGCTCTCGGTGATCTGGGACTTCAAGGTCTTCACCCAGCTGTTCGTGCTGGCGGGCGGCACGTCCAACCGGGAGGCGTACAACCTGTCGCTGTTCGCCTTCACCCAGGCCTTCAGCGCGCCGCCCAAGATGGGCATGGGCGCGGCCATCGCGGTGGTGCTGACGCTGATACTGCTCGTCATCACCTTCTTCTACGTCCGCCAGATCGTGAAGACGGAGGACGTGCGATGACCACCTACGACACGCGGGTGCCCCCGAAGGCGCCCGCACGCGCGCCCAGGGGAAACCCGGGCAGGCGCAAGCGGCTCGGCAAGGTCGGCCTGAACACCCTGGCCGTCGTGGTGTTCCTGTTCGCGGTGTTCCCCGTCTACTGGATGGTGAGCACAGCCTTCAAGAGCAGGCAGCAGATCTTCACGACGGACTTCATCCCGTTCCCCACCGACCCCACCCTCGAACACGTGAAGCGGGTCTTCACCGAGGGCATCGCGGGCCACTCCATCTGGCAGTATCTGCTCAACAGCTCCGTCGTGGCCCTCGGCACCGTGCTCGTCGGCGCGGTGTTCTCCCTGCTGGCGGCGACCGCGGTGGCCCGCTTCCGGTTCCGCGGGCGCACCTCGTTCCTGATCCTGCTGCTCATCGTGCAGATGGTCCCCGGCGAGGCGCTGCTCATCCCGCTGTTCATCATGGTCAGGCGGGCCGGGCTGTACGACCAGCTGCTCGGCCTCGTCGTGGTGAACGTCGCCATGACGCTGCCGTTCGCCATCTGGATGCTGCGCACCTTCGTCGCGGCGGTGCCCAAGGAGCTGGAGGAGGCCGCCTGGATCGACGGAGCCAGCCGGTTCGCCACCTTCTGGAAGGTGCTGTTCCCGCTGGTGGCCCCCGGGCTGGTGGCGACCAGCATCTTCTCGTTCATCACCGCGTGGAACGAGTTCGTGTTCGCGCTGACGCTCATCAGCGACCAGGGCAACTACACCATGCCCGTGGCGCTGCGCTACTTCGTCAGCCAGCGGTCGGTCGACTGGGGCGCCATCATGGCCGCCTCCACCTTGATGACCATCCCGGTCATCGTCTTCTTCCTTCTGGTGCAGCGGCGGATGGTCTCCGGCCTCGTCGCGGGTGCCGTCAAGGGCTGATCCCATCGGTGCTGGTACGGCACGCACCCACAAGGCGCGGGCCGTACCAGCCCTGTTCTGTTTTCTTTGCTTACATCCATGTCCGACACCCCCCTACATCTCAGGTAAGGAACACCTACCGCCATGTCTGAGTTCATCGCGGATCGCGGCGATCAGGGGCTGCGTCGTCTCGCGGCCGGCACGCTGCTCGCCGCGTTCCAGGGCACCGAGGCACCCGAGTGGGTCCTGCGGGAGCTGGAGAACGGTCTCGGCGGCGTCACCCTCTTCGGTTTCAACGTCGCCGACGCCGCACAGCTGTCCGCTCTCACCTCCCGTCTGCGCGAGGCCGCCGATCCGGTCATATCGCTGGACGAGGAGGGGGGTGACGTCACCCGGCTCGCCTACCACGTCGGCAGCCCGTACCCCGGCAACGCCGCCCTCGGCGCCGTGGACGACGTCGAGCTCACCCGGCGGGTCTACCGGTCCATCGGCGACGACCTGGCCCGCTGCGGCGTCAACCTGGACATGGCCCCCTCCGCGGACGTCAACACCGCCGCGGACAACCCGGTGATCGGCACCCGCTCGTTCGGGGCGGAGAGCGCGCTCGTCGCCCGGCACACCGTCGCCGCGGTCCACGGCCTGCAGTCGGCGGGAGTGGCCGCCTGCGTCAAGCACTTCCCCGGTCACGGCGCGACCCGGCAGGACTCCCACCTGGAGGTCCCGCTCGTCGACGCCTCCGTGGGACTGCTGCGCGAGCGCGAGCTGGTGCCCTTCCGCGCCGCGATCGACGCCGGGACCAGATCCATCATGACCGCGCACGTACGCGTGCCCGCCGTCACCGGGACGCTTCCCGCGACGCTCTCCCCCGCCGCCCTGACCGGCCTGCTCCGCGGCGAGATGGGCTACGAGGGTGTGATCATCACCGACGCCCTCGACATGAAGGCCGTCACCGCCGCGTACGGTCTCGCCGGGGGCTCGGTGCTCTCCCTCGCCGCCGGAGCCGACCTGCTCTGCCTCGGCCCGATCCCCACCGAGGACGACGTCCGCCGCATCGTGGACGAGATCGTCGCGGCCGTCCACGACGGACGGCTTCCCGCGGCCCGCCTGGAGGCGGCGGCCGAGCGGGTCGCCGCCCTGCGCGGCTGGTTCGGCACGCCCCGCACCGGTGAGGCCGAGCGGGACGTGATCGGCCTCACCGCCGCCCGCCGCGCGGTCAGCCTCACCGGCTCGGCGTCTCCCCTGGTCGACCCGCTGGTGGTCGAGGTGGACACCCCGCCGACCATCGCGGTCGGCGACGTGCCGTGGGGCTTCACGCCGCTGCTGCCGCAGGCGGAGGTGCTGCGGGTCAAGCCGGAGGCGGCCGACGTGCCGGACATCCTGGAACGTGCCTCGGGCCGCTCCCTGATCGTCGTCGTCAAGGACGCCCACCGCTACGAGGCCAGCCAGTCGGTGGTCTCCGCGCTGCTGGCCGCCCGTCCCGACGCCACGGTGGTCGAGATGGGCCTGCCGATCTGGCGCCCGGAGGGCGTCACCTACCTGGCCACCTACGGCGCCGCCCGCGCCAACGCCCAGGCCGCCGCCGAGCTCCTCGGCGTCTGACGGAACCGGCCACATTCCACCGGCTCGTCCCGTCGCCCGGAGACACCGGGCCGGCGGGGCGTGCCGGCGACGACACGGCCCGCTCTCGCGAGAACCGCGGGGGCGGGCCGTGTCCTTCCTCGCGCGTCGCGTACTCCCCGTCGAGACGTCGAGGACGGTCAGGACGCCGTCAGGGACGGCGCGCAGGACGTGTCCGCGGGCAGCAGGCCGTAGCGGCCGGCGACGGACCGGATCTCCGCCCTGAGGGCGGCCGGCGGGCGGTCTCCGAAACGTTCCAGGTACGCCGCGACCTGCGCGGGATCGTCGCGCAGGAACGGGAAGTCGGTGGCGACCATGTGGCGGATCGCCAGCAGCGGGACCGGGCTGCCCAGCGGCAGGAAGGAGGGGTTCCACAGTCCCGCCTTGGGCGGCGGGCCGGGGTAGAACTCCCCGATCATCAGCCCTTCCGAGACATAGCGCGACTTGAGCGCCTCCTGGGCGTGATCGATCACCGCGGCGGCCTCGGACTCCGGCAGGTCGGGGAAGAGCACCAGGATCGTGCGGTACTGCGCGGACACTCCCGGCGTGGCGGGCAGCCTCAAGAACCAGTCGCGGTAGCCGGCGAGGGTCTCGGCCGCCTCGGGCCCGCCCGGCCGCCCGGGGCGGACCGCCAGGTAGAAGGTGCCGCGGTCCAGCGCGGTCTGGGCGTACGGGCAGACGGGTCCCTTCCTGCCCAGTTGCTCGTGGGGGCGGCAGAGATACTCTCGCGCCCAGGTGACGATCTCCCTGAGCGGGGTGCGGTGGCGCAGGACCAGATCGTGGTCACCGGCCAGATCGGCGGTCTCCAGGAGGACGCGAGAAGGGTCCGCGGGATCGGTCAGCATGGTGGTTCGCCCTTCCGGGGGTTTCGCTGTGCGAGGCGTGCGCGACGTGCGAAGTGCGTGAGGCGTACGAGACGTGCGAAGACGGCGCGGCGTGCGGGCTCGGCACCGCGTGCGGCGCCGGTGGCGCGTACGGGAGGTGTGACCGTGGAGCGGCCGGAGCCGCGTACGAGGCGGCGGACGGCCGGGGCCGCGGCGAGCAGTCCGGCGACGGCCACCACCGCCCCCGCCCCGCGCAGGAGCGTGTCCTGCCGCCGGGCGCGGGCGAGCGCGTCCGCGTACGGGACGGTGGTGTGGGAGATCATGGTGTAGAGCGGGACCCACCGGCCGGGGAGCGCCCGGGCGAGCAGCAGGTCCGCCTTCTTGCGCAGCAGGTGCAGCGGGGAGCGGAGCCGGTCGCGCAGCTCCACGAAGTTCTGCTTGGACAGCTCGTCGAGCACGTCGGTGTGCGGTTTGCGCAGCCGCTGGTACTCGGCGAAGGCGGCCCCGAGGTCTCCGGGATGGTCGCCCACGCAGCGGTCGAGGACCGTGCAGTCCTCGAGCGCCGAGTTCATGCCCTGGCCGTAGAAGGGGTAGACGGCGTGGCAGGCGTCGCCGATGAGCGCCACCCGGTCCCGGTGGTGCCAGGGCGAGGTGCGGATCGACACCAGGTGCCCCACCGGGTGCTCGGCGTACTCCTTGGCGAGGTGGGGCATGAGGTCGGGCGTGTCCGGGAACCGTTCCCCGAGGAACTCCTCGGGGTCGGTGATCTCGCCGAACCGTTCGACGGGCAGGAAGAGCGTGCCGGTGAGCGAGTTGTCCCGGTTGGGGTGAGCGACGATGAGGGCGTCCTCGCCGGGCCAGACGTGCAGGGCCTCCAGCCTGGTCCTGGCCGACCCGTCGCCGGCGGCGGGGATGGTCAGTTCCTTGTACCCCCACTCCAGGAACTCCTGGTGGTGTTCGGCCCGCAGCCCGTGCTGCATGTGCGCCCGCACCTGCGAGAACGCGCCGTCCGCGCCGATCACCGCGTCGCCCTCGACGGTGCTCGCGGCCCCGGTCTCCTCGTGGACGAGGCGCGCGGCGGCCGTCTCGCGGTCCAGGCCGACCAGCCGGTGCCGGAAGTGGAAGGTCACCCCCGGCTGGGCCTCGGCGTGGTCGACGAGCGTGGTGATCAGGTCGCGGCGCAGGACCGAATGGAGGATCTCTCCCTCGTGGGCGCCGTAGGGCTGGAACGGCACCGCGCCGCCGGGCAGGTGGATGGCCCGGCCGCGCATCGGGACGGTGAGCGGCCACAGGGTGTCCATCAGGCCGATGCCGGTGAGCGCCGCGATGCCCCTGGCGGACAGGCCGAGGTTGATCGACCTGCTCTCGTCCTCGTCGAGCAGCCGGGGATCGGCCCGCCGCTCGTAGACCTCCACCCGGAAGCCGCGCCTGGCCAGGTAGCAGGCGAGGAGGGTGCCCGCGGGGCCCGCTCCGATGACGGTGATCTTCATGTGGTCTCCAGGCGGGCGACGAGCAGTTCGTTGGGGCCGTCGACGTGGCGTCGCTCGATCCGGCCGAATCCGGCGCCGGACAGCCAGGTGGCGATGTCGGCGAAGGCGTGGATCCCGCCGCCTTGAGTGGTGGCGAGGTTGAGGCCGAAGGCGCGGACGAACGCCTCGACGGTCGCGGGCGTGCCGTCGGGCAGGTCGGCGAAGGTCTCCAGCACGACCACCGCGCCGCCGGGGCGCAGCGCGGCCGCCACCCTCTTGAACAGCGCGCGGTTGCCCGCCTCGTCGAACCCGTGGCAGAGGTTGAACAGCAGCGCGGTGTCGTGTCCGGCACCGAGGTCGGCATCGGGGTCGGCCACGTCGCTCTGGAGCAGAGTGACGCGGTCGCCCAGCCCGGCCGCCTCGATCCTGGCCCGGCCGCCCTCCAGGGCGTTCGGCAGGTCGACGATCGTCGCGGTGAGCCCGGGGTGCGCCCGGCAGAACGCGACGGTGTAGCGGGCGTGCCCGCCGCCGACGTCGAGCAGGCGCTCCCCGGGGTGGGGCGCGCTCGCGGCGACCAGTGGGGCGAGCCCGGCGGCCATCCCGTCGAGCATGCTCTGGAACTCGGCCAGCGTCCCTGGCCGTTCCTCCAGCCAGGCGTAGAAGTCGACCTGGGGGGCGCCGGTGCGCACCGACTCCTCCAGGCCGTCCCAGAGCTCGGCCAGCACGTCCTGCCAGAAGGCCAGCGCGGGGGCGTAGCTCCACGGGCTCCGCCGGTCCAGGGTGCCCGCGACCATCGGGCTGTTGCCGTAAACCCGGCCCGGCGCCCGGTCGAGGTAGCCGAGGGAGGCGAGCGCCTCCAGCAGCACGGCGAGCCCGGCCGGGTCGGTGCCCGTCCTGGCCGCCAGCTCCGTCACGGAGAGCGGGCCGGGCATGAGCGCCTCGAAGACCCCCAGGCGCTGGGCGGCCCCCGCCGCCCGGAACGCCATCGCGCCGATCAGGTCGACATGGGGGCCCGGCGCCCCGCGGAGTTCCTCAGGGTCGAGATAGAGCGGCATCGCTGTCTCCTTGCGCGACTCGCGCGACGTCGGTTCCCAAATCGGCTTGCGCGCCGGTTCGCGAACCGGCCTCCACGTCGCGTCCCGCACCGGGATCCGTGACGGGATCCGTGACGGGTTCCGGAGGGGCGTGCACGTCGTCGGCGTCGGGCAGCTCGGACTCCACCTTCCGCAGGCGCGGCTGGAGGTAGGCGAACGGTGCGAGCAGCACCAGGCACAGACCCGTGATCAGGAAGATCGCCGCGATGCCCCGCCCCTCGCCCGTGCCGATCACGGCGCCGAGGGTGCCGGAGAGCGCCCCGCCGGGGGCGAGCATCGGCTCGAAGACCCGGTCGGCCAGCGGGCCCGCGGCCAGGTAGGTGAGCACCGTGGCGGTCTGGGTGAGCGCGCGGACCGTGCTGAGGACCCGGCCCAGCGCCGCGGGGTCGGTCTTGATCTGCAGCACGGTCATCCCGGTGCCCTGCACGAACGGCAGCGTGAACAGGAAGGCGGGCGCCACCACCGCGATCAGCCAGGGTGAGGGCGCGAGGCTGTGCAGGGCGAGCAGCGTCCCTCCCAGGGCGACGAACGCCGCGACGCCGCGCACCCGCCGCCTCGGCCCGCCCCACGCGCTCAGCACCAGCCCTCCGGCGAAGACCCCCGCGCCGCCCGCGAACATCAGCGCCCCGAGCACCGCGGCCGACCCGAACGACAGGATCAGCGGCTGGACCAGCACCCCGGACATCCCGAAGAACAGGTTGTACGCGGCCAGCACCACGACCAGCTGGAACAGCCCGCGCCTGGCCCGCAGGTAGCGCCAGCCGAACAGCAGGTCCCCGCGCAGCGGTTCCGGCGCGGCCGAGGCCCCGGGGCGGGTGACCTCGCGCGGCAGCCGTACGGCGAACATGACCACCCGGGTGACCAGGAAGGTGACCAGGTCGATCACGACCACGCCGGTGACGCCGACCGTGACCAGGAGCGTTCCCGCCAGCAGCGGAGCCGCGATCTTCACCGAGTCCGCGACCTGCATGAGGCCGTTGGCCCTGCCCAGGTGCCGCTGGGGCATGATCAGCGGCATCATCGCGTGGTACGCGGCCATGTGGAAGGTCCCGAAGACGGCCCCGGCCACCGTGATCACGTAGACGTGCCAGACCTCCGGCGAGCCGAGGACGAGCAGCACCGCGAGGGCGCCGGTGACCACGGCGGCCCCGGCGTCGGCGGCCATCAGCATCCGCCTGCGGTCCCACCGGTCGGCCAGCGCCCCGGCGAGCGGGGAGAGCAGCACCTCGGGCAGCACCGCGCACAGCATGATCAGCACGAACTCGGTGGCCGAGCCGTTGCGCTGGTAGACCCAGACGCCCAGCACGAACCCCGTCAGGCTCGACCCGATGATCGACAGCAGCTGCGCCGCCCAGATGACAGCGAACCGGCGTATCCCGTCATGCACGGCCGCCTCCCGGCAGGACTCCGGTGCCGATGTGGTCACCGAGATAGAGGTCGAGCAGCTTCCCGTCCGCCGGAGGGCAGACCAGCCCGGCGGCGGCGAGGATCTCCTCGGTGGCCGAGCAGTCGAAGGACGGGCCGGGCAGCGTGCCGTACTCGGCGAAGAACGCCGGGTAGGGGGCGATCGGCAGGTCGTCGCCGATCTCCAGCCGGTCGCGGACCAGCCGCCGCCATCGGTCCCCCGGCATGAGCCGCACCGGGAAGCCGTGCTCGCGCAGTCCCTCGGCGAGTTCCTCCGAGGTCAGCACGCGCGGGTTGTGATAGTGGAAGTCACCGGTGGCCCGGCTCGTCGCCAGGTGCACGATCGCCGAGGCGACGTGGTCGACCGGGGCCATGTCGATCCGTTCCCCCTCGGGGACCGCGCCGAGGCGGGCGCAGGTGGCGAAGAGGCGGCCGAGGAAGTCGCCGGGCACCGACCGGCCGGTGCGGCTGTCGGCGGAGACCCTTGCCGGGCGGTGGATCGCGATCGGCAGCCCTCTCTCCCTGGCGGCGCCCGCGAGCCGGTCGGCGACCCACTTGCTCTGGTCGTAGCCCAGGTGCAGCGGCCCGGGATCCGGCAGCGGGTCGTCCTCCCTGACCGTGCGCTCCCCGGGTGTCAGGTGCACGCCGAGCGTCGAGACGAGGTGGACGGGGGTGGTGAGGCGGCCGGACGCGGCCAGCCGCAGGATCTCCAGGACGGCGTCCACGTTCGCCCGGCGCAGCCGCCGGTAGGGCAGCGCGAAGTTGACCAGCGCCCCGTTGTGCACGACGAGGTCGATCGAGTCCGCCAGCTCCGCGAACTCCCCGGCGGTCAGGCCGAGTCCCGGCAGGTCGAGGTTCCCGGCGTGCGGGACGATCCTGCCGTCGAAGCGCTCGTCCCAGAGCCCGTACCCGCCGAGGTTGTCGCGCAGCCGCCCGGCCGCGCCGTCGCCCCTGACCAGGCAGTGGACCTCGGCCCCTGTGGTGCCCAGCAGCCCGGCGAGCAGGTACGCGCCGAGGAAGCCGGTGGCCCCGGTGAGCAGCACCCGGCGCGGCGGCCCCTCGGGGACCGGCGCTCCGGTGCACGCGATGTCGCCGGGCAGCACCGCCTCCGCGTACAGGTCCACGGCGGCCGGGGCCCGCCCCCGGGGACCGGGGAGGCCGATCCGCTCGTCCACCGCGGCGGCCAGCCCGGCCAGGTCGGTCGCGGCGAAGAGCGCGGTCATCGGGACCGGCACCCCCAGCTCCGCGGTGATCCTGGAGACGATCTGCGGCGCCAGCAGCGAGTGCCCGCCCAGATCGAAGAAGTTGTCCCCGCGACCGGGGTCGACCTTGAGCACGTCGGCCCAGATCCCGGCGATGACCCGCTCGGTCCCCTCCCTCGGCGGCTCGTACGGCGGGGCCTCGCCGTCCGCGTCCGGCTCGGGCAGCGCCCGCAGGTCGACCTTGCCGTGCGAGGTCAGCGGGAGCGCGGGCAGCGTGACGACCGCGCCCGGCAACATGTAGCCGGGAAGCCGGCCGGCGAGGAAGGCGCGCAGCTCGGCGACGGGGATCCGGTCCCCTACCAGGTAGGCGACGAGCCGCCGGGTGTCGGCGGTGACCACGGCCTCGCGGACGCCGGGGTGGGCCAGGCAGGCCGCCTCGACCTCTCCCGGCTCGATCCGGTTGCCGTGGATCTTCACCTGCCGGTCGGTGCGGCCCAGGAACTCCAGGTTCCCGTCGGGCCGGTATCTGCCCAGGTCGCCCGTGGCGTACATCCTCGCCCCCGGCCGGGGCGAGAACGGGTCGGGCAGGAAACTCCCGGCGGTCCGCCCGGGACGGCCCAGGTAGCCGCGCGCCAGGCACTCGCCGCCGACGTGGATCTCGCCGGGCACCCCGATCGGGGCCGGGTTGCCGTGGCGGTCGAGCACGTAGACACGGGTGTGCGGCAGCGCGGTGCCGATCGGCAGGTGGGTGGCCGCGCCCAGCTCGGCGCCGTCGACCGTGCGGTACGAGGTGGCGCAGACGGTCGCCTCGGTCGGGCCGTAGTGGTTGTGGAACGCGACCCGGCCGCCGGTCAGCGCGGCCCAGGAGCGCAGGCGTTCCACCGGCACGCTCTCGCCGCCGACCATCATCGTGGTGATCGGGGCGGTGATCTCGTCCAGTTCCTCGACCCACTGCTGCCAGAGCGCCGAGGCGGTGTCGACCATGGTGATCGAGTGCTCCGCGCACAGGGCGGCGAGGGCGGGGCCGGTCAGCGAGGTGGGAGCGGGATGCAGCACCAGCGCGGCGCCGCTGATCAGGGCGGGGAAGACGTCCCCCGCCGAGGCGTCGAAGCTGAGCGGCGGGACCGTCAGCACCCGCTCCCCCGGCCCGAACCCGTGCAGGTCCCTGAACGATCGGGCCAGGTGGGAGAGCGTGCGGTGGCCGACGACGACCCCCTTGGGGCGCCCGGTGGATCCGGAGGTGTAGATCACGTAGGCGGCCCGGTCGAGGTGCTCCGCGCCGGGCCCGCGCGCCACCGTCTGCTCGATCGCCGTGTCGTCACCGGCACGCGGGTCCTCAAGCGCGAGGTGCTCCGCACCGGGCTCGCGCGCCGCCGCCTTCCCGATCGCCGTGTCGTCGTCGAGGTGCCCCGTGCCGGACTCGACGTCCGCCGCCGTTCCCGGGGGGCCGCCGTCCGCCCAGCGCGCCAGGTCGGCCCGGCTGACGACCGGTCCCGCGAACCCGGCGAGTTCCGCCCCGTCCGCGATCACCGCGCGCGCGCCGGAGTCGGCCAGCAGGTACGCCAGCCGCTCGGCGGGCTGCGCCGGATCGAGCGGCAGGTAGGCGGCACCCGCCTTGAGGACGCCCAGCAGCGCCACGATCGCCTCGGACCCGGCGGCGAGCGCCAGCGCGACCAGCGCCTCCCCGCCGTCGGCGACACCGGAACCCGCCGGCCTCTCCAGCAGCGGCCGGAGCCGGTCGGCCACGGCGTCCGAGGCCCGGTCGAGCTCCCCGTACGTGAGAACGGCGCCCGCCTCGCCGGCGACGCCGGGAGTGATCACGGCGGGGGCGTCGGGGGTACGGGCGGCCTGCCGGGCGATCAGACGGTCGAGGAACTCCCCCGCCCCGTGAACGGACCGGACCGGCCGGACCGGATCCTCCGAGAGCACGTCCCCCGGATCCCGGGCCGGACCGTCCGAGAGCACGTCCCCCGGATCCGGCGCCGCGGCGCCGCCGAGCACGGTCGCGCGCTCGGCGGCGGGCAGGATCTCCAGCCGCGACAGGCGGCGGCCCGGGTCGGAGACGATCGAGCGGAACAGCGTCTCCAGCTGGGCGCCCATCCGCTCCACCGTGGACCGGTCGAACAGGCCGGTGTCGTAGGCGAACATCAGCTGGACGTGCGTGGGGTAGACGATCACGTCCAGGGAGAGGTCGAACTTGGCCACGGCCAGGCCCGACGCCACCGGCTCGGTACGGATGCCGTCGAGGTCGAGCGATCCGGCGTCCGGGTTGCCCAGCATCAGCATCGTCTGGAACACCGGGGTCCTGGCCGGGTCGCGGTCGACGCGCAGCTCGCTCACCACGTGCTCGAACGGGACCGAGGCGTGTCCGTACATCGTGAAGGCGCGCCGCCGCACCCGCTTGAGCGTCTCGCGGAAGGTCGGGTCGCCCGCCAGGTCGGCGCGGAGGGCGAGGGTGTTGATGAAGACGCCGAAGACCTGCTCGAACTCCTCCTCGGCACGGCCCGCGACGGGGGTGCCGACGCAGAAGTCGTCCTGACCGGTGTAGCGGGAGAGCAGCACCTGGTAGGCGGCCAGCACGGCCATGAACGGGGTGCACCGCTCGGCCCGCGCCAGCCCGGTGATCCCCCGCCACAGCTCCAGCGGGATCCTGCGGACCACCAGGCCGCCCTCGGTGGTCCGCACGGCCTGGCGCGGCCGGTCGGTGGGCAGTTCCAGCACCGGGACGCCGTCGAGCTCGCGCACCACGCCGGCGATGTCCGCCGGATGCTCGCGCTGCCCGCGCACGTAGTCGGCGTACTGCCGTGCGGGCGGCGGGAGGGGGGACGGCAGCCCGAGGGTGAAGGCCGTGTACAGCGACGCCAGCTCCCCGAACATGACCTGCTCGATCGACCAGGCGTCCCCGGCGATGTGGTGCACGACGACCAGCAGGACGTGCTCGTCGAACCCGGTACGCACCAGGGTCGCCCGCAGCAGCGGCCCGTTGACCAGGTCGAACGGCCGGTTGCTCCGTTCGGCGAGCAACACCTCCAGCGCCCGCTCCCGCGCCGCCCCCGCGCCCCCGTCCGGCGACCCATCCGGCGACCCGTGCCTCGACCCATCCGGCGACCCGTGCGGCGAACCGTCCGGGACGCCGTCCGTCCCCCGCTCCCGCGTCCCGTACGGCGGCTCGCCGGTCAGGTCGAGCCTCTCCATGACCAGCGGCGCGGGATCCAGGACCGTCGCGGACGGGAGGCCCCCGATCTCGGGGAAGACGGTCCGCAGCGCCTCGTGCCTGGCCACGACCTCACCCAGCGCCCGTTCCAGGGCGCCGGCGTCGAGCGACCCGATGAGCCGCTCGCAGACGACCATGTTGTACGTCCCGCCCCCGGGAGTGAGCCGGTCCAGGAACCACAGGCGCTCCTGGGCGTACGAGAGCGTGCTCACGCGGCCTCGCCCCGCAGACGCGTGACCTCCTCGGCGACGCCGGCGATGGTGGGGTTGTCGAAGAAGACGTCCAGGGACACCTCCACGCCGAGCCTGCGGCGGGTCCTGGCGATGATCTGGGTGATGGTCAGCGAGTGCCCGCCGAGGTCGTAGAGGTCCTCGTCCAGCCCGATGTCGTCGAGGCGGAGGATCTCCTGCCAGATCTCCCGCACCTGCGCGGTGACCGGATCCTCCTCGGCGGGAGGTTCCGTCACGTTGTCGGGGGCCGGGACGAACAGGTCGGTCACGGAAGGCTCCTCATGGGGCGTGGGGTGGGGTGGCTCCGCCAGATCCGCGACCTTCGCACGGGGTTCCGCGGAGATGGCGCGCAGCAGCGCGCGCAGGTGACCCGCGATCCCGGACACGTCGTCGTGGCCGATCGCGGCGGGGTTGAAGCGGAGGCCGAGGGTGAGACTCGGGCCGGCGTCCACGGCCTGGATGTGCAGCGCGCCGCGGGCGGCCCCGTTGAAGACCGTCCACTCCACGCCCACCCCGACGCCGGGGAACTCCGGGACGGCCGCCCTCCTGCGGTAGCTGAGCAGGACCGGCGAGGAGGGCGGGGCCGGCGGCGCGTGCCGGAACCGGTACATGGCGCGCAGCTCGGCCCGGACCGTGCGCAGGTGGTCGGGAAACCCCTCGTCGAGGTCGGGGTGCGGGACGAACGGCACCCGCGCCACGAACGGCCCGATGCGGTCGCGCGTCTCGCGGGTGCGGGTGCCGAGGTCGAGGGCGAGCGGCGACGCGGAGGTGCCGTACCGTCGCAGCAGCACGCCCACGGCCGCCAGCAGCAGCTCGAACCTGGTGGCGCCGAGCACCGCGGCGGCCTCGGTGAGGGCTCCGGACTCCGTGCCGCCGAGCACCATCTCGACGATCTCCCCGGGACCGGTGCCGTGCGGAACGGCGCGCAGGCCGGGCAGGACCAGCTCCGCGGGCGCGCGGTCACGCTCCTTCCAGAACTCCTCGGCGCCGTCGGGCGGTGCCGGGAAGGCCCAGTCGTCCGCCCCGGAACCGCCGGACCGGCCCGCCCGCCCGGACGGCGGGTCCGGTGGAGACCCGTACGGCCGCGGGACCGGGGCGGACGGCGACGCCGGCCCCGGCAGGGCGGCCCGCGCGAAGTAGGCGTCGGCCAGATCGCGGATCAGGACGTCCTTGGAGCCCGCGTCGAACACCCGCCCGTGCGCCGTGAAGAGCAGCCTGACGCGCTCGGGACCCACCGTGACGAGCGTGAACCGGGCGAGCGGGCCGCGCTCCAGGTCGAACGGGCGGGCGGCCTCGGCCGTGGCGACCCCGGGATAGCGCTCCGGGGTCGACTCCGTGCGGGTGACCCTGACGCGGCCGAGCACCGGGTGCCTGCCGGCCACGACGGCGCACGCGCCCAGCAGCGCCGGAACGTCGACGGGACCGTTCAGGTGAAGCGCCAGCGGGATTCCCCGCAGGTCGAAGGGGGCGTGCGACATCCTGTCCGTCTCCCTCGTGCTCCCTCGTGGGTGACTCGCTTCGGGCAGGCGCCGGGGGCTGCGTCGCCCCTGACATGCGGTCCTGACAAAGAATTATTAGGAAAGTTTCCTGTCTATTTACGCAACCCGAATGCTACACATGTGGTACGCCTGAGACAAGCGACTTGCCACGAACCGACCTGGAGGCTTTGATGATCGTTCGCGGTGGCCGTACGAGCGGCGCGAACGGCGCGAGCCCCGAACTGGCCGGACTTGCCGACACCGTGTTGCAACCCGGGTTCGTGGGCGTGGAAGTGCCCGACTGGCTGCGCAGGCGGCTCGCCGAGGGACTCGGCGGGGTTGCGCTCTACTCCCGGAATCTTGTAGACAGCGAGCAGATCAGGGCGCTGACCGCCGCGCTGCGCGCGGAGAACCCGGACGTGGTGATCGCCACCGACGAGGAGGCGGGCGACGTCACCCGGCTGGAGGCGCGCACCGGCAGCTCGCGTCCCGGCAACCTCGCGCTCGGCGCGGTGGACGACCCCGCGCTGACCGAGCGGGTCGCCCGCGAGATCGGGCTGGACCTGGCCGCGGCGGGCATCACCCTCAACTACGCCCCCGTGGTCGACGTCAACTCCGACCTGGACAATCCCGTCGTGGGCACCCGCGCGTTCGGCGCCGACCCCCGGCTGGTCGCCCGGCACGCCCGCGCCTGGGTCACCGGCCTCCAGTCGGCGGGGGTGGCCGCCTGCGCCAAGCACTTCCCCGGCCACGGCGCCACCGCCGTCGACTCGCACGACGACCTGCCGACCGTCGCCTACTCGGCCGAGGAGCTCGCCGCCACCACGCTCCCGCCCTACCGGGCCGCCATCGAGGCCGGGGTACGTGCCGTGATGACCGGCCACCTGCTCGTCCCCGCCTACGACCCCGACCACCCCGCCACCATGAGCGGCCGCATCCTGGCCGGGCTGCTCAGGGAGGAGCTGGGCTTCGACGGGCTGATCGTGACCGACGGCGTGGAGATGCCCTCGGTGGCCGAGCGGTACGGCGTGACCGGGGCGGCGGTCCGCGCCCTCGCCGCCGGGGCCGACGCGATCTGCGTGGGCGGCGAGCGCAAGGGCCCCGGGGTGGTCGGGTTCATGCGCAACGCCATCATGGGCGCGGTCGCCGACGGAACACTCCCCGAGGAACGCCTGGCCGAGGCCGCCGCCCGGGTCCGGCGCCTCGCCGCCTGGTCGGCGGAGCGGCGGCGGGCGGCCGGCGAGACGGGCCCGGCCGTTGAGCCCGCGGGGCTCGACGCGGCCAGGCGGGCGCTGCGGGTCCGCGGCGGCGGGCTCCCGCTGCCCGCCGCGCCCCAGGTGATCGAGTTCGTCTCCGAGACGAACATCGCCGTCGACCGCGCCACCCCGTGGGGCGTCGCCGCGCCGCTGGCCGCGCTGCTGCCGGGCACGACGGCCCTGCGGCTCGGCTCCGGCGACCCGGTCCCGCCTCCCGACGGGCGCCCGCTGGTGATCGTGGTACGCGACGCCCACCGGCACGCCTGGGTCACGGACCGCCTGGGCGCCCTGCTGTCACGGCGTCCCGACGCGATCGTGGTGGAGATGGGCCTGCCGGGTCCGGCCACCCCGGGCGCCACCCACATCACCACCCACGGCGCGACCACCGCCTCGGGCCGGGCCGCCGCCGAACTCCTCTCGGGCCGCCGTGGGACGTGACCTGCGGCGCCGTGGGCGGGTCAGCCGTCGAGGACCCACACCAGCTCGTGCTGGAGGGGACCGGGCATCGCGAGGAACTCCCCGTGGTCGCAGGCGAGCGGCGCGATCTGCGAGGCGTACGCCAGGACCGCGCGCCGCTTGAGCACCCACTCCTCCCCCTCCAGCCGCGGCCACGTCTTCGCCTCGAGGCGGTGGCGCCCGGCGAGCGCGCGGACCGGCGGCCTGTCCGCCAGGGCCGGCCCGGCCGCCGAGCTCCCCCACTCGCGTACGGCGGCGGCGTAGGGCAGGTCCGCGTAGGCCCAGCGCTCCAGGGCCTCGACCTTCTCCAGCACGTCGAGCGCCCGGTCGCGTACGGCCTCGTGGTCGGCGTTGCCGATCCCCATCGGGACGAGCACGCGCGTGCGCGGGGTGACGTGCTCGGTGAGGAACGTCTCCAGGTCGTCCAGCGGGAGCCGGGCCGCCGGAACATCCGGATTGTCCAGCGCCACCTGGTCGACCCCGAGGATCTCGCACGCCCGCGCGTCCTCGGCCCGCCGCTCCCGCGCCGTCTCCTCCGCCGAGGCGAACCCGCACAGCCGGTCCCACGCCGAGAGCGCCCCGCCGGGCGCGCCGCCCAGCACCGTGACGATCACCGCGTCCCCCTCGCGGCGGGCGAGCAGTCCCGCCACCGACAGCACCGCGTCGTCGAAGTGCGGCGAGACCACGACCGTCTCCCAGCTCATCGCCGCCACCCGGCCCTGGCCAGGACGAGACCGCGGCTGCCCCGCTTGCGCAGGTAGGCGAGCCCGTCGCAGACGGACTCCAGGGTCGGCGGAGCGAGCTCGACGCGTTCGGCGACCCGCCAGGTGGACTGCTCGCGCAGCCAGGGCCAGATCCGCTCGTTGAGCTGACCGCTCTCCAGCGCGACGAGGAGCAGGTCGGTCGGCAGCCGGTCGAGGAGCGCCAGATCCTGGTCGTAGTAGAGCATCTCGACGAGCAGGTACGCCGCCGCCTGGCGCTCACCGTGGTCGGCGAGATCCTCCAGGCTGTCCGGGAGCACCTCCACGCCCGGCTCCGCCCGCTCGGCCAGGCGGGCGCGGAAACCCGCGTTGGGCTCGGTCGCCTGGACCCGGTAGCCCTTCCCCGACAACCGCCGGGTGAGCTCGCCCTGGCACGCCCCGACCTCCACGATCGGCCCGTCCTGGGGGGAGCACCAGCGGGCGGTCCACGCGGCGGTCGCGTCCAGCCGGGCGGCCTCGTACGCCGAGAGCCCGAACTCCCACGGGTCGTCGGCCACCGCGGCGTCGTCCCCGAGGCTGGAGGCCAGCGCGTACAGGCGGTTGGCCTGCGCGGCGCTCGCGGTGAAGAACCTCTCGACGGCCGGCACCCGGTCGGTGGTGACGAGCCGGTCGGCCACCCGGCTGCGCAGCAGCTCACCGGCGCGCCCGTTGATGAAGTCGATCTTCGCCTCGGCCTCGGCGGCGGTGATCGCGCTCGCCGTACCGGCGATCGTCTGCAGGAAGGGATTGTCACCGACCGAGCAGGTCACGGCCGGCGAGGACAGCGAGGAGGGCGAGGACGCCGGGGACGGCGAGAACGGCGACACGGCGCGGGAGACGATCCAGCCGAACCTGGCCCGGCGGATGCGGTGGTCGGCGGGCGAGTGGGTCCAGATCTCATCGGGCGCCGGCGCCGAGGCCTCGCCGAGCAGGGCGGCGACGTCGGCGGGGACGGGCAGCTCCGCGGTGTTGCCCCCGGGCTCCACCAGGGGGCCGAGCAGCTCCAGGCGCTCCCGCAGAGACAGGCCTCCCGGCAGGGTCACGCTCGCCCTCGCCTGCCCGACGACCACCAGGACGTCCTGGTCTGCGTGGTCCCGCAGGACGGAGACGAACTCCAGGGCGACGTCCTCGGCATGCAGCACGGCGATGACAGCCGTCATTTGTCCCCATCCCCGATCACGGAAAGATGTCTTTTTCATGACATTTCCGCGCCAGCATAGAGGATCTTGCCCGCCGCGCGACGGCCGTTCGCCCAGAAGGGTCCCCCGCCCCGCAGGACATCCGGGATCCGGGATCCGGGATCCGGGATCCGGGATCCGGAACTCAGGGTCAAGGACCCCAGGGCTCAGGAGGTGAAGATCTCCTCCCTGGCCTGTTCCAGGGCGGAGATGACGGCCCCGCGCAGCACCGGGTTGCCGCCCACCTCGCTCGCCACCACCTGCGGCCGGACCGGGCAGCTCCTGGCCACCGCCTCCTCGATCCTGGAGGTGAGCTCGTCGCCCCCGGCCCTGCTGACCTCCCCCGCGAGCACCACGAGCCCCGGGTCGAGCACGACGCACACCGACGCCACCCCCAGCGCCAGCCGCCCCGCGATGTCGTCGATCAGGGGCTCTCCCCGCTTGCCCGCCGCGACCGCCGCCGCGACGCACTCGGCGGCGCTTTCCCCCTCGAAGCCGTACGTCGCGGCGAGCTCGGCGACCGCCTCGGCGCTGACCAGGGACTGCAGACCCCCGGCGAGCGACGGCAGCCTGCCGGGCACGGCCCGTACGTCCTCGGCCAGCGGCACCCCCGGCACCGGCAGGTAGCCGATCTCGCCCGCGCTGCCGGACCGGCCCCGGTGCAGCCGCCCGCCGAGCACGACGCCGAGTCCGATACCGCGGCCCACCCACAGCAGCACGAAGTCGTCGACCTCGCGGGCGGCGCCCAGCGTGCGCTCGGCGATGGCGACGAGGTTCACGTCGTTCTCTATCCTGACGTCGCGGCGCAGGTCACGCGCGAGCGCCTCGTGGATGCCCTCGTGCCAGCCGGGCAGGTCGAAGGAGAACCGCACGTCGCCGGTGCGGGGGTCGACCACGCCCGGGGTGCCGATGACGACCGAGCGCAGCTTGGAGAGCGCGACCTTGGCCGACCGGCACGCCTTGACCACCGCGTTGTGCACGAGGGCCACCGGATCGTCGTGCCCGCTCGGCGCCACCCGCACCTCGGCCACGATCTCCCCGTGGATATCGGCGATGGCGGTCGTCACGAATTCCGGGCCGACGTCCAGGCCCGCCACATAAGCGGAGGAGGAAATAATCCCATAAAGCGCGGCATTGGGCCCGCGGCCCCCCGCCTGCTCCCCCGCCACCTCGACCAGTCCGCGCCCCTCCAGGCGGGCGAGCGTCTGCGACGCCGTCACCTTGGACAGGCCGGTGAGCTCGCCGATCTGCCCCCGCGTCAGCGGCCCGGAGGCGAGCAGCAGCTCCAGGGCGGCCCTGTCGTTGATCTCCCTCAATAGCCTGGGCACGCCAGGACGTCGCTCCATACGCATGCTCTCTTGTTCGCCGCTTCCCCGTCGCGATTACTTTCAATCAAGAATAACGGTTCTATTCTTAATAAGGCTTCCTGACAGTTTAGCGCCGCCCGGACGCCGCGGAGGGCTACCGGAGGCCTCCCGGCCGCGTCGCGTCCCTGCTCATCGCCGTTTCGCCGGCACCGCTCTCCCGCCCATCACCGCGATGCCCGGAAATCAAGGGCTTGCGACGTCTGCCCGGCGCGTGGAACACTCCCGAAAACGGTAAAGGTTCTTTTCAGTAAGACCCTTGCCGTCGGGTGGCGAGGCAGGTTTCGACATGGACACCGTCATCACGATCCCGGCCGAATACACGGGTCTGCGGGCCCGGCAGGGGCCCATGACCATGGGCCAGGCCAACATGGCGCGTTGCGTGCTCCGCGACCCGCCGCTCCACATGAACTTCCGCGTCACCAAGCGCCTCCCCGAGGGAACGCCCCTGTCCGCCGTCACCGAGGCGGTCGGGCGCCTGCTCTCCAGGCACGAGGGACTGCGAGCCACCATCCACTCGGACGTCCAGGTCGTGGCCGGTTCCGGCTTCCTGCCCGTCGAGGTGCACGGCGCGGGGACCGGGCTCCTCGACGAGGTCGCCGAGGAGGTGGGCCTGCGCATGCAGGGCACCCGGTTCGACCTGCGGACCGAGCTCCCGATCAGGGTCGCCGTGATCACCGATGGGAAGGCGCCCCGTCTGGTGACCTTCGTCCTGCCCCACACCTCTGTCGACGCCATCGGGCTGGCCACCGTCATGAGGGAGTGGGAGCGACTGATCCGTGGGGTCGCCGTCCCGTCACCGTGCCCGGTGCAGCCGCTGGACCTCGCGACCGCGGAGGGCACCCCGGCCGCCCTGCGCCGGACCGAGGCCGCCCTGCGGCACTGGGAGAACGGGCTCAGGCGGGCACCCCAGTCGATGTTCGCGATCGACGAGGCCGCCAGGGCCGACGCCGACGCGATCCGGCCCCGGCTGCGGGTCCGCTCGGCGGTGGCCGCCAGGGCGCTGGACGCCGTCGCGAGCCGCACGGGCGCCAGCCGCTCGGCGATCACGCTCGCCGCCCTGGGGGTCCTCATCGGCCTGCGCACCACCCAGCGGTCCTGCGTGATCGCGTCGCTGGCGAGCAACCGGGTACGACCCGAACTGCGCGACTACGTCGGGCCACTGGCCCAGGACGCGCTGATGACCGCGGATCTCGACGTCTCCACCTTCGACGAGGCGATCCGCCGCTTCCGCGCCGCGTCCCTGTCCGGGTACCAGCACAGCCGTTTCGACTCCATCGCCCTGTGGGAGGTGATCGAGGCCGTCAACGCCGAACGAGGGGTGGACTTCGCCCGCGACTGCGTCTTCAACGACATGAGCGGCGTCACCGTCTCCGAGCCCGAACCCGAGCCGTCCGCCGAGGTCGAGTGCGACTGGCTTCCGGCGGCCTCGCTCCCCGCGCACCTCGCGCTCTGGGCCAACCGGCTGGAGGACGTGGTCGACCTGACACTCTGGATCGATCCACGGGTGATGAGCCGGGCGGAGGCGGAGGGCTTCGGGACCGGGATCATCCGGCTGCTGGTCGCGGCCGGAGACGGAGACGTCCAGGTTTCCGACATTTCGAATATATCGGGAATTTCGCCTATCGAGCGCGGCCCGGAGTGGATCTACACCGACTCCTGCTGGGTGAACCTCGGCGCGGTGGAGCGGCTCGTCGGCGAGGCGGTGCAGGGACGTCCCCACCTGGTGACGCACGACCCGGAAGGCCGTCTGACCTGCCACGTCACCTCAGGAAACCCCGAGGAGATCCGCGCCGCCTGCCTCGCCCTGCTGCCGGGCCGCACCTCCGCGATGGCGCCTCACCACTACGTCGTGCACGCGCCGGAGCCCACCGGCGCGTCGCTCTACGGGCCCGTCGTCACCGAGGGCGACGGGCGCCGCTCCGTCTCCGTCGGCCCCGCGCGCGTAAGTAACCAATAGCAGGCGGGATAATCGGTTACATGCGCCTATCCGCTCGTGTCGACTATGCCCTCCGTGCCGCCGCCGAACTCGCCGCCGCGGGTGCCGGCCCTACCACGGTGGGTGAGCTGGCCAAGGAGCAGGACATGCCTCCCAAGTACCTTGAGAACATCCTGCTCCAGATGCGCCGCGCCGGGCTGGTACGCGGCCAGCGCGGCCCCGAGGGGGGCTACGTGCTGGCCCGCCCGCCCGCCGAGATCAGCCTCGCCGACGTGATCCGCGCCGTTGACGGCCCGCTCGCCAACGTCAGGGGGGAGCGGCCCGAGCATGTCGGCTACCGGGGTCCCGCCGAGTCGCTGCAGCAGGTCTGGATCGCGCTGCGCGCCAGCGAGCGGGCGATCCTGGAGGAGGTCACCCTTGAGAACGTGGCCACCGGAGCCCTCCCCGACCGGGTCCGCAGTCTGTCGGCCGACCCCGCGGCCTGGGACTGACCATGCCGGCGTGGCCGCCCACGGAGGTCCGGCCGGCCCGGCCCGCACGGCACCGGCTCACCTCCCGGGCCCGGCCCGCATCCCGGAACCGGCTGACCGTACAGGACCGGCCCGCGCCCCGGAACCGGCTCATGTCCGGGAACCGGCTCGTCGCGCAGGGCCGGCCCATGCCCCGGAACCGGCCCGCGTCCCGGGAGGGGCGCCGTGCCCGAGGGTGACGTCATCCACCTCTCCGCCCTGCGGCTCGGCCGGGCGCTCGACGGGCGGGTGCTGACCCGCTCGGACTTCCGCGTGCCGCGTCACTCCACGGCCGACCTGACCGGGCGCGCGGTGCTGGAGACCGTCTCGCGCGGCAAGCACCTGCTCACCAGGGTCGAGGGCGGGCTGACCGTCCACACCCACCTGCGGATGGAGGGCAGCTGGCAGATCTCACCCGCGGGGCGGCGGCTGCCCGGGGGCGACGTCGTCCGCCTGGTGCTGGCCAACGAGCGATGGCAGGCGGCGGGGGTGCGGCTGGGCATGGTCGACCTGGTCTCGACCGAGGAGGAGGGGCGGCTCGTCGGGCATCTCGGCCCCGATCTGCTCGGGGAGGACTGGGACGAGGCGGAGGCCGTGCGACGGCTGGCAGGACGGCCTGAGACGAGCATCGGGGTCGCGCTGCTCGATCAGCGCAACCTGGCGGGAATCGGCACCATCTATCGCGCCGAGACGCTTTTCCTCGCCGGAGTGTCGCCGTGGCGACCTGTGGGGGCGGTTGAGGACCTGAGAACGATCGTGTCGATCGCGTGGCGGCTGCTGGACGCCAACAAGGAACGCCCGAGCAGGACGACGACAGGCGACCTCCGTCCGGGACGGAGCACCTGGGTCTACGGCAGGGCAGGGCGGCCTTGCCTGCGCTGCGGGCGTCGGATCAGTCGTGGGGAGATGGGCGCACAGCCGCAGGAACGGCTGATCGTCTGGTGCCGTCACTGCCAGCCGGAAGAACCGACCGGCTAGGCGGCGACCATGTCGTTGACCTCGGGAAACACGGAATCAGGCACGGTTTCGGGAATCGGCAGACGCTCCCGTTCTGGGACGTCTCCCGCCATCACCGGAGCATGCTGCAGCTCGGCCAGGGCGAACTGATCGGAAACCTCACGGAGAACCTGTGAAAGCGGCACGCCCAAGGCACCGCAGATCGACGCGAGCAGCTCTGAAGAGGCCTCCTTCTGACCACGCTCAACCTCGGACAAATAGCCAAGAGAAACCCGAGCCAGTGTGGACACCTCACGCAGGGTGCGACTCTGCCGCACCCTCAGCCGCCGCAGCACGTCACCGAGCAGCTGACGCAGCAGGACCATCTGTCGCTCCCTCCCCGGCGCGGATGTCTTCACGACACTCCGCGCTATCGGTTCGTGCCGCCCGTTCTTCGAACGCGACCCTTGGTACATACTCCTCGCCGTCATCATCGCTTGACCTTTACCTCACTCACCGTTCCACCGTACCTGTATGGACCGACAACGCGGCAGACCATGTGGAGCATGTTCGCTGGGGACGTAACGCGGTAATCATCCTGAATGTTCCCTCACGTTCGTCTCCAGCACACCTCGCAGGAGGTCCACGGCCTCGTTCACGGTCATCTCCCGGATCTGGTCACGCGTCCCGGCGAGCCGCGGATCCCGGTGCCATACCCGCCCGTCCGGTCCGCTAACGGCGAGATGCACGGTGCCCACCGGTTTACCGTCCTGGGGGTCCGGGCCGGCCACTCCGGTGGCCGCCAGCCCGTACGTGGCACCGGCCAGAAGGCGCACCCCGTCGGCCATGGCGGCGGCGACCTCCGGGTGCACCGCCCCCTCGCGGGCGAGCAGGTCCGCCGGGACGTTCAGCAGCCGGTGCTTGAGCTCGGTGGCGTAGGAGACGATCCCGCCCAGGAAGGCCGCGGAGGCCCCCGGGGGGCCGGTGAGGGACGCGCAGATGAGCCCGGCGGTCAGCGACTCGGCCACCGCCACCGTCTCGCCCCTGCGGACGAGAAGGGCGAGGACCTCGGTGGCCGCGAGCAGGCGCCGGCTCATATGGCCCGCCCCGTGTCGCGGCTCATGCCGTCAGCCTTCACCCGGCCCGCCTTCATATGGCCCGTGCCCGCTTCGCGACCTGCCGCAGCTTGATCGCCCGGATCACGTAGTCGAGACCGGTGGCGACGGTGACCAGCGCCGCCGCGCCCATCACGATCCAGCGGATCAGGTCGGGCACGCCCGGCCAGATGTAGGAGACGATCGCGGCGATCTGCAGGACGGTCTTCACCTTGCCGCCGTAGCTGGCCGGGATGACGCCGTGCCGGATGACGGCGAACCTCAGCGCGGTGACGCCCAGTTCCCTGCCCAGGATCACGACGGTGACCCACCAGGGCAGCTCCTCCAGCACCGAGAGGCTGATCAGGGCGGCGCCGATGAGGGCCTTGTCGGCGATCGGGTCGGCGATCTTCCCGAAGTCGGTGATCAGGCCGTAGCGGCGGGCCAGTTCGCCGTCGAGCAGGTCGGTGAGCGAGGCCACCATGAAGACCACCAGCGCCGCGGCCCGCCAGCCGGATCCCGGCAGGAAGAGGCAGGCCACGAAGAACGGAACCATCGCCAGCCGTATCACCGTCACGACGTTGGCGATGTTCCAGGCGCTCACCTTGGGGCGCCCGGATGCCGAGGTCGAGTCGGTGCCGGTCTCTGGCGTGTTGGTCATACGCTCTCCCGGCCCGGCGGCGCGCTCATGGGGCCGCCTTGATGCGGGCGATCAGGTCGACCCCCTCCGAGTCGACCACGACGGCCCGGACGATCTGGCCGGGGACCAGCCCGATGCCCTGGACCGTTACAGAACCGTCGACCTCGGGCCCCTGGTGGGCGGCACGGCCCTCGTAGCCGCCGTCGCCCAGGTCCTCCTCGATCAGGACGTCGACCTCGGTGCCGATCCGCTCCTCGGCCCGCTGGGCCATGAGCTCCTCGGCCAGCTCGGTGAGCGCGGACACGCGGGCGTCGACGACCTCCTGGTCCAGCTTGCCGGGCAGCGAGGCCGCCTCGGTGCCGTCCTCGTCGGAGTACCCGAAGATGCCGATCACGTCGAGCCTGGCCTCCTCCAGGAAGCCCACCAGCTCGCCGAACTCCTCCTCGGTCTCGCCGGGGAAGCCCACGATGAAGTTGGAGCGCACCCCCGCCTCGGGGGCGTGGGCGCGGATCGACTCCAGGAGGTCCAGGAAGCGCCGGGGGTCGCCGAAGCGCCGCATCCGGCGCAGCACCGTCCCGCTGGCGTGCTGGAAGGACAGGTCGAAGTAGGGGGCCACGCCCTCGGTCGAGGCGATGATCTCCAGCAGCCCCGGGCGGAGCTCGGCGGGCTGCAGGTAGCTGACGCGCACCCGCTCGACGCCCTCGGTCGCGGCGAGGGAGGGCAGCAGCTTCTCCAGCGCCCTCAGATCGCCCAGGTCCTTGCCGTAGGAGGTGGAGTTCTCGCTGACCAGCACCAGCTCCTTGACGCCCTGCTCGGCCAGCCAGGCGGCCTCGCCGAGGAGCTCCTCGGCTCGGCGCGAGACGTACGCCCCGCGGAAGGCGGGGATGGCGCAGAACGTGCAGCGCCGGTCGCAGCCGGAGGCCAGCTTCAGCGAGGCCACCGGGCCGTCGCCCAGGCGCTTGCGGAGCGGCCGGGGGCCGCTGGCGGGGGCCAGACCCTCGGGCAGCTCGCCGTGGCCGGGAATGGCGGTCTTGGGGGCGGCGGCGCGTTCCACCGGCGAGATGGGCAGCAGGGTCCTGCGGTCGCGGGGACTGTGCGGGACGAGCGATTTGCCCGCCAGCACGTCGTCGAGGCGCGTGCCGATGTCGGTGTAGTCGTCGAAGGAGATGACGGCGGCGGCCTCGGGCAGCGCGTCGGCGAGCTGGTCACCGTACCGCTCCGCCATGCAGCCCGCGGCGACCACTTTGGCACCGGAGTCGGCCGCGGCGAGCAGCGTGTCGATGGAGTCCTTTTTCGCCGAGTCGATGAAGCCACACGTGTTGACGACGACGACATCGGGGTCGTCGTCGCCCAGCTGCCAACCGGCAGCCTCGAGACGGGCGGCGAGTTCCTCGGAGTCGACCTCGTTGCGTGCGCAACCAAGCGTGATCAGCGATGCGGTTCGGCGGGATGACATGGTGAACACTACGGTATCGGGAGTTGGCCACTACCCGATGCACCTCCCCCCATTCAGGCACCGCCGCACCCCCCGCCCCGCCCCGGACGTACCGCCGCCGGGACGGCCAGGACGCTCGGCCGGACCGCGGCGGCGCGGACGCCCGGGGGTGCCGGAAGAGTGCCGCGGAGAAGTGCTCCGTACGGCGTGACCTAGCGCTTCTTGGTGGCGGGAGCCTCGTAGGAGCGGTTCACGACCTGCCCCCGGCGGCCGGGGGCGCCCAGGTTCTTGCCGTTCACCTTCAGCGAGACGGCTCCCCCGTCGCCGAAGGTGACCCTCATCCCGGTCTTCGCCTTCCAGGTCGAGGTCTTGCCCGCGGCGAGCGTTCCCGAGAAGAGACGCCGGCCGCCCGCGTCCTGCACGTCGAGCCAGGAGGTGCGCTTCGCCCTGACCTGGAGGACGACGATGTCGCGCCGTCTCTCCTCGGCCAGCGACGAGGCCCGGCGCGGCGAGTCGGGGCCGGGACCGGCCGAGAGCGGCGGCGCGGCGGGCACCGGCATCGGGCGCGGGTCCGCCACGGGAGTGTCGCCCCCGCCCATGGTCCGCACCACACCGAAGATGACCACGATGCCCAGAGCGACCGCCATGGCCGTCGTCCAGTTGGGCGAACGGCGCTCGCGGATCTTCAGCGGCATGTCGGCCTGGAAGACGCTGGAGGCCCGCACCGGCAGCGGCACGCCCCCGTGCTGCTCGTCGTAGCGGTGCACCAGCGCCTCGGGATCGAGGTCAACGATCTTGGCGATGTTTCTTATATGGCCCCGCGCGTAGAAATCTCCCCCACATTGGGAGAAATCATTCCTCTCGATTGCCTGGATGAGCACCTCGCGAATGCGTGTCCGCGCGCTCAATTGCCCGACGGTCATCCCCTTTGACCGCCGGGCATCCGCCAGATCGCTTCCAATGCCCATGGCGCACGCCTCTCAGCCCCCGACGTTGCGTAGCGATACCTATTCAATCAGTAACCGCGTGGAGGATGCGCGGCGGGGGTCCCATTTCCGCACGGCGCCGTCATCCCCGGGCGAGCCGGTTGGGGGGCGGTATTCCCTGATATGTACCGGCACTTCCCGGTGCGGGCGGCCGGAGCCCCCCGCACCGCGCCGCCGGCCCCCGCGCGGGCCGGGCGGAGCCTCCCGCACCGCGCCCGCACGGGTAGGGCCGGAGCCCCCGTACGGCGCCGTCGGATCCCGCGCGGGCCGGCCGGAGCCCCCGCATCGCGCCGTCAGCCCCCGCGCAGGTCGGCCAGCAGGCCGGGAAGCTCGTCCGGCTTGACCATGACCTCTCGCGCCTTGGACCCCTCGCTGGGCCCGACGACGTTCCTGCTCTCCAGCAGGTCCATCAGGCGGCCCGCCTTGGCGAAACCGACCCGCAGCTTGCGCTGGAGCATCGAGGTCGAGCCGAACTGGGTGGTCACGATGAGCTCGGCCGCCTGGACCAGCAGGTCGAGGTCGTCGCCGATGTCCTCGTCGATCTCCTTCTTGGCGGTCGCCACGGCGGCCACGTCGTCGCGGTACTCGACCGCCATCTGGGCCTTGCAGTGCCCGACGATCTCGCCGATCTCCTTCTCTGAGACGAAGGCGTTCTGCAGCCGCATGGGCTTGCTGGCACCCATCGGCAGGAAGAGCGAGTCACCCTGCCCGACGAGCTTCTCGGCGCCCGGCTGGTCCAGGATGACCCGGGAGTCGGCCAGCGAGGAGGTGGCGAAGGCGAGCCGGGAGGGCACGTTGGCCTTGATCAGGCCGGTGACCACGTCCACGCTGGGGCGCTGGGTGGCGATGACCAGGTGGATCCCGGCGGCGCGGGCGAGCTGGGTGATGCGGACGATGGAGTCCTCGACGTCGCGCGGGGCGACCATCATCAGGTCGGCGAGCTCGTCGACGATCACCAGCAGGTACGGGTAGGGCTGGTAGACCCGCTCGCTGCCCGGCGGCGGCACCAGCTTGCCGGCGCGGACCGCCTTGTTGAAGTCGTCGACGTGCCGGAAGCCGCTGGCGGCCAGGTCGTCGTAGCGGCGGTCCATCTCCCCGACGACCCACTCCAGGGCCTCGGCGGCCTTCTTGGGGTTGGTGATGATCGGCGTGATCAGGTGCGGGATGCCCTCGTAGACGCTGAGCTCGACCCGCTTGGGGTCGACCAGGACCATGCGGACCTCGTCGGGGGTGGCCCGCATCAGGATCGAGGTGATCAGCCCGTTGACGCAGACCGACTTTCCGGCGCCGGTGGCGCCCGCGATGAGCAGGTGCGGCATCTTGGCCAGGTTGGCCACTATCGTGCGCCCCTCGACGTCCTTGCCGAGCCCGACGATCATCGGGTGGTGGTCGGCCTGGGCGACCGGGGAGCGCAGGATGTCGCCCAGCGAGACGAGGTCCTTGTCGGTGTTGGGGATCTCGACCCCGATCGCCGACTTGCCGGGGATCGGGGACAGGATCCGGACATCGGCCGACTTGACCGCGTACGCGATGTTCTTGGTGAGCGCGGTGACCTTCTCGACCTTGACCGCCGGGCCGAGCTCGATCTCGTAGCGCGTCACCGTCGGCCCCCGGGTGAAGCCGATCACCTGGGCGTCGATGGCGAACTGCTCCATCACGCTGGTCAGCGCGTTGACGACGACGGTGTTGGCCTTCGTCTGCGGCTTGGGCGCGGTGCCCGGGCGCAGCAGCTGGGACTCGGGCAGGGTGTACGGGCCCGCCTGGGGCGACAGGACGAGCTGCTCGACCTTGCGCGGGGCGGGGGTCGGCTCGGGGGGCGCCGACGACTCGGCCCTGACCACCGCGTCGGCCGCCTCCTCGTCCACCAGACCGGGCACGATCTCCGGGGAGTGCCCGGAGGGGCCGCCGGGTGTCTCGGCGATCAGGGGCGTGTCGTAGGGCTTGACGTGGTCGCCCAGCTCGCCGCCCTCGGGCTCCGGCTTCTTGCGGGTGGAGGGCTTCTTCCTGGACACGCGCGGCGTGGGGGGCAGGTCGCGGTTGAAGAGCATGTGCCGGATCTCGGCCAGCCGCTCGGGGACCCGGTGCACCGGCGTCGCGGTGATCACCAGGATGCCGAAGCCCGACAGGATCAGCAGCAGCGGGATGGTGATGAAGGACGGCAGGATGCTCGCCGGGGGCGCCGAGACGATGAAGCCGATCATGCCTCCGGCGGCCGCCACCTTGTCCATGCCGTCGGAGCTGCCCCCCGAGGGGTACGGCGTGTCGTGGACGACGTGCACGACGCCGAGCACGCCGATGGTCAGGGCGGACCAGCCGATGATCATCCGGCCGGTGTCGGCGTTCTGGTCGGGGTGGCGCAGCAGCCGCCAGGCCAGCAGCACGAGCAGGATCGGGATCACCCAGGTCAACGAGCCGAAGACGCCGCGCATCACCCCGTCGACCACGGTGGAGACCGTGCCGGTGTTCTTCCGCCAGGTCATCGCGGCCAGCACGACCGCCCCGGCGAAGACCGCCAGGCCGAGCCCGTCGCGGCGGTGCACGGGGTCGAGCTCGCGCGCGTTCTGCCCCAGGGCCCGCGCGGCGCTGCCGATGCCCCCGGCGAGGAGCATCCAGATGCCCATGAACAACTTGCCGATCATGATGAGCACCCAGCTGATCGGGTCGTGCTGGGGCGAGGGCCTGCGGCCCTGACTCGCGCTCCTCCCCCGGCCGGCGGGCGCCCGCCTCGCGGGGGCCGTACGGGCCTGGGAGGCGCCCGAACGACCGGAGGACCCCTTGCCGGGGGGCTTTCCTGAGGAGCCTTTAGACGTACGGGTGGCCATGTTAGGGAGGTTAACGAGACGGGTGGTGGATTGCGCGCCGACTCGCCGCAGCCGCCCGACCCTCGCCGACGTTTCACAAGATCGGTCGATACTTCGTGAACAGTGATGGGAGGAGCTAAAGGTCCCATTAGTCTGCCGGAAAGCGTCTTCCATTCCATGTATTGACATTGCGTTTCATGTAGTAGAACCTCCTCACCAACAGGGCGTTGGGAGGAGACACATGTCCGCACTCGACTGGTCCGTTCTGGGCGCGTACTTCCTTGTCATGATCGGTATCGGCGTGTGGTCGAAGCGCCGCATCAAAACCGTGATCGACTTCTTCACCGCCGGGGGCCGTATCCCCTGGTGGCTGTCCGGCATCTCGCACCACATGTCGGGATACAGCGCGATCATGTTCGTGGCGTTCGCGGCCGTGGCCTACAACTACGGGCTCGCGATGTACGTCTGGTGGGCGCTGACCATCGGCATCGGCGTCGGGATCGGCGCCTTCGTGTGGGCGGCCCGATGGAACCGGCTCCGTTCAAAACACGGCGTGGTCTCCCCGCTGGAATACCTCGCCCGGCGCTACAACCTGCCGACCCAGCAGGTGCTGGCCTACAGCGGCGCGCTGCTGAAGGTCGTGGACATCGCGGCCAAGTGGGTGGCGATCGCCATCCTGCTCAGGGGCTTCGCGGGCATCCCGATCCAGTGGGGCATCCTGGTCACCGGAGCCGTCACGCTGGTCTACATCACCGCCGGAGGACTGTGGGCGGACGTGCTCACCGACTTCGGCCAGTTCGTCATCCAGGGCGTCGCGGGCATCGCCATGTTCGTCGCCATCATGGTCCAGCTGGACGGCGTCGCCACCCTGTGGACCATGTGGGACAAGCTGCCCCCGGGCCACGGCGACCCGTTCGCCGGGCCGTACACCACGACGTTCTTCCTCGCCCTGCTCTTCATCAAGACCTTCGAGTACAACGGCGGCATGTGGAACCTGGCCCAGCGCTACATGGCCTCACCCTCGGGCTCGGCCGCGAAGCGTTCGGCACTGCTGTCCAGCGCGCTGTGGCTGGTCTGGCCGCTGATCCTGTTCATCCCGATGTTCGCCGCGCCGCTCATCGTGCCGGGCCTGGCCAACGCCGAGGAGGCGTACGTACGGCTGGCGCAGACCCTGCTGCCGCAGGGCGTGATCGGGCTGGTGCTCGCGGGCTTCTTCTCGCACACCATGGCCATGGTCGCCTCCGACGCCAACGTGATCTCCTCGGTCATCACCAGGGACATCGCCCCGGTGATCGTCCGCAAGGTGCGCGAGCTGTCGGCGCGGGCCGAGCTGACCTTCGCCCGGGTGACCACGTTCACCTTCGTCCTGATCAGCATGGCGATCGCGATCTTCACCGAGGGCGAGGGCGTGGTCCTGAAGATCGTCGTCGACCTGGTCGCCGCGACGATGGGACCGATCTCGATCCCGCTGATGCTGGGCATGCTGCCGTGGTTCAAGCGGAGCGGCCCGACCGCGGCCATCGTCTCCTGGGCCGCCGGCCTGGGCGTCTGGGCGTACGTCAAGTGGATCATCGAGTCCAAGGACACGGCGATGGTCGTCGGCGTGCCGCTGGTGACCTCGCTGGTCCTGTACGTGGCGATCGGCTTCCTGAGGCCGGAGAACCGCGAGGACCGCGACGCGCTCGTCGACTCCCTGTCCACCGAACCCGGGTCCGCCGACCCGGAGCAGCAGCAGCGGGCCGGAGCGGTCGGCTGACGCCCCCTCCGGTACGGCGTGGGCCCCCACAGCGTGGACGCTGTTGGTAAATCCCGGGCTTGCGTGATGATGGCCTGCGCGACCCTGTTTGGGTTGCGCAGGCCGTCGTC
>NZ_JBPXMC010000014.1:0-210811 GCF_051918885.1 Streptosporangium sp. OZ121
GGCCGTGATCCGCAAGCTCAACGCCATCACCCCGCCCGCCACCGCCTTCGACGCCGCCTTCTCCTCGGACTGAACCCTCAGATCCTCGGACCGAACCCCAGGCCGGAACCCCGGCGGAGACCAGCCGAACTTCCCGGCTGAAACCCGCGCGGCAACCCGGCCTGAAACCCGAACCGACCCCCTCAGGGCGAACCTCCCGGGCCGAAAGTCCCGGCCCGGGATTCCTGACTGAGCTCGCTGACAGAATTTTCTTAAGTTGAGCTGCTGTGACGGAAAAATATAGCCCTGAGACATATATCCGTAATATCCGCACAACGTACGATTCCTTGCACAAGCGGGTCGGACCTCCCGGCTCGACCCGCCGCGGGGTCGTCTCCTTCGTTTTAACGACCACGTATGCCCGCCGTGACATCCCCTCCGACCGGATGGCCGAAATGGTGATGTCCTCGGCACCGTCCGGCCTCGGCCGGGCGGATGAAAACCGTCATCCCCCAGGAGTCGACTCACCATAGGAGGCCAGATGCGTACGGGAGTGTGGCTGGTAGGAGCACGAGGGTCCGTCGCCGTCACGAGTGTGATCGGGGCGCTCGCGGTGCGCGCCGGTCTCGCCCAGCCGACGGGCTGCGTCACGGAACTCCCCGAGTTCGGCGGCGCCGGGCTGCCAGGTCTGGGAGACCTGGTGTTCGGCGGGCACGACATCGTGCCGACCCCGCTGGAGAAGAAGGCGGCCGCGCTGGCCGGAGCCGGGATCGTACCGGCCCGGCTGGTCGAGGCCCTGCGCGACGAGCTCGCCCGCGTCGAGGAGAACCTGAGGCAGGTGCCGCTCGCCGAGAACCAGGCCGCGACAGCGGAGCTGATCAGCGCCGACATCACCGAGTTCCGGCTGCGGCACGGCCTGGAACGGGTCGTCGTCATCAACGTCTCGACCACCGAGCCGGCACCCGAGCCCCATCCGGCCCACGCCGACCTGGAGCTGCTGGAGGCCGAGCTGGCGGTCTCCGGGGACCTGCTGCCGCCCAGCGCCCTGACGGCGTACGCCGCCTTCCGCGCGGGCTGCCCCTACGTGGACTTCACCCCGTCGACGGGCGCCAGGCTGCCCGCCCTGGACCGGCTCGCCGGCCTGCTGGGGCTGCCGTACGGAGGCCACGACGGCAAGACCGGCGAGACGCTCGTCAAGTCGGTGCTCGCCCCGATGTTCGCCCAGCGCAACCTGCGGGTCCGCACCTGGTCGGGGATGAACCTCCTCGGCGGGGGAGACGGCGCCAACCTCGCCGACCCCGCCGCCAACGCCGCCAAGGCCGCCAGCAAACAGCGGGTGCTGGGCGAGACGCTCGGCTACACCCCGCAGGGCGAGACCCGCATCGAGTACGTGGAGGACATAGGCGACTTCAAGACCGCTTGGGACCTTGTCACCTTCGAGGGGTTCCTGGGTACGCCCATGCGCATGGAGTTCACCTGGCACGGCTGCGACTCCGCCCTCGCCGCGCCCCTGGTCCTGGACCTGGCGAGGCTCACGGCGGCGGCGCACCGCTCCGGCCGCACCGGCCCGCTGAGCGAGCTGGCCTTCTTCTTCAAGGACCCGCTCGGTGTGGTGCCGCACGCGCTGGCCGACCAGTGGCGGGTGCTCCGGGAGTTCGCCGGCACCCTCGGCGGAGAGGAGCCGGTCTGATGCCGTCGCTGCGCGACCTCGTGGAGCTCGTGCGCGCCCCCGCCGCCCTGTCCGTACCCGGTGACGTCGTCGCCGGGGCCGCCGCCGGGCAGGTGCTCGGCGGCAGGACCCTCGGCCTGGCCTGCTCCTCGGTCTGCCTGTACTGGGCGGGGATGGCCGCCAACGACTGGGCCGACCGCCACCTGGACGCGGTGGAACGCCCGGAGCGGCCGATCCCGTCCGGCCGCGTGTCGCCCGGCGCGGCGCTCGGGGTGGCCGCCGGGCTCACCGCCGCGGGTCTCGCGGCGGCCGGGCTCTCCGGCGGTCGCCGGGCCCTCGCGGTCGCCGTCCCGCTCGCCGCCGCCGTCTGGTCGTACGACCTGGTGGCCAAGAACACCGCGGCGGGCCCCCTGGCGATGGCGCTGTGCCGGGGGCTCGACGTGCTGCTGGGCGCCACCCCGGGGCGGAGCGTCGCGGAGGCGCTGCCCTCGGCGTTCACCGTCGCGGCCCACACCTACCTGCTCACCGCGCTGTCGCGCGCCGAGGTGTCCGGCTCCGACCGGAGCCTCCCGGTGGCGACCCTGGCCGGTACCGTCGCGCTCGCCGTGGCCACCGCCCTGGGGCGCGGCGAGGCGTCGTCGCAGCCGCAGACCGCACGCGCGGCGCAGGTGGTGCGGGCCGTGCAGGCGGGCCTCACCGGCTGGTACGCCGCCAGGTTCGGCCTGTCCCAGGCCCAGGCGGTCGCCGAGCCGTCGGCCTCCCGGCTGCGGGCCGCCGTCGGCACCGGCATCGTCGCGCTGCCCGCCCTGCAGGGCGCGCTCGTCGCCCGCAGCGGCGCCACCCGCGAGGGCATCGCGGTCGCGGCGGCCGTCCCGCTCGGGCGGGCCCTCGCGAGGAAGGTGTCCCCCACGTGAGCTCCGGCAGCACCGGCATCAGCACCGGTACCGGCGCGGGCACCGGGCCGAGGTTCGGCTACGGCACCAACGGGTTCGCCAACCACCGGCTCGCCGACGCGCTCCGGGTCATCGCCGACCTCGGCTACCAGGGCGTCGCCCTCACGCTCGACCACGACCACCTGGACCCGTACCAGGAAGGGCTGGCGGGCAGGGTCGCGGCCACGGCCGACCTGCTGCGCGACCTCGGGCTCGGCGTGGTCGTCGAGACCGGGGCCCGCTACCTGCTGGACCCGTGGCACAAGCACGCCCCCACGCTGCTGCACGACGAGCGCGAGACGCGCCTGGACTTCCTGAACCGGGCGGTCGCCATAGGCGCCGACCTGGGAGCCGAGGCGGTGTCGTTCTGGGCGGGAGTGCGTCCGGAGGCGGTCGACGAGGCCACGGCCTGGGCCAGGCTCGTCGACGGCTGCGCCCGGCTCGCCGAGACGGCCGGCGCCGCCGGCGTGCCGCTGGGCTTCGAACCCGAACCCGGCATGCTCGTCGAGACGATCGCCGGATGGCGCAAGCTCCACGCCGAGCTCGGCGAGCCGCCGGGGTTCGGCATCACGCTGGACATCGGCCACTGCCGCTGCCTCGAACCCGACCCGGTCCCCGACTGCGTCAGGGCCGTCGCCGAACACCTGGTCAACGTGCAGATCGACGACATGCGCCGCGGCGTGCACGAGCACCTGGAGTTCGGCGAGGGGGAGATCGACTTCCCTCCCGTGCTGCGCGCCCTGACCGGCTGCGGCTACCGGGGCCTCGTCGCGGTCGAGCTGCCCCGCCACTCGCACGCCGCGCCGCAGGTGGCCGCCCGATCCCTGGACTTCCTGCGTGCGGCCGCCGCAGAAGGGACGAACGCATGACCCCACGACCGAGCATCCAGACGGACGGCCTGCTGAAGGCGCTCGACCAGGAGTGGCTCGCCGGCGCGCGCGAAAGCGTCGCCGCCAAGCCCGAGAGCGTCACGCGGCACTTCGCCTCCGCGGGACGGCGCGCCGGACGGGCACCGCTGCCGGACGCACCCGGCTGGACCGCCGACGAGGCGGCGAGGGCCGTCCTGCTCGCCGCGCTCCCGCCGGACGCGGTGGCCGGGCAGGTCGCCGACCTCTACCGGTACGGCGACGCCGACGAGAAGCGCGCCGTGCTCAAGGCCCTGCCGCTGCTGCCCCTCGGCGCGGAGGCGGTACCGCTCCTGCACGACGCGATCCGCACCAACGACACCCGCCTGGTGGCCGCCGCCCTCGGCCCCTACGCCCGCCACCTCGACCAGACCATGTGGCGGCAGGCGGTGCTCAAGTGCGTGTTCATGGGCGTGCCGCTCGCCGCCGTGGACCGGCTGGAGGAGCGGGCCGACGCCGAACTGGCCGGGATGCTGGCCGCGTTCGCCGAGGAGCGAACCGCGGCCGGGCGCCACACCCCCGACGACGCGACCGCACTGCTCGACCGCCTGACCAGCGAGAAGTCCGACCGTCCGACCAGCGAGAAGGAGGCCTGATGCGGATCTTCGACCCGCACATCCACATGACGTCGCGCACCACCGACGACTACGCGAGGATGGCCGCCGCCGGGGTGCTCGCCGTCGTGGAACCCGCCTTCTGGCTGGGCCAGCCGCGCACCAACCCCGGCTCGTTCACCGACTACTTCGACTCGCTGATCGGCTGGGAGCCGTACCGCGCGGGGCAGTTCGGCATCCTGCACCACGCCACCATCGCGCTGAACCCCAAGGAGGCCGGGGACCCGCGCTGCCGGCCCGTGCTCGACCTGCTCCCGCGCTACCTGGAGAAGGACCGCGTCGTCGCGGTGGGCGAGATCGGCTACGACTCGATGACCCCCGCCGAGGACGACGCCTTCGAACGGCAGCTCGCGATGGCCGTCGACCACGAGCTGCCCGCGCTCGTGCACACCCCGCACCGCGACAAGGCCAGGGGCACCCAGCGCACCCTCGACGTCGTCGCCTCGTCCGGCATCGCGCCCGGACGGGTCGCCGTCGACCACCTCAACGAGGTCACCGCGGGCATCGTGCACGACTCGGGCTGCTGGATGGGCTTCTCCATCTACCCCGAGACCAAGATGTCGCCGCCCCGCATGGTGGAGATCCTGCGCGAGCACGGCCTGGAGCGGGTGCTGGTCAACTCCGCCGCCGACTGGGGCGTGTCCGACCCGCTGCTCACCCTGGAGACCGGCAGGGCGATGCTGGAGGCCGGGTTCAGCGAGGACGACGTCGACCGGGTGCTCTGGCGCAACCCCGTGGAGTTCTACGGCCAGTCGGGACGCCTGGACCTGTCCGAGGTCGCCGGGGCGCGGGAGGCCACGTTCGAGGGCAGTTCCATCAAGCGCGGAGGGTCTTGATGCGGCTGCGTCACCCCGGCGGACGGACGTTGCACCTCAGCTACTGCACCAACGTGCACCCGGCCGAGGACCTCGACGGCATCGTCGAGCAGCTCGACACGTACGCGGTGCCGGTCCGCGCCCGCCTCGGCGCCGAGACGCTCGGGCTCGGGCTCTGGCTGGCCGCGCCCGTCGCCGCCGCGCTCGCCGCCGACCCCGCGCTGCTGGCCGGGTTCCGCCGCGAGCTGGACGCGCGGGAGCTGGAGGTCGTGACGCTCAACGGCTTCCCCTACCGCTCGTTCCAGGACCCGGTGGTCAAGCACGCGGTCTACCACCCCGACTGGACCACCTCCGAACGGCTCACCTACACCCTCGACCTGGCGAACATCCTGGCCGCCCTCCTGCCGGACGACGCCGCCAGGGGGTCGATCTCCACGCTCCCGCTCGCCTGGCGCGACCCCTGGGACGAGGACATGGCCGGCCTCGCCATGAGCAGGCTCGACGAGCTCGCCACCGGGCTCGGCGCCGTCGAGTCCGCCACCGGCCGCGTCATCAGGGTGGCGTTCGAACCCGAGCCCGGCTGCGTGGTGGAGACCACCGGGCAGGCCGTACGCGCCCTGTCCGGCGTCGACACCGACCGGCTCGGCGTCTGCCTGGACCTCGCCCACCTGGCGTGCGCCTGGGAGCGGCCCGCCGACGCGCTGCGCCAGTACGCCGAGGCGGGCCTGCCCGTCGTCAAGGTGCAGGTCTCCGCGGCCCTGGAGAGCGACGACCCGGAGACCCTGCGCGAGTACGTCGAGCCGCGCTTCCTGCACCAGACCCGCAACGCGGCCGGCGACGACGCCGACGACCTCGACGAGGCGTTCGAGCGGAAGCTGCCGGGACCGTGGCGGGTTCACTACCACGTACCGCTGCACGTCGCACCGCAGGCGCCGCTCGGCACCACCGTGCCGGTGCTCCGCGAGGCCCTCGCGGAGCTGGTCGGCGGCCCCGAGCCGCTCTGCGACCACTTCGACGTGGAGACCTACACCTGGGGCGTGCTGCCACCCGCGCTGCGCCCGCAGACCCCCGAACAGCTCGCCGCGGGCATCGCCGACGAGCTGGACTTCGCCCGCGCCGAGATGCGCGATCTGGGAGTGAAAGCATGACATCGTTGCTGGTCCTCGACGTGGTGGGACTCACCCCGAGACTGCTGGCGCACATGCCCAGGCTGCGCGCCGTCGCCGACGGCGGTTTCCAGGCCGAGCTCGGCACCGTGCTGCCCGCCGTCACCTGCTCGGCCCAGTCGACCTTCCTCACCGGCGTCGCGCCCACCGAGCACGGCGTCGTCGGCAACGGCTGGTACTTCCGCGAGCTCGGCGAGGTCCTCCTGTGGCGCCAGCACAACGCGCTGGTCGGCGGGGACAAGCTGTGGCACGCCGCCCGGCGCGAGCGGCCCGGCTTCACCGTGGCCAACGTGTGCTGGTGGTACGCGATGGGCGCCGACGTCGACTGGACGGTCACCCCCCGGCCCATCTACCGCGCCGACGGGCGCAAGGACCCCGACTGCTACACCTACCCGCCGGAGCTGCACGACGAGCTCACCGGCAAGCTGGGCGCCTTCCCGCTGTTCACCTACTGGGGCCCGGGCGCGGGAATCGCCTCGTCCACCTGGATCTGCCGCGCCACCGAGCAGATCATGAAGGACCACGACCCGGATCTCACCCTGGCGTACGTGCCGCACCTGGACTACGACCTGCAGAGGTTCGGCCCGTCCGACCCGCGCTCGGCCGCCGCCGCCTCCGAGCTCGACACCGTGCTGGCCCCCCTGCTGGACGCCGCCGCCGCGCGCGGGACCACCGTGGTGGCCCTGTCGGAGTACGGGATCACCGACGTCTCCCGCCCGGTCGACGTCAACCGGCTGCTGCGGACCGAGGGGCTGCTGGAGGTCTACACCCAGGACGGCATGGAGTATCTCGACCCCTGGACCTCCCGCGCGTTCGCCGTCGCCGACCACCAGGTGGCCCACGTCTACGTCGCCGACCCCGCCGACATCCCGGCCGTCGCCAAGCTCTGCGCGGGCCTGCCCGGGGTCGCCGAGGTGCTCGACGAGGAGGGCAAGGCCAGGAACGGGCTGGCGCACTCCCGCTCAGGGGAGCTGGTCCTCGTCGCCGAGCCGGACGCCTGGTTCACCTACTACTACTGGCTCGACGACGCCCGGCGTCCCGACTTCGCCAACCTGGTCGAGATCCACCGCAAGCCCGGCTACGACCCCGCCGAGCTGTTCTTCGACCCCGCCGCCCCCGGCGCCGCCAAGCGCAGGGCCGCCGTGGCGTTGTTGCGCAAGAAGACCGGCATGCGCTACACGATGAACGTCGTCGGCCTCGACGCGGGCGCCCGCGCCATCCGGGGCTCGCACGGCCGCCTGCCCGACAACCCCCTCGACGGGCCGGTGCTGCTGTGCTCCGACCCGTCCGTGGCCAGCGACCAGATCGCGGCCACCGAGGTGAAGGACCTGCTGCTCCAGCTGTCCCTGCGCTGAGCGGCTTTTCAACGGCGCCGCCCGCCTGTGCCTTTCACCCCCCGGGCGGGCGGCGCTCTCCACCTTCTCCTCGCACGCCTTCCGGACGGGTCGCACGTTCTCCCGCACGCGGGGCCGGCCGCGTCCGGGCTCCCGGGCGGGAGAACACTCCCGACGGCGCGCGGCCGCGCATCCCGGTCGCCGGCCTGCCCGTGCCGAGGGCGCCGTCCTAGGCGGCGGTCGCCCCCTCCGGCAGGCGGGCGCCCAGCAGGGCCAGGCAGTTGACCCACATGGTGTCGAGGCCCTGGGTGTCGTTGTACAGCTTCGCGAAGAGCACCTGGCCCTCGAGCTGCGCGACCACGGCCCGGGCGGCCGCGGCGCTGTCGGCCACGGTGACCTCGCCGCGCTCGCGCGCCTCCTCGACGACGGTCCGCACCATGTCGACCTGGGCGTCGAAGACCTCCTGCAGGCGGGCGCGGATCGGCTCGGTCCGGTTGCTCAGCTCCAGCGTGAGGTTGCCGAACATGCAGCCGGAGACGGTGCCGCACGACTGCTTCCCCGCGCGCTGCTCGGCCGCGGTCGCGTCGAACAGCCGGCGCAGCCGCTCCAGGGGGGCGCCGTCGCCGTCGAGGATCACCTTCCAGCTGTCGCGCTCCTCGTTCCACTCCTCGTCGATGACAGCCAGGACCAGAGCTTCCTTGGACTCGAAGAAGTAGTAGAAGCTGCCCTTGGGGACGCCGGCGGCCTTGCAGATCTCCGCCACCCCGAGTGCGGAATACCCGTTCAGCTCGACCAGCCGCCGCGCGGTGGTGAGGATCTTTTCCCTGGCGTCACTGGTCCGTCCCATATGACAAGTGTACGACCGGTCGTCTATGTTTTCCACTAGACCGGTCGTCTATAAACGGAGGGTAATCATGAGTCATCCGATGCCTGTGATCCTGGAGCGATGGAAGGCCGCGTTCGACGGTCACCGGCCGGACGCGATGGCCGAGCTGTTCACCGACGACGCGCTGTTCTTGGGCTTCCTCCCGGAACCGGCGTCCGGCAGGGAGGCCGTGCGCGCCTACTACGCGGCCGTCCCGCCCGGCCGCACGGCCGACGTGAGGATCCTGCACACCTACGCGCTCGGGGAGGAGGTGGCGGGCGGCTTCGCCGCCGTCTCGTTCCGTGCCGACGGTGAGGACGAGGTGCCGGTGAACCTCTCCCTGGTCCTGGTGCGCGACGGAGACGCGTGGCGCATCCGGCAGTACCACGTCTCGCGCGTCCTCGATCGGTAGCCGGCGCGCCCGCGGAGGCCCGGTTCCGGGGCCGGGCGTCCGCCGCCCCCAGGTTTTGACGAATACTAGACCGGTCGTCTACATTGAAATAGTAGACCAGTCGGCTAGTAAGGAGTCATCATATGAACACGCAGGAGCAGAAGGTCGCGATCATCACCGGGGCCTCCCAGGGCATCGGCGCCGGCCTGGTCGCCGCGTACCGCCGGCTGGGTTACGCCGTCGTCGCGACGTCGCGCTTCATCGCGCAGCCCGAGGACCCGGAGATCCTCGCCGTCCGGGGCGACATCGCCGACCCCGGCACCGCGGAGAAGCTCGTCGACGCCGCGATCGGGAAGTTCGGTCGCCTCGACACCGTGGTCAACAACGCCGGGATCTTCATCGCCAAGCCGTTCACCGACTACACCGACGACGACCTCGCGATCTACCTCGGCGTGAACCTGACCGCGTTCTTCCAGGTCACCCGGCGGGCCGTCCCGCACCTGCTGGCCCACGGAGGCGGCCACATCGTCAGCATCACCACCAGCCTGGTCGACCACGCCAACTCCAGCGTGCCGTCGGTGCTCGCCTCGCTCACCAAGGGCGGCCTGCAGTCGGCCACGAAGTCGCTCGCGGTCGAGTACGCCGGCCGCGGCCTGCGGGTCAACGCGGTGTCGCCGGGCGTCATCCGGACCCCGATGCACGCGCCGGAGACGCACGAGGCCCTGGCCACCCTGCACCCGGTCGGCCGCCTGGGCGAGATCCCCGACGTCGTCGACGCCGTGGTCTACCTGGAGAACGCGCCGTTCGTGACGGGCGAGATCCTGCACGTCGACGGTGGCCAGAGCGCCGGTCACTGACCTCTTCCGGCGAGACCCCGGCGGGGGTGGGGGCCTCTCCGAGACGGCTGTTCCCGGACCGCGGCTCTGGGGCCGGGGCTTTGGGGCCGCGGCTCTGGGACGGCTTCCGGGGCGGCGGCGCGCGGGCGGCGCACCCGTCAGGCGCGGGCGGCCAGCTCGTGGTGACGGATCACCTCTTCGATGATGAAGCGCAGGAACTTCCTGGCGAACTCCGGATCGAGCTTCGCCTGCGCGGCGAGCGCCTGGAGCCGTTCGATCTGCGCCGCCTCCCTCACGGGATCGGCCGGGGGGAGCCGGTGGGCGGCTTTCAGCTCACCCACCTGTCTGGTGCACTTGAAGCGCTCCGCGAGGAGGTGGACCAGTGCCGCGTCGATGTTGTCGATGCTGTCGCGAAGATCGCGAAGGCGGGCGAGGGTCGGATCGGCGCTGTGCCGGTCGTCCTCGAGAGACTGGTCGTCCATTCGCTTCTCGCCTCCGCTCGGATCGGTGGTGGAGTCCGTCGTCCCGCCTCGGCGGGTGTCGGCGGGCCGGAGGTCTCCTGGCGGGCGCGACCACGCCGGCCGGGCCAATCGGGTGACCGGTGAAGATTACACCCGCGGGCGCGGCGGGGCCGCGACCGGGCCGCCGGGCCGTGTCCGCGAGGCCGGCGAGGGCTACCGCGCCCAGGCCTCGCGGCCGGTGGTCACATCGGCGCCGGTGCGCAGGGACTCCTCGATCGCCAGGCCGATCAGGTGGTCCTGGCAGCCGTCGGCCAGGGAGTAGGGCTCCGGGGCCTCACCCCGGCACCAGGACGTCATCCGGCACAGGAGCGAGACGACGGCCAGATCGTCCTCGGAGAAGTGCGCGCCCCGATGGTCGTTGCGGTAGACCACGCGCCCGTCGAAGCTGATGTGGTCCAGTTCGCGGCCCTCCAGGTTCAGGTCGATCCCGGTCTGGCGCCGGATGAGCCGCGACTCCACCGGGGTCCTGGGGTCGGCCAGGCGCACCACGCTGTCGTCCACGATCTCTCCCAGCGATCCCCGGACGACGACGCGCCGGGCGCGCAGCGGGTTCCACCACTGGTTGTCGGTGAAGTCGTAGAGCCCCATCCCCTCGGCGAACTCCAGGGTGGCGATCGTGGTGGCCGCCTCCTTCGGCGTGGAGTCACCCGTCCAGCCGTCCCTGGACAGCGGGTCGGCCAGCGGGGCGGTGAACGAGCGCGCCGTCACCGTGGTCTCCCCGAAACCGGCCCCGAGCAGGTGCCGGATCAGGGAAACGGCGTGGTACAGGTGCGTCGAGGAGATCTGCGCGGAGGTCACCTGCCCGATGATCCCCTCGCGGACGAGCGCGAGCCTCGCCGCGTGTCCCGGCATGTACGAGTACTGCTCGGCGACCTGCACCAGGCCGCTGGATCCGACGGCCGACCACAGGTCGCGCAGCCCGTCCAGGTCGGCCGCCGGGGGCGTCTCCGCCAGCACCGGCACGCCGAACCCCACCAGTTCCTTCGTCACCTCCGGGGTGACCGGCCACGGCACCGAGGGAATGACGAACTCGGGACGTCCGGCGGCGAGCATCTCCCCGACGGAGCGGAACGCCGGCACGCCCCAGGCGGCCTCGACCTCGGCGCCGCGCTCCCGCGACCTGGTCACCACGCCGGCCACCGACAACCGCCCGGGCAACTGCCTGGCCAGGCGCACGAAGAACTCCGAACGCCACCCGCTGCCGACCAGGCCGAAACGTCCTGCTGACTGTGAGGTCATCACACTTCCTTGAAAGGGGGGCGTCGTCAGCCCGTCGGGTGGCGGTCGCGGCGGGTGCGGAGCTTGTGGCGGTTGCCGCAGCGGTCCATCGAGCACCAGCGCCGCGCCCCGGGGCGGGAGGTGTCGAGGAAGAGCAGGTAGCAGCGCTCACCCCCGCACATCCTGATCCGGTCGAGGGCAGGGCCGCCGAACACCTCGATGGCGTCGCGGGCCACCGCGGAGAGGAACTGCGCCCCGGTCACGGGGGAGGCCCAGCCGCGATCCAGGGCGGTGCCGATGACCGGGACGGGCGGCGGCGCGGCGGCGGCCTCGTTCAGCGTGGCGAGATCGGCCTCGGAGAAGGCGCGCGAGCCCGTGGCGGCGGTCACGGCGAGCCGCTGGACGGCGGCACGCAGGCGGAGGGCGGCGGCGAGGTCACCGGGGGAGACCTGGACGAGGTTTCCGAGCCCCGCCCTGGAGTGCGGGATCCAGGCGGCGAGGTCGCCGGGCGTGTGGAGCCGCTCCCATTTCGAGAGCTCCCCCTCGCCTCCGGTGACGAGAAGCTCCAGGCACAGCGTGCCGGCGTCGAACCTGAAGCGCTGCCCGTCGAGCGGGGTGAGCTCCATACCGGTTGCCAGGGTCATGGACCGAGTGTAACACTTGACACCGGTTAAACCAGTGTCAACGAGAGGGAGCGCGACGATGAGCCCTGGGCGTGAGCAGGCCGAGCGTGAGCTGATCGAACTGTCCGAGCGGGCCTGGGAGGCCAACAGGAACGGCGACGCGGAGTTCTACGACCGCTTCCTCACCGAGGCGCCGCTGAGCGTGTCGCAGTGGGGGATCGTGGACGACCGGGAGGCGATCCTGAAGGGGTTCGCCGAGAACCGCAACCCGTACACGCGCACGGACCTGAGCGACCATCGGGTGACCGTGCTGAACGACGGCGGCGCGACCCACACCGCCACCGTGGAGATCGACGTGCTCGTCAACGGCACGGACAAGCAGACCATGAGAATCTTCGCCACCACCGTGCTGACCCGCCGCGACGGCGAGTGGAAGGCCGCCCTGTTCCAGATCACCCCGGCGCCCGCCGGGTGAGGCGCGTCCCGGTCAGATGATCATCGAGGTGACGCGACTCCACGAGCGGTTTTCGGTAGCGTGCCGCTTCAGACGGCATTCATGTCGTAAATGGCAATCATCCGAAATGAGAGTATTCGCCAAGGTGGATTTCTCCGGCGGTGTGGGCGAATCGCCCACACCGCTCCACATTCACCGCGCGAGCAGCGGGAGCGCCGGGAAGGCGTGGTCCTGCCACAGCAGCCGCGAGGCCTCTTCCGGGTAGGCGGCCACCGTCGACGGCGTGTCGAAGAGCTGTGCGAGGCGGTGGCGGGTGTCGTACGGGGGCCAGCCCGGGTCACCGTGGGCGGCGAACGCCGTCCACGCCCCGCGGATCCGCGCGGACAGCTCCTCCGCCGCCGGGGAGGGCGGGTCGCCGATCAGCATGGCGGGCTGTCCGCCGCTCAGGTTGCCGAAGACGAGCGGCACGTCCAGGCCGTGGCAGGCGCCGAGGGCACCGCCCAATCCCGGGGCGGGCCAGGTCAGCTCGTAGAGGTGGGCCCGGCCGCCGCCGGCGATCTGCGCGTCGGCGAGGTGGAGGCTCGGCATGCGGAACAACCAGTCGGCGTTGACCAGCTCGTACAGCTCCTCGTCGGCCGCGACCGGGAACGCCTGGCGGTACCGGCGTGCACCGTCCGGGCCGGGGGCGAGCATGTGCAGAGCGGCCTCGGCCTGCTCGTGCGTGACCTGGCCGAGCACGCCGTCGATCAGGCTGAACAACCGGTGCTCGTCACGAGTGTGCCCGACGAGAAGCCCGACGTCCCGGGCGGCGCCGTCGGCCAGCGCCTGCCAGGGGGTCGCCGGCAGGACGTCACCGTCGACAACCGGTGCGAACGGGATCGGCCGGTGTGTGATCTGCCCCCAGCGCTCCCGCCACTGGACCGTCTTGGCGAAGATCGCGTCGCCCGCGGCGGGCAGCCGGTCCGGGGCCACCGCCGACAGGCCGGACACCGTGGGCCGTACCCCCAGCTCGGCGGCGCAGGCGGCGGCGATGTCGGCGGCCAGCTCGGGGGAGAAGAACGTCCCCGGCACGCTCTGCGCGACCGCCCGGTGGAAGAGCCCGGCGGCTCGCGGCATGGCGAGCAGCGCGGCGACCGATCCGCCACCCGCCGACTGGCCGAAGATCGTGACCCGGTCCGGATCGCCGCCGAACACCCGGATGTTGTCCCGCACCCACCGCAGGGCCGCGACCTGGTCGAGCAGCCCCCGGTTGGCCGGGGCTCCGCCGATCTGCGCGAACCCCTCGACACCGAGACGGTAGTTGAGGGTCACGACCACGGCTCCGCTCCCGGCCAGGTGCCCGGCGTCGTATTCCGGGAGGCTGGAGTCGCCCATGGCGTAACCGCCGCCGGGGATCCACACCATCACCGGGAGCCCTGCCGCCGGATCCGGTTCCGGTGTCCAGACGTTGAGCGTCAGCCAGTCGTCGCCGGCGGTGTCCCGGGACACCCCGAGCACGCCGGACTGCGGGGGCGGCGGGCCGTACGCGACCGCCGGGCGCACACCGTCCCAGCCGCGCACCGGCTGCGGCGCGGCGAAACGGAGGGGGCCGACCGGCGGCTCGGCGAACGGGATGCCGCGGAAGACCGCCAGGCCCGCCTCCCGGCCGCCGCGCAGGACGCCGGCCGCCGTGCGGACCTCCGGCCCGGACTCGGACGGCTTGTCGGATGCGGTGACGGCCATTTTCGCGGTTTCCTCTCCCTGCCGGCCCGGTCGAGCATCCCAGCACGCGCCATCCGCGGGCAAAGCATTTAGGGCGCGGCCCGCATGAGCCTGAAAAACCGCGTTGAATTAATCTTGAACGCTTTCCGGAAACGATCCTCCCGCGCCGATTCCGCCGGCCGGTACGCAGGCGACAGCAGACCAGTGCTCGTGTTCACAGGAGGATGGTGGCCGTGTCAGCTACCTCGCCAGAAGAGTTGCACGATGAGACCCGTCGTCCATCGCCGAGTCGGCGACGGCGGTGGGTTCGCCGTATGGTGATCGTGTTCACGCCGATCCTTCTGCTTTACGCGCTCATCATGGCGCCCGCGTGGTTTCACAATCATCTTCTTGATGGTCTCGCGGACCGGATTCTGAGCCATCCCCTCCCGCCGGGGAGCGACTTCGGCGATTACGAGAGGCAGGGCGTGGTGATGCCCGGTGGTGGCCACAAGGACACGTGCGGCTATCGGGTCCGTTTCGATCTCCACACATACAGATCGGCAGAGGAGGTGCTGAAGCACTACCAGGCAGCGAAGATCGAACCTGTTGAGGGGAACAGGCCGTTTGAGATCAACGTGTGGACGCTGTCTCGGTCACAGCCTTCCCCGTTGGAAGACGGTGGTCGTCAGCGGATCATCGTCGAGATCCAGGACAACGGTCACGACGGCGGAGGCTGGGATGTCCGTTGCTGGTGAGTGCCGGCGAGCGCCGGAGCGGGTGACGGGAGTCGAACCCGCGCTGCCGGCTTAGGGAATCTCCCACGCATCCGGTCGCTGAGCTGGGAAGGCGCTGATCTCATACCTGGCAGTCTCACGAATTCGAGCGGTCAAGAACAGCCCCGTTGACGCAACCAGTTGATTGCCATATATTCAGTAGCAACCAACTAGTTGCTACATGGAGGCGGACATGACATTCCCCGATCGCATCGAGCGCACGGTCCAGCTGGCTCACTCGCCGGAGCGGGTCTGGGCGGCGCTGACCACCGCCGAGGGCCTGGGCACCTGGTTCGGGAACCGCGCCGAGGTCGACCTGCGCGTCGGCGGCGAGGCCAAGCTCGTCTGGGACAGCGGCGACACCGCCACCCTCACCATCGAGCGCCTCGAGCCGCCGCGCGTCTTCGGCTACACCTGGCCGGTCGCCGGCCTTCCCGACGGCGATCCGCGACGCACCTACGTGGAGTTCACGCTGGAGCCCGCCGGCGCCGGCACCACGCTGACCATGGTCGAGAGCGGGTTCGCGCAGCTGCCGGACGCCGAAGCCCACGAGGCGGCCTACTCGGGCAACACCAAGGGCTGGACGAACGAGCTGGGCGAGCTGGTCGCGTACCTCGACGGACATGGCTGACCTGGAGGCGGTGGCGCAGGAGGTCTTCACCGCCCTGGCCGATCCGAGCCGGCGGGGGATCCTCGCCGCGCTCGCGGCCGGGGGGCCGGCCACCGCGACGGATCTGGCCGCCCAGCTGCCGATCACCCGGCAGGCCATCGCCAAGCATCTCGCCCTGCTGGCCGAGGCGGGGCTGGTGGTGGCCGAGCCGGGGGAGCGGCGCCGGGTCCGCTACCGGGTGGACTCCGCGCCGATGAAGGTGGCCCAGCAGTTCCTCGCCGTGCTCGCCCGCGACTGGGACGGTCCGCTGGCCGCCCTGCAGGACCGGTTGAAGTAGGGGCGCGGCGCCCGGCCGGTTGAAGCAAGGACCGGGGCCCGGCCGGTCGCGGTGAGGGCCGGCGCCCGGCCGGCCGGTTCCCGCGCGATCTCGCCGGCCGGCCTCGCGTAGTGCCTGGCCGTTCTGCCCGCCGAACTCGTCGTCCGGGTCCCGGCCGACCCCGTCCGAAGGGAGTGTCCGATGTTCGATCCAGTCGCGATGATCTTGGCTGACAAGGCGACCAGACGTCACGTGCTGTCCGCCCGTCCGAACGCGCCCGTGGTGCCCGAGCGCCCGCGGCGGCGGCGCGGCGCCGCGATGCGCCGGCTGACCGCGGAGGCGCTGCGCCGCCTCGCCGACCGGGTCGAGCCGGGCTGCATGAAACCGCGCCGGGCGGACACCGCCGCGCCGGCGTCGTAACCGCTCGCGCCCCGGACCGGATCCCGTACGGCTGCCGCGAGACCGTACGGGATCCGGTCCGGGGTCGTCCGGGTCTCGCGTAGGGGAGGCGTCAAGCCTCGGGGCCGGGGCGTATGGGACCCGTCAAGACGCGCGGTAAGTGCGAAAAACGGCGGTTTCCTTACGTGTGCCCCGCCCGTCGGGCGGTGGCGAGTGAACCCCGGATTCGAGGAGTGGGGATGGCAGACGTCATCTTCGTCGCCCTGACGGTCACGGTTTTCGTGATCCTCGGGCTGGTCGTCAGGGCGGTGGAACGGTTGTGAGCGCCGTCAACGCCGTCGGCCTGGTGGTGGTCGCCGGTCTGGTGATCTTCATGGTCGCGGCACTGCTCTTCCCGGAGCGTTTCTGATGAGGGAGCGCTCCTGATGTCCTCGACCACGGCCGGGATCCTGTTCATCGGATCCCTCGTCGTCGCCCTCGCGCTGGTCCACCGGCCGCTGGGCGACTACATGTACCGCGTCTACACCGGTACCAGGCATCTCGCCGTCGAGCGGGTGATCTACCGGCTCGTCGGTGTCCAGCCGGACGCCGAGCAGAGGTGGGGCGTCTACGCCCGCGCCCTGCTGGCGTTCTCGGCGATCTCCATTCTGTTCCTCTACGGGCTGCAGCGGCTGCAGGACAGGCTGTTCCTGTCGCTGGGCCTCGCCCCGGTGCCCGACCACGTCGCCTGGAACACCGCCGTCAGCTTCGTCACCAACACCAACTGGCAGGCGTACTCGGGCGAGTCGACCATGGGCCACCTGGTGCAGATGTCCGGCCTGGCGGTGCAGAACTTCGTGTCCGCCGCGGTGGGCATGGCGGTGGCGATCGCGCTGGTCCGCGGCTTCGCCCGCAGGAGGACCGAGGAACTCGGCAACTTCTGGGTGGACCTGGTCCGCGGCACCGTCCGCGTCCTGCTGCCGCTCGCCGTCGTCGGCGCGGTCGTGCTGCTGGCCGGCGGCCTGGTCCAGAACTTCGCCTCCCCGCACGAGGTGACCACCCTGACCGGCGGCACCCAGGCGATCACCGGCGGCCCGGTGGCCAGCCAGGAGATCATCAAGGAACTGGGCAACAACGGCGGCGGGTTCTACAACACCAACTCGGCCCATCCGTTCGAGAACGCCACCGCCTGGACCAACTGGGTCGAGATCTTCGCGATCTTCCTGATCCCGTTCGCGCTGCCCCGCACGTTCGGCCGCATGGTCGGCGACACCCGGCAGGGCTACGCGATCGTCGCGATCATGGGAACCCTGGCGCTGGCGAGCGTCGCGCTGCTGACCGGGCTGGAGATCGCCCACGGCGGCACGGTCCCGCAGGCTGTCGGCGCGGCGATGGAGGGCAAGGAGGTGCGCTTCGGCGTGCCCAACTCAGGCACCTTCGCCGCCGCCACCACGCTCACCTCCACCGGGGCGGTCAACTCCTTCCACGACTCGTTCACCGCGCTCGGCGGCATGCTCACGATGTTCAACATGATGCTCGGCGAGGTCGCCCCCGGCGGCGCGGGCGCGGGCCTGTACGGCATGCTCGTCCTCGCCGTGATCACGGTCTTCGTGGCCGGGCTCATGGTCGGCCGCACCCCCGAGTACCTGGGCAAGCGGATCGGCTCGCGCGAGATCAAGTTCGCCGCGATGTACTTCCTGGTCACGCCGCTGCTCGTGCTGACCGGCACGGCGCTGGCGATGGGCTCGGCCGAGCAGCGGGCGAGCATGCTCAACAGCGGCCCGCACGGCTTCTCCGAGGTGCTGTACGCCTTCACCAGCGCGTCCAACAACAACGGCTCCGCGTTCGGCGGCATCACCGTCAACACGCCGTGGTACGACGTGGCGCTCGGCCTGTGCATGGCCTTCGGCCGCTTCCTGCCGATCGTCTTCGTTCTCGCCCTGGCCGGATCCCTGGCCAGGCAGGCGCCGGTGCCCGTCTCGGCGGGCACGCTGCCCACGCACCGCCCGCAGTTCGTCGGCATGGTCGTCGGCGTGACGGTGATCCTCGTCGCGCTGACCTTCCTGCCCGCCCTGGCGCTCGGCCCGCTCGCGGAAGGAATCCAGTGATGCCCGCCCAGACGCTCGAGGCGCCGGGCCGTACCCCCGCCTCCAAGGACGGCAAGCGGGACGGAAAGGTGGGCGGCGGCCTCCTCGATCCCCGGCAGCTGGTCACCTCGCTGCCCGAGGCGGTCAGGAAGCTCAACCCGGTCACGCTCTGGCGCAACCCGGTGATGCTGATCGTCGAGATCGGCGCGGTCTTCACCACGGTGCTCGCCGTGCTCACCCCGTCGTTCTTCGCCTGGGCCACCGTGGTGTGGCTCTGGCTGACGGTGATCTTCGCCAACCTGGCCGAGGCCGTCGCCGAGGGGCGCGGCAAGGCCCAGGCGGCGACCTTGCGCGCCGCCAAGCGCGACACCACGGCGCGGCGGCTGCGCGGGCGCGACTCCGCCGAGTGGGACGTCGTCGGAGCCCCCGAACTGCTGCGCGGCGACCTCGTCGTCGTGGAGGCCGGGGAGATCATCCCCGGTGACGGCGACGTGGTCGAGGGCATCGCCTCGGTGGACGAGTCGGCCATCACCGGCGAGTCCGCCCCGGTCATCCGCGAGTCGGGCGGCGACAGGTCGGCGGTGACCGGCGGTACCAAGGTGCTGAGCGACCGGATCGTCGTCGAGATCACCCAGCGGCCCGGCGAGAGCTTCATCGACCGGATGATCGCCCTGGTCGAGGGCGCCGACCGGCAGAAGACGCCCAACGAGATCGCCCTCAACATCCTGCTGGCCGCTCTGACGATCATCTTCCTGGTCGCCACCGCGACCATGCAGCCGCTGGCGATCTACGCCAAGGCCCAGAACCCCGGCGTACCGGACTCGCTCGCCCTGACCGGGGACGGCGTCACCGGCATCGTGCTGGTCGCGCTGCTGGTCTGCCTCATCCCGACCACCATCGGGGCGCTGCTGTCGGCGATCGGCATCGCGGGCATGGACCGCCTCGTCCAGCGCAACGTCCTCGCGATGAGCGGCCGCGCGGTCGAGGCGGCGGGCGACGTCAACACCCTGCTGCTGGACAAGACCGGCACCATCACGCTGGGCAACCGGCAGGCGTCGGAGTTCCTCACCGCCCCCGGCGTCTCCGCCGACGAGCTGGCGGCGGCCGCGCAGCTGGCCAGCCTCGCCGACGAGACCCCCGAGGGCCGCTCCATCGTGGTCCACGCCAAGCAGGCGTACGGCCTGAGGGAACGCGAGCCCGGCGAGCTCGCGCACGCCGAGTGGATCGGGTTCACCGCGCAGACCCGGATGAGCGGCGTCGACCTCGACGGCCGCCAGGTCCGCAAGGGCGCCGCCACCGCGGTGATGAAGTGGGTACGCGAGCGCGGCGGCCACCCCACCGACGAGGTGGGGAGCATCGTCGACGCCGTCTCCGGCTCAGGCGGCACCCCGCTGGTCGTCGGGGAGTTCGTCGAAGGGAAGGCGCGCGTCCTGGGTGTCGTCCACCTCAAGGACGTCGTCAAGCAGGGCATGCGCGAGCGCTTCGACGAGATGCGCAGGATGGGCATCCGCACCGTCATGATCACGGGCGACAACCCGCTGACGGCGAAGGCCATCGCCGACGAGGCGGGCGTGGACGACTTCCTCGCCGAGGCCACGCCCGAGGACAAGCTCGCCCTGATCAGGTCGGAGCAGGAGGGCGGCAGGCTGGTCGCGATGACCGGCGACGGCACCAACGACGCGCCCGCGCTCGCCCAGGCCGACGTCGGGGTGGCGATGAACACCGGCACCTCGGCCGCCAAGGAGGCCGGCAACATGGTCGACCTCGACTCCAACCCGACCAAGCTCATCGAGATCGTCGAGATCGGCAAGCAGCTGCTCATCACCCGCGGCGCGCTGACGACCTTCTCGATCGCCAACGACGTCGCCAAGTACTTCGCGATCATTCCCGCGATGTTCGCGGCCGTCTACCCGGGCCTGGACGCGCTGAACGTCATGCGCCTGTCCAGCCCGCAGTCGGCGATCCTGTCCGCGGTCGTCTTCAACGCGGTCGTCATCGTGGCGCTGATCCCGCTCGCCCTGCGCGGCGTGCGTTACCGCCCCTCCAGCGCCTCGAAACTGCTCAGCCGCAACCTCTACGTCTACGGTCTGGGCGGCATCGTCGTGCCCTTCGTCGGCATCAAGCTGATCGACCTTCTCATCCAGTTCCTTCCGGGGATGTCTTAAATGGAACGCCTGCCCAGCTGGATCCGCCGGCATCTCGCCGCGCTCCGCGCGCTGCTCGTCCTCACCCTGGTCACCGGGGCCCTCTACCCGCTGGTGATCACCGGCGTCGCCCAGGCCGTGTTCGACGGCGGCGCCGACGGCTCCCTCGTCCGGAAGGACGGCAGGGACGTCGGCAGCGCGATCGTCGGCCAGAGCTTCACCGACGCCGACGGCAGGCCGGTCGGCCGCTACTTCCAGAGCCGGCCGTCGGCGGCCGGTGACGGCTACGACACGCTCTCCACCTCCGCGAGCAACCTCGGGCCCGAGGACGTCGTGGACGTCTTGGGGGCTGGGGGGAGACAGAGCCTGCTCACTCAGGTCTGCGCCCGCTCCAGGGCCGTCGGGGAGCTGGAGGGGGTGAGCGGCGCCCGGCCGTACTGCACGCCCGACGGGGTCGGCGCCGTGCTGAAGGTCTTCCCCGCCGCCGGCGCCCCCACCCGGGCCGTCAGCGTCAACCAGGCCTGCCCCGCGACCCCGTTCGTCGCCGAGTACCGCGGCGTGAAGGTCGAGTGCGGCAGGCCCGGCGAGGACTACGCGGCCGGGCGCACCGTCCCGGTCCGGGGCACGGCCAGGGCCGTGGTGCCCGCCGACGCGGTCACCGCGAGCGGCTCCGGCCTCGACCCGCACATCTCCGTCGCGTACGCCGACCTCCAGGCGGCCCGCGTCGCCAGGGAGCGCGGCATGCCGGTGGAGACGGTGCGGCGGCTGATCGCGGCGAACACCACCGGCCGCCCCCTCGGCTTCATGGGGGAGCCGGCGGTGAACGTCCTCGAACTCAACCTGGCCCTCGACCGATGAACGGGGGGCGAGGGCGGCTGCGCGTCTATCTCGGAGCCGCGCCGGGTGTCGGCAAGACGTACATGATGCTCTGCGAGGGCCGCCGCCGTCTCGCACGAGGCACCGACGTCGTCGTGGCCCTCGTCGAGACCCACGGCCGCCCTCGCACCGCGGAACTCCTCGACGGCATGGAGGTCGTCCCGCGCGCGAGCATGGTCCACCGGGGGAGCGCGTTCACCGAGCTCGACGTGGACGCCGTCATCGCCAGGAGGCCCAAGGTCGCCCTGGTGGACGAGCTCGCCCACACCAACGTGCCGGGCTCGCGCAACGCCAAGCGCTGGCAGGACATCGAGGAGATCCTCGACGCGGGCATCGACGTCGTCTCCACCGTCAACATCCAGCACCTGGAGTCGCTCAACGACGTGGTCGAGGAGATCACCGGGGTGGCCCAGCGCGAGACGGTACCCGACGAGGTGGTGCGCCGCGCCGACCAGGTGGAGCTGGTGGACATGGCCCCGGAGGCGCTGCGGCGGCGGATGGCGCACGGCAACGTGTACGCGCCGGAGAAGGTCGACGCGGCCCTGTCGAACTACTTCAGGGTCGGCAACCTGACCGCGCTGCGCGAGCTGGCGCTGCTGTGGGTGGCGGGCAAGGTCGACGCCCAGCTCGACCGCTACCGCGCCGAGCACGGCATCGCCGGCACCTGGGAGGCGCGCGAGCGCGTCGTGGTCGCGCTGACCGGCGGCCCGGAAGGCGACACGCTGGTGCGGCGGGCCGCCAGGATCGCGGGCAGGAGCAAGGGAGCCGACCTGCTGGCCGTGCACGTCACGCGCGCCGACGGCCTGGCCGGGGCCGATCCGGCGAGCACGGCCCGCCAGCGCACGCTGGTGGAGGACATGGGCGGCACCTACCACCAGGTCGTCGGCGACGACGTCCCGGGCGCCCTGCTCGACTTCGCGCGCGGCGTCAACGCCACCCAGCTGGTGCTGGGGGCCTCCCGGCGCGGCCGGTTCGCGCAGATCCTCTCCCGGGGGGTCGGGGTGACCACGACCGCGCGGTCCGGCTCCATCGACGTCCACATGATCACCCACGACGAGGTGAAGCGGGGGCGCGGCCGCGCCCCGTCGCGGGCCGCGCTGACCCGCACCCGCCGGGTGGCGGGCTGGCTCCTCGCGATCCTCGGGCTCCCGCTCCTGACGCTGGCGCTGCATCCCTTCCGCGGCGACGTGAACCTGCCGAGCGACATCCTGCTCTTCCTGCTCATGGTGGTCGTGGTCGCCCTGGCCGGAGGCATGTGGCCGGCCGTCACCGCCGCCGTGCTCGGCTTCCTGCTGCTCAACTACTTCTTCACCGCGCCGGTCGACCGCTTCACCATCGCCGACCCGGAGAACCTGTTCGCGCTGAGCGTCTACGTGCTGGTGGCCGTCATGGTGAGCGCGGTCGTGGACGTCGCCGCCCGCCGTACCCGGGAGGCGGCCCGCGCCCGCGCCGACGCCGAGGTCCTCTCCACCCTGGCCGGGCACGTGCTCCGCGGCGAGCACGCGCTCGCCTCGCTGCTCGCCCGGCTGCGGGAGACCTTCGGGCTCGCCTCGGTCACCCTGCTGGAACGCACCGGCGAGCCGGGTTTCGACGACCAGTCCGATCCCGAGGCGTGGCGGATCGTGGCCACCGCCGGTGAGGCGCCCTGCACCTGCCCGGGGGGCGCGGAGACCGACGTGGCCATCGACGAGCGGCTCGTCCTGGCCATCCGGGGCAGGCTGCTGGAGGCCTCCGACCGGCGGGTGCTGGAGGCGTTCGCCGCCGAGGCGGCGGTGGCGCTGCGCCAGGACCGGCTGGCGGCGGAGGCGGAGCGGGCCAGGCCGCTGGCCGAGGCCGACAAGATGCGCACCGCGCTGCTCGCCGCGGTCAGCCACGACCTGCGCACCCCGCTCGCCTCGGCCAGGGCGGCCGTGGAGAGCCTGCGCAACACCGGCATCGACTGGTCGCCGCAGGACAGGGAGGAGTTGCTCGCCACGGCCGACGAGTCCCTGATCAAGCTGGACCGCCTGGTGGCCAACCTGCTCGACATGAGCCGCCTGCAGGCGGGGGTGCTCGGGCTGAGGCTGGAGCCGACCGCGCTCGAGGAGATCGTGCCGCGCGCCGTCGACGACCTCGGCCACCTGTCCCGGCGGATCGACGTGGACCTGCCCGCCGAGCTGCCCGAGGTCGTCGCCGACCAGGCGCTGCTGGAAAGGATCCTGGTCAACCTCATGTCCAACGCCGTCCGCTACAGCCCCGAGGACCGCAAGGTCCTCGTCATGGCCGGAGAGTACGGCGACCACGTGGAGATCCGCGTCGTCGACCGCGGCACGGGCATCCCGCCCGACGCCTACGACCGGGTCTTCATGCCCTTCCAGCGGCTCGGCGACCGCGACAACCACACCGGCGTCGGCCTGGGCCTCGCGCTCTCCCGGGGGCTCGCCGAGGCGATGGCCGGCACCCTGCTACCGGACGAGACCCCAGGGGGTGGTCTCACCATGATCCTGACACTTCCCGTTTCCTCCCGCGCGCGGGCACGCGCCTCGGTGGAGCAGCCGTGACCCGCGTCCTCGTCGTCGACGACGAGCCCCAGCTCCTGCGCGCCCTGCGCATCAACCTCGCCGCGCGCCACTACGACGTGGCCGTGGCCCCCGACGGCGGCGGGGCCCTGCGGCAGGCCGCCGACTGGCACCCCGACCTGGTCGTGCTCGACCTCGGCCTGCCCGACCTCGACGGGATCGACGTCATCCACGGCCTGCGCGGCTGGACCACCGTCCCGATCATCGTGCTCTCCGGCCGTACCGGAGGATCCGACAAGGTCGACGCGCTGGACGCCGGGGCCGACGACTACGTCACCAAGCCGTTCGGCATCGACGAGCTCCTCGCCCGCATCCGGGCGGTCTCCCGGCGCAGCACGCTGCACGACGCGGAACTCGCCCAGATCCGCGTCGGCGACCGGATCGTGGACCTGGTCGGCAAGACCGTCTCCGGCGGCGTACGGCTGACCCCCACCGAGTGGCACCTGCTGGAGATCCTGGTCCGCAACCCCGGCAAGCTCATCACCCAGCGGCGGCTGCTGACGGAGGTCTGGGGTTCCAATTACCTCAAGGAGACCCACTACCTGCGCCAGTACATGGCCCAGATGCGCAAGAAACTGGAACGCGACCCGGCCCGCCCGGTCCACCTGCTCACCGAGCCCGGCATGGGGTACCGCTTCCAGCCCTGACCGGCTCAGCGGACCCGGTCGTAGACGAGGGCCAGCGTGCCGTGCTCGCCCGCGGCCTGGCCGGCGAGCGTCCACCGCCCGGCGGGCAGGCCGTCGTCGAAGAGGCGCGGCCCGCCGCCGAGGAAGACCGGGAAGACGGTGAGTGCCAGCCGGTCGACCTCGTCGGCCGCAAGCAGCGCCTTGATGACGCTCGCGCTGGAGAGCACGAGAATGTCACCGCCCTCGGTCGCCCTGAGGTCCGCGACCACCTCGGCGGCCGGCTTGTCGACGACCGTCGTCCGCTCCCACGGCGCCTCGCCGAGGGTGGAGGACAGGACCACCTTGTCGGTGTCGACGAGCCACTTCGCGAAGCCCTCGTCACGCGGGTCGACCCCCTCCATGCCGATGACGGTGGGCCAGAAGCCGAGGAACCCCTCGGCGTTGACCCGCCCGAGCAGGGCCGTCGTCGCCGGCTCCCAGAGGCTGGTCAGGTGGTCGCGGGCGACGTCGGTGTGCGCGTACGGCATCACCCAGCCCATGTCCCGAGGGTCGCCCGGCCCGGCGTAGTGACCGTCGAGGGAGAGGCTCATGTTGGTGACGACCCTGCGGCCGCCGGTCTGCTGTGTCACTTCGTGCTCCTCGTGTCGGGGTCATACGCGGTGCTGCCGGTGCCGGTGCCGGTGCCGGTGGTGTCGGCGGTGTCGTGCGGGTTCGCGGCGAGGGTCGCCGCGAGCTTGTCGAGGCTCTGGCCGAAGCCGATCTCGATGCCCGCGACGAAGTCGGCGGAGTCGACCGTGCTGTCGGTGATCCGGTAGTGGACGTCGAGGTCCGTGCCGGTGCCGGTGGGCCGGAGGCCGAGGTCGAGGTGGGCGGTGAAGGCGAGGCCGCCGCCGGGAAGCAGCGGGGAGAGCCGGTAGGCGAGGCGCTCGCCGGGGCGTACGTCGTCGACGACTCCCTCCGCTCGCCCGGCGACCAGGTCGGAGCCGTCGGCGTCCTCGGCGTCGCGGTACTCCTGGACGATCCGCCCGCCCGGTCGCGCCTCGAACACGAGCTCGGAGACGCGGAGGTCGTCGGGCGTCCACCACCGGGCGAGCAGGGAGGCCTCGGTCAGGTGGCGCCAGACCACCTCGGGGCGCGCCGTCAGCGACCGGAGGAACCTGAACGTGCGGCCGTCGGCCCAGCCCGGCTCCTCGGCGGCGAGCCGTTCCGTGTGGAGGCTGAGCCCGTGGCGGTCGTAGGTCTCGCGCGGGCCACCGGGCCGGTCCGCGGCGTCGGCGAGCCGGCCGAGCGCGGCCGCCAACTCCCGTAGAGGACCGGGTTGGAGCGCGTAGACGCGGCGCTGGCCGATGCGCCGGCAGGTGACGAGGCCGGCGCGCTCAAGGGTCTGCAGGTGCTTGGTCGTCTGCGGCTGGCGCGCCCCGGCGAGCTGGGCGAGGACACCGACCGGCCGGGGCCGCTCGGCCAGCAGGTTCACGAGCCGCCATCGGGCCGGGTCGGCCAGTGCGGTGAGGAGTGCGTCCATGGAACAAAGTATTCTTCATGGAGAATATTTGCGTCAAGGAATAATTGCGAATGATCGCTGTGGTCCACACGGCACGCGCCACGCCGGGGTCCCGGTGAAGGTCACCGGCGACCGGGACGAGGACGTGCCGGGGAGGGCCGTACGCCTTCCCGCGCCGGGTCCGGGGATGTCACAGGAGGGGGCGCTGTCTCGTCATACGCGGTGCGGGCAATCTTCGATCAAGGAGTGGATGATGAACCTCGCGTTGTGGATCGCCGCCGGGCTGCTGGCCGCGGTGGCACTGGCCGGTGGCGTCAGCAAGACGTTCGTGCCCAAGGAGAAACTGGCGGCGGTCCACGGTGGGGGATGGACCGGAGACGTCGGCGTCGCCTTCGTCAAGACCCTCGGCGTCCTCGAACTCCTGGCCGCGTTGGGCCTGATCCTGCCCGCCGTGCTCGGGGTCGCACCGGTTCTGGTGCCGGTGACCGCGGTCTGCTGGGTCATGCTGATGGTCGGCGCGATGATCACCCATGGCCGCCGCGGCGAATTCGGTTTCGTGATGCTGAACCTGGCTTATCTCGCGCTCGCGGCATTCATCGCGTGGGGCCGTTTCGGCCCTGAGTCCTTCACCGGCTGACCTGCGGTGACGCACGGTTCCCGATCGCCCGGGCCCGCACTCTGGCGCTCGACGTACTCGACGGGCGGAGCCAGGCGATCCGCCTGGTGATCGACCCCGGCAGGCTCGGGCACGTGGGCCCGGTGGCGGACGCCTGGGCGATCACCCGCGAAGTGAGACGGGCACACCGGCCGCGAACCGGCCCGGGCCGGGGACGGGAAACCGTCATCGGCGCTCCGTGCGCCCGGCGGACTCCGAGGTGCCGACGCCGCCGGTGGGTTCGACGATGTCGTCGCCGAAGGCCGCGGCGAGCGCCTTCGCGATCACGTCGGGCAGTTCGGTCCGCCCGTCGTCCTCGGCCCAGCGCACCAGCGCCGTGTGCATGGCGGCCAGGCAGGCGCTGGCCGCCACCTGGGCGTGGAACGCCGTGTCGGGATCGGTGGCGTCGTCCCCGAGGGCGTCGACGATCGCCCGCTGGAGGGCGTAGTGGTTGTCCAGGTGCCTGGCACGCAGGGCCGGCGTCGAGATCATGAGCCGGAGGCGGGCGAGCAGGAACCGCTCGCCCGTCTCCACGTCGTCTCCGCGGGCGCCGCGGGTCAACGTCGCGGCCGAGTCGATGAGCGCGCCGCCGATGCGGCGGACCAGGGGCTGCGCGCCGGACGACGCGACGATCCGCTCCGCGACCAGCCGGCCGTGCTGGTCGACGAGCACGAGGTCTTCCTTCGTGGGGAAGTGCCGGTACACGGTCATGGGCGACACGCCCGCGGCTTCGGCGACGTCGGTCACGGTCGTGGCGTCGTATCCGCGCTCGGTGAACAGCCGTACCGCGTGTGCCTGAATCATGCGCTGCGTCTCGGCTCTCCGTTGCGCTCGCAGGGTTGAGTGCTGGTCGGACATGTGATAGACCCTACCAGACTGGTAGTCACTACCAGATTGGTAGTCACTAACGAGATGAGGTGGTCGGCATGAACGACCTGATCGGCAGGACGGCTCTCGTGACCGGAGCGTCGCGCGGCATCGGGCAGGCGATCGCGGTCCGGCTGGCGGCGAAGGGGGCGGTGGTCATCGTGCACTTCGGCACGGACGAGGACGGCGCGACGGCGACGGTCGACGAGATCGAGCGTGCCGGTGGGACCGCGCTCGCCGTCAGGGCGGAGCTGGGCGTGGACGACGACGTCGAGACACTCTTCGCGGGAGTCGAGGCCGGCCTGGCCGGGCGGCCACTCGACATCCTCGTCAACAACGCGGCGGCCGCGCCCGCCGGCCCGCTCGGAGCCACGACGCGGACGGAGTTCGACCACCTCTTCGCGGTGAACGTGCGAGCGCCGTACTTCATCATCCAGCGGGCGTTGCCGCTGCTCCGCGACGGTGGCCGCATCGTCATGATCTCGTCCGTGGCGACCCGGATGGCCAACCCCGCCCAGACGTCCTTCGCCATGACGAAGGGCGCGGTCGAGACGATGAGCATGACCTTGGCCAACGAGCTCGGAGTCCGGGGGATCACGGTGAACGCGGTCGCTCCCGGCGCCACCCGTACGGCGACGAACGCAGCGGTCTTCGAAGTGCCCGGCCTGGCCGAGCTCATCGCCGGGACGACGGCGCTCGATCGCCTGGGCGGGCCCGGCGACGTCGCCGACGTGGTCGCGTTCCTCGCCACCGACGCCGCGCGCTGGATCACCGGTCAGGTCATCGACGCGAGCGGTGGCCTGTTCCTCGGGCCGCGCGCCTGATCGCCGGTCGCCGGTCGCCGGCGACGCGTCCGTCCGGTCGGTGGCGGGAAACCGGCGTCCTTGCCCGGGACGGCCGGCCCGCTGCCTCTTCCCGGTGGGGACGACCGCCTGGGCGCCGCCCCCGCGCGACGGGGGCGCCGGTTCCCGCCTGGCGGTTCCTACCTCGCGGTGCGTCCCCTCAACGCGTCACGCCCCCGCGCCACGATGATGTCGACGGCCTTGACCTCGTCGATGTCGCGGGCGGCGGCCAGCGCCTGCTTGGCCGCGTCGTAGGCGTCCAGGGCCCGGTGCCAGTTGACGTCGTCGCCGCCCTCGCCCCCGTCGGCCAGGCGGTCGATCTCCTCGCCCAGCCGCGTCACGTTCTCCTCCTGCGACAGCCTGGTCTTCTCCAGGCGGGCCGCCCGCTCGGCCACCTCTCGCTTGACCGCCTTCGCGAGCCGCCGTCCGCGCGCGACCACCTTGACCAGCACCCAGAACGCGACCAGGCCCACCAGCGAGAGGAAGATCACCCAGCCGATCGCCATCCGGCTGGACGACCCGGACAGGTCGGCGTCCTTGGCGTGGCCGGTCTTCATGCCGGTGACCTCGGCGTCCACGAAGGTGGCCCCCCGCAGCTCGGCGAAACTCAGGTCGGCGTCGGTCAGCGTCGCCCCGCGGAAGACCGCGTCCTGGAACTTGCCGCTGCTCAGGTCGGCCCGCTCCATCCTGGCACCGGTGAAGTCGGCCCGGTCGGCCCTGGCGCTGCCGAACTCCGCGTCGCGCAGGTCGGCGCCGCCCAGCCTGGCCTGCGTCAGGTCGGCGCTGCCGAACGCCGCCCCCGACAGGTCCGCCTTCGACAGGTTCGCCCCGGCGAGCTTGGCGCTGCCGAGCTCCGCCCTCGCCATGCGCGCCCCCGTCAGGTCGGCCCCCATCAGCTCGACGCTGCCGAGCTTGGCGCGCTCCAGGCGCGCGCCGCGCAGGTCGGCGCCCTTGAGGTAGCGGATCGTGGCCCCGGTGGCCGAGACGTCGCGCAGGATCGCCCGGTCCAGCTTGACGCTGCCCAGGTCGACCCCGTCCAGCTTGGCGCCGGTCAGGTCGGCGCAGCTCAGGTCCCGGGGAAACTCGGCGACCGAGGTCAGGTCCCAGCCCGCGTACTTCTGCCCGCTGCCCGGCGCGCACGCCGGGTCGGGGGTCGGCAGGTCCTTGGGCATGCCCTTGCTGCCCACCAGCAGCGCGCCCGTGGCCTCGCGCAGCTCGGTCCCCCCGAGGTCGGCGCCCTGGAAAGTCGCGCCGTCCAGCACCGACCCGCGCAACTGCGCGCCACGCAGGTCGGCGTCCCGGAACACGGCCTTGATCATCGTGGAGTCGTACATGCGGGCCTTGGGCGCCTTGAGACCGGTGAGATCGGCTCGGCGCAGGTCCACGCCGTAGGCGTCGGCGTCGGTGAGGTCGACGCCGACCAGCTTCGCGTCGTCGAACTGGGCTCCGTACGTCCTGGCGCGCACCATCGTGGCCCCGCTCAGGTCGGCATCCTCGAAGTGCGTGCCGTAGGGCAGCGAGTCGTCCATGGTCGCCTCGCGCAGGTCGGCGCCGCGCAGGTTCGCGTAGTACAGCTCCGCCTCCGTCAGGTCGGCCCCGCGCAGTTTGGCCCCGGCCATCTCGGCGTTCCCGAGGCGGGCGCCCTTGAGCGAGGCGCCCCGCAGGTCGGCCCCGGTGAGGAGGCTGCGCACGACCATGCCGTCCAGCCTCGCCCTCCGCAGGTCGGCGCAGGAGAGGTCGGCGGGCAGCGTGATCCGGGTGAGGTCCCTGCCGGCCAGCTTGGGACCGCTGCCGGGCCTGCAGCCGGCGGCGCTCCCCGTCGCCCGGTCGTCCTGGACGGCGTGGGTGTCCTGAACGGCGTGGGCCGACGCCGCGGGGGCGGGCAGCAGGGCGGGCAGTGCGATCACGGCCCCGGCGAGCAGGCGGGTAAGGCTGGGCATGTCTCTCTCACTGTCTCCCCCGAGGCGCGCGGATCCGCCGGCGGGGGAGAGCGGTGCCGGGCGGGAGCTCGTGGACAGGCCGGGGCGGGTGACATCCCGAGGGGGAGGGGCCCGCCCGATGGACCATACGGGAACGCGACCCTTTATAGGAGGGCCCGGTTGCGGCCCGCTTGAGAACCGCCTTCCGCGGTGGCTCCTCTCCCGCCGCGCCGGGTCGGCGCCGCCCGCGGAGCCGATCGGGACGGCGCACACGAGGACGCCGAGGACGCCGAGGACGCGGCGCCGCGGACGGATCCGGTGGTCCCCCGCCCGGTCGCTACCGGGAGCCCAGCAGGGCGTCGACCAGGGCGCGGCCGTATCCGGGAGCGAGGGAGTCGCTCATGAACAGGAGCCGGTACGTCATCGGCGCGACCACGTGGTCCAGCACCGCGTCCAGCGTGGGCACGTCCTCGCCGCGCCCGGCGGAGCGGGTGAGGATGGTCTGGATGTGGCTGCTGGTGTACGCGCAGCACTGTCCGGTGCTCCTGCCGTCGTCGTCGCCGGCGACCACGTCGCGGGTGAACGCGCGCCCGGTGGGGGAGGACATCTCCTCCAGCCACTCCTCGGCCCACGTCGCGAGGTCGTCCCGCAGGTTGCCGAGGTCGGCCGGGGGGCCGTCGGGCCGCATGTGCTCAAGGGCGACGTCGGCCAGCAGTTCCTGCAGGTCACCCCATCTGCGGTAGACGGTCGAGGGGGTCACGCCCGCGCGGGCGGCGACGAGCGGAACGGTCAGGTCGGCTCGGTCGCGCTCGGCGAGGAGATCCCGTACCGCCTCGTGGACGGCCTGCTGCACCCGCGCGCTCCGTCCCCCGGTGCGTACCGCCTGCCTCGTCGCCATGAACCGAGCTTAACGCAAAATATTTGCTTCAGTGGTCCGAGGTGTGTACGTTGCTAACGCAAATCCTTTGCTTTAAAGCTTCGGGAGTTCCTCCATGTCCACCGTGACTTCGACGCTGCCCGCCCAGCGGGTCCGCTTGGGGGCCGGCGCGGCCGTGGTGCTCCTGGCGACGACCCTGACGACGTTCATGGCCGCCGCCAGCGCACCCACCCCGCTGTACGCCGTGTACCAGGGCCACTGGGGCTTCTCCTCCAGCGTCCTGACCGCGGTCTACGCCGTCTACGCCGTCAGCCTGCTGGTGGCCCTGCTCACCGTGGGCTCCCTGTCGGACCACGTCGGGCGCCGCCCGGTGATCCTCGGAGCGGTGGCGCTCGAGACGGTCGCGATGGCGATCTTCGCCTCCGCCGACGGGGTGACCGCCCTGGTGGTCGCGCGCGTCCTGCAGGGCTTCGCCACCGGGGCCGCGACCGGGGCGCTGGGAGCGGGCCTGCTGGACGCCGACCGGACGCGCGGCCCGCTGGTCAACAGCGTGACGCCCGCCCTGGGCCTGGCGGCGGGCGGCCTGGGATCGAGCCTGCTCGTGCAGTACCTGCCCGCGCCGACGCGGACGGTGTTCGTCGTCCTGGCCGCCGCGTTCGTGCTGCAGGGCGCCGCCATCCTCCTCCTGCCCGAGTCCGCCGGCCGCCGGGCGGGCGCGCTGGCCTCGCTGCGCCCGCGCGTCAGCGTGCCCGCAGGGGCGCGCCGGGTCCTGCTGCTGGTCACCCCGATCACCGTGGCCGGGTGGGCGCTCGGCGGGTTCTACCTGTCCCTGGGGCCGTCTCTGGCGCGCGAGGTCACCGGCTCGGGATCGGTCGTGGTGGGCGGGCTGCTGGTCTTCGCGCTGACCATCAGCGGCACCGTCGCGATCCTCGCCCTGCGGGCGGTCCCCGCCCCGCGCGCCATGCGGGTGGCCTCCGCGCTGCTGGCCCTCGGCGTCGTCGTGACCCTGCTCGGTGTCAACGCCGGCTCGGGAGTGCTGTTCTTCGCCGGTACGGTCGTCGCCGGGCTGGGCTTCGGCGCGGGCTTCCAGGGTGCCGCGCGCACCCTGCTGCCGGCCGCCGCCCCGCACGAGCGGGCCGGGCTGATGGCCGCCTTCTACATCGTCAGCTACCTCGCCATGAGCGTCCCCGCCACCGCCGCGGGGATCGTCGCGGGCCACCTGCCCCTCGTCGAACTCACCACGTACTACGGGATCGTCCTCACCCTCCTGGCCCTGGTCGCCCTGGCCGGGACGTTCCTCGTCCGCGAGGGTCTCCCCGAGGCGACGCGCCCGGCGTGACCGCTCCCCGGCGACGGCTCGCCGGACCCGGCGTGGAAGGCTGTCGGCCATGACTGTTCTGGACATCCCAACCTTGAAGCTGGTCAACGGCGCGGACATCCCGCAGGTCGGCCTGGGCACCTGGCCCATGTCGGACGAGGAGGCGGAGGTCGCGGTCGCCGAGGCCGTCGAGATGGGCTACCGGCTGGTGGACACCGCCTACGCGTACCGCAACGAGACCGGCGTGGGGCGCGGGCTGCGGGCGAGCGGAGTGCCGAGGGAGGAGTTGTTCGTCACCACCAAGCTGAACGGCGAGTGGCACGGATACGACGCCGCCCAGGAGGCGTACCAGGCCAGCCTGGACCGGCTCGGCCTCGACTACGCCGACCTCTACCTGATCCACTGGCCGCTGCCGCGCAAGGACCGCTACGTGGAGGCGTGGAAGGGCATGGTCAAGCTGCTGGAGGACGGTCGCGTGCGGGCGATCGGCGTGTCGAACTTCAAGCCGGCCCACATCGACCGGCTCCTCGCCGAGACCGGCGTGGTGCCCGACGTGAACCAGATCCAGCTCAACCCGTTCTTCACCCGTGACGAGCCCCGCGCCTACGACACCGCCCACGGTATCGCCACCCAGTCCTGGGGCCCCATCGGGCAGGGCGGTGACCTGCTGGCGCAGCCGGTCGTCACGGCCGCCGCCGAGCGGCACGGCAGGACCCCCGCCCAGATCGTGCTGCGCTGGCACATCGAGCTCGGCCTGATCACCGTGCCGAAGTCGTCCAGCCCCGAACGGATGAGGGCCAACGCCGACATCTTCGACTTCGCCCTCACCCCCGAGGAGGTCTCCGAGTTGTCCTCCCTCGACCGGGGCGAGGCCGCCGCGACCGACTCCGACTCCGTCGGTCACTGACCCACCGGCCTTCTCCACCGCCGGCGGGCTGACCTCGGTGCGAGGGCGGCCGGCCGGCGACGCGGGGTGTGACGGTGCACCGTGCGCCGCGCGTGGGATGAAGATTCCCATACCTTGAGACGCCTTGCTCGAAACGTGACTTGACGTCGCCGTGGCATTCAATCACGATAATTCCTATCAACAGAGTAGGAAAAACAGGAAGGGGAGCGTTGTGCGTGCGCTCATCCTCTTAGGCCTGGTCGGCTTCGCGGCACAGCTCGTCGACGGCAGCCTCGGCATGGCCTACGGTGTCACCTCGACGACGCTGCTCCTGGCCATCGGCACCAACCCCGCCGCCGCTTCGGCCACCGTCCACCTCGCCGAGATCGGCACGACCCTCGCCTCGGGCATATCCCACTGGCGCTTCAACAACATCGACTGGAAGGTCGTCGCCAAGATCGGTGTTCCCGGCGCCGTCGGCGCGTTCGTGGGAGCCACCTTCCTGTCCGGCCTCTCCACCGAGGTCGCGGCGCCGGTCATGTCGATCATCCTGCTCGCGCTGGGCGTCTACGTCCTGATCCGCTTCACGGCCTTCGGCCTCCCGCGCGGCAACCTGGGCAAGCCGCTGCGCAAGCGCTTCCTCGCGCCCCTCGGCCTGGTCGCCGGCTTCGTCGACGCCACCGGTGGCGGCGGCTGGGGCCCGGTCGGCACCCCGGCTATCCTGGCCAGCGGCCGCCTGGCGCCGCGCAAGGTGATCGGTTCCATCGACGCCAGCGAGTTCCTGGTCGCCATCGCCGCCAGCATCGGCTTCTTCGTCGGCATCGGCTCCGAGAACATCGACTTCTCCTGGGTCGCCGTGCTGCTGATCGGCGGCGTCATCGCGGCCCCCATCGCCGCCTGGCTGGTCCGGCACATCCCGCCGCGCATCCTGGGCTCCGCCGTCGGCGGTGTCATCATCCTGACCAACGTCAGGACCCTGCTGCGCAGCGACTGGATCGACGCCTCCAGCGGCGTCCAGACCTTCGCCTACATCACCATCGCCGTCATCTGGGCCGCCGCCGTCGCCTACTCGGTCCGCGAGTACCGCCGTGACCGCGACAACGAGACGGTCGAGGCCATCGAGGGGGAGGAGAGGCGCCGCGCCGCGGAGCAGGAGACCGCGGGCACCGCCAGCTGAGCCCGGCGCGCCCTCCGGATCCGCCCACGGCACGCCGGCGGTCACCCGCACCATCACCCTGATCACCGGCGACAAGGTCACGGTCCGCTCCGGCGGCATCGGAGCCGGTACCACGGTCGTCCGGGGCCCCGGCGGCGAACCCGTCGGCGCCCACGTCACCACCGTGGGCGCCGACACCTACGTCTATCCCGACAGCGCGATGCCCTACGTCTCCGCCGGGCTGCTCGACAGGCGGCTGTTCAACGTCACCCGCCTCCTGGCCGACGACTACGACGACGCCCACGTCGACCACCTTCCGCTGATCGTCACCTACGCGGACGACTCAGCCGCCCGCACGGCCACGTCGTTGCCCGAGGGCGCCACGAAGGTCCGTACCCTCAGCAGCATCAAGGGCGCGGCCGTCACCGAGGACCGCGACAAGGCCGCGAGCTTCTGGTCCTCGCTCACCGGCGGCCGGGCCACGGCGCCCGGCGCCCGTGAAGGCGGGCGCGGGAACCTCGCGCCCGCCTTCGCGAACGGCGTCGCGAAGGTCTGGCTGGACGGCAAGGTCAAGGTCGACCTGGCCGACACCGTGGCGCAGATCGGCGCCCCCGAGGTCTGGGCGGCGGGCAACACCGGCGAGGGCGTCGACGTCGCCGTCCTGGACACCGGCGTCGACGCGGGCCACCCCGATCTGGCCGGCCGGATCGAGGCCTCCGCCAGCTTCGTACCCGGCGAGGAGGTCACCGACCGGCACGGTCACGGCACCCACGTCGCCTCCACGATCGCCGGCACCGGCGCCGCCTCGGGCGGGAGGGAGAAGGGCGTCGCCCCCGGAGCCGAGCTGCACGTCGGCAAGGTCCTCAGCGACCAGGGCCAGGGCCAGGACTCCTGGATCGTGGCCGGCATGGAGTGGGCCGCCAGGGAGCGGAACGCCAAGGTCATCAGCATGAGCCTCGGCACCGACGCGCCCACCGACGGCACCGACCCGATGAGCCAGGCCGTCAACGCGCTCAGCGCCGAGACCGGCGCCCTCTTCACCGTCGCGGCGGGCAACGCCGGGCCCTCCGAGCGCACGGTGGGCGCCCCGGGCGCCGCCGACGCGGCCCTCACCATCGCGGCGGTGGACACCTCCGACCACCTCGCCGACTTCTCCAGCCGGGGCCCGAGGCTGGCCGACGGCGCGCTCAAGCCGGAACTCAGCGCCCCCGGCGTCGGCGTGCTGGCGGCCCGGTCCCAGTACGCGCAGACGGGCGAGGGCCCCTACACGACCATGAGCGGCACCTCGATGGCCACCCCGCACGTCGCGGGCGCCGCCGCCCTCCTCGCCGCCACGCACCCCGACTGGACCGGCGGGCAGCTCAAGGACGCCCTGATGAGCACGTCCAGGAGCACCCCGGACCACACCGCCTACGAGGCCGGCACCGGCCGCCTGGACGCCCGGGCCGCCACCACCGCCACCCTGTTCGTCACCGGCAGCGCCTACCTGGGCATCCATCCGCTGGGAGAGGAGCCCGGAGGCAGGGCCGAGCGGCAGGTCACCTACACCAACACCTCCGGCACCGACGTCACCCTCGACCTGGCGCTCAAGGTCACCGGCGCCCCGGACGGTCTGTTCGCCCTGTCGGCCTCTCAGGTCGTCGTCCCGGCGCGCGGCACCGGCACCGTCACCGTCACCGCCGACCTGGACCGCGCACCGGAAAGGAACGGCTACACCGGGTGGATCGAGGCGTCCGCGGGCGGCGGTCCGGCGCTCGCCCGCACCGTCGTCGGCCTCAGCACCGAGGACCAGCCCCGCCACCTCGTCATCAAGGCCAAGGACCGCGACGGCGCCCCGATGAGCGGCCAGATCAACCTCCTGCGGGAGGGCGACCCCGCCGACGGCTACTACAGCTTCCTCACCTTCACCGGAGAGGTGGACGTCCTGGTGCCCCAGGGCAGGTACTCGGTGTGGATGTGGGGCGACGTGCGAGGCACGCACGGTCCCTCCTCGCTCGGTCTCGCGCTGCTCAACGAACCCCTGGTCACGGTCAAGACCGACACCACCGTGACCCTGGACGCCGCCACCGCGCGCGAGGCCAGGGCCGTCACGCCCCGGGAGAGCGCCGACGCCGAGACCCGGGTCGACTACCACCGCACGCTGGGCGACACCGCCTCCGTCGCCGACTCCTACACGCTCGGCACCGGGTACGACAGCATCTGGATCCAGCCCACGAAGCGGGTGCGCGAGGGACGGCTGTCCATCGGCACGCGCTGGCGCAAGACACAGCCGCTCCTGACCGTGAGCTCGGGCGGGCGGACGTACGACGACCTGTGGATCCAGCCGGGGGCGGGGCTCCTGCCCGAGGGCTCGTGGGACCTCCCCGCCGTCTTCGCCGGCCGGGGCCGCGCGGCCGACTACGCCGGGCTGGACGTCAAGGGGAAGATCGCGGTCGTGCGCCACGGCGACACGGACGAGCAGGTGCCCGCCGCCGTGGCCGCCGGGGCGAAGCTGCTGCTGATCGTCAACGACGAGGTGGGACGGCTCCGCGAGGCGATCAGGAGGACGCCCCTGACCGTGGCGTCACTGACCAGGGACGAGGGCGAGCAGCTCATCTCCCGCCTCGGGAAGGAGACCGTCCTGCTGCGCACGGTCTCCAAGCCCGACACCGCCTACCTCTACGACCTGGTCCGGCGCTGGGAGCAGTCCGTTCCCGGCGACCTGACCTACCGTCCCGCGCACCGCGACCTGGCGCGGGTCGACGTCGACTTCCGCAACGACCCGGCGGACGAGGTCGCCGAGTACCGCTTCGACGTCGTCCCCGGCCTGAACACCAAGGTGGGATACACGCTGCTGAGCAGGTCGAAGCGCGAGCGCACCGACTGGGTCACCCCGGGAGACTCCGTACGCTGGACGTCCGAGGCGGAGATCCCGCGGAAGACGTGGCAGTTCTCGGGGGAGAGGTCCTACCGGGCGGGGAGCACCACCGGCGAGCAGTGGTTCGGCCCGATCCAGCGCCCGAGGGTGAACGACTCCATCGCGCTCCCGGTCCGCGAGGGGAACACCCTGCACGTCCAGGTGCCCGGGTGGGGCGACTCCGGGGCCGACCACGTCGGGCTCTTCGGACCGGGCCAGCTCGACCAGACGACGTCGCTCCACCAGGGAGGGACCCTCGTCGCCGAGACGGGCGGCTACGTCCTGGACGCCGAGGTCGGCCAGGCCAGGCTTCCCTACCGCCTCGTCACCACGACGGAACGCGACGCCGCGGCGTACCCGTACTCCACCACCACGCGGACCGTGTGGAACTTCACCTCGGCATCCTCCGGCTCCGCCGAGCCGGTCGCGCTGCCGCTGGTGCAGCTCGACTACGCCGTGGACACCGGGGTGGACGGCAGGGCCTCCCGCTCGGCCGCCCTCACCATCCTCCCCTCGCACCTGCCGGGAGGGCCGAAGGCGGACATCCGTTCGGGTGAGCTCCAGGTCTCCTACGACGACGGCGCCACCTGGCGCACCGAGCGCCTGACCCGCACCGGCGACGGGTGGCGGGCCAGGCTGGACGCCCCGGCCCACGCCCGGTACGTCAGCCTGCGGGCCGGTGTCAAGGACGAGAGGGGCAACGCCGTCGAGCAGACGATCGTCCGTGCCTTCGGGCTGAGGTAGAGCCCGGGGCAGAGGCGGGCGGCACCGTCCGTCAGGCGCGGACGGCGCCGTTCGTCACGTACGGGCGGCGCCGTTCGGCGACCCGGCAGCGCCTCGCGCTCATGCCCCTTTCGGGGGTCGTACCTCCGGGCGGCGGGCCGCTCCTGGACGGCCCGCCGCCCGGAGGTACGGCGGCTCAGGCGAGCTTCTTCCCGATCTCGGCGATCAGGGCGCGCTGCCCGGTGACCATCTTCTCCGCCAGCCGGGCGGTGGGCCGGTGCCTGCCCAGCGCGATCACGACCTGGGCCATCTGGACACCGCTGTCGAGGTGCTTGCCCAGCACGCTCAGCCACAGCTTGTCGAAGGCGGCACCCGACCGTCCCTCCAGGGACGAGAACTGGGCGGCGGACAGCATGCCCGGCATGTCGTGCGCGGCGTGGTCGCCCTCCGCCGGCACCTCGACCTGCCACGACCGCAGCCAGCCGGACATCAGGTCGATGTCGGCGGCCTCGTGCTTCCTGATCTTCGCGGCCAGGTCGCGCACGTACGGGTTCTCGCTCCGGCCGTCCACCAGGCCGGCGAGCCGGATCGTCTGGCGATGGTGGGGGATCATCTCCTGGGAGAAGCGGACGTCCGCGTCCGCCCGATCGCCGGCCAGTCCCACCGCCTGGACTGCGGCCCCGGTCGTCACGGCCGCTGACGAGCACCCGGCGGCCAGTATGGCGGAGACCAGCAAGGTGGCGGTCAGAGACCGTCTTCTGCGCGACCGCCGGGTGCTCATCGAGATCACTGCCCCTTTCCTGCGGGTGGGAAGGATCATTCGTGCCGTTCCGCCCTGAGATACGCGGGTCCCGTTCCCGGGGTTCAGGGTCCGCCGGAAATCGGGTGCCCGACATTCCGGGCACCCGGTTCCGGCTCGGGCCGCGCCCCGTCTTCCGAGCGCACTCCGTCTTCTGGGTGAGCCCTGTCCTGAGCGCTCCCTGTCCTGAGCGCTCCCTGTCTGACATGGCCGGGGACGTCGCGGGACTCGAACGAGTGGCGGCTCGCCTCCGCAGGGCCCGGCCGCCGGGTGGGTCAGCCGGGGACGTCGCGGTGGTCGGAGATACTGTCGAGCCAGGCGCGGTGCAGGTCGGCGTAGCGGCCCGCCCGCCGGACGAGCTCGCCGGGCGGGCCGTCCTCCACGATCCTGCCGCCGTCCATCACCAGCACCCGGTCGGCGATCTCGACGGTCGACAGGCGGTGCGCGATGATCAGGGCCGTCCGGTCCGCCAGGATGGTCCGCATCGCCCGCTGCACCAGCCGCTCGCTGGAGACGTCCAGGCTGGACGTCGCCTCGTCGAGGATCAGCACCGCCGGGTCGGCCAGGAACGCCCTCGCGAACGCCACCAGCTGCCGCTGCCCGGCCGACAGGCGGCCGCCGTGCTTGCCGACCTGGGTGTCGTACCCCTCGGGAAGCGCGGAGACGAACGCGTCGGCGCCGATCGAGCGGGCCGCCGCCACCACGTCGGTCATGTTCGCGCCCGGCCGGCCGAACCTGACGTTGTCCGCCACCGACCCGCTGAACAGGAAGTTCTCCTGGGTGACCAGGACCACCGCGGCGTGCCGCGACTCCTCGCCGAGGTCGCGCAGGTCGACGCCGTCCAGCAGCACCCGGCCCGCCACCGGGTCGTAGAACCTGGAGACCAGCTTCGCCAGCGTGGTCTTGCCCGCCCCCGTGGTGCCGACCAGCGCCACGGTCTGCCCGGCGGGGACCACCAGGTCCAGCCGGGGCAGCACGGGGGTGCCGTCCAGATAGGAGAACTCCACGCCCCGGAACTCGACTCTCCCGCGTGGCCGCTCCAGCGTCACCGGGTCGTCGGGTTCGGCCACCACGGGACGCTCCTGCAGCACGCCGGAGAGCTTCTCCAGCGCAGCCCCGGCGGACTGGAAGGTGTTGTAGAACTGCGAGATCTCCTGCATCGGCTCGTAGAACTGGCGCAGGTAGAGCAGGAAGGCGGCCAGCACGCCCACCGTGACCTCACCCTGGATCGCCAGCGTGCCCCCGTAGAGCAGGACGGCCGCGATCGTCACGTTCCCGATCAGCTTGACGCCCGGCGAGAAGATCGCGACCAGGTGCATGCTCCGCCGGTTGGCGTCGCGGTAGTCGGCGTTCAGGTGGGAGAAGATCTCCTGGTTGCGCGGCTCCCCGCGGAACGCCTGGACCGCGCGCATGCCGGCCATCGACTCCACGAAGTGGACGATCACCAGGGCCACGGTCTCCCGGGTCCTGCGGTAGACGATGCTCGACTGCCGCCGGAACCAGCCGGTGAACAGCATCAGGACCGGCAGCGGAAGCAGCGCGACCACGCCGAGGTGGACGTCCAGGACGAGCAGCAGGACCGCCGTGCCGACCAGCGTCAGCACGGCGGTGACGAGGTCGTCGAACCCTGACTGCAGCATCTCGGAGATGGCGTCGATGTCGGAGGTGAGCCGGGAGACGACCCGGCCCGAGGTGTAGTCCTCGTGGAACGACAGCGACAGCCGCTGGAAGTGGACGAACACCCGCCGCCGCAGCTCCAGCAGGATGCCCTGGCCGATGCGCCCGGCCATCCTGAGGAATATCCGCCGGGTCACCAACTGGACGACCGCCGCCGTCAGGATCGCCGCGACGACCGTCACCAGCGTCCGCGGTCCCGCGCCCGCCACCATCGGCGGGATGCCCGCGTCGATGCCCACCTTGACCAGGTAGGGGATGGCGAGCGAGGCGACGTTGCAGGTCACGATGATCGCGACGAGCAGGATGATCTCTTTGCGGTACGGGCGCAGCAGGTCGCCGAGCAGCCGCCTGGACCTGTCGCGCAGCAGGAACGACACCCGCGCCGACAGCTCGTCCTGGTTCTCCGCCGCGACCCCCCGCCACTCCCGGGATCCGTTCGCGGTCCCGGCGGAGGAGGGTCCGGAGGGTCCGGAGGAAGGTCTCGAAGGTTGGGTGGAAGGTTCGGTCACGCTCACAGCCGTGCCTCCTCGGCGTCCGGGTCGGCCGACAGCAGCGCGCGGTACTCGGGCACGCTCGCCATGAGCTCGTGGTGCTCGCCGACATGCGCGATCGTGCCGTCGAGCAGCAGGGCCACCCTGTCGGCGAGGAGCACGGTGGAGGCCCGGTGGGCGACGACGATCCCGGTGGCCTCGCGCAGCACGTGCCGCAGCGCCTCCTCCACCAGGGCCTCGGTCTCGACGTCCAGGGCAGAGAGCGTGTCGTCCAGCACGAGGATCCTGGGACGGCTGAGAACCGCGCGGGCCAGCGCGAGCCGCTGGCGCTGGCCGCCGGACAGGGACATGCCCTGCTCGCCGATCCTGGTCTCCAGCCCCCACGGCAGCGCGTGGACGAATCCGGCCTGGGCGATCCGCAGCGCCTCCGCGATCTCCTCTTCGCTCGCGTCGCGCCGCCCCAGCGTGAGGTTCTCCCTGACGCTCATCGAGAACAGCGTCGGTTCCTCGAAGGCCGTGGCGACCATCGAGCGCAGCACGGGCAGCGGCAGGTCGCGGACGTCGACCCCGTCGATCGTGACCCGGCCGGCGCCGACGTCGTACAGCCGCGGCACCAGGGAGGTCAGCGTGGTCTTGCCCGACCCCGTCGCGCCCACGACCGCCACCGTCTCTCCCGGCCGCACCTCCAGCCAGACGTCGTGGAGCACCGGTTCGGCGGCACCGGGGAAGGCGAAGCACGCCCCCTCGAAGCGCAGGTGCCCCCGGGGCCGCTCGATCGCGCCGGTGCCCCCGACGATCTCCGGTTCGGTGTCGAGCACCTCCATCACCCGGTCCGCCGCGGTCATCGCCTCCTGACCCATCGTCAGGATGAAGCCGAGCGCGGAGACGGGCCAGACCAGCTGCAGCATCAGGGTGGCGAAGGCCACCAGCGTGCCCAGCGTCAGCGTGCCCGAGCCGACCGCCAGGGCGCCGAGCAGCAGCACGAGCGCGAGGGTGATGTTCGGGATCACCTCGAGGAAGGTGAAGAACCTGGCCGACAGGCGGACCTTCTCCATCGAGGTCCGGTAGACCTTCAGCGCTCCTTCCTCGAAGATCCCGGAGACGTACCGGCCGCGGCCGAAGGCCTTGATCGTACGGATGCCGGCCGCCGACTCCTCGACGACCGTGGCGAGGTCGCCCTGCTCGTCCTGGACCCGGCGGGAGATGGTGATGTACGTGCGCTCGAAGCGCAGGGTGGTGAACACGATCGGCACCGCCGAGGCCACGACCAGCAACCCGAGCGGCCAGTACATGTGGAGCAGCAACCCGGTCACCGTCGCGATCTGGACGGTGGTCAGGACGAGGAAGAGCAGGCCGAAGCCGAGGAAGCGCCGGATCGTCGACAGGTCGGTCGTCGCCCGGGACAGCAGCTGGCCCGACTGCCAGGAGGCGTGGAACCCCATCGGCAGCCGCTGCAGGTGGCCGTAGAGGTCGTCGCGGATGCCGGTCTCCAGGCCCAGGACGGCGTCGGCCAGCAGCCACCGCCTCAGGAAGACGAGCAGCGCCTCGACCACGCCCAGGATCAGGGCCAGCAGCGCGAGGGGAGGTACGGCCCCGGTGTCGCCCCGGGCGACGGGGCCGTCGATGATCTCCCTGCCGATCAGCGGGATGGCGATGCCGATCGCGACCGCGGCGAAGGACACCAGCCAGATGGCGATCAGGCGGGCGACGTACGGGCGGAGGTAGGACCTCAACCGCCACAGGGAGGCGGCCCTGGCGCGGCGCGGGGAGAGGGGTTGCCGGGGCGGGGATTCCGCGTCGGCGGCCGAGGTGTCTGTGTTTTTTGTGTTGTCTGCTTTAGATGTGGTGGTTCCGGTGTCAGGGGGCATCGGCAGGCGGCACGCTCCTCACGGTGTTCTGACGGGGTGAGAGCCGTCCGGGACATGGCAGGCCGGAACACCATCCCCTCTCGACCGGTCTCCCGTGCCACCGCTCCCGGTGGCCGCCCCGCCGGATCACCGCCACCCGCGTGACACGGGTGACCATCCAGTCTTCGCACCCGGGCGCGGCGTCGGCAACTGATTTGACGGTCCCCATGCTGTAGCCCCCAGGCCAGAGTGCCCGTTGACCGCGCGTCCTCTCCCGGAGTGAACGGCTCGCGCCTCCGATGGAGAACGACCCGTGTCCCGGGCGGGCGCGTGCGACGGCCCGGCGGCCGTCGCCGGGGGCCTTCCGGGCCGTCGGTACCGGCACCGGCCCGGCCCGGAGACAGGGCGGACTAAAATCCCCGGTGGTGTTGAGCGCGAGGAGGCGGGCCCCGATGGATCTGGAGACGTTGCGCGATGTTTCCGGGCTGAGCGACCCCGTGGAGCGCGCACGGGTTCTGAGCCGTCTCATCACCGAAGAGCAGGGGCTCCTCGCGGAGGCGGCGAAGATGCGTCGTCAGGCGATCGCCGAAGCCCGTGACTCAGGGATGAGCCTGGAGGACATAGGGACGCGCCTGGGCGTGTCCCCCGGCCGCGTCTCCGAGGAGCCCGTGGTCCGCACGTCGGAGGAGTCTGTGGTCCGCGTCTCCGAGGAGCCCGTGGTCAGCACGCCCAGGGTCCTGGTGCGGCGGGCGCTGCCGACCGACCCCGCCGTGCGGGCTTCCGCGTCCCTGTTCCTCGCCGAGGCGGAACGGCAGGGCGTCACACCGGGCCGCAGGATGCTCTACGTGGGCCCGGAGCCGGCCGGTGAGCACGTGGCCGCCTGCCTGCGCGTCGAACCCGGCGCCGAGGTGATCGCCCGGCGGAAGATGATGACGGCCGACGGGATCCCGGTGCGCATCGCCACCAGCTACTTCCGGGCGGACCTGTTCGGGGGCACCCGCCTCGCCGAGCCCGGGTTCGTCAAGCCGTCGCTCCAGTCGGCACTGGTCGCCCTCGGCCACACCTTCGGCCGCGCCGAGGAGACCCTGACGGCCCGCCCGCCGACACCCTTCGAGTACGAGACCCTGGAGCTCGAACCGGGGGAGTGGGTCGTCCAGGTCCTTCGCGCCGGCTACTCCGACGAGGACGTGCCCGTCCACGTCCTGGAGACCGTCTGCGCCGCGAACAGGCACGTCTTCCCGATCGGCCAGGTCTCCGGGCACGACGAGTTCTGACCGGCCCGCCCTGCCCGGTCCGGTCAGGGCGCGCCGGCCGGGGACGGAGCGGGCTCGGCCGCCCGCGGTGCCCGCGGCGGCCTGACGCGCGGCCGCGCCCACGCCGGGGAGGCGTTCCCCGCCCGAGGAGAACCCGCCCGAGGAAAAGGGGAGGCCGGGGCGGGCGGGGCGGCTGTATGGTCTGCGGTATGACCTGGCGACATTGATCCTCAACGATCGGTCGGTCCGGCGCGAGCTGCCGTGGACCCCCGGAGATGCCGAGCATCCCGAGTCCGCCCAGCCTCCGCGAGAAGGACCTCATGACCACTTCTTTTCACCGTGCGCCCGAAGGGCGTGCGAAGCGCCTGGCCGCGACGCTCTACGCCTACACCCTCCTTGATGAGTTCGTCCTGTTCTACCCGTTCTACGCGTTGCTGTTCGTCGACACGGGTCTGTCGACCGCCGAGATCTCCTCGCTCCTGGCGATCTGGTCGGTCACCTCCGTCGCGCTGGAGGTTCCCTCAGGGGTGTGGGCCGACGCCGTCTCGCGGCGCGCGCTGCTCGCCCTGGCGCCGCTGCTGGCCGCCGCCGGCTTCGGCCTGTGGGTCGCGGCCCCCTCCTACTGGGTGTTCGCCGCGGGCTTCGTGCTGTGGGGCGCCTCCGGAGCGCTGCAGTCGGGCGCGCTGGAGGCGCTGGTCTACACCGAGCTCGACCGCCTGGGCGCGGCCGGCCGCTACGCCGCGATCATGGGCCGCGCCCGCGCGATCGGCACCGGCGCCGTCGTGGTGTCCACGGTCGTGGCCGCCCCGGTGTTCGCCATGGGCGGCTATCCGCTGGTCGCCGCCGGCAGCGTCCTGGCGTGCGTGCTCGCCGCGGTGGCCGCGCTGGCCTTTCCCGAACACCGCGTACGCGCCGGGCGGGAAACCGGACGGGAAGGGGAGGGGGCCGCGGAGGGGGCCGACGAGGAGGAGGTGCCCGCGGGCGGGTACGCCGCGATCCTGCGCGAGGGGCTGCGGGCGGCGCGCGCCGACCGGCCGACGCGCCGGGCGCTGCTGCTGGTGCCGGCGGTGACGGCCCTGTGGGGCTCGCTGGAGGAGTACACCCCGCTGCTCGCGATCGGCACCGGCGTCGCCACGCACCTCGTGCCGCTCCTGGTGCTCCTGGTCTCCGTGGGGATCGCGGCCGGTGGCCTGCTCGCGGCGGCCGGGCGGAGCTTCACGGACCGGGAGTTCGCCGCGCTCCTCGCGTTCGGGGCGCTGGCGCTCGGCGCGGGCGCGGCCGGCGGGACCGCGGCGGGGTTCGTCGCCCTCGCGGTGGCCTTCTGCGTCTTCCAGATGGCGAGCGTGCTGGCCGACGTACGGCTGCAGGAGAGCATCACCGGCCCGGCCCGCGCCACCGTGACCTCGCTGGCCGGGCTGGGCACCGAGCTGGGCGCCGTCCTCGTCTACGGCGGCTACGCCGCGGCCTCGGCGCTGGCCGGCCATGCCGCGATCTTCACCGCGTCCGCGGTGCCGTACGCCGTCCTCGCCCTGGTCCTGTTCCTCGGCGGGTCCCGCTCGCGAAGATCGGCGACCGCCCGGGTCCCGCTCGGCGGTCCGTGAGGCGGTCCGGGTTCAACGCCTCGTGAAGCGGTTCGTGAAACGGTCCGGGTTCAGCGCTTCGTGAAGCGGGGCAGGCCCAGCTCGGCGAAGACCGGGCGGTGGTCGGTGTCCGGGAGGCGGTGGACGCCGAAACTCCTGATCGCCATGCGCGAGTCGGCGAGCACGTGGTCGATCGTCACCCCGGGGACGGGTTCCCATCCCTGCTGCGGCCAGGTGGGCGTCAGGCCGTGCCCGGTGACGTCGGCCGCGTCGCGGTAGCCGCTGTCGAGCAGGTCGCGTACCAGCCGGTGGTCGAGGGTGGCGTTGAAGTCGCCCGCGAGCACCCGCAGCTGCCCGCCCGCCCTGGGCAGCGCCCGCAGTCCCTGCTCCCAGCACGGCACCTTGTCGCCGTACCGGGGCGCGCAGGGGTGGACCGAGACGACCTCGATCTCGTGGCCGCTCGGGTGCTTGACCACCCCTCGCGCCTGCCGGAACCTGCCCAGCGCGATCAGCGGCTTCTCGGCGACGGGGTGCTTGGAGTAGATGCCCGAGCCCCACACCCCGTCGACCGCGCGGTCCACGACGTGGGGCATGCGCCGGCGCAGCCCGGCCGCCTCCAGGCGGTCGCGCGCGGCCGGGGTGACCTCCTGGAGGGCCAGCACGTCCGGGTCGAGGGAGCGCACGAGCCTCATCAGGACGTCGGTGTCGCCCGCGCCGACGGCGAGGTTCGCGGCGAGCACCCGCAGCCGTCCCCCGTCGGCGGCGGGCTGATCCGTGTCGCCGAAGTACCGGGGGAGTACGGCCGTCGCCAGCACCGCGCTCGTGACCAGGGCGACGGCCGCGGCCGCCCAGCGGCGCAGCCCCAGCGCCAGGAGCAGCGGGATCGCCGAGGCCGCCGCCACGTACGGCGTGAACGCCACCAGGGCGACCCACTGCCAGAGCGGGGTCCACCCGCCGGCCCTGAGCGCCGCCCAGGCCGCGAACGGCAGCACCACCGGCCAGACCAGCAGGCCCACCCATCTCGATCTGATCATGCACCCGGAGCGTAATGGCCTTCTGTGCAGATTCGGTGGAGATCGAGGTCTTTGTCGGCACAGATGCGTCAGAGCCGGGCGGGGAAACTGCCGAATTGCAAAGTAAATGAAAATCATTATCATTCCCTCTGTCTGGCTCGGTGGCCGAGGAGGCACCCCCGGGCGGTCGGGCGAGGTCCCCGGTGTCGACGGGGTGATCTCCTCGCGCGACCACCGCCTCGGACGGCCGCCAGGCACAACCGATGAAAGGACCCCTCCCATGCGCTCCCTGAACCGCCGCGGCTTCCTCGGCACCGCCGCCGGGCTGTCCGCCGCCCTGCTCGCCGGGTGCGCCACAGGCCCCACGGCCGGGACCGCCGCGAGCGGGCCTCGATCGGGCGGCCGGCTGCGCGTCGCGTTCGCCGGGGGCGGGGCCCAGGAGACCCTGGACCCGCACCTGTCCAACCTGTTCGTCGAGGCGTCCCGGTCCAAGGCGCTGTTCGACAAGCTCGCCGACTACGGGCCCGACCTGTCGGTGGTGCCGCGCCTCGCCGAGCGCTGGGAGCCCTCCGCCGACCTCACCACCTGGCGGGTCACCCTGCGCCAGGCGAACTTCCACGACGGCAGGCCGGTGCGCGCCGCCGACGTCCTCTACAGCTATGCCAGGATCGCCGACCCCGCACGCGCCTTCCGCGCCAGGTCCACTCTCGCGGTCATCGACCTGGCCGCCAGCAGGGCCGTCGGCGACCGTACGGTCGAGTTCGCGCTCAGGCAGCCGTTCGCCGAGTTCCCCAACGTGCTGGCCGCCTTCGGCGTGTTCGTCGTCCCCGAGGGCACCGAGGACTTCACCAGGCCGATCGGGTCCGGCCCGTTCGCCTTCGACTCCTTCGAACCGGGCCGCTCCCTGCTGCTCAGGCGCAACCCCGGCTACTGGGAGGGCGCCCCCCACGTCGACGAACTGCAATACCTGATCGCCAACGAGGAGTCGGCCCGGGTCAACGCCCTGCTGGGCGGGCAGGCCGACTACGCCCACGACATCACCGCGACCACCGCCAGGACCTATCGGGGCAACGACCGCCTGGCCGTCACCCGGCTCGCCAACAGCGGCATGCAGGCGTTCGCCATGAAGCTGGACCGCCCGCCCTTCGACGACCGGAACCTGCGCGAGGCCATGTTCCTGCTGGCCGACCGGGGGGAGCTGGTCGACACCGTGCTGGCCGGCGCGGGACAGGTCGGCAACGACCTCTTCGGCAGGGGCTACCAGTACTACGCCGACGAGATCCCGCAGCGCGCCCGCGACCTGGACAAGGCCAGGTGGCTGGTGGAGAGGGCCGGGGCGAAGGGGCTGAAGGTGCGGCTCGACACGTCGGCGGCGGCCGGCGGCTTCGTCGAGTCGTCGAGCGTGTTCGCCGACCAGATGCGCCAGGCCGGTCTCGACGTCGAGGTCTCGGTGGGTGACAAGGACACCTACTGGAAGGACGTCCTCGACAAGGGCACGCTGTGCTGCTTCCGGTCCGGCGCCATGCCCATCGAGTCCCACTTCGCGCAGCGCCTGCTCAGCGCGTCCCCGATCAACATCACCAAGTGGAGGCGCCCGGAGTTCGACGCGCTCTACGCCAAGGCCGTCTCGCTGGCCGACGAGAAGGCGCGCCGCGACGTGTACGCCGAGATGCAGCGAGCCCAGCACGCCGAGGGCGGCTACCTCGTCTGGGGCTTCGCCGACTGGCTCGTCGCGACCGCACCGGGGGTGGGCGGCGTGGCCGACGCCCCGGCCAACACCCTCGACTGGGCCCGGTTCGACAAGGTCTGGCTGGCGTGACGCACCTTCGTGCCGCCCCGCCGTCCCGGCCCTCGCGGCGTCCCCGCTCCGGAGGCCGGACGAGCCTGCCCGGGTACGCCGCGCGGCGCATGGCGCTCGGCCTGGCGCAGGTCGGGGCGGTCACCGTGCTGGTGTTCGCCCTCACCGAGGCGCTGCCGGGGGACGCCGCCGTGGTGCTGGCCGGTGACACGCCCGATCCGGCACGGATCGAGCGGATCCGCCAGGAGCTGGGGCTCGACCGGCCCGCGCCGGTCCGCTACGCCGAATGGCTGCTCGGCCTGTTCCGGGGCGACCTCGGGACGTCGCTGACGGCCGGGCGCCCGGTCACCGGGTTCCTCGCCGACGCCGGCGGGCCGACCCTCCAGCTCGCCGCGATCACCCTCCTGCTCCTGGTGCCGCTGGCGGTGGCCGCGGGCGTCGTCGCCGCGATCCGCCAGGGCCGGGCGCTCGACCGCGTCCTCACCTCGGCCGGCATCGCCCTGTACTCGGTGCCGGAGTTCGCCCTCGCCGTGCTGCTGGTCGCGCTTTTCGCGCTGCGCCTCGGCTGGCTTCCGCCCACGGCGGTGGGCGCCGGCCCGAACCTGCTCGCGCAGCCGGCCGCGCTGCTGCTTCCCCTGCTGGTCCTGCTCGCCCGGCCGATCTGCTCGATCAGCAGGCTGGTCAGGGCCGGGATGATCGACGCCCTGGGCTCCGAGTACGTCCGCCACGCGCGCAGGCTCGGGCTCTCCGGCCGGAGGGTGGTCGTGGCGCACGCCCTGCCCAACGCGCTGGCGCCGGCCGTGCAGCAGCTCGCCAGGACCACCGACTGGCTGCTCGGCGGCGTGATCACCGTTGAGGCCGTGTTCGTCATCCCCGGCCTCGGCACCTCGCTGGTGAGCGCGGTCTCCGCCCGCGACATCCCGGTGATCCAGGGACTCGCCCTGGTCTTCGCGGTCACCACCGTGGCCGTCAACCTCGCCGCCGACGTCGCCGCTTTCCGGCTCGCCCCGCGCGCGGCGGGTGCGTCATGAGGCCGGGACGGGAACCGGGGCCGGTCCTTGGGGCGAGGCCGGTTCCGGTGCCGAGGTGGTGGGTGGGCGGGGTGCTGCTGGGCGTGCCGCTGGTGATCGCCCTCGCCGGTCCGTGGTTCGCGGGCGAGCCGGTTCCCCGCGGTCTCCCGTTCGGCTCCGGCTTTCCGCTGGGGACGGACTTCGTCGGCAGGGACGTATGGCGGCAGGTGCTTCTCGGCGGCCGTACGGTCGTGGTGGTCGCCCTGGCCGCCACCGCCCTGGCCTTCCTGGTGGGCGCGCCGCTGGGACTGCTGACCGCGATGACCCGGCGGCGGTGGCTCGACGAGCTGCTGATGCGGCCCCTGGACCTGCTGCTGGCCGTCCCCTCGTTGCTGACGCTCGTCCTGCTCGCCGCCATCGCCCCTCCCGGGCCCGTCGCCCTGGTCGTCATCGTCGCGGTGATCAACCTCCCGGAGGTGGCCCGCATCTCCCGCGCGGCGGCCCTGGAGATCGCCGCCAGGCCCGCGATGGAGGCGATGCGCCTCCAGGGCGAGAGCTGGTGGCGCCGGGCGTTCGGTTACGTGGGCAGGTCGATGCTCCGAACCCTCCTGGCCGACATGGGCGTCCGCGTCGTCGGCGCGCTCTACCTTGTCGCGACGGCGAGCTTCCTGGGCGTCGGCGTCTCCCCGGACGCCGACGACTGGGCGGTGATGGTCGACCGGAACCGGGCCGGCATGTTCCTCCAGCCATGGGCGGTGCTCGTGCCGGCGCTGCTGCTCGTGTCGCTGTCCGTCGGGCTGAACCTGCTCTTCGACGAGGTACGGCGCGGCAGGGGGGTGGCCGCGTGATCCGCGTCGAGGGACTGCGCGCCCGGGCGGGCGGCGGCACGCTGGTCGACGGGGTCTCCTTCGAGCTCGCGCCCGGCCGGGTGCTCGCCCTGGTCGGGGCCTCGGGCAGCGGCAAGACCACCATCGGGCGGGCGCTGCTCGGCGAGCACGCGCCCGGCGTGGTCCTGTCGGGGACGGTCGAGGTGGCCGGGACGGTGGGCTACCTGCCGCAGCACCCCGCGTCCGCCCTCAACCCGGTCCGCCGGGCCGGGGCGGTGCTGCGCGAGATCGCCCGGCGGCACGCGCCGGGCGGGGCGGCGGACGGATCCGTGGGGGAGCGGATCGCGTCCGTCCTGCGCCGCGTCGACCTGCCCGCCGGCGGGGAGACGGCGCGCCGCTACCCGCACGAGCTCTCCGGGGGACAGCAGCAACGCCTGGTGCTCGCCCAGACGCTGCTGACGGCACCGTCGGCGATCGTGGCGGACGAGCCCACCACCGGCCAGGACGCCGTCACCAAACGAGAGGTCGTGGACGAGCTGGAGGACCTCGTACGGCAGGGCATCGCGCTGGTGCTGCTCAGCCACGATCTGGACGTGGTGCGCGCGCTCGCCGACCACGTCGTCGTGTTGCGCGGCGGCCGGGCGGTGGAGAGCGGCCCGGCCGGGGAGGTGCTCGTCCGGCCCCGGCACGATCACACCCGGCGCCTGCTCGACGCCCGGCTCCCGGTGTCCCCGTCCCCCGGCTCGGCGACCCCTCACCTGGACGGGATCGGGTCGCCCACCTGCGGGGGAGGGGATTCGCCCTCTCGCGGGTCGCGTCCGTCTCCCGGTGGCGTCGCCCCGCCCACCGGCGGAAGAGGCGTCCCGCGCTCCGGCGAGGCGGGCCGCTCCCCCGGGAAGGCCGCGCCGCCCCGGGCGGTCGTGCCGGGGCCGGTCCGGCTCGACGTCGTCGGCCTGATGGCGAGGCACCGCTCGGTGACGGTGCTCCACGACGTGTCGCTGCGTGTGGCCGCCGGGCGGTGCCTGGCGTTGGCCGGGCGTTCGGGAAGCGGGAAGACGACCCTCGCGCGCTGCGTCGCGGGGCTGCACGAGCCCGCGCGGGGAGCGGTGCTGCTCGAGGGGAGGCCGCTGGCGGGGGCTCTGTCGCGGCGGCGTCGCGAGGACGTGGCCCGCGTGCAGTACGTCTTCCAGGACGCGCACGCCTCCTTCGACCCGGGCCGGACGGTGGCCGACCAGGTGAGCCGCACCGCGGTGCGGTTGCGGGGCCTGAGGTCCGGGGCGGCGCTTGACGCGACGCTGGAGATGCTCGAACGCGTCGGGCTCGGTGCCGCGGCGGCGGCTCGCCGTCCCGGCGGGTTGTCCGGCGGGGAGCTCCAGCGCGCGGCGCTCGCCCGCGCGTTGCTCGCCGCGCCCGAGGTCCTCGTCTGCGACGAGATCACCTCCGGGCTGGACACGATCACCCAGGCCGGAGTGCTCGACCTGCTCGTCGAGCTGCGCCGCGAGTCCGGGTTGACCCTCGTACTGATCAGCCACGACATGGGTGTCGTCGCGCGGCTGGCGGACCACGTCGCGATCCTCTCGGAGGGGAGGGTCGTGGAGGAGGGCGCCGCGGCCCGCGTCCTCGGCCGGCCCCGGCACCCACTGACCCGCGATCTGCTCGGCCCGCACGTCGCGCCGGGTCCGCACGTTCACCAGGAGAACCGGACATGAGCCCCTACGACGTTCACATGGCCGAGGCCGGGCACCTCGAAGGCGCGCGCGGCGTCATGCTCGACACCTTCTCCCGGGAGTTCGGGTACGGCTACCGTCCCGAATGGCATCGCGACGTCATCGACCTCGACGGCACCTGCCCGCGTCCGGCCGGGCACGCCCTCGTCGTGGCCACGAAGGGCGGCGAGGTCGTGGCGACCACCGCGGTCCGGGCCGCGGCTGAGCGGGGGGCGAGCCGGGACGGCCGGGTCAGGAGCCGCCGGTGAGGTCGTACGCCTGGGCGATGAGCTCGAAGGAGCGGGCCCGGTCGGCGGTGCTGTGGACCATCGTGGTGATCATCAGCTCGTCGGCCTCGGTGCGCTTGCGGAGATCCTCCAGCCCCTGACGCACCCCGGCGGCGTCCCCCAGCACCATCTTGGACAGGTGGTCGTCGAGGAAGTCCCGCTCTATCGGGCTGTACGGGTAGTTCTCGGCCTCCTCGGGCGTGGGGATCGGCTGCGGGGTCCCGCGCCGCAGCCGCAGCATGGACAGCCCGCCGGAGCGGGCCAGGCGCAGCGCCTGCTCGGGGGTCTCGGCGGCGATCGCGGAGACGCCGATCATCGCGTACGGCCGGTCGAGGACGGCGGAGGGCTCGAAGGACGACCGGTACAGCTCAAGGGCGGGGATGGTGTTGTTCCCGCTGAAGTGGTGCGCGAAGGCGAACGGCAGGCCGAGCATCCCGGCGAGCTGGGCGCTGAAGCCGCTGGAACCGAGCAGCCAGATCGGTGGGCGGCCCGACTCGGGCGAGCGGGGCACCGCGACGACCCGCTCCAGCGGGTGGCCCTGCGGGAACGCGCCGTCCAGGAAGGCCGTCAGCTCGGCCAGCTGCTCGGGGAAGTCGTCGGCGTCCAGGCCGTGCCGCCCGCGCAGGGCCCTCGCCGTGGCGGGGTCGGTGCCGGGGGCCCGGCCGAGCCCGAGGTCGATACGGCCCGGGTGCAGCGCGTGCAGGGTGCCGAACTGCTCGGCGACGACCAGCGGGGCGTGGTTGGGCAGCATGACGCCGCCGGACCCCAGCCGGATGCTCCTGGTCGCGGCGGCCAGATGGGCGATCAACACCGCGGGCGAGGAACTCGCCACGGAGGGCATGCCGTGGTGCTCGGCCACCCAGATCCGGTGGTAACCCCACTCCTCCGCGCGCCTGGCCAGCTCGGTGCTCGCCTTCAGGGTCTCGGTGGGCGTCACTCCCGAACCGACGGTCGCCAGTTCGAGGATCGACAGGGGCACTTCGGAGGAGCCGCGGGCCGTCCCGCGGATGTTGTCGTCATCAGCCATGTAGGCGGCAACCAGGCCGGACAGAGGTTTATTTCTGTCGACCGCCCGATTTCGATCTTGCATGAGCCGGCGGGACCGGTCTGCGGTGCCGCCGTCGCGACGAAGCCCGCCCCTCGCACCAATCGCACCAAGGCGGGCGCACTCGCGCGCGTGGTCGCAGCGCGTCGGCGGGCGACCTCGCGATGACGGCGGGGCCCGCCGGCCACCGCGAGGTTCTCACCGCCCCGGCCCGCCCGGCCGGGAGGAACCCCGCCCGATCACCTCCGCCGTCCTCCACCCGTCCGCCCGCCGGTGGATCCCGGCGGGCCGTTCATTCGCCGCCGGTGTCCCCGGCGGGTCGCCCGCCGGCCACTCAGCCGCCGGTGTCCCCGGCCAGCCGATCGCTCGCCACGGCTCCGGTGTACACCAGGGCGGGCGGTACGTTGCGCCAGATCGGGCCCAGGGTGCCGACGGTGGTGAACGTGCTGTTCATGAGACCGCGGAAGTGCCGGAAGCGCCGGAACGGCATCACGGTCAGCGTCGTGATGGTGCTGAAGGCGCCGCCGGGGGTGAGCGAGGCCGCGATCTCCTCCAGAACGCGTTTCTGCTGGGCGTCCTCGAACAGGGTCCAGGGAAGCGAGGAGACGATCGCGTCCGCGTGGGACAGGCCGGCCTCCCGCAGCAGCTTGCCGAGGTCGCCGGCGTCGCCGGGGATCACCTCCAGCCAGGGTCTGCTGCGCCGCAGGTGGTCCACCATGCCTTCGTTGACCTCCACGGCGAGCTGCCGTCCCCCCGGGGGCAGCCGGTCGCGGATCGCGTCGCTGATCACTCCGCCGCCGGCGCCGAGTTCGACGACCACGGCTCCGGGGGTCGTGGGGACGATCGAGGACACCAGCCGGGCGACGGCCTTCGAGCTGGGAGCGATCGCCCCGAGTTGGTGGGGATTACGCATGATCGCGCCGAGGAAGGTGAGCGTGTCACTGCCGGCAGGACGAGTTTGAGAGAGCATCGACAGCTTATTCCCCCAGTTGAGGGGGTTATGCCAGTTTAACGGGCTTTGATGATCGGGCCTCCGCCGCCGTGCGGCTGCCGTACCACTGCTGTATCACCGCCGTACCAACGCTGTACAGCCGCCGTTCCGGTGATCGGGGAAACGACACCGCGAAGACGGTTCCCACCCGCCCCTGCCCGGGGGAGGTGGGGCGAGGTACCGTCGTCTTATCGGATCCCGGTCATGAGGGGAGCCGCCATGCCAGACGATTCCGATCACGTGCTCGACTCCATCGACGGCGCCGTCGACGAATGGCTCGCCATGAGCGACGACTCGATGCGCTGGACGCCGCCGGAGAAGGCGCGGCCGAAGCCCCAGTTCGGTCTGCCGGTGCCGCCGCTGCCGCAGGTGCTGGAGGAGTTCCTCCAGGAGGTCGGCACCCGCCTCGGCCCGCCCGCCCAGGCCGTGGTCGACGCGTTCCGCCCGCTGGGGGAGGGGGTGGTCGACGCGGTCTCCACGTTCCTGGACAGCCCGCCCGTGCGGCAGCTCATCGATCCGCCCGATCCGTCGGGCGATCGCCCGGAGGCCCTCGGGGTACGCGCGTTTCCCGACACGTTCGGGCCGCCGCCGGAAGACGCGCCCCGGCCACCGCGCATGATCGAGTCGCGCCCGGACGAGGCCGAGCTGCTCCCCGGCCCGTCCGGCCCGTCGGACCCGCCGGGTTCGCCCGACCCCGCCGAAGCCTTCCCTGCCCGGGAGCGGCCGGACGCCGGGCCGTCAGGGCGTGACGAGTCCCCGGCCGGGTAACCCGCCCGCGTGGGCTCCGTTCACCGGGCCGGGCATGAGGGGGAGCCCGGCCGTGGTTCCCGCCGCGGTCAGGGGTGATCACGCCGGGCCGGGCGTGGCCGGGGACAGGGATCGCCGGGCGTGGCGAGGTCGCGTCCTGCCCTCGGGCGGAGTTTCGCCGGAGAGGTCCGTCCCGTCGCCGGTGGCCATCGATGTCCTCTTCGAAACCCGTGTGATATCTCCCGCCCGAAAGAGGTGAGTCCGCGCGCCGAAAGGGAAGCGGGTCTGTCCGGCAGGGAGCGACCTCACGGCTTCACTTTCTCGCAAAGTGCCTCGTGAAGTGCGGAACTCCTTTTTTCGGGCAAAGAACAAAAAACCCCATGAACCGGCGTACTTCAGGAGTGATGAAATGGCGGGTCTGGCGGGGCCGATCGCGGTCGGTGTCGAAGAGGAGTTCCACGTCGTCGATGTCGACACCCGGCACCTCGTCCCACGGGCCGGTGTCCTGCTCGAGCAGTTGCCGGCGGAGCGCTTCACCCACGAGCTGCAGCGTTCGGTCGTCGAGGCCAACAGCAGGCCCTTCATGCATCTGGAGGACCTCGGGCACGACCTGACCGCGCTGCGCCGCACGGTGATCCAGGCCGCGGACGGCCTCGGCCTGGGAATCGTGGCGGCGGGAAGCGTGCCGCTGGTGGATCTGGAGGCGTTGAAGATCTCCCCTGATCCCCGCTACGAGCAGATGCTCGCCGACTACCAGCTGCTCACCCGCGAGCAGCTGATCTGCGGGACGCAGTTCCACGCCGACGTCGAGGATCGCGACCTGGCGGTGGCCGTCGCCCACCGCCTGGCCCCCTGGATCCCCCCGCTGCTCGCCCTGAGCTCCAGCTCGCCGTACTGGCTGGGCTCCGACACCGGGTACGCCAGCTACCGCCCGCTGCTGTGGCAGCGCTGGCCCACCGCCGGTCCGGTGCCCAGGTTCGAGTCGGCCGCCGAGTACGACCAGGTGGTGCGGGACCTCGTCGCCTCCGGGGTGATCACCGACCCCGGCATGATCTACTTCGACATCCGGCCCTCGGCGCACCTGCCCACCATCGAGCTGCGGGTCTGCGACGCCTGCCCCCGAGTGGGCGACATCGTGCTGATCGCCGGGCTGTTCAGGGCACTGGTGGCCAGAGAGCTGGAGGCGGCGCAGAAGGGCCCCGAGCGCACGGTCCGGCTGGAGATGGTCCGCGCCGCGTCGTGGCGGGCGTCGCGCTCCGGGCTGGAGGGCGATCTCGTCGACCCGGTCGACGGCACCCCGGCGCCCGCGGGCGAGGTGATCCGGCGGATGATCGACGGCCTGCGCCCGCAGCTGGAGCAGTGCGGCGACTGGGAGCTCGTCACGTCCCTGGCCAGGGAGTCGCTGGCGCGGGGAAGCTCCTCGGCCCGCCAGCGCGAGGCGTACGCCCGCAGCGGCAGGCTGTCCGACGTGGTCGACCTCGTCATCGCCGAGACGCGCTCCGAGGAGTGGGAGACCGCCTTCGGCGGTCCGATGCCGAGGATGCACACCAATCTCCTCGACGGCTACGAGGCTCCCGGCGACGAGGCGATCATCGAGGGAACGGTGCGCGAGTCCTACCAGCCGGTGCTGCGGGTCCTCGACCGCCTGGGCGTGGAAGGACTGCGCGACCGGGAGGAGAAGCGCGACGCCTACCAGCGCCGCAACGGCATGACCTTCCAGGTCGAGGGCGGCGGCGAGAGCCGGATCTACCCGTTCGACCTGGTCCCCCGCCTGGTCCAGGGCGGCGAGTGGGCCGAGATCCAGCGGGCCCTGCCGCAGCGGGTGCGCGCGCTGGAGGCGTTCCTGCACGACGTCTACGACGGGCGCGAGATCATCAGGGACGGCACGATCCCCGCCTGGGTGGTCGACGAGTCGCCCGGCTACCGCAGGCCCGGCCGCAGGGTGCCGCAGGGCACCGTGCGCTGCGCCGTGGCCGGGCTGGACCTGGTCCGCGACAACGTCGGCCGCTGGGCGGTGCTGGAGGACAACCTGCGGGTGCCCTCGGGCCTCGGATACGCCGTGACCAACCGGCGGCTGGTCGCCGAGCTGATGCCGGAACTCGTCCGCGGCGAGGAGCTCGCCGACCCGAGGGAGGGCCTGCGGACGCTGCGGGAGGCACTGCTCGCGGCGGGCTCCGGCGACCCGTCGGCTCTCGCCGTGGTCTCGGCGGGGCCCGAGGACTCCGCCTACTACGAGCACAAGATGCTCGCCGAGGAAATGGGGGTGGTCCTGGCCGTACCGGCCGACCTGTCCTTCAAGAACGGCAACCTGGAGATCGACGGGCGCAGGATCGAGGTGCTCTACCGCAGGATCGACGAGAGAGACCTGCTCGACGGCCGCCTCGGGCTGGAGATCATGGACGCCGTCGAGCGTTCCGCGCTCGTCCTGGCCAACGCGCCGGGCAACGGCGTCGCCGACGACAAGTGCCTGTACCGGTACGTGCCGCGCCTCATCGAGTACTACCTGGGCGAGCGGCCCCTCATCGACAACGTCCCCACCTACCTGTGCCGGGACGCCGAGGACCGGGAGCAGGTGCTCGACCGGCTGGCCGAGCTGGTCGTCAAGCCGGTGGACGGGTTCGGCGGGCAGGGCGTGGTCGTCGGCCCCGACGCCTCCGCCGAGGAGCTCGAGCGGGTCAGGAAGACGATCCTCACCGCACCCGAGGGCTGGGTCGCCCAGGAGACGGTCCGGCTGTCGACGCACCCGACCTTCGACGGGCGGCGGCTGAGCCCGCGCGTGGTCGACCTGCGGGCCTTCGTCTGCTCCGGCGAGACGGCGACGGTGCCGCCGACGGCGCTGACCCGCGTCGCCCCGGCCGGCAGCATGATCGTCAACTCCTCCCAGGGGGGCGGTTCCAAGGACACCTGGCTGCCGAGGAGGGCCGCCGGTGCGCGGCTTGAGCGGTGAGCTCAGGCGTGGACCGGTCACCGAGGGGTTCGATGCGTGAGACGTGTGAGACGTGTGAGACGTGTGAGATGGGTGATCTGGGTGACGGGCTCCGGCCCGAGCCGGTCACCGGGGGGTTTCGATGTGTGGTCTGAGCGGTGAGCTCCGGTTCGACGGCCGCCCGGCGGACGTCGCCGCCGTGGCCCGGATGAGTGACGTGATGCACGACAGGGGACCCGACGGGGCCGGCCTGTGGTCGCTGGGGCCGGTCGCCCTCGGCCACCGGCGCCTGAAGATCATCGACCTGTCGGACCGGGGCGCCCAGCCGATGGTGGACAGCGACCTCGGCCTGGCGGGGGTCTTCAACGGGTGCCTGTACAACTACCGCGAGCTGCGCGAGGAACTGGAGGGCCTGGGCTACCGCTTCTTCTCCACCTCCGACACCGAGGTGCTGGTGAAGTCCTTCCACCGCTGGGGGACCGGCTGCGTCGACCGCTTCAAGGGCATGTTCGCCTTCGTGGTCGCCGAGCGCGACACCGGCAGGCTCACGCTCGGCCGCGACCGGCTGGGGATAAAGCCGCTGTACCTCACCCAGGACGCCGGGCGGCTGCGCTTCGCCTCGTCGCTGCCCGCGCTGCTCGCCGGGGGAGGGGTGGACACCGGCATCGACCGGGTGGCCCTGCACCACTACATGACCTTCCACTCCGTGGTGCCCGCCGAGCGCACCATCCTCGCCGGGGTGCGCAAGCTTCCCCCGGCCACCGTACGCACCGTCGAGCCCGACGGAACCGTCACCGACCACCTGTACTGGCAGCCGCCCCACACCCGGTCGGCCCTGCCCGAGTACGCCGGGCTGACCGCGGACGAGTGGGGCGAGGTCGTGCTCGACCGGCTGCGGGCGGCCGTACGCAGGCGCATGGTCGCGGACGTGCCCGTGGGCGTGCTGCTCTCCGGAGGCCTGGACTCCAGCCTGATCGTCGCGCTGCTGGCCGAGGAGGGACAGCCGGGCCTGTCGACCTTCAGCATCGGGTTCTCCTCGGCGGGAGGGGAGCGGGGGGACGAGTTCGCCTACTCCGACCTGGTCGCCGCCGAGTTCGGCACCGATCACCAGCGCATCCCCATCGACGACGCCCGGCTGCTGCCCGCCCTGGAGCACGCGGTGCGGGCCATGAGCGAGCCGATGGTCAGCCACGACTGCGTCGCCTTCCACCTGCTGTCGGAGGAGGTCTCCAAGCACGTCAAGGTCGTCCAGTCCGGCCAGGGCGCCGACGAGGTGTTCGCCGGCTACAGCTGGTACCCGCCGCTCGCCGGCGTGTCGCGCGAGGACGCCGCCGCCGTCTACGAAAGGGAGTTCTTCGACCGCTCGCACGGGACGCTGGGCGCGATCCTGTCGCCCGACTACATGCCGGCCGAGGACGTCAGCGGCGATTTCGTCCGGCGCCATCTCGCGCGGCCCGGCGCCGACACCGCGCTCGACGCGGTGCTGCGCCTGGACACGAACGTCATGCTCGTCGACGACCCGGTCAAGCGCGTGGACAACATGACCATGGCCTTCGGGCTGGAGGCCAGGACCCCCTTCCTCGACCACGAGCTGGTCGAGCTGGCCGCGGCCTGCCCGCCCGAGCTCAAGCTCGCCTCCGGCGGCAAGGGCGTCCTGAAGAGCGCCGGCCGCAAGCTGCTGCCCGCCGAGGTCGTCGACCGGCCCAAAGGATACTTTCCTGTCCCGGCCATCAAGCACATCCACGGCCCGTTCCTGGAGCTCGTCAGGGACGCGCTGACCGGTCGGACCGCGAGGTCCCGGGGCCTGTTCGACCAGCCGTACGTCGACAAGCTGCTCGCGGCACCGGACGAACACCGCACTACCCTGGGTGCCAACGCGTTGTGGCAACTCGGACTCCTGGAGCTGTGGTTGCAGGCACAAGGAGTTTGATGACCGAAATTCTTGGCGCCCGTTCTGGTCCCTCGATGGGCACGGGCCTGACCGCCTGGAGCTGCCGGGCGCCCGCGCTGGCGCCCGACCTGAGCGCCGTCGCCTTCGTCGGCGACCGGGACGGCTCGCCGCGGGTCTGGATCCAGCCTCTCGGCGCGGAGCTGGAGGCGTGGCCCCCGGGGGAGACGCCGGAGGCCTTCCAGGGGGAGGACCCGGAGGCCTGGCCGGTCGACACGGGTCCCGAGCCAGTCGCCGACGTGAGCTGGTCCCCCGACGCCCGGCGCCTGGCCGTCCTCGTCGTGCCGGGCGGCGGGGAGCACACGCAGGTCTGGACGGTGCGGCCCGACGGCGGCGATCTGCGCCCGCTGGCCGCGCCCGAGGGCGGATCGGCGTCGTTCGTGCGCTGGACCGGCCAGGGAGAGGTCCTCCTCGTCGCGGAGGTCTCCTCCTGTGGCCGTACGGACGCGGTGCTGATCGACGCGGCCTCGGGAAGCCGGGAGGTCATCGCGGACGGGGCACTCCTGCAGCCGGCCGCGGTCAGCCGCGACCACCGGCGGATGCTGCTGCGACGCGGCCCGCGCGGCGTGCGCCGGATGTACGTGGCCGATCTTCCGGCCCTTCCCGGCGATCCCACCGGCCACCTTCCGGCCCTTCCCGGCGACCCCGCGGACTCCCACCCCGGAGGTCTCGTCTCCGGACTGGCCCATCCGGGAGATCTCACCGCGGGCCCGCCGGAGGGAGTTCCGGTCGATCTTCCCGCCGTGATCCGTTTCGATCTTCCTCCGGGCCATCACGCCGACGGCTCGCCCGTTCTGCCCGCCGATCCTCCTGCGGGAATGCGCTTCGATCTTCCTCCGAGCCATCTCTCCGACGTCCCGCCCGGCCTGCCCGCGAGCCTTCCCGACGAGGCCGCGGGCGACCTGCCGGGCCACGGGGAGCGGCCGTTGCTGGCCGGGCTGACCGGCACCACCGACTACGGGATCCTCTCTCCCGACGGGACGACCGCCTACCTGCTGTCCGACGTCGGCCGCGACCGGGCCGCGCTGGTCGCGGTGGGCGAGGACGGGGCGGGGATCGTGCTGGCCGAGCGTCCCGACGCCGAGCTGGACCAGTTCGCGCTGAGCGCCGACGGCCGTATCGCCGTCCTGGTGTGGAACGACTCCGGCCGGTCGGAGCTGGAGGTGATCGAGACGGCCACCGGCGAGACGCGCCCGCTCCCGCCCCTGCCCGCCGAGGTGGTGTCCTCGATCAGGGTGTCCCTGGACGGCAGCCTGGCCGTCCTGGCGGCCGAAGGGCCCGGCCACCCCTCCCACGTGCTGCTCTGCGACCTGGCGACCGGTGGTTACCGGCGGATCGCGGGATCCGGGCGGATCCCCGGAGCGGCCGGCGCGGAGCTGGTGCGCTTCCAGGCGCGAGACGGCATGGAACTGACCGGCTGGCTCTACCGGGTCCCGGGCGTCCGGGGTCCTGCGCCCTTCGTCGTCTACCTGCACGGCGGTCCCGAGAGCCAGGAAAGGCCCACCTTCAACCCGCTGTTCCAGAACCTGCTGGCCGCCGGGATCGGGGTGCTCGCGCCGAACATCCGCGGCTCGTCGGGATTCGGGCGGGCCTTCCGCAACGCCGACAACCACGCCCTCCGCTTCGACGCGATCGACGACGTCGCCGACTGCGCCCTGGAACTGGCACGGGCGGGCCTCGCCGACCCGGCCAGGATCGCGTGCATGGGACGCTCGTACGGCGGTTACCTGACGCTGGCCGCCCTCGTCACCCACCCGCGTCTCTTCCGCGCCGGAGTCGACGTCTGCGGGATGGCCGACTTCGAGACCTTCTACGAGCGGACCGAGCCGTGGATCGCCGCGGCGGCCGTCAGCGAGTACGGCCATCCCGTCGCCGACCGCGAGCTGCTGCGGGCCCTGTCGCCCCTGCACTCCTTCGACCGGCTGGCCGCTCCGCTGCTGATCGTGCACGGTGCCCGCGACACCAACGTCCCCCTGTACGAGGCCGAGCAGGCGCTCCAGGCGGCGCGGGCCCGCGAGGTGCCCTGCGAGCTCCTGCTGTTCGAGGACGAGGGGCACGAGATCCGGCAGATCGCCAACCGGGTGACCTTCGTCAAGAACGTCGTCGAATGGCTCAGATGGCACCTGGCGGTTCCCGACCGGGCATGAGGTCGCGCATTTCCCACCCGGGAACGACACTCGATGGAGTAGACCTCGGGGAATGGACGGCAGACGGTGATCGAGAATGGTTCCGTAAGGCTGGTAGGTTAGCGAGCCGTCTCTGTGGTCGATCACTCGTTGTGGCAGAGGGATGCCGTTGCGATACCTCGTATTCGAGCCACCGGTCGCTGGTGCCGCAGTCACACTGCACGCGAGAAAATCGCTCAGGAAGACCAATAAGTCTGATATTTGGACATACTTCTGGTCTGACTGTCCAATAGCGGACATGTCATGGTTAAGGCGAAATAGGCTGCGGGGCCTCAGGGCGACACGCTTAACGGTGAGGAGGTCGTCGTGCGCGGTGGATTCCATCATGGAGCGGGTGCTGGCGACGCGTGGTCGGTTCTCGATATCACCATGACCCTGAAAGCCGGTGCGGCGGATACCGCCGGCGCCTGCACCTTGTTCGAAGTCACCGCCCCCGTAGGCTTCGGCTCTCCACGCCATATCCACCGGGCCGAGGACGAGGCGTTGAGATGGCCGTGATCTGCGCCGAGCATGGCATGGATGTCATCGGCCCCTCGCTCGCTTGATTCTTCGGCGCGCAGCGGACCGGCCGGACAACGGGCCACCGGCGGCGAAGAGTGAAGTGGTGACGACATCTTAATGTCAGCGGTCAGCCAGGAATCGGCTCCCGGTCTGGGGGGCGTCTCTCATGTGTGGCTCTATTCCGGCTTCTGCGTGCGCGGCATATCCCGCGCAATCTGACCAGATTTCCTGACGTGCCGATCTTCTGAACTCGTGAGCGGCGCGGTGATGAAGCACGCGCATGGCTGTTGTCCGACCACAAGTATGCCCACCCGCGCGCGATTCTTTCCAGCGCGCGAGATCGATCGGCGGCGAGGACGTTCCGCATCTCACGCTAGGCCGCCCATGATTCATCCTGGTACAGGCTTACCCGGTTGCTCCTGTCTTTTCTCGGCCCATCTTCGAATGTCGAATAAAAATTCGGCCCTAAATATGAATATGGCTGTGGTCAATCCAAAGGAGAACGAAAGCATGCTCTCGATCAGAGGGGTAATGCTCTGCCGGGTGCTGCCCGCAGTCGCCTTGCTCGCCGGTTCGGCGGTCGTCGCTCAACCCGCCTCCGCAGATCTGGCTCCCAGACCTACAGCCGCCGTCATGCTCGGCGACAGCTTCGCATCCGGCGAAGGCGGGCGATGGGAAGGCAACAGCAAGCGCGACTCCGGCAACCGGGGTAATACCGACAAGGCCGCGTACCTGGACAATCCCAACGGCGGCGCCGACTTCCACTGGTACTACGACCCGAAGCGGGTCTATGAGCCCGAGTCGGTCGACAACGCGTGCCACCGATCCCTCTCCGCGCCCATCCACCAGGTGAAGGGCTTCGACAAGACGATCAACCTCGCTTGCTCGGGGGCTCTCAACAAGCACTTGTGGCCCATCGCGAACGGGGGCGAATCCTTCCGGGGCGAACTCCCTCAGATCACCCGGCTCGCTCAGCTCGCGCCCTCCCATGACATCGAACTGATCGCCGTCGGCGTCGGCGGGAACGACATGGGCTTCGCCAACGCCATCTTCAACTGCATCGGGGCGTGGGCCATAAAGCACTACACCACCAACGACGGCGCGCTCTGCAGAGACGGCTACGCTGCTCCCGGCCCCTACGGTGAGGACGGCCTCAAGGACCTCACGATGGGGAACCTGAAGCAGGTCTTCGACAACACCGTCAAGACCATCAAGCTGGTCAAGCAGACGATGACGGCGGCGGGCCACCCGGAGGGGAGCTACCGGATCGTGCTCATGGGCGCCCCCGATGTCCTGCCCGGCTTCACGGGTTTCAAGTACGGCGCGGGTGATCGCCGTGAGGCACAGTGCCCGTTCAACGGTCCGGACGTCGCGTACATCGACGAGTCGCTGGTCCCCGCGTTGAACTCCACGATGCAGGCCGTCGCCGAGACCTCCATGGTGGGATTCATCGAGATGTCGCAGGCGTTCGACGGTCACCGGTTGTGCGAAGCCGGCACACGCCGGTCCGGTGAAGGAGGCGGCGCCCTCTACACCAGCGGGATCGACATGGAATGGGTGCGCTTCACCGATGTCGACGTCCCGCTCACCGAGCTCTTCGTCGAGCTCCTGTTCAACCCGGCCTACCCCGTGTGGCTCGCCGGTGATCTGCTCACCGGAACGGGAGACGATGTCGGCAACCAGGGAGACCTCTCCGAATCCATGCATCCGAACATCTACGGCCAGCGGGCGATCGGTACCTGCATGAACCTGTGGAAGGACGTCTCGAACAGCACGAGACGCTACAAGTGCCGCAACACCCCTGGTTCGGACTGGACGGGCATGTACCTGAGCGGACAGCTCCCGGTCACGCCGTACGTCGAGGACACCGTCGACGTTCCGATCGGTGACACCGGCGTGATCACCCGCACACAGATCGTTCCCGCCAGCGGCTACACGCGTCCGGGCAACGTCATCTCCACGTACATGGACATCGTTCACAATCGGAAGGGGCAGCTGAAGGTCTGGCTCACCAGCCCTTCAGGCAAGCAGTTCCTCATCAGGGACTACAACCCGGACGACACCGGCGCCTTCGTCCAAAAGAGGTTTCTCTTCCCCCACGCACCTGCGGAGCCGGGCGCCTGGACGTTGCGAATCGATGACAACACCGCGGGCTTCACCGGTGTCCTGCGCGGCTGGGACATCAACTTCTACTGACTGACAGCGGGGTGCGCGCGAAGGAAACATCGGGCTCACCCCGCCCGCCACCCGGGTCGACGTCACCAGCGGCTTCCCGCTCTCCCGCAGCGGCCGAAAGCCGGGACCGGGGGCGAAGGGGAAGACGGTCACCGCGGGGCGGGGTGTGCCCTCCCGGCCCCGATCCGGCCGGCGCCGTGGGCGAGCGCCTCCAGGGGGTTGGCCAGCACCTCGGAGAAGGCGAGCTCGGCCGCGCCGGTCAGGGTGGCGTCGTCGCCGAGGGCCGAGGTGCGCAGCCGCACCCTCTCCCGGGAGATCACCAGCACGTTGGCCTCGACCCGGCTGTGGACCTGGGCCGCCGAGCCCTGGTAGACCTCGCGCAGCATCCCGCCGAAGATCACCAGGCCGGGGTTGAAGAGGTTGATCAGATTCGCCACCCCGATGCCGAGCCAGTCGCCGATCCGGCGCAGCGCCTCCACGGCCGCGACGTCCCCGCGCCCGGCGGCGTCCACCACGGCCCGTACGCCATCGCGGCCGGTCAGCTCGGAGGAGCGGCCGGCGGCGTCGATCAGGGCCTGCTCGCCGACCTCCGCCTCCAGGCAACCGTGCGAGCCGCACCCGCAGGGCCGACCGTTGTACGGGTTCACCATCATGTGCCCGAGCTCGCAGCCGTACCCGCCGTCGCCGTCGAGCAGCTTGCCGCCGACGATGATCCCGCCGCCCACGCCGACGTCCCCGTGCAGGTAGACCAGGTTCTGGAAGCCGACGCCCACCCCGCGCTCGTGCTCGGCCAGCGCGCCCAGGTGGGCCTCGTTGCCCACCGACACCGGCAGCCCGAGCCCCAGCCTGAGACCGAGCTCGGTGCCGAAGGCCTGGTCCACCCAGCCCATGTTCGGCCCGAAACGCACCATCCCGTCACCGGGCCGGATCATGCCGCAGTAGGCCGCGCCGACCCCGACGCACACCGCGTCCGGGCGTGCCTCGCGGTACATCTGGCGGGCGAACCCGGCGAGGGTCCCGACCACGTCGTCGAGGTCGGCCCCGGCGCGCGGCCGGATCGCCTCCCTGCGGTCCAGGACCGTTCCGCCCAGCCCGACCCTGGCGGCGACCAGCCGGTCCACCCGGACGTCGAAGGCGATCACGTAGACCCGGTCGGACTCCGGCCGGACCACCAGCGACGGCCGGCCCGCCCTGCCGGTGTCCTTGGGGAGTTCCTCGCGGACCAGGCCCGCCGCGGTGAGCTCCCCGGTCAGCCCCATGATCGTGCTGCGGTTCAGGCCCATCCGGTCGGCCAGCTCGGTGCGGGAGAGCGGGCCGCCCAGGTGCACGTGCCGGAGCAGGGCGCCAAGGTTGTGCTGGCGGATCTCCTCCTGGGACCGACCGGCTTTCAGCATCGTGGGGATCCTGACGACTCGGGGCTTGCCATCGTTGCGCGCCGCAACGGCGGGACGGGGCGGCCACGCCGACCGCGAGCACTGGAACAGATCCTGTCACACCAGGAGAACACCGGCCGGTGGCCGCGGGAGTATTTCCCCGTTGCTCCCGGCCGGTGGGTGCGGGATGTCCGGATGTCCACCTTCGGGCGAGTGGCGGGCCGGCGGCGGGCCGGCGGCGGGCAGGCGGCGGGCAGGCGGCGGGCAGGGCGTCGGCGATCGTGGCTATGCGTCTTACCCGCCCGTCCGATGGCGGCTCGGGGACACGCCGCGTACTCGTTTGAAAGCCACGCTCAGCGCGAAGGCGTTGGCGTAGCCGACGTCCCGGGCGACCGAGTCGATCGTGGTGTCGGAGGAGCGCAGCAGATCGGCGGCGAGCGCCATCCGCCAGCCGGTGAGATACGCCATGGGGGGCTCCCCCACGAGGGTGGTGAACCGGCGCGCGAACGCCGCGCGCGAGGCGCCCACCTTCCCCGCCAGTGAGGCCACCGTCCACGGGCGGGCCGGGTCGTCATGGATCAGCCGCAATGCCGGACCGATCAACGGATCGCTTTGCGCCCGGTACCAGCCGGGTGCCTGAGCCTCGGGGCGGGCGAACCAGGCGCGCAGGGTCGCGAGCAGCGCCAGATCCAGAAGCCGGTCAAGGACGACCTGCTGGCCAGGCCCTTCGCTGTTGACCTCTTGAGCGAGCAGTTCCATGATCGGGGACTGCTCGCTCGACCGCGGCACGAGCACGACCTCCGGCAGGGCGTTCAGGAGCCGCTCGCTCACGTCTCCGCTGACCTGGTAGGTCCCGCTGGCCACGATCGCCGACCCGTCAGGGGTGCGTCCGCTCGTGCGCGGCCCGAGCCGCAACTCGTCGGTGACGTCGATGCCGTCCATGGTGGTCAGCCGGTTGCCCGGATGGACGATGATCTCCGGCGGGGTCGATGGATCGTCGCTGATCGTGTACGGATCCGGCCCCTTGACGATGGCCACGTCCCCGGTGCGCATCAGCACCGGCTCACCGCCGCCGAGCATGATCCAGGCGTGCCCGCGCAGCGTGGTGGCCAGGGCGAGCGGGGCGCCGTCGGAGATCAGCAGCGACCACGGTGGTTCCAGTATCGCCTGACAGAACGCCGCGCTTCGGGCACGAACGCCGTCGAGTAGGTCAGCGAGCGGATCCACCACCTCAGTTTAGACGGACAGAAATGGAAGTGAGCGTACGGAATATGGATCGTCTCTCCCGGCGCGTGTTCACTGGGGCGTGACCCACCTCGACGACTCACCGGAGGTATCCGATGTACGCGATCACAGGAGTGACAGGCCACGTGGGAGGGGCGGCGGCCCGGGACCTCCTGGCCAAGGGAGAACCGGTGCGAGCCGTGGTCCGCGACGCGGCCAGGAGCGCGGACTGGATCGGAGCGGGAGCCGAGGTCTCCGTCGCAGACTTCGGCGACAGGGCGGCGCTGGCGGAGGCGTTCCGCGGTTGCCGCGGGGCGTTCGTCCTGCTGCCGACGGATCCGGTGGCGGCCGACGCCGACGTCTACCATCGCCGGCTGGCCGACTCGATCGCCGGTGCGGTCCTGGACAGCGGCGTCCCGCACGTGGTGATGCTGTCCTCGATCGGGGCCGAGCTTGCTGAGGGCACCGGTCCCATCCGCTGGCTCCACCATATGGAGAACCGGCTGCGAGAGACGGGCGTGCTCCTGACCGCGATTCGCTCGTCGCACTTCCAGGAGAAGGTCGAAACGGTGCTCGGCGCCGCTCTCGGGGCCGGCGTCTACCCGGTCTTCGGCGCGTCGGCCGACGTGCCCGTCCCGATGGTCGCGACACGCGACATCGGCAGGGTGGTCGCCGAATCCCTCACGGCGCCCGCCACGGCCGGCGAGATCATCGATCTGGACGGTCATCAGTACTCGGAACGGCAGGTGGCCGAAGAGCTGGCGGCCGTTCTCGGCAGGCCGCTCACGGTGGTGACCATCCCGCAGCCCGCATGGGTCGGCACGATGGTGGAGGCGGGCGTTCCGCCCCAGCTCGCCGAGGAACTCGCCGGCCTGTACGACGCCGAGCAGCGAGGCATCCTCCAGCCCGGAGGCGACAGGAGCTTCACGTGCCCGACCCCGCTCGGTGAGACACTGCGCCATCTCGTGAAGACCACTCTTTGAGCTGGGCCGAAGGGCTCTCACCGGATGGTCTCGGTGCTGAGCCCGAGGCCGGCGACGTCGCGACCGGCTGAGATCCGGCACGCGCCGCCGGGCCGCAGCGGGAATTCAGCGGGGCGGTCGGCCTCACACCACGGCATCGGCGGCATCGGCGACATCGGTGGCCTCGGCGATTTCGGCGGTGGCGTGCAGGGTGGTCAAGATGGTCAGGATCCGCTCGGCGTCGGTGAGCAGGCTTCCGGTCACGGCCCAGCCATGCGGCTGGTCCAGCCGGCCGGTGCGGACCTCTTCGGTCATCTGTTCCTGGATCGCGCCGGCCCGCTCCAGCGCGGCGGAGATCACCGCGTTCAGCCTCGCGGGCTCATCGGCGGTGCGCATCTGCGCCTGGAGCGCCTGGGCGAGCAGGTCCAGCAGCGCGGCGTAGTCGCGGGCGAACTCGTCGCTGATCCACGGCGGAGCGTCGGCGTGGCGGTGCCGGCGCTGGGCGGCATAAGCCAGCGCCCGCACCAGGGCGTGGATGTGCACGCCGATCTCGCTCATCGCCTCCAGCAGCCCTTCGTGATCATCGTTCGTCTCGGGGACGCGGGTGCGGCGCAGGTTGTAGCGGCGGCTTTCCGCGCCGGCGGCGATGGCCGCACTCGCTCGGGCCAGATGGGCGTCCAGCCGGGCGGCGTGGCGCTGCCAGCCGGGCAGGTCCGACAGATCACAACGCTCGCGCAACCCGCCTGCCACGGCCTCCAGCAGTTCGGCGGCCTCCTTGCTCAGCCGGCGCACCGCCTCATAGGGGCGGCGCTGGTACAGCGGCGGCCACAGCATCGCGTTGACCACTCCTCCGGACAGCGCGCCGATGCCGGTGGCCACCACATAGGCCAGCAGATAACGCTCCTGGGAGGCGGCGCCGAACGACAGCATCAGCACCGCGGTGGTCGCCACGTCCGTGCCGTGCCGGCCCATCCGCCGCCAGCGCGCGGCCACCAGCGCCGGTGGCACGACCAGCACCAGGCTGAAGGCGTTGAGGCCGATCAGGTGGCCGACGCTGCCGGCCAGGATGACACCGGCGGCCACCGCGCACACCCGCCGCACCCCGTTGGTCAGTGTCTGGTACACCGTCGCGTGCACCATGATCACAGCGGTGGCCGGGGCGATCCACACCGTCTCGCGCGGCAGCAGCCGATCGGCCAGGAACCAGGCCAGCACCGCGGCCAGGGTCGCCTTGGCGATCTGGCGCAGCTCGAAGCGCTGCTCGGAATCTCGCCGGCCCAGCCCGGCCAGCTGGCCGCGCAGATACCGCACCTCACGGCGAACCGTTGTCCGCACCCAGTTCATGTTCCGGTTAATCACCATGTGGCATTTACCTAATGTTGTGACCGGAAACCTGTGCCGGGCTCGCGACGATCAGAGGCCGGAAAGATCATCAGATGTCGGCCCGGCGGCCCCCTCCGGTCTCGGCACCAGCGGCCATCACCTGGCGAACGGTGAACGACACCCGGCCCCCCGGGCAGCGTTTCCGCAGATCGCGGTGACCATCCGCACCATGACCCATCTCACCGCCAACGGCTGTGCTCGCGGTCCCCGACTCCGCATCCGTGCCGCCCACCGGACCGGCGGGCGGGCCGGGGTCAGGGGGGCGCGTCGCCGCGTGCGGCCTCCTGGGCGCACACCTCGTCCAGGTCGTCGAGCCGCCGCATGCCGTGCACGCCGCGGGCCGTGCGCGGGTTGGCGGCCAGCCACTCCTGGTTGCGGGCGAAGAACCACCAGTAGCCCGCGGTGAACGGGCAGGCGTCCTCGCCGGTCCGCCGGGAGGGCCGGTAGCGGCAGGGCGCGCAGAAGTCGCTCATGCGGTTGATGTACGCGCCCCCGGCCGCGTACGGTTTGGTCGCCAGCATGCCGCCGTCGGCGTGCTGCGACATGCCGATCACGTTGGGCACCATCACCCAGTCGTACCCGTCGACGAAGCAGCGGTGGAACCAGTCGGTCAGCCGCGCGGGGTCGTACCCCCGCTGGAGCGCGAAGTTCCCGAGCACCATCAGCCGGACGATGTGGTGGGTGAAACCGGTGTCGCGCACCTGGGCGAGCGCCCACGACAGGCAGCGCGCCTCGACGGCACCGGCGTCCAGCTCCTCGAACCAGGCGGGCGGCGCCGCGCGGGCCGACAGCCGGTTGAGGTCGCGGTAGTCCTCACCGAAGTGCCAGTACAGGTGCCAGATGTAGTCGCGCCAGCCGATGAGCTGCCGCACGTAGCCCTCGACGCTCGCGAGCGGGGCGTGGCCCGCCCGGTAGGCGGCCTCGGCGGCCCGCACGCACGTCATGGGGTCGAGCAGCCCGAGGTTGATGGCGGGCGAGAGCATGCTGTGTGCCATGAACGGGTCGCCGGCGAGCATCGCGTCCTGGTGCGGGCCGAAGGCGGGCAGCCGGTGGCCGACGAAGCGCCGCAGCGCGCTGCGGGCCTCCGCGGCGGTGGCGGGGAACGTGCGCGGGCCGTCGCGCCCGACGAAGGACATCTCGCCGTCGCGTTCCCACCGGTCGAGGTCGTGGCGCACCCGCTCGTCGATCTCGTCCTCCTCGGCCGTCCACGGGCCGGGCACGTCCAGCCCTCCGGCGGGCGGCGGCTCGCGGTTGTCCGCGTCGAGGTTCCACCGGCCGCCGGCGGGCTCGTCGCCGTCCATGAGCACGTCCAGGCGGCGCCGGGCGTCGCGGTAGAAGTCCTCCATCAGCAGCCGGTGGCCGTCCCTGCCCTCGGCCCAGGCGGCGAACTCCTGCGCGGTGCTGGTGAACCCGCGCGAGGGCAGGACGGTCACCTCGGCGCGGCCCCGGACGAACGCGTCGGCCGCGTGGCTGGTGGGCCCGCAGACGGTGACCCGGCCGCCGGCGCGGCCGAGCGCCTCGGCGAAGGTGTCGGTCCGCAGGAACAGCGCGCGGTCGCCCAGCTCGGCCGCCCGGTGCCGCAGCGCCGAGAGCACCAGGTGCGCCTTCTGCCGGTGGTAGCGCCGCCGCCGCAGCACCGACCTGGCCTCGACCAGCAGCACCGGCTGGTCGTCGGAGTCGAGGAAGTGGTCCCCGAGCTGATCGGCGAAGAGCCATCGCCTGCCGTGTTCCCCCATGCCGCCATCTTGGCGGCTCGGCGCGCCGCTTCCTCCGCGCCTCGCTGGTCGGACCGCGCGCGATACGGCTCCTCGTGGCGGCCGCGCCCGAACGGCGGGGCGGCGTGCGTGCCGCGCTCGGCCGGCGGGGCGGCGTGCGTGCCGCGCTCGACGCCCCCGCCGGCAGCGGGCGCGGGTGGTCGTCGGAACGCGTCGTCGAGCCGGCGGCGCGGCTGCTCGCGTGAGGGTCCTTCCTCGACGCTGACGTCCCACGTCACGAGATCGGCGACAGGGCCGGTCAGCGTGCGGGTGCGTCAGCGGCGTCTTCGGGCCCCGCCGGTCCGGTGTCGCCGGTGGCGGCGTGAACCCGCACGAGCCTCTCGACTCCGTGCAGGAAGGTCTCGCAGATCAGCGCCGGGTCGAACAGGCAGCCGGCGGCCATGGCGCCGTCGCGCATCATCACGAAGTGGCGGCCGGCGGGCTCGGCGCCTGTCTCCCGGACCTTGGCCAGCAGCTCCGTGACGGTTTCCAGGAACCACTGGCGGTGGGCGAGCACGGCCTTGCGCACCGGGGACTCGGGGTCGGGAAACTCGGCGGCGGCGTTGAGGAAGGCGCATCCCCGGAAGCCGGGGGACCGGATGCCCTGGGCGATGGACGTGCCGAGGGCTCGGACGGTGTCGGCGGCCGGGAGCCCGGCGGCGACGGCCTCGTCCGCCTGGCTTCGCATGATCCGGTCGACCTCGTTCAGGTAGGAGAGGACAAGGTCTTCCTTGCCGGGGAAGTGCCGGTAGAGGGTGGCCCGCGTCACCTGCGCCTCCGCGACGATGCGATCGATGCCGACGGCGTGGATGCCCTCCGCGTAGAAGAGCCGGGTGGCCGTGCCGAGCAGCCGCGATCGCGCTTCGGACGGCCGGCCTTCGGATTGGCTGCGCATGCCGCCATCCTAATAGGTAGAACGTTCGGTCTTGACAGTCCGTGCCGCGAGTTGCCATGCTGTGGAGCGATAGAACGTTCTGTCTTGCGGGGAGTTGTTCCAGTGGTTCGTACACGCGAGCACGCACCGCCCCGCTGTTCATCGGTACAGCCGTGGTCACCCGCGGCCGGCCTGTCGGCGGCGACCCCGACGCCGAGGCCCTGGTCCACGTGGCCGGCCAGGTCCTGGACGCGGGAGAAAGCCCGGGCTCGCCGGCCCGGGTTCCCGCCGAGCACCCCATGCCGGCACCGCGGGCGGCCGAGGTCCTGACCGTCGCCGCCGACCTGATCGAGAAGGCCGGCCGCGGGACGCGCTGAACCGCTCTCCTCGTCACTCCTTCACCGAAAGGCTCATCATGAGCACCATCGCTGCTTCGCCCAATGTTTCCGGGACCGCGTCCGCGCTGCGGCGGCTGTACTTCGTCCGGTTCGCGTTCGCCATCGTCTGGGCCCTCGCGATGTTCACGACCGCCTCGCAACTGGGTCCGGTCGCGGTCACCCTGCTCGTGCTCTACCCGCTGTTCGACGTGGCCGCCGCCGTCATCGACGCCCGCGCGACGCGCACCACCGGATCACCCGCACTGCTGTACGTGAACATCGCGGTCAGTCTGATCACCGCCGTCGGCGTGGCCGTCGCCTGCGCGTCCGGTATCCCGGCGGTGCTGCGCGTGTGGGGCGCCTGGGCGATCGTGGCCGGGCTGGTCCAGCTGATCGTGGGTGTCACCCGCCGCAAGATGGGCGGCCAGTGGCCGATGATCATCAGCGGCGGCATCTCCGTACTCGCCGGTGCGTCGTTCATCCTCGGCGCCTCCGCGGCCAACCCGACGCTGACCAACGCGGCCGGCTACGCCATCCCCGGCGGCATCTTCTTCCTCATCTCGGCCTTCCGCCTCGGCCGCGCCGCGAAGGGGAACTGACGCGACTCCTCCGCTTCCTGAAGGAAGCGGCTTCTCGCTGAGCCGCTTGCGCAGCCCGACGAAGGGCAAGCCCTGCCCTGAGAACGTCGATCCCCACTGCGGCGCCCGCCCCACCGGTCAGGCCGGTTTTTCACCGTATTTATTTATCTTTGCGGCCTGCTGCTGATAACAGATCGGTAAGACCGTACTGTCATGGGCCGCATACAGTGGGTGATTTTGCCAGGGTGAGGAGGCCAGACGCGACACGGGAGGCGAGATGCACGGTGAGCACGATCGCACTCACGGCCACGGCCTCAAGGCGAGACCGCGAGGGCGCATGCCGTACGCCGACCCGCCGCTCCCGCCTCCCGCCGAACCTCCGTACTCCGCCGGATTCCCCGGCTCCGCGGGGTCTCCGGAGCCGGCCGGGCCGCCGCGATCCGTACGCCTTCCGGAGTCTTCGGAACCTTCGCGCGCCGGGCGCGTTCCGGCGCCCTCGGAGCCTCCGCGACCCGGGGGGTTTCCGGAGTCCCGGACGCCCGCGGAGCCGGCGCTTCCCTCGGATCCCGGCCGGCGCGAGGGGGAGGGGGCGTCGGTGCCGCGCGGGGCCGCGCGGCACCGGAAGGACGAGGAAACGGGCAACGCGAACGACGCGGGCGACGCGGGCGACGCAGGCGACGCGGATGACGCTGCCACCCGTCCGATGGTCCGCCACTCCTGGACATACCTCGACAGCAGGCCGTTCTCCATGCCCCCGCCCCCCAGCCCGTGGCGGCGGCCCTGGGCCCGCCTCTCGCGCGACCAGCTTCTGAGACCCGCGCTGATCGCCGGGTTCCTCGCCGCCGCGGGGATCGGCGTCTGGTCGTCCGGCTGGTCCCCGTGGGGCGGGGTGCCCATCGCCGGCACGTCGCCCGCGTCTCCCGGGGAACGCCTCCTCGCCGGGCGCGACATGGTGATCACCCCCTCGCGGGCCCCGGTGGTGGCCGAGACGGACGCGAAGGCGCCGGCGGGGAAGCGGAAGGCCCTCGAGGGCGAGAAGGGGCCGGGCGCGGCGGGGGCCGGCGGTGGCGGCGGGAAGAAGGTTCCGGGGCGTGATCCGGAGCGGGTGCTCCCGGCGGAGCGGGCCCTTTCCGGCGCCGGAAACATCCGGGACGAGTGGGTCGAGCGGGTGGAGCGTGCCCAGACCGTCAAGAAGCCGGCCAAGCGGGCCGGGCGGCACCGCGAGGGCGAGGGCTCCGCGCGGGCCGGTGCCGGGCCGGGAGGGACGGGCGGGGCGGGAACCGCCGCGCCGGGGACCGGTGCCAGGCGGGCGAACGGAGGCGCCGGGCACGAGAGCGGAGGCCGGGGAGGCGGAGGCGCCGGGCGGCGCACCGCGAGCACCGGCGGGGACGCCGGGAGTGCCGGGACGGCGGGACGGCCGCGCTCAGGGACGCGGGGCTCAGGGAAACAGGGCTCAGGGACGCAGGGTTCCGCCGGGCAGGAGGGCAGGTCACAGCCCCGGGCGGGCAGGACGGGCACGCCGGCCACCAGGTCGCCGTCGCCCTCGGCCTCCAGGAACAGGCCGCCGGCCACCGGGGGCGCCGCCGGCATCAGCGCCGCCTACGCCTGCCGCCACCTGCCTTCCGGGGACTGGCGCCACGCCTACTGCGTGCGGGTGTGGAACGACTACAAGACCAGGAACGGCCTGCCCTGAGGCCTGGCTGACACTTCGAGGTGGCGGAACCGGAGCATGACGGATGCCAGGGCGGCACCTGCGAGCCGGCGCCCGGCGAGCTTGCCGGAGCGGGTGGCGACGGCTCGCCACCCGACCCCCGGGCACGTGCCACGCCGCTTGACCGACCGGGCTCAAACCACCGCGACTCGGCGGCGGTACCGGCCGGGCGCCACACCGAACTCCCGCTTGAAGGCGTTGCCGAAGGCGAACTCCGACCCGTACCCCACCCGCTCGGCCACCTCCGCCACCGACGCGTCGGACTCGCGCAGCATGCGCGCCCCGCTCACCAGCCGCCACCAGGTCAGGTACGCCAGTGGCGGCTGTCCGGCCAGCCCCGTGAAGCGGCGGGCGAAGCCGGCGCGGGACATGCCCGCGTGGGCGCCGAGCGACTCGACCGTCCAGCGGCGGGCCGGGTCGCGGTGGATGGCGTCGAGCGCGCGGCCGATGGCGGGGTCGGCCAGCGCGGCGGCCCAGCCGGACAGCGTGCAGGGCTCGTCCTGGGTCTCGAAGTAGGCCCGCAGGACGTACAGCTGCAGCATGTCCAGCAGGGACGACACGACGGTGTCCGTGCCGGGGCGAGGGGTGTCGATCTCAGCGGCCAGCAGCTCGACGGCGGCCCGCAACTCCGGATGGCTGCCGAGCGTCGCGGGCAGGTGGATCACGCCGGGCAGCGAGGCCAGGATCGGGTGAGTCCTGCCGAGGTCGAGCTGGTAGCCGCAGGCCAGGATCACCGTCTCGGGCCCGGCGCCACCGAAACCGGCCGAGGCGAACAGCTCCGAGTGCGAGGCGCAGTCCGACTCGACGAGCGGCCTCGCGGGATCGTCGGCCAGCCCGAACGAGTCGCTGTGCGGCATGAACACCACGTCGCCCACGCTCAGCGGAACGGGCTCGCCATCGGGGGGGATGAGCCAGCAGGACCCGCGCAACACCACCTGGAAACCCGCGGAACCGGGCGTCGCGCGAAACGACACGCCCCAGGGAGCCCGCCAGGAGACGCGGGCGGAGGAGGGGCGCCCACTTCGCATGAAGGACACCACGTCGCTCAGCATATCCATACGCCGAGTCTATAGCCTGAGACGCTCGCGTATAAATGTTGGACAGGCACGCATTCAGTATCTCAGCAGCTCTCCCTACTGTTGGTTCGCGTAACCAATCGAGGGAGCATCGACATGCTGAGGGTAGGCATCATCCTGGGCAGCACCCGCCCCGGCCGCAACGGCGAGGTGGTGGCGCAATGGGTCCGCGATCTGGCGGTCAAGCGAGGCGACGCCGAGTACGAGCTCGTCGATCTGAAGGACTACGACCTGGGCAACCTGGACGAGCCCGAGCACCCCGCCACGGGCGACTACCGGCATGAACACACCAAGCGCTGGTCGGCCAGGATCTCGCCCCTGGACGCGTTCGTGATCGTGACCCCCGAGTACAACAACTCGTATCCCGGCGCGCTCAAGAACGCCCTCGACTTCCTGTACGCGGAATGGCACAACAAGGCGGCCGGTTTCGTCGGCTACGGCGTGGACGGCGCGCCCCGGGCGATCTCGCACCTGCGGCACGTGCTGGGCCTGCTCAGCGTGGCCACCGTGTCGAACCAGGTGGGGCTGTCGATCCACACCGACTTCGCGGACGGCTTCAAGCCCGCCGCCGCCCACGAGGACCGACTGAACCTCGTCCTCGACCAGGTCCTCGCCTGGGGCTCCGCCTTGCGTCCGCTCAGGGGCTGAGCGGAACCGGCAGGAGCCCTCGTCCGCTACCTCGTCGCCCTCCCCTGGACGGTCCTCATGTCCGTGGGCCTGTTCGCCGGATACGCCTCGAGCGACCTCCCGGGCCCCTGGGGCGATCTCGCTCTCGTGCTCGGACCCGGCCTGCTCGTGACAGTGGTGGTCTTGCGACATCTCCGCATGTGTAGGCCTCGGTGCGCCGGCGCCTTATCTGGTCGCCCGACCGCCCGGTCGTGCGGGATCAGTACCTCCCGGCGCGGCGCATGGCGCGGGGGCGGCCGTCGGGGTCGCAGAGGAAGCGGTAGAACGGGGTGGCCCAGGCGGTGGTCCACGGGGACATCCGCGGCACCTCGTAGGCGCGGAGCCGTCCGGGGGGCCGGGGGCCGCGGCGGCCCTCGGCGTACCAGCTCTCGAGTTTCGCCGCGGAGGAGGCGAAGGCGTCGAAGAAGGAGGCGGGGTCGAGCAGGTCCGCGTCGGAGCCCTCGTGCCGGTCGAGGTGCTCGCGGGCGAGGGTGAGGCGCAGGTCCCTGGGCAGGCGGCGGGCGCCGTCGCCGAGCCCTCCGGGGTCGAGCGGTTCGCGGCCGTCGTGGGTCTCGTCGAGCACCGCGCAGGTCAGCTCGGAGTCGTAGGTCCAGGAGCGCCGGTTGAAGTTGTCGGAGCCGATGGTCGACCACACGTCGTCGATGACGCAGACCTTGGCGTGGACGTACACCGGGGTGCCCTCCCGGTTCTCGACCCCGTAGACCGCGACCCGGTCGCCGCCCGCGCGCTTCAGGACGTCCAGCGCCTGGTTGCGGCCCAGGATCTGCGGGACACCGCTGATCAGGCCGTCCTGGTCGGGGTGGAGCGGCAGGACGCTGATCATCCTCAGTTCCGGGTTGGCCTTCAGCGCCTCGGCGAAGGACTCGGCGACCTGGGGCGACCACAGGTACTGGTCCTCGATGTAGATCAGGCTGCGGGCGCGGCGCAGGGCCTTGAGGTAGCCGCGGGCGACGCTGCGCTCCCCGCGCGGAGCGAAGGAGTAGCGGGTCCTGCGGTGGGCGTAGGTGCGCAGGAGCTGTACGGCGTGCGGGCCGCAGGCGGGCGGGTCGGGTGGCTGCGGGGGCAGCGGATCCGGCTGGGTGTCCTCGCGCCGGACCAGGTCGGCGACGCGGTGCACGGGGTTGCGGGTCAGCGGCTGGGGATCCTCCCAGCGCTCCCTGAAGACGGTCTCGACGTCGCCGACGGCCGGTCCCTGGATCGCGGCCTGCACGTCGTGCCAGGGCGGGCGGCTGCCGTACACCTTGGCCATGGGGGCGGCCTGCGCGTCGCCCTCGTGGGAGGAGTCGTCGCGGCGGCTCCAGCACAGGTCGATGCCGCCGACGAACGCGATGTCGCGCCGGGGGTCGTCGCGGTGGCGCAGCACCACCAGCTTCTGGTGGTGCGAGCCTCCCATGGGGACGCGCATGTCGCGCAGGCACTCCCCGCCCGCCTCCTCGATGGCGTCGCCGAGGTGGCGGTTCTCCTCCGCGCTGAAGAAGAGCTTGTCCCAGTGCGAGCGCCACAGGAGGCCCTTGACCACGACGCCGCGCCTGGCGGCCTCGGCGAACACGCCGGCGACCTCCGTGCCGGGGCCGTCCAGCCTCTCCCCGGGGTCGCCGCGCCAGTCGGTGAACATCAGCAGGTCCCCCGAGCGCAGCTCGCGGACGCGGGAGAGCAACTCGGTGAAGTAGGGCGCGCCGTGCGGGATGGGTCGCACGGTGTTGCCGTGCGACCAGGCGGTCCCGTCGTCGTGCCGGGTGTCGATCCGGGACGCCGGGTTGCCGCGCTCCTCGCGGTCGAGAAACCAGTTGTCTTCGGTCACCATGCCCGATCTACCCAATTTTTATATGTTTTCACCCGTCGCGGCTGGACGGTCACCGCTTCGGCTCGCAGCCCCGGGGGTCGCGGGGCGCAGGCGCGTAACTTCCGGCGCTCCCGCACCAGGGGACTGACCTGGGAAGCCCTGACAAGGGGTTTACACGAAGTTGCCTGCGTGTTAAAAATCTGTAACTCGTACATCAGGTCGCGAAAAAAACAGACTGCTGGTCTCCATCGGTCTGTCCCGGAGACGGCACCCTCCGGGACCGCGCGCAACAACCGCACCACCGCACCACCAGACCCGGCATCATCCGGTAGCGCGTGACAGCGCTGCCGGACGGCATAAGCGCGGCGGCGCGCGCCTTGCCTGACTGATCCCCCCAAGTCAGGAAAGGACCCTCCATGTCCCCACGCCCTCGGCCGTGGGCCAGGCTGCTGACCGCGGCCCTGCTCATCACCACCGGCGCCGTGGCCACCGGCCCGGCGGCCCACGCGGCCACCGGATCGACGGCCTCAGCGGCCACCGGATCGGCCACCGGCGCGGCGGCCCGCGCGATGGTCGACATCCCGGCCTCCGACTACCAGCAGGTCCCCCTGGCCACCGGCTCGAGCGAGCTCGGCGAGGCCATGTCGCTGACGGTGCTGCCCGACAGGTCGATCCTGCACACGGCGCGCGACGGCACGATCCGCCGTACGACCGCCGCCGGCGACACCACGACCGCCGGCAAGCTCGACGTCTACACCCACGACGAGGAGGGGCTGCAGGGCATCGCCGCCGACCCCGCCTTCGCCACCAACCGCTACGTGTACGTGTACTACTCGCCGAAGCTGAACACCCCGGGCGGGGACGCGCCCACCAGCGGCAGCGCGGCGACCTTCGAGGCGTGGAAGGGACACCTGAACTTGTCCCGGTTCACCCTCAAGGCCGACAACACCCTGGACCTGGCCAGCGAGAAGGTCGTGCTGGAGGTGCCCAACGACCGCGGCCAGTGCTGCCACGTGGGCGGTGACATCGACTTCGACGCGGCCGGGAACCTGTACCTGACCACGGGCGACGACACCAACCCGTTCGAGTCGAACTCTTACACCCCCATCGACGAGCGCACCGACCGCAACCCGCAGTTCGACGCCCAGCGCTCCTCGGGCAACACCAACGACCTGCGCGGCAAGGTGCTCCGCATCAAGCCGCAGGCGAACGGCACCTACACCATCCCCAGCGGCAACATGTTCGCCCCGGGCACGGCCAAGACCCGTCCCGAGATCTACGCGATGGGCTTCCGCAACCCGTTCCGGATGTCGGTCGACAAGGCCACCGGCATCGTCTACCTGGGCGACTACGGGCCGGACGCCGGCAGCACCAACTCCAGCCGCGGTCCCGGCGGCCAGGTGGAGTTCAACCGCATCACGGCCCCGGGCAACTACGGCTGGCCGTACTGCACCGGCACCAACACCACCGCCGAGACCTACAACGAGTACACCTTCCCGTCCGGACCGTCCCAGGCCAAGTACAACTGCGCCGGAGGCCCGACGAACAACTCGTTCCGCAACACCGGCCTGACCACCCTGCCCGCGGCCAAGCCCAGCTGGATCCGCTACGGCGGTGACGCCGGATCGCCGCCGGAGTTCGGCAGCGGCTCCGAGTCGCCGATGGGCGGCCCGGTCTACCGCTACGACGCGGCCCTGAACTCGGCCGTCAAGTTCCCCGCCTCGCTCAACGGCCGCTACTTCGCCGCCGAGTACGGCCGCCGCTGGATCAAGGCCATCGAGGTCACCTCCTCCGGCGCGCCCGGCACGATCGACGCCTTCCCGTGGACCGGCACCCAGGTCATGGACCTGACCTTCGGCCCCGACGGCGCGCTGTACGTGCTCGACTACGGCACCGGCTCCGGCAACCAGGCCCTCTACCGCGTCGAGTACATCGGGGGCAGCAACCGCAACCCGATCGCGAAGGCCGCCGCCAACAAGACCTCCGGGCCCGCCCCGCTGGCCGTCACCTTCTCCTCGGCGGGCAGCTCCGACCCCGAGGGCGGCGCGCTGACCTACTCGTGGAACTTCGGCAACGGCGCCACCTCCACCGCGGCCAACCCCACCTACACCTACACGACGAACGGCACCTACACCGCCACGCTGACCGTCAGGGACTCCGGCGGGCTGACCGGCACCGCGAACGTCACCATCACGGTCGGCAACACCGCGCCCACGGTGAACCTCGCCCAGCCCGTCAACGGGCAGCTGTTCTCCTTCGGCGACACGGTGCCCTTCCAGGTCAACGTCAGCGACCCCGAGGACGGGACCATCGACTGCACCAAGGTCAAGGTCACCTACCTGCTGGGCCACGACAGCCACGCGCACGAGATCACCAGCAGGAACGGCTGCTCGGGAAGCATCGCGGTCCCGACCGACGGTGAGCACGACAGCGCCGCGAACATCTACGGCGTCTTCGTCGCCAGCTACACCGACAAGGGCGGCCTGACCAGCGAGAGCACCCGCACCCTGCAGCCCCGCCACCGTCAGGCCGAGCACTTCGGCGCCCAGTCCGGCGTCCAGATCGCCGATCACGGCCCCGCCGAGGGCGCCAAGACCGCCGGGTTCATCGACAACGGCGACTGGATCTCCTTCACCCCGTACGCGCTCGGCAACGCGACCTCCATCACCGCCCGCGTCTCCTCCGGCGGTGTCGGCGGAACGCTCGAGGTGAGGGCGGGGTCGGCCACCGGCACGCTCCTCGGCACGGCCACCGTGCCGGTCACCGGCGGCTGGGAGAACTTCCAGAACGTCTCGGCCAACCTCGGCAACGCGCCCTCGGGCACCACCACGCTGTTCCTGGTCTTCAAGGGGGTCACGGGTCAGGGCAACCTCTTCGACCTCGACGCCTTCACCCTGAACACCGGTGGCAGCGGGACCAGCACCACGGTCGAGGGGGAGGCCTACACCTCCAACTCCGGCGTGCAGCCGGCCGCCCACGCCGCGGCCAGCGGCGGCACCACCATGGGCTACATCGACAACGGCGACTGGGCCGGGTACACCACGCTGACCGCGCCGGGGGCCAAGACCTTCAGCGCGCGCGTCTCCTCGGGCGGTCCCGGCGGCACCATCCAGGTGCGCGCGGGCTCGCAGACCGGGACGGTGCTCGGCTCGGTGGCCGTGCCCAACACCGGCAGCTGGGACACCTTCCAGAACGTCACCACCACCCTCACCGGGACGGGTTCAGGGTCGATCTTCCTGACCTTCACCGGCGGCTCGGGTTCGCTGCTGGACGTCGACACCCTCACCATCACCAAGTAGTGACGGATCCCCGGTGCGGCGGTCTCCCGCCGCACCGGGGATCCGTCCGCACACGAAAGGACAGCGATGCGCAGTCTCATCGCACGCGGGCTGGCGACAGTCGCGGCGGCCACCATGGCGGCCGCGACCGTGCTCGTCCCGGCAGCGGCCCAGGCCGCCGCCCCGTACGAGGTGCTGGTCTTCTCCAAGACGGCCGGGTTCCGCCACGACTCCATCCCGACCGGCATCCAGGCCATCAGGGACCTGGGCGCCGCCAACGGCTTCACCGTGACCGCGACCGAGGACGCAGGAGCGTTCACCGCGTCCAACCTGGCCACGTACGAAGCCGTGATCTTCCTCAGCACCACCGGTGACGTACTCAACGACACCCAGCAGACCGCGTTCCAGAACTACGTCAACGGCGGCGGCGGCTATCTCGGCATCCACGCGGCGGCCGACACCGAGTACGGCTGGGCCTACTACGGCCAGCTCGTCGGCGCCCGGTTCAACGGCCACCCCGCGATCCAGCAGGCCACCGTGCGGACCGAGGACAACACCCACCCGGCCACCTCCCACCTCGGCGCCACCTGGAGCCGCAGCGACGAGTGGTACAACTACGGCACCAACCCCCGCTCCACCGCGCGCGTCCTGCAGTCTCTCGACGAGAGCAGCTACAGCGGCGGCACCATGAACGGTGACCACCCCATCACCTGGTGCCACCCGCAGGGCTCTGGCCGCTCGTTCTACACGGGCCTGGGCCACACCATCCAGTCCTACGCGGAATCGGCCTTCCGCAGCCTGCTCCTCGGCGGCATCAGGTACGCCGCGGGACAGGTCGCGGCCGACTGCAGCCCGAGGACCGGCGGCACCGGCACCACGGTCGAGGGGGAGGCCTACACCTCCAACTTCGGCGTGCAGCCGGCGAACCACGGCACGGCCAGCGGCGGCAGGACGGTGGGCTACATCGACAACGGCGACTGGGCCGGGTACGCGTCGGTGAACGCCTCCGGGGCGAAGACCTTCAGCGCCCGCGTCTCCTCGGCGGGTGCCGGCGGCACCATCCGGGTCCGCGCCGGTTCGCAGACCGGGACGGTGCTCGGCTCGGTGGCCGTGCCCAACACCGGCAGCTGGGACACCTTCAGGACCGTCTCCACCACCCTCACCGCGACGGGCTCGGGGCCGATCTTCCTGACCTTCAGCGGCGGCTCCGGCTCGCTGTTCGACGTGGACACCTTCACCATCACCAGGTAGTGCCCGGCGGTCGGCGAGTGCCTCACACGATCGTGATCAACTTGATCGGTTGCTCGCGGAAGTGGTCGTACTCGTCGACCGCGCCCAGCAGGACGCCGGAGTCGCGCTTTTCGGGGCGCGCCACCGGGTGTCGCGGCCCGATGATCCTGAAGCCGCGAGGGTCACGGCGGCGCCCGCCTCACGGGGCCACCGCGGTGATGAGCCAGATCCCGGTCGTCAACCGGTAGCCGGACGCCGGCTCGCGGAAGCGGGCCAGCAGCCGGGCCGCCCCGGCGCGCGCGGCCGCCTGCTGTTGCGGTGTGGCGTCACGGTACGCGGCTCCGGCCGGGCCGATCTCGATCAGCCATTCGGCCACGGTGCCGGGGTCGCCGGGGGCGTCCAGGGCGATGTCGTGCGGCTGGACGGTGACGGCCTCGAAACCGGCCTCGGTCAGGACGCGGATCACCCGTCCGGAGTCGGCGAACGCGAACGGGCCCGGCTCGTCGACGGCGGGCATCGGCGCGAGCGGCCCGAGATGCGGCGCGGCGCCGAGCAACACCGCGTGCATCCAGGGGCTGGTCGCGCCGTCACGGAAGACGGTGGCGGCCATGCGCCCACCCGGACGCAGCGCCCGCCGGATCGTGGAGCAGCCGGCGACGGGGTCGGCCAGCAGCATGAGGGCCGTCCGGGAGAAGACCGCGTCGAAGGGCGCCCCCGCGACGGTGCCGGCGGTCTCGATGTCGGCGGCGGCGAAGCTCAGGCCGGGATGGCGGTCACCCGGGAACCGCGCGGCCGCGGCCGCCACCATGGAGTCGTCCAGGTCCAGGCCGACCACCGCGCCGGTCGGGGCGACCGCCGCCGCGAGTTCGGCGGTGGTGCCGCCGCACCCGCAGCCGACGTCGAGGATCCGCTCTCCGGGCCGGGGGCGCAGCCAGTCGAGCGCCACGGCACCCAGCGGCCGGCCGTACTCGTCCTGACGGTCGGCGTGGTGTATCCATCCCGGCGCGGCCTGCGCCCAGAACGTGGCGTTGCGGGCCCGCACGGCGGCGATGTCGGTCACGGGAAGGGCATCTCGGCGCCGTCGACCGTCACGGACCGGAAATTCGCGGCCTTGCCCGCGTCGAACCCGTCCATCTGGGCGGCCAGACCGGCGGCGCGCATGAGCCGCTCGGACTGGAAGCGCCGGAACGCCTCCGCGTCCTGCCAGACGTTGATGATCCGCCAGCCGCCTTCGACCGGCCCCGCGACATGGGCGAGCAGGCCCGGCGGCCGGTCCGGGCCCAGGTTGCGCTCCACCGCGAGGTATTCCTCCTCGGTCACGCCGGGCATCTCCTGCATCACTCCGAACGGCATCGCGATCACCTCTCTATTAGATAGAGTGAGACTCTATCTAATGGAACCTTATACTAACGCGGGTGGACGGCAAGCGGAGCTACCAGTCGGAGCGACGCCGGGAGCAGGCCCGCCAGACCCGGCGGGCGATCCTGGAGGCGGCCGGCAGGCTGTTCGTCGACCCCGGCTACGCGGCCACTCCGCTGACCGCCATCGCCACCGAGGCCGGCGTGGCGGTCCAGACGATCTACGCGGCCTTCGGCAGCAAACAGCAGTTGCTGTCCGAACTCGTCGACGTCACCGTCGCCGGCGACGACGAGCCGGTCGCGCTGCCCGACCGGCCGTTCGTGGCCGAGATCCGGGCCCTGTCCGATCCTCGCGCCAAGCTCGCCCGCTACGCCCGGCACCTCGTCGTCACCCACGCCCGCCAGACCGAGGTGATGATCGCGCTGGCCGGCGCGGCCACCGCGGACGCCGACGCCGCGCGCATCTGGCACAAGAACGTCGAAGACCGCAGGCGCGGCATGACCATGCTCGCCGCCGAGCTCGTCGCCACCGGATCCGTGCGTCCCGACCACGACGTCGACAGCGTCGCCGACGTCCTGTGGCTGGCCATGGACTTTCGCAACTACGACTGGCTCGTACGCCGGCGCGGCTGGCCGGCCGAACGGTTCGAACGCTGGTACACCGACACGGTCGCCGCCGCGGTGCTGGCTTGAGCATCCCGAGGCGGGAAGGGCGGGCGGGGCGGCCCGGCGCCCCGCGCGATCCTCAAGGGGCCACGGGTGCCACCGGTCACCTGGACGGGCCGCCCGGCCCGCCGCCGGCATCCGTCCCGGCCACCTGACAAGGCACTACCGGGCGGTGTCGGGGTCTTCCTGCACGCTGACGTGGCCGCCGACGTCGTCGCTCTGGGCCGCGGCCAGCACCGTCCGCACCAGCCCGGGAAAGCGCGCCTGCAGATCCTCCCGGCGCAGGACCACGTAGCAGCGGGTCCCCTCCTGCCGGGTGCGGGTCAGCCCGGCGTCGCGCAGGACTCGCAGGTGGTGGCTGAGCGTCGACTTGGCCACGGGTGCCCGTAGCTCTCCCCAGCCGCGCTCGCGCCCGTCGGCCAGCACGCGCACCAGCCCGACCCGGATCGGGTCGCTGAGGGCGGCCATCACCTTGGTCAGCGCGATCTCGCTTGGTTCGGGGTGGTGTGCCTGCCTCATCCTGCGATGTTATACGTTGTTCGATGTTTCATAAACATCGAACATTGGGGAGTTCCATGACCGACCAGCCCACCGGCCGCCTGCGGGACCGTGCCGTGATCGTGACCGGAGCCGGGTCCGGGATCGGCCGCGCCACCGCCCTCGCCTTCGCCCGCGCCGGAGCGCACGTCCTCGGGGTGGGACGCCGCGCGGAAACCCTGCGGGACACGGCCGCCCGGCATCCCGGCATCGACGTCCTGGCCGCGGACGTCCGCGCCGACCGGGCTCCTGGGGCGATCGTCGACGCGGCGATCGAGCGGTGGGGGCGCCTGGACGTCCTGGTGAACAACGCCGGAGCCACCGCGATGATGTCGCTGGCCGACACCGACGCCCAGCGCGTCGGCGACCTGTTCGCCCTCAACGTCACCGCACCCAGCATGCTCGCCCGCGCCGCGCTGCCGCACCTTCGCGCCGGTCGCGGCACGATCGTCAACGTCTCCTCCACCTACGGGCATCGGCCGCTGCCCGGTGCGGCCCACTACGCCGCGTCCAAGGCCGCCCTGGAGCAGCTGACCCGCAGCTGGGCGCTGGAGCTGGCCGCCGACGGCATCCGGGTCAACGCGCTGGCCCCCGGTCCCACGGAGAGCGAGGCCCTGGCCGCCGCCGGGCTGTCCGAGGCGGCGGTCGAGCAGATCAAGCAGGACGAGGCCGCGAGCATCCCGCTCGGCCGCCGCGGGAGCCCCGAGGAGGTGGCCGCCTGGATCGTGCACCTGGCCGACCCCGCGGCCACCTGGATCACCGGCCAGATCCTCACCGTCGACGGCGGCCTGGAACTCACCTGAGGCGGCACGCGGTGCCGGCGTACGACTTCCGGTCCAGAGCCAGCCACAACTACACGTGCGGAGAGGTGCGAGCGTGTGGCCGGCCGATCGGAAACCAGGCGTCTCCACGCGGAGTGAGAAGATCGCGCCCATGAACAACGTTCATGACTTGCGCGCGCTCACCATCCGGGCCGGCACGCCGGCCGATGCGCCCGCTCTCGTGGCCCTCGACCCGGTGGCGCGATCCGACGGTGATGAGCGGCGCACCCATATCCAACGCTGGTGTCGCGCGGGCTCGATCCTTCTCGCCGACACTCCGACCGGCCCAGCGGGCTACTGTGTACTGGAATACACCTTCTTCGACCAGGGCTTCGTGACGATGCTCATGGTCGCCGAGTCCGGGCGGGGTCATGGCGTCGGCGAGAAACTGCTGCGCGCCGCGATGGCCTCATGCCTGACCGGCAAGCTGTTCACCTCGACCAACCTGTCCAACCAGCCCATGCAGCGGCTGCTCCAACGCGTCGGCTGGCGATCGGTGGGCATGGTCCACGGCCTGGACGACGGCGATCCTGAGGTGTTCTACCTCTGCACTCCCCGGACTCGATGATCAGGCGGCGCCGCATGTCTGTCCGTACCGACCTCTGCGCGCGGAATGGTACGCAGGCACGCGGGGCCGTCACCGTCCAGCCGTCCTCCTCATGCCGGGGCCGGCCTCGGGTGACGGCTTCCCGCCGTCGGGCGTCTGCGCGCGGAGCGCGGTCTAGTTCTTCAGCCAGTCGGTGTAGTGGGTGGGGGCGATGCGGGCGCCGTCCTTGGCGGTGAGGACGTCGCCGGGGACGGCGGCGAACATGCCGCCGTCTTCGTCGGTGGTCACCGAGCGCCTGTCTCCCCTGGCGGCGAGGGTGATCCGGCCCAGTTCGTCCAGCGGGTACACGTCGGGCCCGGCCAGGTCGAGGACGCCGCCCAGGGGTGCCCCGGCCGCGACGTCGGCGACGGTGGCGGCCACGTCCGCCGCGGCGACCGGCTGGAGGGGGGTGCGAGGCAGGCGGACGGTCTCGTCGTCGGCGGTCCAGGACAGGATGTCGCCGATGAACTCCATGAACTGGGCGGCGCGCACGATGGAGTAGGGGATGGGGCCGGCCTTGAGGAGGTCCTCCTGGAGGGTCTTGGCGCGGTAGTAGTCGGTGGGGACCTGGTCGACGCCGATGATGGACAGGATGACGAAGTGCCCGGCGCCCGCGCGCTCGGCCGCTGCCAGCAGGGTGTCCATCGAGGTCTGGAAGAACGCGGGGGAGGCCTCGTCGAAGGTCGGGGAGTTGGTCAGGTTGACGACCACGTCGGCGCCGGTCAGCGCCGCGTCCACGCCCTGGCCGGTGAGCACGTCGACCCCGGTGGACAGCGAGTGCGGCACCGCCTCGTGCCCGGCCTCGTTCAGGATCTTCACGACCTTCGACCCGATCAGCCCGGTTCCGCCGATGACTGCGAACTTCATGGCACGTCCTGCCCTTCCTCGGTGATCCATGCCCGCTAACTCGGACATCTGTTATCCGAGATGCTACACGGATATTTTTTGTCCGAGTCAAGGGGGGACGGATAGAGTGAGGAGGTGAAGATGTCCGGCGGGGTCGAGTGGGCTCTGCACTGCTGTGTCGTGCTGACCTCGGTGGAGGAACCGGCACCGGCCGCGCGGCTGGCGCAACTGCACGACGTCTCGCCCAGTTACCTCGCCAAGCAGCTCCAGGCACTCTCGCGCGCCGGACTCGTCCGCTCGGTCCAGGGCAAGGCGGGCGGCTACGTCCTCACCCGCCCTCCCGAGCTGATCACCGTGCTCGACGTCGTCGAGGCCGTCGACGGGCCCGGCCCGGCCTTCGTCTGCACCGAGATCCGCCTGCGCGGCCCGCTGGCCGCCTCGCCGGAGTCGTGCACCGCCCCCTGCGCCATCAAGCGCGCGATGGCCGGTGCCGAGAACGCCTGGCGGGACGCCCTGCGATCCATCACGGTGGCCGACCTGGCCCGCGACGTCACCTCCGACTACGGCCCCGGCGCGCTGGCCGGGATCAGCGCGTGGCTGGGCGCGGCCGAGGCGTAGCCCCTGACGCCCCTGACGCCCCTGACGCCCGGTCCCAGGGGAGCGCGCCAGGCTGTTTGGGAGCGGCGGGCCACGGAACGCCGGCGGCGATACCGGGGAAGGCGCCGCCCGCCTCCCTTCGCGGTTCCGGCCGCCTCCTCCTTCGCGGTTCCGGCCGCGTCGTTCGGCGTGGATACGGACGTCCGGTCACAGAAAAGCCCCGACAATCCCGCAAGTGAGACCATACTCGAGGGTGCTTGCACCATAAAGACTGGACATGCCAGGACAAATGCTGTTGGAATGGGGTTTTTCGCGAATAAATGATTCACCCTGCGTAAGGGGCAGTCGAACACTTCCCGATGGTGGCGCATGGACACTGCTCTGTCGTTTCGAGTTCTCGGTCCACTTGAAGTCCTGGTAGGTGAGCAAAGGGTCTCGATCGGCGGGTCACGCCAGCGCATCATTCTCGCCACCCTCATCCTGCGTGCGGGCCGGGTCGTCCCCGTCGACCTGCTCGCGGTGGCGATATGGGGCGAGCGTCCACCTCCCACCGCCCGCAGCCAGGTGGTCATCTGCGTCTCCGGGCTCCGCCGCGCCTTCCTGGAGGCGGGGGCGCCGGCGAACCTGCTCGGCACCTCCTCTCCCGGGTACGTCCTGCAGGCCGACCCGTCGCAGGTCGACGTCCTGCTCGCCGAGCGCCTCGCCTCCCAGGCGCGGTCCGCGGAGAGCGCGGGCGACCTCGCCGGCGCCGCCCGGATGTTCGCCGAGGCGTGCGGCCTGTGGCGCGGTCCGGTCCTGGCGGGCATCGAGAGCGCGTTCGTCGAGTCCGAGGCGCGCAGGCTGGACGACCGCCAGCTGACGCTCACCGAGGAGCGCGTCCAACTGGAGCTGGCCCTGGGCCGGCACCGGGAACTCATCGACGACCTCTCCGTCTTCGTCGACGCCAACCCGCTGCGCGAGCGGCTGCGCGCCCAGCTGATGCTGGCCAGATACCGGTGCGGGCGCCGGGCCGAGGCGCTCGACACGTACCGGATCGGGCGGATGCAGCTGGTCGAGGAGCTCGGCATCGAACCGGGAACCGAGCTGCAGGAACTGCACGACGCGATCCTCCGCGACGACCCGGACCTGACCCCGGCGCCCGCGCCGCCGCCCGCCAGGAAGTCCGCGCCCGCCCCCGAGGCCGTCGCGGAATCCGGGCCCGCGCCCGCCGAGCCCGCGGCGGCGGTGGCTCACGCCGAGCACGGGGTGGTGCCCGCGCAGCTGCCCGCGGACGTGCCGCACTTCGTCGGCAGGGCCACCGAGATCGCCGAGCTGGACGCCCTGCTGGACAAGCGGCTCGGGCAGGGGCTGCTCACCATCGCCCTCATCACCGGGGTGGGCGGGGTCGGCAAGTCGGGGCTCGCCGTGCACTGGGCGCACCGGGTCGCCTCCCGCTTCCCCGACGGCCAGCTCTTCGTGAACCTGCGCGGCTACGACCTCAACGCCCAGCCGCTGACGCCCGGCGCGGTCATGGACCGCTTCCTGCGGGCCTTCGGCATCGGCGGCGAGCGCATCCCCGAGGACCTGGACGAGCGCGCGGGCCTGCTGCGCACCGTCATCGGCAAGCGCCAGGTGCTGCTGGTGCTGGACAACGCCCGCGCCATCGACCAGGTCAGGCCGCTGCTGCCCGGTTCGGGCACCTGCTGCGTGATCGTGACCAGCCGGGACCCGCTGGGAGACCTGGCCCCCAGGGAGGGGGCCAGCGTGATCCATCTGGAGGTGCTGGGCTCGGCCGACTCCGCCGCGCTGCTCTCCGGGGTCGCCGACTCCGTGGTGATGGACGAGGATCCCAAGGCCGCCACCCTGCTCGGCGAGCTGTGCGACGGCCTGCCGCTGGCGCTGCGGATCGTGGGCGCGCGCCTCACCGCCCGCTCGTACTGGACCCCGGCCCGCCTGGCCAAGCGCCTCGCCGACGAGCGCCGCCGCCTGGACGAGCTGAGCTACGGCCAGCTGACCGTACGGGCCAGTTTCGCCCTCAGCTACCGCGACCTGAGCCCCCGGGCGGCGCTGATGTTCCGCAGGCTGGGGCTGCTGGAGGCGCCCGACTTCGCCTCCTGGGCGGGTGCGGCGCTGCTCGGCGTCGACGACCTCGACGCCGAGGACCTGATCGACCAGCTGGTGGACGCCCAGCTCGTCGAGGTGCTGGGCCGCGACGGCGCCGACCAGATCCGCTACCGCTTCCACGACCTGGTCAGGTTGTACGCCAGGGAGTGCGCCCACGCCGAGGAGCCGGCCGAGGACCGCCTCGCCGCGACCACCCGCGCGCTGAGCTGCTGGCTCGCGCTGGCCGAGGAGGCACACCAGCGGGAGTACGGCGGCGCCTTCACCCAGCTGCACGGCTCGGTGCCCCGCTGGCGGCCGGCCGACGCCGACGAGCTCCTGGAACGGCCCCTCGACTGGCTGGACGCCGAGCGCGGCGCCATCGTCGCCGCGATCTCCCAGGCCGCGCACCTCGGCGCGTCCGAGCTGTGCTGGGACCTCGCCGTCACCGCCACCACCCTCTTCGAGGTCCGCAGCTACTTCGACGACTGGCGCACCACCCACGAGACGGCCCTCGAGGCCGCCCGCAAGGCCGGTGACCCGCGCGGCGAGGCGGCCGTCCTGTGCTCGCTGGGAAGCATGCACCTCTTCCAGCAGGTCCCGGAGCGGGCGGGCGAGTGCCTGAGCGCGGCGCGCGAGCTGTTCGAACGGCTGGAGGACCCCTACGGGATGGCGCTGGCGCTGCGCAACATCTCGCTGCTCGACCGGCTCGCGGGCCGCTTCGACACGGCGCTCGACGGGTTCCTCACCGCGAAGAGGATCTTCGCCGAGGTCGGTGACCACTTCGCCGAGGCCCACGTGCTCGGCGGCATCGCCCAGGTCCACGTGGACCTGGGGAGGCTGGAGCTCGCCGAGCCCCTGCTGCGGCAGGCGCTGGAGGTGTTCCGCCGGCTGGGCAGCGAGCGGGGGCAGGCGCAGATCCTCAACAGGCTGGGGGAGGCGCTGCTGCGCCAGGACCGGCCCGCGGAGGCCGAGGAGATCGTGCGGGCCGCGCTCGCCCTGGTCAGGAAGCGGCAGGACGGTATCGGGCAGGCGTACATCCTGTGCGGGCTGGGGGAGATACAGATCCGCCAGAGCCTGCTGGCCGCCGCGGTGGAGAGCCTGGACGAGGCGCTCGTCATCGCCCAGGGGGTGCGGGAGAGGTTCGTGGAGGCGCGGATCCACCTGGCCTTCGGCCAGGTGCACGCCCGGTGCGGCCGGTTCGACGAGGCGGTGGCCCACCTGCGGGAGACACTGGAGATATCCACCGAGCTGGACACCCGGTTGTGGCGGTTCAGGGCCCTGTCCGCGCTGGGCGAGGTGTTTATTCTCAAGGGGGACGAGCCCGCGGCCTTCGACGCGCTGAATCGTGCTCTGGATTATTGCGCCGGCACCGGCTCCGAGGATTATCGGCGAATCACGGAGCGGTTGGCGACTTTATCCGTAATGCCCTTGGAATCGTCAGGTCCATGTGCTGTCGCCGGTGGTGTGGGCGATTGACGCCGCCGCGGAGACCGTGCCCTGAACGACGGCCAGGGGGAGTGCGAAGAGCGCGGCAGTGGCGGTGACTTTCGCGACCCAGGTAATCCACCGAGACATTTTCGACCTCATTCATCCGTGTTGTTTTCTTTCCTTCTTCCGTTCTGCGACAAACGTAGAATGGGGCACGATCGAGTCGGTATCGCATCGGCTACCGGTCGATATCCGGGGCCGCGTCGCGCATCAGCACCGCCGTGAGCAGCACGTCCGCCCCCCACGCCAGGTGCTCCGGCGCGGTGTACTCCGCGGGCGCGTGGCTCACGCCGCCCCTGCTCGGCACGAATATCATCCCGACGGGCGCGATCCGCGCCACGATCTGCGCGTCGTGGCCGGCCCCGCTGGGCAGGCGGTGGTACGGCAGGCCCTGCCCGGCCGCGGAGCGGGCGACGATGTCGCGCAGCCCGGCGTCGCAGTCGACCGGCGCGGTGCGCGCCCCGGGCACGACCGTGACGCGGGTGCCGGTCGCGCCCGCGACCTCGGCGGCGACCTCGGCCAGCCGCGCCAGCGCCGCGTCCAGGGCCCCGGCCGAGGTGTCGCGGAACTCCACCCCCAGCCGGACCCTGCCGGGGATGACGTTCCACATGCCGGGCTCGACGGCGCACGTCCCGGTGGTGGCGCGCAGCACCAGCCGCTCGGCGGCGGCGATGGCCCGCACGGCCAGCACCAGCCGGGCGGCGCCGTCCAGCGCGTCCGCCCGGTGTTCCATGGGCGTGGTGCCCGCGTGCCCGGCCGTGCCGTCGACGGTGACCGAGACGTTCACCCGCCCGGTGATCGTCTCGACCACCCCGATGGGCACGCCCAGGCGCTCCAGCACGTCTCCCTGCTCGATGTGGAGTTCCAGGTAGGCGGCGACGTCACGGGGCGACCAGGCCGCCTCGGCGAGCCGGCCCGCGTCGCCACCGACCGCCGCCAGCAGGTCGGCGACCGGGACGCCGCGGTCGTCGAGGGCCAGCGCCGCCTCGGGCGGCAGCACCCCGGCGAACCCGTGCGAGCCCAGCATCCCCATCGTGCCGTGGGCGCCCTCCTCGTCACAGAAGGCCACCACCGCGAGCGGGTGGTTCAGCCGCACGCCCTCCTCGTACAGGGTCCTGGCCACCTCGATGCCGGCCAGCACCCCGTAGGCCCCGTCGTAGGCGCCGCCGTCGGGCACCGTGTCGATGTGCGAGCCCAGGACCAGCGCGGCCGCCCCCGGCACGGAGCCGGGGCGGCGGCCGATCAGGTTGCCGGCCGCGTCGACCTCCACGGTCAGCGCCGCCTCCTCCATGAGCCGCGCGACGTACGCGCGCCCCTCCACGTCCTGGGGCGTGAACGCCAGCCGCGTCACCCCGCCGCCGGGGACCGCGCCGACCGCGCCCAGCCTCGCCACGTGCTCCACCAGGCGCCCGGCGTTGACACGGGGCCGGGTCCCCTGCAGGACGGTCATGGCGTGCGCAGCGATCTGGGGCGCATGTCGGTCCACACCCGCTCGATGTGCGCCAGGCAGTCGTCACGGCCGCCGACGGTCCCGGTGGCGGTCCACCCGGCGGGCAGGGCCCGGCCGTGCGGCCACAGGGAGTACTGCTCCTCGTCGTTGACCACCACTGCGTACGTGCTCACGTCAGACCTCCAGGTCGCGGATGATGTGGCCGAGCAGTTCCGCCCGGCGCTCGTGCAGGAAGAAGTGGCCGCCGCCCAGCACCCGGAGCCGGAGGTCCCCGGCGGTGTGCGGGCCCCACAGCAGGGCCTCGCCGGGCGAGACGACCTCGTCCCCGTCGCCGGTGTAGACGACCAGCGGGCACTCCAGCGGCGCCTCGGCGGCGGGCAGGTAGGTCTCGGTCACCCTCAGGTCGGCCCGCACCCGCGGCAGGACCACCGCCAGCAGCCGCGGGTCGTCCAGCGGCAGGCCGCCGCTGCCGCCCAGGCGGCGCATCCAGGCCACCAGCTCGCCGTCGGGGGCGTCGTGGACGGCGGGGGCGCGCGGGCCGTCCGGCGCGCCGGCCGCCGCGGCCAGCAGCGTCAGCGGCGCGGGAGCGCCCCTCCGCCGCAGCTCCCTGGCCAGCTCGAACGCCACCCAGGCGCCCATGCTGTAGCCGAACAGCGCGTACGGCCGTCCCAGGTGCGGGGCCAGGGCACAGGCCAGCTCGGTGACCAGGCCGGCCATCACCGTGTGCGGGGCCTCGCGGAACCGGCGCTCGCGTCCAGGCAGGTGCACCGGCACCACCTCCACCGTGTCCGGCAGCAGGTCGGCCCACTGCTGGTACTCCACGGAGCCGCCGCCCGCGTACGGCAGGCAGAACAGCCGGACCGCGGCCCGCGGACGGGGGGCGGGGAAGCTCACCGCCCGCGCCGCGCGGTCGAGCACGCGCGTCGTCGTCATGCCGTCACCTCGAGGGGAAGGCCGGGGCCGGTCACCAGGGCGGTGATCGACCGTTCCAGCTCTGCGGCCATCGCGGCGACCGTCGCCGGGAGGAACAGCGCCGTGTCGTACTCCAGCACCGCCCGCGCCGAGCCGCCCAGGTCGGTGACCTCCAGGGCGAGGTCGAACTGCGAGGTGCCCAGCGGCGTGACCAGCCGCTCGGCCGTCACCCCCGGCAGCCCGTCGTCGGCCGACTCCAGCAGGCGCTCGTCGTGCAGGGTGAACAGCACGTCGAACGGGGTCGCGCGGCCCATGCCCAGTTCCGCGGCCAGCCGTGACAGCGGCAGCTCCTGGTGCTCGTAGGCGCCGAGCAGGCTCTGCCGCACCCGGCCGACGACCTCGGTGAAGGTGCGCGCCCCGCCCAGGTGCGTGCGGACGGCCACCGTGTTGACGAAGTGCCCGACCAGGTCGGCGACCTCGGCCCTGGACCGGCCGGAGACCACCGAACCGACCACCACGTCCCGGGTGCCGGCGCGGCGGGCCAGCCAGACCTTGAACGCGGCCAGGTAGACCATGTGCGGCGTGGTGTCGGTGGCGCGGCACAGCTCCCGGACGTCGACCGGCAGGTCGAACGCGTGCTGGGCGCCCTGGAACAGCGGCCGCCTCGGGCGCGGCAGGTCGGTGGGGAGCGCGGTGCCCTTCGAGCCCGCCAGCCGCTCCCGCCAGTAGTCCACCAGGCCGGCCAGCCGGTCGCCGGTGAGCGACTCGCGCTCCCAGACGGCGAAGTCGACGTACTGCACGCCGGGCGGCGCCGGTTCCGCAGTGCCGCCGGCGTCGCCGGCGCCCTCGACCCGCAGGCGGTAGAAGGCGCACAGCTCCCGCCAGAAGACCGCCGTCGACCAGCCGTCGAAGACAATGTGGTGCACCAGGACGAGCAGCACGTGCTCGGTGGGGGAGACCCGGTACAGGACGGGCCGCAGCAGCGGGCCCATGGCCAGGTCGAACGGCCTGCGGTACTCCTCCAGGACGAGCCCGGCGGCGTCGGCCGTCTCCACCACCGGCAGCGGCACCGGCGCCGGGTCGGCCACCCGCTGCACCGGCCCCCGCCGGGTCATGGTGAACGTGGTCCGCAGCGACTCGTGCCGGGCGGTCACCCGCCCGATCGCCCACTCCAGCGCCTCGACGTCCAGCGGGCCGCGCAGCCGGAACGCGTGCGGCGCGTTGTAGGCGGGACTTCCGGGGGCCAGCTGGTCGAGCACCCACAGGCTCTCCTGCGCGTGGGAGAGCGGGTAGGTGGCGCCGGGTGTCCTGGGCACCGGGCGCGGCCCGGCCCCGGTGGGCCCGGCCAGCCAGCCCGCCAGCCCGGCGGGCGTCAGATGGTGGAAGACGTCGGAGATGGACACCTCCACGCCCAGCCGGTCCTGGATCCGCATCGCCACCTGGACCGCGGCCAGGGAGTGGCCGCCCAGGTCGAAGAAGTCGTCGCCCGGGGCGATCTCCCCGGCCTCCAGGCCCAGCACCTCGCTCCAGATGCCGGTGACGGCCTCCAGCAGCTCGGCCGGTGCCCGTGCGGCCGTGGAGACCGGGACGCCGTCGCGTGTCACGACGCCGGGACGCGGCTCCCACGGCACGGCGCCGACCGGACGGCCGGGGTCTTCGGCCACGAAGTCCAGCACCCGAAGGTAGCCCTCGGCGAGCCAGGCGATCGTGGCCTCGTCGAACAGGCCGGTGGCGTAGCGCAGCAGGCCGGAGATCTCGCCGTCGGCGGAGACCAGCTCCAGCTCGACGTCGAAGCGGACGGTCGCCTGGTCGAGGGGGTAGGTCGACAGGGCCAGCTCGCCCAGCCGCAGCAGCATGCCCCGCTCGCCCGCCGAGGAGGCGCCCAGCGGCGACACCGCCTCGGGCGACTCGGCGCGGACGATCTCCCCCCGCTGCGAGGCGCGCAGCGTGAACGCCACGTCGAACAGCGGGGAACGGCTCGGGTCGCGGTGCGCGCCCAGCCGCTCCACCAGCAGCGGGAACGGGTAGTCCTGGTGGTCCAGGGCGCCGAGCACCGCCTTTCTGGTGCGGCCGAGCACCTCGGAGAAGCCCGGGTCCCCCGACAGGTCGGCGCGCAGCACGACCGGGTTGACGAAGTAGCCGGCCACGTCGGAGAACTCCGGGCGGCTGCGCCCGGAGGTCCAGGTGCCGAGCAGGAAGTCGTCCTGGCCGGCCGCTCTGCCCAGCAGCACCTGGAAGGCCGCCAGCAGCGTCGTGTACAGCGTGGAGCCGCTCCTCGCGGCCAGCTCCGCGACCGCCGCCGACCGCTCCGCGCCCAGCCGGAAGGCGTACGAGGAGCCCTGGAAGCCCTGGTCGGCGGGGCGGGGCCGGTCGGCGGGCAGCGCCAGCACCGGCGGCGGGTCGGCCAGCAGCCCGGTCCAGTACGCCTCCATCCGGGCGCCGTCGGGGCCGGCCAGCATCGCCGCCTGCCACGCCACGAAGTCGGCGTAGGTCGCGGCGGGCGGCGCGCCGGACGGCTCGGCCCCGTCGCGCAGCGCCGTGTACGCCCGCCCCAGCTCCTCCAGCAGCTGGAACAGCGACCAGCCGTCGATCGCGATGTGGTGGGTGACCCAGAGCAGCACGGGCGCCGCCGCCGGGCGCCGCACCAGCACCACCCGCAGCACCGGCCCGCGCTCCAGGTCGAACGGGCGGGCGGCCTCGGCGCCCAGCAGGGCCGCGAGGTCCTGGCCGGGCGCGAGGGTTGCGATGCGGAAGTCCAGGCCGCCCTCCGGGGTGACCCGCTGCACCGGGGTCCCCTTGACGTGCCCGTACGTCGTGCGGAAGATCGGGTGCCGCGCCATCAGCCACTCGAACGCGCCGCGCAGCGCGCCAGGGTCGGCGTCGTCGTGCACCGTCCACGCGAACGGCATGTTGTAGGCGACGCTCGCCTCCCTGCGCACGCGGTCCATGAACCACAGGGACTGCTGGCCGTACGAGAGCGGGAAGGGCGTGGCGCCCGACTTCATCAGCCTGGCGAGCAGGGCGCGCTTGTCCGCGGGGGACAGCGGCGCTCGGGTCTCCATCGGGGTCCTCCAGTAGGGGGTCAGGCCGCCGGGACGGCCAGCTGCTCGACGAGGGCGAGGGCCGCCTCGGGGGAGTCGACGGAGTGGAACACCGGCCGCGCCGACGAACCGGCCGGGGCGACCAGCTCGTAGCGCCGCAGCGTCTCGACCAGGCTGACGAAGCCGTCCCAGAAGCCGCCGGTGTTCACCAGGACCAGCGGCTTGGCCGACGTGCCCAGGTAGGTGGCGGAGATCACCTCGAGGATCTCGTCCAGCGTCCCGTAGCCGCCGGGCAGCGCGACGAAGGCGTCGGAGCCGCGCAGCATGTGCTCCTTGCGCCGGTGCAGCGTGTCGGTCAGGTGCGTCTCCTGGACCGGCGCGGCGATCGCCCGCTCCCGCTCGTACAGGAAGCGCGGGATGATCCCCCGGATGGCCGCGCCGCTCTCCGACGCGGCCCACGCCACCTCGCCCATCAGGCCGGAGCCGCCGCCCCCGTAGACCAGGTGGTGGCCGCGCTCCCCGATGAGCCTGCCGGTTGTCCTGGCCACATCGACGATGGCCTGGGAGTTGCTCCGTCCCGCGCCGCAGAAGACGCAGATGTCCAGCGGCCTGCCGCTCCCGCCGCCCGGCGCTGTACCGGGCCCGCTGTCCAGTGGCCTGCCGGAGCCGCCGCCCGGTGGCTCGCCGGCCCCGCGCGCGCCCGCGCCGGGTTCGAGGATTGTCGAGGTCATGGCTTGCTCCTTAGGAGGACCGGTAGCGCGTGATCGCCGGCAGGTGCCGCTCGCGGAGCTCCTGGTCGCGCACGCCGAGACCCTCGGCGGGGGCGAGACAGAGAACGCCGATCTTGCCCTGGTGCACGTTGCGCCGGACGTCGTGCACGGCCTCGGCGCTCTGCTCCAGGGGGTAGGTGCGTGACAGGGTCGGGTGGACGCGCCCCTGGGCGACCAGCCGGTTGGCCTGCCAGGCCTCGTGGTAGTTGGCGAAGTGCGTGCCGACGACGCGCTTGAGGCTCATCCACAGGTACCGGTTGTCGAAGGAGTGCATGAACCCGGTGGTGGAGGCGCAGGTCACGATCGTCCCGCCGCGGCGGCAGACGTAGACGCTCGCGCCGAAGGTCTCCCTGCCGGGGTGCTCGAACACGATGTCCGGGTCGTCGCCGCCGGTCAGCTCGCGGATGTGCCCGCCGAAGCGCCGCCACTCGGCGACGTCGGGGGTGTGCTCGTCGCGCCAGAAGGAGTACTTCTCGGCGGACCTGTCGATGATCAGGGAGGCGCCCGCCCTCCTGGCCAGCTCCGCCTTCTCTGGGGAGGAGACCACGCAGACCGGGGTGGCGCCGCCGTTCAGCGCGTACTGCGTGGCGTAGGAGCCGAGCCCGCCGGACGCGCCCCAGATCAGGACGGTGTCGCCCTGCTTCATGGCCGCGCCGTTGCGCGAGACCAGCTGCCGGTAGGCGGTGGAGTTGACCAGCCCCGAGCAGGCCGCCTCCTCCCAGGTCAGGTGGGCGGGCATGGGCATCAGCTGGTTCGCCTTGACCAGCGCGAGCTCCGCCAGGCCGCCGAAGTTGGTCTCGAAGCCCCAGATCCGCTGCTGCGGGTCGAGCATCGTGTCGTCGTGCCCCTCGGGGTCCTCCAGCTCCACCGACAGGCAGTGCGCCACGACCCGGTCGCCGGGCCTCCACTTGGTGACGCCGGGCCCCACCCGCAGCACCACGCCGGAGACGTCGGAGCCGAGCACGTGGTACGGCAGGTCGTGGCGGCGGGCCAGCTCGCTGCGGCGGCCGTAGCGGCGCAGGAACCCGAAGGTGGCCACCGGCTCGAAGATCGCCGACCAGACGGTGTTGTAGTTGACCGAGCTGGCCATCACCGCGAGCAGCGCCTCGCCGGGCCCGACCTCGGGGGTGGCGACCTCCTCCACGTGCAGTGACTTGCGCGGGTCCTTGTCCTCGCCGCGCATCCCGGCGAACATGTCGACCTCGTCGGCGTGCACGGTGACGCCCCAGTAGGACTCCGGCACGGCCAGCGCCGCGAAGTGGCCGGGGTCGCTCTCGCCGGACAGGACGGCGTCTCTGATCGCGTCGGTCATCGCGTTGCCTCCAGGGCGAGTCGGTCGAGCTTGCCGTTGGGGTTCAGGGGCAGGACGGGAACGGTGTGGAACCGGGCCGGGATCATGTGCGCGGGCAGCCGCTCCCCGCACAGGGCGCGCAGCTCGCGGGGGGAGACCGGCTCGCCGACCAAATAGGCGGCGATCAGCGGCTCGCCGCCCGGCGGGGTCCGCACGACCACGGCCGCGTCGCTCACGCCGGGGGTGTTCCGCAGCACGGACTCGATCTCGCCCAGCTCGACGCGGAACCCGCGGATCTTGACCTGGGAGTCGATGCGGCCCAGATACTCGAACGACCCGGACTCCAGCTGCCGTACCAGGTCACCGGTGCGGTACCAGCGCCGCTCCCCGTCGCCCAGGTCGGCCAGCGGGAACCGCTCGGCGTTGAGCTCCGGGCGCCCGACGTAGCCCGCGGCCAGGGCGGTGCCGCCCACCCACAGCTCTCCCTCGGCGCCGGCCGGCACCGTGCGGCCGTCCGCGCCGACGACGGCGGTGCGGACGTGGCGCAGCGCCCGGCCGATGTTCGTGGGCCCGGAGGTGTCCTCCACCGTCGCGCGGTCCACGACCGTGCAGGTGGAGAAGACGGTCGTCTCGGTGGGGCCGTAGATGTTGACGATCTCCTCGCGCCCGCCGGTGAGGTCCATCCAGGCGCGGATGGTGTCGCGGTCGATGGCCTCGCCGCCGAAGATCAGGTAGCGCAGCGCGAGCGGGCGGGGGCTCTGCTCCATCGCCCAGGCCAGGTACTTGAACATGCTGGGCACCTGGCAGAGCACGGTCACCCGTTCGGCGTCCAGCGTCTCCAGCAGCAGCCGGGGGTCGCGTCCGGCCGAGACGGGGATGGCCACCACACGCCCGCCGTGCAGCAGCGCCCCCCACATCTCCCAGACGGAGAAGTCGAAGCAGTGGCTGTGGAACCAGCTCCACACGTCGTCGGCGCTGAAGGAGAACCGCTCGCGGGCGGAGCGGAACAGCTCCAGCACCGCCCCCTCGGGGGTGGCGACGCCCTTGGGCGTCCCGGTGGAGCCGGAGGTGTAGATGATGTGGGTGGGGATCTCCGGGGAGCGCCGGACGGGCGGCAGGACGTCCCCGCCCGAGAGCGCGCCGGTCACCTCGATCCTCGGCATCCCGGCGAAGGGCCACGGCCCGTCCGGGTCGGCGCAGATCGCGCGCAGCCCGCTGTCGCCGGCCATGAACCGCACCCGCTCGGCGGGGTAGTCGGGGTCGAGGGGGACGTACGTGCAGCCGTGGCCGATCACCGCCACGACGGCGGCGACGACCCGCCAGGAGCGCCGCATGAAGACGCCGACCCGGTCGCCGGGGACCAGCCCCAGCGCGTCGAGCGAGCGGCGGATCCCGCAGGCGGCGTCCGCCAGCTCGGCGTAGCTCACGGATCGGTGTTCGTCGGTGACGGCGAGCGCGTCGGGCCGCCGCAGCACGTGCTCGTAGAAGGCCGAGGCCAGGGAGCCGAATTCTTCGTCCACAGGTCAGGACGATCTCCAATGGCACGACATATGGGTATTCGTCGGCGGGCTAGGCTTCCCCCGGCGACCCGGTCTGGCGGCTAGGTACCGTCCGCGCCCTGCGACGGAAGACGCCGGGGCCGCGCCTGGCGATGCTTCTCGGCATGAACGGTGTCGTTTTCGTCTTCCCCGGCCAGGGTGCCCAGTGGCGCGGCATGGGAAGCGCCCTGCTGGAGCAGGAACCGGCCTTCGCCGCGGCGATCCGGGAGTGCGAGGTCGCGCTCGAACCGTATCTGGACCGATCCGTCACCGACGTACTCGCGGGCAGGGCCGGCGCCGACCGGATCGACGTCGTCCAGCCCGCCCTCTTCGCCCTCCAGGTCGGGCTGGCCCGCCTGTGGGAGGCCAACGGCGTCGTGCCCGCCGCCGTGGTCGGGCACAGCCTGGGCGAGGTCGCCGCCGCGCACGTCGCGGGCGCCGTGACCCTGCGGGAGGCGGCCAGGATCGTCGGCGTCCGCAGCCGCCTCTACCGCAGGCTCAGCGGGACGGGCGCGATGGCGCTGCTCGGCCTCGGCTGGGAGGAGGCCGCCACCGTGGTCGCCGAGCAGAACGACCGGCACGGCGGCCGCATCTGCCTGGCCGCCGCCAACGCGCCCGGCTCGACCGTGGTGGCCGGAGACCACGACGCGGTCCACGCGCTCGTCGAGCAGCTCCGCTGGGAGGACGTCTTCTGCCGCCTGGTCGGCGCCGACGTCGCCGGCCACAGCCACCACGTCGACCCGCTCCTGCCCGAGCTGCGCGAGGCGCTGGCCGCCCTGGCGCCGGTCCCCGCCACGATCCCGCTCTGGTCGACCGTCACCGGCTGCCCCGGCACGACGCCCGACGCCGCCTACTGGTGCCGCAACCTGCGCGAGCCCGTCCTGTTCTGGCCGGTGATCCGGCAGCTGCTGGCCGCGGGACACGACACGTTCGTCGAGCTCAGCCCGCATCCCACCCTGCTGTCCGGATTGCGCGACGTCGGCGCCCTGCTGCTGCCGTCCGTGCACAAGGAGGACGCCGCCGCCTTCGCCGGCTCCCTCGCCCGGCTGCGCGAGGTGGAGCTGACCGCGGACGGCCCCCTGGGCGACCACCGGGTCGAGGGCCGGCCGCTCTTTCCCGGCGCCGGGTACGTGGCGGCCGCCCTGGAGCACTCGGACGCGCTGGCCGGGGTGGAGTTCCACGCCCCGCTGGTGCTGGACGCCCCGCGCCGCCTGGGCGCCGTCCTCGACGGCGACGCGATCGACCTCGTGGCGGAGGGGCGCGTGCACGCCTCGGCCTGCTGCACGACACCGGAGCCCGCGGCCGACCTGGACCTCCCGCTGATCAGGTCCCGCTGCGCCACCCGGGTCGGCGCGGACGAGCTCTACGCGGGCTTCGACGCCAGGGGCATGGGGTACGGGCCCGCCTTCCAGCGGGTCGAGGAGGTCTTCGCCGCCCCCGGCGAGTCCCTCGCCCGCCTGCGCGCCGTACCCTCCTGCGCCGCGCCCTCCGACACAGCCGGGCCGTACCGCCTGGACATGGCGCTGATCGACGCCTGCCTGCAGGCGGCGGCGCCCGCCCTCGGCGGCGGGGACGGCCTGCTGCTGCCCCGCGCGGTGGCCCGGGTGTCGGTGCTGGGCGAGCTCGGCACGGCCCGCTGGGCGCACGCCAGGGTCACGGGAGCGGGTACGGGCACACGAGGGGGCGCGAGCGGCGGATCCGAGGGCGGGGCGGACGTGCTGCTCGGTGTCGACGCCTGCGACGAGGACGGCCGGGTCGTCCTGGCGCTGCGCGGGGTGCGGCTGCGGGCGATCGAGCGCGAGGCCGGGGCCGGCGGCTGGACGTACGCCACGCGCTGGGTGCCGGTGGAGCCCGGCATCGGCGAGCCGTTCGACGGCGTGGTCCACCGGGTCGAGCCGGGACGGCCCGCGGAGGAGGCGCTGCGGTCGCTGCTGGAGCTGGTCCAGGAACTGGCCGCCGCGCCGGAGCCGGAGCGGCTGTGGGTGGTGACCAGGAACGCCCAGCCGGTGGAGCCCGGCGACCCGGTCGACCCCGACGCCGCCGCCGTGTGGGGGATGGCCCGCACGGTCAGGCACGAGCACCCCGAGCTGCGCTGCGCCCTGATCGACCTGGACGCCGGGCACGACCCGTCCACCTGGACCCCGGCCGGGCACGAGCCGCCCGCGCGGACCCCGGCCCCGGGCGAGCCGTCCGCGCCGGGCCAGGACGCCCCCGGTGCCGTGGACGGGCCGCCGACCTGGCACCTGGGGGGCGAGAACGAGGTCGCCCTGCGGGGCGGCAGGGCGTTCGCGCCGCGCCTCACCCCGCGACCGGCCGGGCCGCGCGGCCCGCACCGGCTCCTCCAGCGCGTCCAGAAGGACCTCGCCACCCTTTCCCTGGTCGAGGAGCCCCTGGCAGGCAAGGACCTGGCCGGGCGGGATCCGGTGGGGGAGCCCCTCGGAGGGGTTTCCTTCGGAGCGTCCCTCGCCGGAGAGGTGTCCGCCGGAGGCGTTCCCGGCGCGCCCGGAGCGGGCAAAGTGCGGATCCGGGTGCACGCCGCCGGGCTCAACTTCAACGACGTGCTGCGCGGGATCGGCATGCTGGGCGAGCAGCCCGAGCCCCTCGGCTACGGCCTGGAGTGCGCCGGCGAGGTGACCGCCGTCGGCGACGGCGTCACCGGCCTGGCCCCGGGCGACCGGGTGGCGACCCTGGTCGCAGAGATCGGCGCGATGGCCTCGCACGTCACCGTGGACGCCCGCCTCGCCGTGCCCATCCCCGCCGACCTCGGCTTCACCGAGGCGGCGACGCTGCCCGCGGCGTACGTCACCGTGGTCTACGGCATGGAGCGGCTGGCCCGCCTGGAGGCGGGGGACCGGGTGCTGGTCCACGCCGCGGCAGGCGGCGTCGGCCAGGCGGCGGTGCGGCTGGCCCGGCGCGCGGGCGCGGAGGTCATCGCCACCGCGGGCTCGCCCGGCAAGCGGGCCTGGCTGCGGGAGCAGGGTGTCGAGCACGTCTTCGACTCGCGCTCGCTGGACTTCGCCGACCAGGTCATGGAGGTCACCGGCGGCGCGGGCGTCGACATGGTGGTCAACTGCCTGGCCGGGGAGGCCGTCGACGAGGGCCTGCGCGTCCTGGCGCCCTTCGGCCGGTTCGTGGAACTCGGCAAGCGCGACATCGCGGAGAACAGGCCGCTGCCGCTCGCGCCGTTCGCCAAGAGCCTGTCCTTCCACGCCGTGGAGGCGTTCTCGCTGGCCGGGCGGCGCCCGGAACTGGCCGGGGCGATGCTGCGCGAGGTGGTGGACGCGGTCGCGGACGGCACGCTCGGCCCGCTGCCGGTGACGGCCTTCCCCGCGGCCGAGGCCGAGGCGGCGTTCCGCCACATGGCGTCGGCCAGGCACATCGGCAAGGTGGTCCTCACCTTCGACGGGCCCCGGCTGCGCGCCGACGGCACCTACCTGGTCACCGGCGGTCTGAGCGGTCTCGGCCTGGCCGCGGCCGAGGGCCTCGTCCGGCAGGGCGCCAGGCACCTCGCCCTGATGGGCAGGAGCGAGCCGGGCCCGGACGCGCGGGAGCGGATCGCCGCGCTGCGCGAGGAGGGCGTGCGGGTCACGGTGCTCGCCGCCGACGTCGCCGACGCGGACGCGCTGGAGAGCGCCCTCGACGGCCTCCGCGCCCAGGCGCCGCCCCTGCGCGGCGTCCTGCACGCCGCCGGGGTGCTGCGCGACCGCACGATCGCCGCCACGGACTTCGACGAGGTACGCGAGGTGCTGCGCCCCAAGGTGGACGGCACCCGCAACCTGCACCGGCTCACCTGCGGCGACCCGCTGGAGCTGTTCGTGCTGTTCTCCTCGGCGGCCGGGCTGCTGGGCTCCGGCGGCCAGGCCGGCTACGCGGCGGCCAACGCCTTCCTGGACGGCTTCGCGCACTGGCGCAGGGGGCAGGGCCTGCCCGCCACCAGCGTCGACTGGGGCGTCTGGTCGGAGATCGGGCTCGCCGCCCGGCCCGACCGGGCGGGCCGCCTCGCGGAGAAGGGCATGGGCTCCATCGACCCCGCGTCGGGGCTGCGGATCCTGGCGGGCCTGCTGGCGGAGTCGCCGGCCCAGGTCGCGGTCGTCCCCCTGGACGCGCCCGCCTGGTTCGCGCACAACCCGGGGCAGGAGCGCTGGTCGATCTTCGCCGGGCTCGCGGGCGGCCACGCCGCGACCGGCCCGCTGAGCGTCGCGACCCCCGAGGAGCTGGAGAGGGCGCTCACCGGGTGGGTGGCGGGCGTGCTGCGTACCTCCCCGGCCGCGATCGACCCGGAGGTGTCGCTGACCCGCCTCGGCCTCGACTCCCTGATGGCCGTCGAGCTGCGCAACCTCCTGGAGGCCCGGCTCGGGGTGCGGCTGCCGACCCCCGCGTTCCTCGACGGCCCGACCGTCGCCGAGCTGGCCGGGCGGGTGAGCGCTCACCTGGGGGAGCGGCCGGCCGGCGGCGACCCCGTGGCGGACGCCCGCGACCCGATGGCGGCGCGGCTGGACGCCCTGTCCGACGCCCAGGTGGACGCCCTGCTGGACGAGCTTCTCAACGACCACATCGGAGGAATGGCATGACATCTCATGATTCGGTGCTGGCGTCCCTGCTGGGCACCGCCGACGAGCACGGCGAGCGACCGGCCCTGACCTTCCTGGGCAGGGGCGGCGAGCGCACCGGGTGGACCTTCGCCGAGCTGGCCCTGCGCGCCCGCCAGGTCGCCACCCGCCTCACCGAGGCCGGCGCGTGCGGCGAGCGCGTGCTCCTGGTCTGCCCCTCCTCCATCGAGTACGCGCCCGTCTTCTACGGCTGCATGCTCGCCGGAGCCGTGCCCGTGCCCGTCTACATGCCCTCCATCGCGCACTTCAGGTCGGCCTGGTCGAAGATCGCCTCCATCGCCCGCGACTCCGGCGCCGCCTACGCCGTCGCCCCCGAGCCGCTCCCCGACGCCGGCGCGCTGGAGGCCCTGCCCGGGTTCCGCGGCTGGCTGCACCTCGCCGACCTGCTCTCCGGCGACGCCGCCGACCACTGGTCGCTGCCCGCCCCGGGGGACCTGGCGTTCCTGCAGTACACCTCGGGCTCCACCGGCAACCCCAAGGGCGTCATGGTGACCCACGGCGGCCTGACCCACAACGCCCGCGCGGTGGCCGCGGCCGTCGGCGCCACCCACGAGACCACCACGGTCTCCTGGCTGCCGCTCTACCACGACATGGGGATCATCGGCTCGCTGGTGTCGCCGCTGCTGTGGGGCGCCCACGTGGTCAAGATGTCCCCGCAGGCGTTCGCGGCACAGCCGGTCGGCTGGCTGCGGGCCATCTCCGAGTACCGCGGGCACCTCTCCTACGCGCCCAACTTCGCCTACGAGCTGTGCGCCCGCAAGGTCACCGACGCCGAGCTCGCCACCCTGGACCTGAGCGGCTGGCGGGTGGCCATCAACGGCGCCGAGCCGCTCAGGTCGGCCACCCTGCGGCGCTTCGCCGAGCGGTTCGCGCCCGCCGGGTTCGACGCCTCGGCCCTGCGCGCCGGATACGGAATGGCCGAGGCCACCCTGGTGGTCTCCACCGGGCGGCTGGACGTCGCCGACCCCGGCGTCCAGGTGGGGGAGCGCCCCTACGTCCGCTGCGGCACCCCGCTGGAGGACATGACCGTCGAGATCGCCGACCCCGCCACCGGCCTGCCCTGCCCGCCCGGCGAGGTGGGCGAGGTCTGGGTGTCCGGGCCCTCGGTGGCGGACGGCTACTGGCGACGCCCCGACGCCACCGCCGATACCTTCCACGCCCGCCTGCCGGGACGGCCGGAGAGCTTCCTGCGTACGGGAGACCTCGGCGTGCTGGACGGCGGCGACGTGGTGATCGTCGGCCGGCACAAGGACCTGATCGTCATCAACGGGGTCAACCACTATCCGCAGGACGTCGAGTACACCGTCGAGCAGGTCAGCCCCGCCGTGCGGGGCGGCTGCGGCGCCGCGTTCGCCACCGAGCCCACCGGCGACGTGCCGCAGGCCGAGGCCGCCGTGGTGGTCGCCGAGGTCACGGCGGGGAACGCCGGGAACCTCGACGAGCTGATCACCGAGATCCGCCTCGCCGTGGCCAGGGAGCACGACGTGATGCTCGACGGGGTGTTCCTGGTCGAGCCGCGCAGCGTCCCCAAGACCACCAGCGGCAAGATCCGGCGCCGCGAGTGCCGCGCGATGCTGCTGGACGGCGAGTTCACCGTGCTGGCCGGATGGACCTCGCCCGCGCTCGCGGGTGCCGGCCCGGTGGCGGCCCTGCGATGAACATCCAGGACCTGCTGGTCTCCCTGGTCGCCGAGCGCACCGGCCTGGCCGGCGTCGACGCCGACCGGCTGTTCATCGACTGCGGCGTCGGATCGGCCGACGCGGTCGCGCTCGCGGCCGAGCTGGAGGCCCGGCTGGGCGTCCCGCTGCCCACGACCGTCTTCTACGACCACCCCACCCCCCGCGCGCTGGCCGCGTACCTGACCGCGTCGGCGCCGTCGGCGCCGTCGGCGTCGTCGGCGCGGCGGTCCGGGCGGGAGGTCGCCGGGTACTCCCCCGAACCGGTGGCGATCGTCGGCATCGGCTGCCGCCTTCCGGGCGCGGACGGCCCCGGCGGCCTCTGGAGGCTGCTCGCGGACGGCGCCGACGCGGTCGGCGCGGTACCGGGGGAGCGGGCCGCGCGGCACCCGGGCTGGCGCGAGCCGGGGGTGGGCGAGGGCGGGTTCCTGCCGGACGTGGAGGCGTTCGACCCGGCGTTCTTCACGGTCAACGCTCGCGAGGCCGAGGCGATGGACCCGCAGCAGCGGATGCTGCTGGAGGTCGCCCACGAGTCCCTGCAGGACGCCGGGCTGCGCCTGGACGGCCCGGCCGGCCTGGCCGGGACCCGGACCGGCGTGTTCGCCGGCATCAGCAGCGGGGACTTCCTGGTCCGCAGCTTCTCCGGGACGGCAGAGCCCGGTCTCTACACCCCGACCGGCGTGGCGCACAGCGTGGCCGCCAACCGCATCTCCTACGTCTTCGACCTGCACGGTCCCTCGATGTCGGTCGACACCGCCTGCTCGTCGTCGCTGGTCGCCGTGCACCAGGCGGTGACGGCCCTGCAGACGGGCCAGTGCGACACCGCCCTCGCCGGCGGGGTCAACGCGATCCTCTCGCCCGACATCGGCCTGTGCTTCCGCACGGCCGGGGTGCTCGCTCCCGACGGCCGCTGCAAGTCCTTCGGGGCCGGCGCCGACGGCATGGGCCGTTCCGAGGGGGCCGTCGTGGTGACGCTCAGGCGCCTGGGCGACGCGCTCGCCGCCGGGGACCGGATCTACGCCCTCATCCGTGGCGGCGCGGTCAACAGCGACGGGCGTACCAACGGGCTGATGTCGCCGAGCGCCCCCGCGCAGGCACGGCTGCTGCGCGCGGCGTGCCACGCGGCCGGGGTCGACCCCGGCGACGTCGGCTACGTCGAGGCGCACGGCTCCGGCACCCGGCTGGGCGACCTGATGGAGCTGCGCGCCCTGTCGGAGGTGATGGGCACCACCGCCGGTCGCCGTACCCCGCTGCGGATCGGCTCGGTCAAGAGCAACGTGGGCCACCTGGAGGCCGCGGCGGGCGCGGCGGGCCTGGCCAAGCTGGCCCTGGCGCTCTTCCACGGCACGCTCCCGGCCAGCCTGCACGCCGCGAGGCCCGCCGAGGACTTCGACTGGTCCGGTGGCGGCCTGCGCGTGCAGGAGCGCCTCGAACCCTGGACCGGGCGCCTGGCCGGGGTCAGCTCCTTCGGCTTCGGCGGCACCAACGCCCACCTGATCCTGGAGGCGCCCCCGGCCCCGGCCCCGTCCCCGGCCCCGTCCCCGCCCCCGGCCTCGTTCCCGGTCGCCGCTCCGGTCGCGACGGGACGTGCGGGCGAGGTCTCGGGACAGGCGCGCCCCCGGGCCCGCACCCGTCCCCGGCGGCAGGTCTGGGAGGACTGCGAGGGACTGCCCCCCGACGAGATGTGGTCGTATCCGAACAGGCCCGCGGAGCCTTCGGCTCCCACCGAGATCTCCTCCTCCCAGGGGACCGGGGAGACGGCTCCCGTGGCCTCCTCGGGCAGGCGCCACTACCTGCCGCTGTCGGCGCACACCCACACCGCGCTGCGGGAGCTGGTCGTGCGCTGGCGGGCCGCCCTGCGGGACCCGGGGCTGGACCTGGCGGCGGCCTGCCACACGGCGGGGAACCGGCGCGACCACCACGCCCACCGGGTCGGGGTGACCGGCGCCGGCGCCGCCGAGCTGGACCGCGAGCTCGACAGGGCGCTGACCGACCTGGCCGCCGCGACACCCGGCGGCGTCGCCCCGGGCGGCCTGGCCTTCGTCTTCGCCGACGAGCCGTACGCCGGTGGGTCGTACGCCGACGAGCCGCACGCCGGCGTGCCCGGCGTGCCCGGTGGGTCCGCCGGGCTCGCCGACGAGTTGCGCCGGGCGGGCATCCGCCCCGACCTGGTGATCGGCCACGGCGCGGGGGAGGTCGCCGCCGCCCGCCACAGCGGTGTGCTGGCGCCCGCCGCCGCCGGCGCCGTGGCCAGGCACCGCGCCAGGCTGCTGGCCGGGCTGCCGCCCGTGCACGCCCTGCGGGTCCGGCTGGCGCGCAGGCTGGCGGAGGCCCTGTGCGCCCGCGTCGGCCCCGCGCTCGCGGTGGCCGCGGTGGAGGACCCGCAGACCTGCGTCATCGTCGGCCCCCGGGCCGCGCTGGCCGCGCTGGCCGCCACCCTCTCGGCGGGGGACGTGCTCTGCGGCGACCTCGGGCCCGCCACCGCCGACCACAGCGGGCTGGCAGGGCCGCTCGCCGCCGAGCTGGAGGAGGCCCTGGAAGGGCTGCCCGCCAACGTCGGGGAGACGGTGTCGCTGTCGACGCTCACCGGCGGGCCGATCGACGGCCGCGCGCAGGGCGCCGGGTACTGGGCGCGCCACCTGGCCGGGCCGAGCCTGCTCGGCGACGCGCTCGCCGGCGCGCTGGACCGGGGCGTGCGCACCTTCGTGGAGATCGGCGCCGTGGGACTCGGCCCCCGGCTGCGCGGCGTCGCGGGCGGCAGGCGGGCCCGCGTGGTGCGCTGCGCCGCCGCGAGCGACCTGCCCGGCGTGCTGATCCGCCTGTACGAGCTCGGCCACGACCCCGACTGGGCCGCGCTCAACCCGCCGGGGGCGGTGACGTCCATCCCGCTGCTCCCCTGGTCCCGGGACTGGTCCACCCCGCTTCCACCGCTTCCTCCGCTGTCCCCGGCCGGTCCGGTGACCGCCGTTCCCCAGGAGGTGACCGCATGAGCACCGTCGAGACGGCTCGATCGGGAGACGGCGGCGTGGACGCCGTCCCCTACGAGGAGGCACGAACGGGGGACGACGGTGTGAGCACCGTCCTGCACGAGGTGGCCCGCCAGGTGGAACGTACGCCTGACGCGCTCGCGGCGCTCGACCCGGGCTCCGAGATCACCTACGGGCGGCTCGCCGCCCGCGCCGGAGAGGTGGCCCGCGCCCTGCGGGACCGGGGCGTGCGCCCGGGAGACGTGGTCGGCGTCGCGCTGCCCCGCTCCGCCGACCACGTGGCCGCGATCCTGGGCCTGTGGCAGGCCGGCGCGGTCTTCCTGCCCCTCGACCTCGCCCTGCCACCCGAGCGGCTCCGCTTCCAGCAGGAGCAGGCGGGCATGAGCCTGCTCCTCGACCGCCTGCCCCCCGCGGAGGGCGCTCGTGAACCGGGAACCGGGGACGCGCGGGAGCCGCGGGAACCACGGCCGGGACTTGAGGGGGCGCCGGGCGGCGTGAAGGCGCCCGAGCCGCTGGACGGTGGCGAGCCCGAGCCGCGAGACGGCGCGTACCGGCTGCCGGCCGGTGACGTCCGTCCCGAGCAGTGCGCGTACGTGATGTTCACCTCCGGCTCCACCGGGCGGCCGAAGGCGGTGCGGGTCTCGCACGCCTCGCTGCACAACTGCGTGCGGGCCGTCGCCGAGCTGCTCGCCCCCGGCCCCGCCGACCGGTACGCCGCGAACCAGACCTTCTCCTTCGACATCTCGCTGCTGGAGATGTTCGTCCCGCTCTGCCACGGTGGCGCGACCCTGGTGACCTCCGAGGCGCTGCAGGCCGACCCCGGGCGACTGGTGGGCTGGCTGGAGCAGCACGGCGTCACCGTCGTGCACGCCACCCCCACCGCCTGGCACGCGCTGCTGCCGCACCTGACCCCGGGGCGCGAGGCGCTGCAGGCCGTCTGCGGCGGCGAGGTGCTGACCGCGCGGCTCGCCGCCGAGCTGGCCCGGCACGCCGGGCGCGTCTGGAACTTCTACGGCCCCACCGAGGTCACCGTGTGGTGCACCGCCGGGCTCGTGGACGCCGGGGAGCCCGACCCGCTGCCGGTGGGCAGGCCGCTGTCCGGCTACCGCGTCCTCGTGCTCGGCGACGACGGCGAGCGGGTGGCGGACGGTGAGCAGGGCGAGATCCACGTCGGCGGGCGCGGCGTGGCCCTCGGCTACGGCGGAGCCCCCGAGCTGACCGCCGAGCGGTTCGTCGACCACCCCGAGCACGGCAGGCTCTACCGGACCGGCGACCTGGGGCGGCTGCGCACCGACGGGCAACTGAGGTTCGACGGGCGCCGCGACCGCCAGGTGCAGCTGCGCGGCTACCGGATCGAGCTGGGCGAGATCGAGTCCGTGGCGCAGGAGCACCCGCTGGTCGAGCTGGCCGCCGCGCACGTCGTGGACGGTGTGGACGGTGCTGACGGCGGCCTGCTGCTGTTCGCCCAGGGAGGCGTCACCCCCCGGGCGCTGCGCAAGCACCTGGCCGCCCACCTGCCCTCGTACATGATCCCCGCCAGGATCGACGTGCGCGGCGCCTTCCCGCTGACTCCCACCAAGAAGATCGACCGCGTCGCGCTGCTGGCGTCGGCGAACCGATAGGAGAAGTCGTGGCCGGATTGCACGAGCTGGTCGAAGCCCAGGTGGAGCGGACCCCGCACGCCGTGGCCGTCATCGACGCCGACGGCAACACCCTCACCTACCGCCAGCTGGAGCGGCGCGCCAACCAGCTCGCCCACCACCTGCGCGACCTGGGAGTGGTCGCCGACACCCCCGTGGCGGTGTGCGTGCACCGGGGACTGGACCTGGTCATCGCGCTGCACGGGATCCTCAAGGCCGGTGGCGCCTACCTGCCGGTGGACCCCGACGCGCCGCCCGCCCGGGTGCGGCTCATGCTCGCCGAGGGCGCGGTGCCGTTCGCGGTGGGGGAGCAGGCGCTCGCCCACCTGCTGCCCGGCGACATCACCCGCGTCGTGCTGCTCGACCGCGACAGCGAGCTGATCGACGGCCGGCCGGTGACGCCCCCCGGCGCCGGGACGCGCCCGGACCACCTGGTCTCCCTCTACTACACCTCCGGCTCGACGGGCACGCCCAAGGGGGTGGCCAGCACCCACGGGGGCTGGGTCAACCGGATGCGGTGGATGCAGGCCGAGCACCGCCTCGAACCCGGCGAGACCGTGCTGCACAAGACGACGCTGAGCTTCGACGACTCGGCCGTGGAGGTGTTCTGGCCGCTGTCGGCCGGCGGTGTGGTGGCGATCCTGCCGCCGGGCGAGCACCGGGACCCGGTCGCGCTGCTGGAGGCCACCCTCCGCTTCGGCGCCGCGGTGGTGCAGTTCGTGCCCAGCATGCTCTCCCTGTTCCTGGAGGCGCACCGCAGGGCCGGGCTGCCGCCGCTGCCGCACCTGCGCCACGTGGTCTCCAGCGGGGAGGCGCTGACCGCGCCCCTGGCCCTCGCCTTCCACGAGCAGATCGGCCTGTACGGGTGCCGCCTGCACAACCAGTGGGGCGCCACCGAGGTGTCGATCGACTCCACCCTGTACACCTACGACCCGCACGACCCGTACGCCGGCCCGGTCGTCTCCATCGGGGCGCCCTTCACCGGCAACACCGTGCACGTGCTGGACGAGGCCGGGGAGCCCGTACCCGACGGCGAGGCGGGGGAGCTGTTCATCGGCGGGATCGGCCTGGCGCGCGGCTACCACCGCAGGCCCGCGCTGACCGCCGAGCGCTTCGTGCCCGACCCGTACGGCCCGCCGGGATCGCGGCTGTACCGCACCGGGGACCTGGGGCGGCGCCGCCCCGACGGGGCCCTGGACTTCCTCGGCCGCACCGACCACCAGGTCAAGATCCGCGGCGTCCGGGTCGAGCTGGGCGAGATCGAGGCCACCCTGGACGCCCACCCGGCCGTCCGGCGGTCCGCCGTCACGGTCACCGGGGAGCGGCTGCTCGCCTACGTCGTCGCCTCCGACACCGTTCCCGGCACCGTCCCCGACCCGGCGGAGCTGCGGACTCACCTCGCCGACCGGCTCCCCCCGTACCTCATCCCCGCGCAGATCGCGGTGATCGCCGAGATGCCGCTGACCACCAGCGGCAAGGTCGACCGGGCCGCGCTGCCGGAGATCGTCGCGCCCGCCGAGCGGCCCGAGGGCAGGCCCCCGGTCACTCCCGTGCAGAAGACGCTCGCCGCGATCTGGGCCGACGTCCTGGACCTGGACCGGGTGTGCCTGGACGACAACTTCTTCGAGCTGGGCGGCAACTCGCTGCTCGCCACCCAGGTCATGTTCCGCATCCAGGACGACCTGCGCATCGACTTCCCGCTCTACCTGCTGTTCTCCGCGGAGTCGCTGGAGGAGCTGGCCGAGGAGGTGGCCGAGACCCGCGCCGAGCAGCTCCCGCCGCTGCCGCGCGCCTCCCGCGAGGGGCCGCTGCCGCTCTCCTACGGCCAGGAACGCCTGTGGTTCCTGCACCGGCTGGCGCCCGGCTCGACCGCGTACAACGTGCCGACCGCCTGCCGCCTGCACGGCCGCCTCGACGTGGCGGCGTTCCGCCAGGCGTTCGACGAGCTGGTCGCACGGCACGAGATCCTGCGCACCCGCTACGTCGAGAGCCCCGAGGGGATCCCCGAGGTGCGCATCGACGCCAGGGGACCCCGGCTGGCGGTGGGCAGCGCGCCCGGCGAGACCCGCATCGCCCGTGAGAGCGCCGCCTCCGACGCCCTGCAGGCCGACTGGGACGAGCCGTTCGACCTCGCCGCCGCCGCGCCGGTGCGGGCCAGGCTGACCAGGCTGGACGACTACGAGCACGTCTTCTCCATGGTCGTCCACCACATCGGCTACGACGCGGGCTCCGAGCAGCTGTTCTGGCAGGAACTGGCCACCCTGTACGAGGCCGCGCTGTCCGGCCGGCCCGCCGTGCTGCCCGAGCCGGCCGCCCAGTACGCCGACTACGCCGCCTGGCAGCGCGGCCAGGCCGCCGACGGCGAGCAGCTCGACTACTGGCGCGGCCGGCTGGCCGGGCTCGTCCCGGCGGAGCTGCCCATAGACCGGCCCCGGCCGCCCGTGCAGACCTACGCGGGCGCCAGGACCTCCTTCATGATCGAGGAACGGGTCACCGAGGAGCTGCGCGGGCTCAGCCGGGAGGCGGGCACGACGCTCTTCGCCGCCCTGCTCGGCGCGTTCCAGGCCACGCTCTCCCAGGCCTGCGGCGGCGACGTCGCGGTGGGCTCCCCGGTGCCCGGCCGCACCCGCCCGGAGACCGAGCAGATGATCGGCTTCTTCGCCAACACGCTGGTGCTGCGCACCCCCTGCGGCGGCGACCCGACCTTCGCCGAGCTGCTGGAGCGTGTCCGCGAGGTCGTCCACGGCGCCTACGCCCACCAGGACGTCCCGTTCGAGCGGCTGGTCCAGGCGCTGCGCCCGCCGCGCCGCCCCGGCCGCACCCCGTTCTTCGACGTCATCTTCAACGGCGTCCCGCTCAGCGCGCTCACCGGCGCCGAGAGCGTGCGCCTGCCCCAGCTGACGGTGACCCCCATCGACCTGGCGACGCGTACCACGGTCGCCGACCTCGTCTGCTCGGTCGCGGAGACCCCGGACTCGATCATCGGCGAGGTCGCCTACAACACCGGCCTGTTCGACGGACCCACCGTCGAGGGCCTGGTGGATGCATGGCTGCATCTGCTGGGAGCGGCGGTGCGCGAACCGCACGCGCCGCTCTCGGCACTGTCACCGGTCCCCCATGCGTGAACGGAAGTCCGAGATGCTGCGCACGATGTTCAAATCCAAGATCCACCGAGCCACGGTCACCCACGCCGACCTGCACTACGTCGGCTCGGTGACGATCGACGAGAACCTGATGGACGCCGCCGACCTGCTGGAGGGCGAGCAGGTGGCGATCGTCGACATCACCAACGGCGCCCGCCTGGAGACGTATGTCATCACCGGCGAGCGCGGCAGCGGGGTGATCGGCATCAACGGCGCCGCCGCCCACCTGGTCTCGCCGGGGGACATGGTGATCCTGATCTCCTACGGCCAGTACTCGGGCGGCGAGCTGCCGGGCTACCGGCCCCGGGTCGTCCACGTGGACGGCACCAACCGGATCGTCGACGTCGACCACGACCCGTCCCGCCCGGTACCGGGCGCGGAGGACCAGCTCGTGCCCGCGGGCGCGGCGAGGAGATCACGATGAGCACGCCCACGCACACCTCCGTCCAGTCCGTCCAGCGGGCCCTGGCCGACGACTGGGCGCTGCTGCTCGGCCTGGACGACGTCGGCCCCGACGACGACTTCTTCGAGGCCGGAGGGCACTCGCTGGTCGCCGTCCAGATCGTCGCCAGGATCCGGGCGCGGCACGGCGTCGAGGTCCCGGTCGCCGACGTGTTCACCTACCCGACGGTGGGCGAGCTCGCCCAGGTGGTCGTCGGGATGCTGGAGGCCGGGACGTCACCCTCGTTGTCGCCACTGGGGGTGGAAGGTGCCGGTCGCAGCGCCTGAGACGCCCCTGACCGGGGCGCCGCTGTCGTACGCCCAGGAACGCATGTGGCTCGGCCACCAGCTCGACCCGGCGGGCACGGAGTACAACGTGTGCCTGGCACTGCGCCTGCGCGGCACGCCGGACGTCCCGGCGCTCGCCGGGGCGCTCGGCGACCTCGTCGCCCGCCACCAGGTCCTGCGCACCGTCTACGCGAGCGCAGGCGGGCTGCCGGTGGCGTCGGTGCTGCCACCGGCCCCCGTCGAGCTGCCCGTGTGCCCCGCGGAGTCGGAGGAGGCGGTCCGCGAGACGGCCGCCGCCGAGGCACGGCGGCCGTTCGACCTGACGGCGGGGCCGGTGCTGCGCGCCCGCCTCGCCCGCCTGGCCGGCGACGACCACGTCCTGGTGCTCACCGTGCACCACATCGCCTTCGACGAGTGGTCGATGGGCGTGTTCCTCCGCGAGCTCGACGCCCTCTACCGGGCCCGCGCCGAGGGCCTGCCGGACCCGCTGCCCCCGCTGCCCGCCTCCTACGACGAGGTCGTGGCGGCCGAGCGGGCGGCCGACCTCGCGCCCGCCCTGCGACACTGGCGGGCCGCCCTGGCCGGGCTCCCCGTGCTCGACCTGCCCGCCGACCACGTACCCGTCTCCGAAACCTCCGCGCGGGGCGCCGTCGTCACCTTCACCGTCCCCGCGGCGACGGCCGCCGCGCTCGGCGCCGTCGCCCGGCGCTGCCGGGCCACCCCCTACATGGCCGGGCTCGCCGCGTTCGCCGCCCTGCTGTCGCGCCACTGCGGCCAGGACGACGTCGCGATCGGCAGCACCGTCGCCAACCGCGCCACGCCGCACTCCGAGCACCTGGTCGGGGCCTTCTTCAACACCGTCGTGATGCGCGCCGACCTGTCGGGCGACCCGAGCCTCACCGAACTGCTGCGCCGCACCCGCGCCTACTGCCTGGACGCCCTCACCCACCAGCACCTGCCGTACCCGATGCAGGTCGAGGGCCGCACCCCGCCGTTCCGCGTCCTGTACGAGATGCACGCCGGCCTGGGAGGCGCCACGGCGCTCGGGGACCTGGCCGTGGAGCCGTTCGCGTTCCCCGACACCGCCGCCAAGTACGACCTCGCCCTGTCCCTGACGCCCGGGGACGGGGACGGGGGCCTGGTGGGGCACCTCACCTACCGCACCGACCTGTTCGAGCCGGGCACCGCGCGGCGGCTCGCCGAGTCCTTCGTCCACCTGCTCGCCCAGGCCGCGGCCTCGCCCGACGCGCCGCTCGCCACCCTGGAGATCCTCCCGCCCGGCCGGCGCGAGGCGCTGCTCGCGGCCTGCCGGGGGCCGGAACCGCTGGGCCCGCTCGACGCCCGCGCCCACGAGCTCTTCGAACGGCAGGCCCGGCTCACGCCCCAAGCCCTCGCGCTGACCTTCGGCGCCGTCCGGCTGAGCTACCGGGAGCTGAACGCCAGGGCCAACCGGATCGCGCACTGGCTGCGCGGCCGGGGCATGGGCACCGAGAGCGTCGTCGCCGTCCGCCTCGAACGCTCCGACTGGCTCGTCGCCGCCTTCCTCGGCGTGTGGAAGGCCGGGGCCGCCTACCTGCCGCTCGATCCCGGGCTGCCCGCCGAGCGGCTGGCCTCCATGGTCGCCGACTCCGGCGCCCGCCTGGTCCTGGACGACGCGGCGGCCCTGGAGGCCGAGACCGCCGGGTACCCCTCCGACGACCCCGGGACGACCGGCACGCCGGAGAGCATGGCGTACCTCATCTACACCTCGGGCTCCACGGGCAGGCCCAAGGGCGTCATGGTCCCGCACCGGGGCCTGGTGAACTTCCTGCGCTGGTGCGTGGCCGCCTACGCCGTCGGCGGGGTGGGGGGCGCCCCGCTGTTCTCCTCCGTCGCCTACGACATGGTCGTGCCCAACGTCTACACGCCGCTGGTGGTCGGCCAGTGCCTGCACGTCGCGGCCGAGGACACCGCGCTGGACGAGCTGGGCGCCGCCCTGTCTGAGCGGCCGTACGGGTTCGTCAAGCTCACCCCCGGACACCTGGAGGTCCTGGCGGGGCAGCTCTCCGCCGAGCAGGCCGCGGGCCTGGCCGGGGTCCTGGTGGTGGGCGCCGACGCCTTCCCCAGCCGGGCGCTGGCGTTCTGGCAGGCGCTGGACCCGGCGCCGGTGCTGCTCAACGAGTACGGCCCGACCGAGGCGTCCGTCGCCAACTGCGTGCACACCGTGACCGGCCCGATCGGCGGCGAGCTGGTCCCCATCGGCAGGCCCATCCCCGGCACCACGATGTACGTGCTGGACGACGCGATGCGGCCGCTCCCGATGGGGGTGCCCGGCGAGCTGTACATCGGCGGCGAGTGCGTGGTGCGCGGCTACCACGGCAGGCCCGCGCTGACCGCCGAGCGCTTCCTGCCCGACCCGTTCGGCGCGCCGGGCTCACGGCTCTACCGTACGGGCGACCTGGGCAGGCTCCGGGCCGACGGGGAGTTCGAGTTCCTCGGCAGGATCGACGACCAGGTGAAGATAAGGGGGTTCCGTGTCGAACCGGGAGAGGTCGAGGCCGCCCTGGACGAACTGCCGGGGGTCGAGCAGTCGGTGGTCGTCGCAGTTCCCTGGCCAGGGGCCGACTCCGGGCCTGGAACGGGATCCGGATCCGCGGGACCTGGAACCGGACCCGTACGGGAGGGCGGACCCGGCGGCGGGTTCGGTGAGGGATCCGGCGCCAGACCCGGTGGCGGACGCAGGCTCGTCGCCTACGTCGTCGGTACCGCCACGGCGGCCGAGATGCGCGCGGGCCTGGCCCGGAGCCTGCCCGAGTACATGGTGCCCTCGGTCTTCGTGCCGCTGCCCGCGATCCCGCTCAACCGCAACGGCAAGGTGGACCGATCCGCGCTGCCGGAGGTGAGCGCCGCCACCGCGCGGGACCCGTCGGGGAGCACGGCGGGGAGCACGGCGGGGAGCACGGCGGAGGCGCCCGTTCCGCCCCGGCCGCGCACCGCCGTCGAGGGGCAGATCGCCGACCTCATCGCGGGACTGCTCGGGATCGGCTCCGACGACGTCGGCGCGGACGAGGACCTGTTCGCCCGGGGCATCGACTCGCTCGGCGCGGTACGGCTGATGGCCGGGGTGGAGCAGCGGCTGGGCGTGAAGGTCAAGCTCCGCAAGTTCCTCGCCAACGCCACCGTCAGCGGCCTCGCCACCCTCGTGTCGGCCGCCGTTCCCGACCGGCTCTCCGGGCACCGCCCCGATCCCGGCCAGGATCCCGGCCGGGCCCCTGAACAGGATCGTGGCCCTGGCCCCGGCGACGACCCTGCTCACGACCGCGACCCTGACCGCGGTCCGGGTCACGGTTCCGGCTCCGGTCCCGCTCACGGCTTCGGTCCCGCTCACGGCTTCGGTCCCGGGTCCGCCTCCGGCGACGTTCGCGGACGGTCCGAGGGACGCACCGGCGAGCGGGAGGCCGACGCCTCTCCCGCCGCCCGGCTTCCCGCGATCACCCCGCTGGCCGTGTCCTCGCCCGCCGGCGACCCGCTCTACTGCTTCCACCCCCTCGGCGGCTCCGCGCTCTGCTACGCGGGGCTGGCGGCCAGGCTCGCCGCGCACCGGCCCGTCTACGCGCTGCAGGCGCTGGAGTCGGGGGTGAGCGCCGGTTCGCTGCCGGACATGGCCGCCACGTACGCGGGGGAGCTGGCCGGGTCCGGGCTGGACCTGGCGCGTCCGTACACGCTCGCGGGCTGGTCGGCGGGCGGGGTGCTGGCCTTCGAGACGGCCAGGAGGCTCCAGGCGCTCGGCCACCGCGTCGACCACGTGGTGCTGATCGACTCGGTGCTGCCCGAGGTGTTCGTGACCGACCTCCTGGGCGAGCTGGCGGAGCTGGAGGCGCTGATCGACCGGCTGGCCCCGCTGGGGGCGGCCGAGGCCGGGCAGGCCCTGCTCGACTCGCAGGTGGGATTCTTCGCGGGCCTGGGCATGACGCCCTCCCAGGTGGCCGCCTACCACGAGGCGTACGGGCCGGGGCTGCTGCGGCTGTGGCGCGACAGCCTGCGCGGGCTGGCCGACTACCGCGCCGGCTGGTTCCACGGGCGGGTGACGCTGCTGACCAGCGGGCTCCACCCGCCCAAGCTGCGGGCCGTCCAGGAGGCCGGATGGCGGCAGACCGTCTCCGACCTGACCGTCCACGAGATCCGAGGTGAGCACCACGAACTCCTGCGCGCCCCGCACGTCGACCAGATCAGCCGCTTCCTCATCCCCTGAGCCTCGCCTCCTGAGCGGAGCACGGTCCCCCCGGACGACCGGCGGCTTCGTCCCCCTACGCCGCCATGGGGCGGCGGGTTCTCAGCAGGCCGCGGGCGAGGGCTGCGCCGCGTCTCACGTCCGCGGTCGGGGCGGGTCTCCCGCTCCGTGCGGTGCCGCCGCACCGAGAGCACACGCCGGGGGACGTCACCGGGCGCCCGCACTCGTCGCACTCGGCGCGGGTCACCGGCCTCGGAACCGTCGGGACAACGGCGGGAGCGGGCATCTTGCTCCGCAGCCGGTGAACGATCAGCTTCGCGGGGGAGCGGACCTCGTCGGGCAGCCCGACGGTCAGGACCGTCCGGATCTGCGCCTCGGTGCCGCATCGCCGACGAGGCGCTGACCGAAGTGCCGTGGTCGCTGTATTCCTTGCGACGCGCCTGGAACGCCGCCAAGGACATCGCTGCCCCGTGGTGGGCCGACAACTCCAAAGAGGCCTACGATACCGGCCTGGACGGCGTTGCCCGTGCGTTGAAGAACTGGGCCGCCTCCCGCAGGGGTACGCGGGCAGGCAAGAAGATCGGGTTCCCCCGCTTCAAGTCCAAGCACCGCACCGTCCTCTCGTGCCGGTTCACCACCGGTGCGATCCGGGTGGAGGCCGATCGCCGTCATGTGACGCTGCCCCGGCTGGGCACCCTCCGCACCCACGAATCCACCCGTAAGCTCGCTCGCCACCTCCAGCGCCGGGCCGGGCGCATCCTGTCGGCCACCGTCCGCCATCAGGGGGGCCGCTGGTTCGTGGCGTTCACCTGCGAGATCGACCGCACCGACCGCACCCCGGCCACACCGGACACTGTCGTCGGCGTCGACCTCGGGGTCAAAAACCTCGCGGTGCTGTCCACCGGAGAGGTTATCGCCGACTCCCAACATCACCGCTCAGCGCTCAAACGGCTGCGCAGGCTGAACAAGCAACTCGCCCGCCGTATCGGCCCACGCACACCAGGCGGCGCCAGGCGTGAGGCCTCCGCCCGGTGGGCCAAAGCCAAGGCGGCGCTCGGCAAGGCACACGCGCGCGTCGCCAACCAGCACCGTGACGGTCTGCACAAGCTGACCACCCGGTTGGCGAGCACGTACGGCACGGTGGTGGTCGAGGACCTGAACGTCTCCGGGATGCTCGCCAACCGCACGCTTGCCCGCGCGGTCGCGGATGTCGGTATGGCCGAGGTACGGCGGCAGCCGTCCTACAAGACCGGGTGGAGCGGCGGGCGGCTTGTAGTGGCCGACCGCTGGTTTCCCTCCAGTAAGACGTGTTCGGGATGCGGCGCGGTGAAAGCCAAACTCGCCCTGCCTGAACGCGGCTACGTCTGCACCGAGTGTGGTCTGATCCTGGAGCGGGATCTCAACGCCGCGCTCAATCTGGCCGCGCTCGCGGCCGGCGTCGCCCAGAGTCGCGGGGAGACGGTAAACGTCCGTGGAGGAGCGGTAAGACCCGGCGTCCGCGCCAGGCACGCACCGGTGAAACGGGAACTCCACGTAGACCAGTCAACGGCCCGAGAACCCCGCTGTCCACCCGTCCTCGCCGGTTGGCTCTGGACCGGAGATCGGGATCGTGGCGTGACGGCTTTCGGGGGCTGCGATGCGAGGATGGAGGGATGGCCAGTTTTACGTCATATGACGGGACCTTGCTCGTCTGTCATGAGCGCGGAGAAGGGCCGGCGCTGGTCTGCCTGCCGGGCGGGCCGGGGCGGTCCTCGCGATATCTGGGAGATCTCGGCGGTCTGGCGGCTCGGCGCCGGCTCCTCCTGCTGGACAATCGAGGAACCGGCGAATCCGCGGCGCCACTGGATCCGGACACGTATGCGATGGACCGCATGGTCGCGGATGTCGAGGCGCTGCGGGTGCGTCTGGGGTTCGAGCGGATGGACCTGCTCGGGCATTCGGCGGCCGGAGGGCTGGCGTTGCTCTACGCGGCCCGGTATCCCGAACGGACAGGGCACCTGGTGCTGGTCACACCGAGCGTGCACCCGGTGGGGATCGAGATAACCGATGAGCAGTGGTACGCCCAGATCGAGCGCCGAGCCGATGAGAGCTGGTACGAGAGCAGGCTGCCGGACCTCAAGGCGTGGGACGCGGGCGATGAGAGCCGGCGCCTGAGGGCGCAGCCGTTCTTCTACAGTCCTTGGAACGAGACCGCAGAAGCGCACGCCACACGGTTCGCCGAACGCTCGGCCGAGGCGGCGAAACGCTTCCACACCGACCTGCCCGCCGCCGAGAAGACCCGGGCGAGCCTGGCGAAGGTCACCACGCCGGTCCTGGTGATCGCGGGAGAGCGGGATCCAGGACCGTTGCCCGCGCACGCGGCCGAGCTGGCCGGGATCTTCCCGCGCGGGACCAGCATCGTGCTGCCCGGGGCTCACTACCCCTGGGTCACCGCTCCGGAAACCTTCGCCGAGGCGATCGAGAAATTCCTCGGCAGCCGGCCGACCGGCAGCGGCCGTCCATGAGATCCGGACGAGGAAATGAATCTACATCGTAAAGGCGTGGGGGTCGCACAACCCTTGCACCCCTCGGGCCGCTGTGACCGGACGCGGTACGGGGCCGAGTGACAACGTCACGTCGCAGCAGGCCAGGGGCGGGTTCGTTGGATTCCGCTCCGTCGCCACCGGCCCCCCGGAGCGCGGACGTCATCGGTGATCGATACGGCACCGCGCCGAGCTCGCGGAGCCGGGCGACCGCTTTGGCCGGTGGTCACCAGGCTGCTCGCAGCGAGCCGCCCTTCCCCGGATGCTCGTCGACCGTGATCGGCACCGAGGTGATCGCGCCGTCGGTGAGGCCGGCCCGGTAGGCGCGCCACTTGTGCACGTACAGCAGGTGCTCGCCGGTCCCGTCGACGCTGAAGCGCAGGGTCAGCGAGGCGCCGGGCGGCAATTCCGGCCGGGCCAGGACCTGCGCGGGCCCGCCCGCCAGGGGGACGCGTTCGACGGTGTGCCCGGACGAGTAGATCAGCGCGCTGCCGTCAGGGGTGTGGGCGACCGACTCGAGTGCGGACGGCGGGGCGCCCGTGGCGTTCATGACGATCCGGGACACGGCGTCGTCCGGGTCGGTGCCCAGGCGGGCGAGGTCGAGCAGGGCGATGGACCGGTGCCCCAGCACGTAGGCGAGCGAGCGGCCGTCCGGAGCCCAGGACAGGCCACTCACCCCCGGGTGCGTCGACGTCTTCCAGTCCAGGCGCCGGCCGGTGGCGACGTCGAGCACGGAGATCTTGGCGCCGCCGCCGATGAGCGGCGTGGCGTAGGCCAGCCGGGTGCCGTCGGGGCTGAGGGCGAGGTCATGGACAAGATCCAGGTAGTCGGGGTCGGTCTGCGTGATGGCCACCGGCTTCCCCGGTCGCCCGTCCTCACCGAGGCGTACCACGAAGAAGCGAATGCCGGAGTTCGTCGGCTCGGTCCAGCCGGCGATGGCGAACGTGCGGTTGTCCGGGGCGGCGTCCACGAGGTGCCAGGAACTCTCGATGCCGGGCGGCAGCGGGATGTTCGCGATGAACGCCCCGGTCTCGGCGTTGTGCACGGCGGGCGGCACCGGGGTGAGGACAGCGGTCTTGGACCTGCCGGGGAAGCGGGCGAGCGGGGTGCGCGCGGAGACGAAGAACCGCGGCGGGCCCGTCGCGGTCAGGGGTGCTCCGGTCGCCATGGGCTCGGCCAAGGAGGTCGCCATCGGGAACGGGTGCTCTGGAGCCGAGGTCAGCATGGGTGAGGGCGGTGAGACCGCGGTGAGTGACGGCAGTGGCGAGGGCGGCGGGACCGCGGTGAGTGACGGCAGTGGCGAGGGCGGCGGGACCGCGGTGAGTGACGGCAGTGGCGAGGGCGGCGGGACCGCGGTGAGTGACGGCAGTGGCGAGGGCGGCGGGACCGCGGTGAGTGACGGCAGTGGCGAGGGCGGCGGGACCGCGGTGAGTGACGGCAGTGGCGAGGGCGGCGGGACCGCGGTGAGCGACGGCGGTGGCGAGGACGCCGGGGGCCGGGTCGCGCTGACAGGCGGCACCCGGTCGGCGGCCGGATCGGCGCATCCGGCGGCCAGGACGGCGAGGGCAGCCAGGGCCATGCCCGCCAGCGCGGCGGACGTACGGGGAGACATACAGAGATCATCATACGGAGCGGCCTTCACGACCAGCGCGAGACATGATCGGTTGAGAACCGTGAGGGGTGACGGGGTGATCAGGCGGGCGGCCGGCGATCGGGCGAGGTGGGCCCTGGTCGTGCCGCACACGGCGGTGGCGTGGGCGCGCCGGTCAGGAGAAGTGGACCTCGGGGGCCGGCCAGGTCCCGTCCTCGGTGAACTGCGATCCCCAGTAGAACGGGTTCACCTCGCGAAGCGTGCGAGCGCTCCATCCCGTCACGCTGGAGTCGTCGGGCACACCGACCTGGACATCAGGCCCCCACAGGGCCAGACGCTCCTGGCAGATGCCACACGGAGGAAGGACGAGGACGCGCCCACGTCCGGGGTCCCGATATACGCACACAGAGGCGGTGACCTTCTTGTCGAGCGTATAAGCCTGGCAGATGGCGCCGGTCTCATGGCACAGGGACACTCCGCCGTTGAGGTTGTCCAGGCCGACGCTGGTGAGAATCCGCCCGTCCTCCAAGAAGACGGCCGCGGCACCACCGTGCTCCCCGGGGGGCCATCGCCGATCCATTTGCGCGATGGCCGCGTCGACAAGGGTCTGATCAAGCTGCATGGAGGAATGGTGGCAGATCAACCCGGTTCCGCCCATTGCCATGCCGCTCCCGATGAAGGTGCGCCTGCCGTTGCTCAGTTGCACCTCCTTGGACAGGTCTGTGGAGAACTGACCGTAGAACTCGGTCGTCGCGCCGGCGCCGCGGGCGAGCAGCGAGCGCAGGACCGCCACCGGGTCGGGTTCGGCCGTTCGGGCGTGGGCGGTGGTGGGAGCGGCGGTGACGAGGGCCAAGGCGATGACGAGGGGGTGCACGCCGTACATCCTGGTGGTGAGTGAAGATCACGTTCGGGTGGAGTGAACTTAGCGTGTGATCACGCCAATGGGCGCAAAGAGGCCCTTGCCGCCCGGCGCGGTGACCAACTCGTCGATGGGGATGCGCCGACGCCTGCTGCGGCGCCGAGACGCCGCTGTCAGCGCCGGGAACCTTGACGTGTTGCTCTGGGCGGGGTCCTGGGTGCGGGCCTTCAGCGTGCGGAAGAATGACGGCGAATCCTGAGCGTCGCGCCCGCGTATGAGGCTACGGGGTCGTAGGCGCCATCTGGATCGCCGATTTCTACAACATCCAACGACGCCACAGCGCCGCCGACGGGCTACCCCCGGTCGTCTACGAGCAGCGGATCACCGCCGCCGGAGCGGTCAGCACGGAGAGGCGTCAGCAACTCATCGCCGCATAGAAAAGTCTCCACGCTTTCAGGGATTGCCCGGCGCCGCGTCTTTCGTGCGGCGCTTCGGCATGGAGCCCCCGACGGGGCGCCGTTGATTCCGCTTCGTGCTTTCATGCTTTTTGCGCAATGCCTGCTCCCAGCAGGCAGGTCGCCGCCCCCGCGGAAGGATCCCGTCGTAAGACGGCGGGTGGCACGAGAACGGTCCGATGGGAAAGGGTCACATCCGGAGCAGGCCGCTCCCGTTATCGGATTAATGGGGTTAATTTCCACAAAAGAGCCGCCGAGGCTCTCCTGGCCTCCCCGGGAATGCCTATGTAAAATATCGATCATGCGCCTGGCGAGGACACGTTTTCTGGCAGGGATCGCATTCTTGACGATTTCGCTCACCGGGGTGACGGGGCCCGCCGCGCCGGCGGCGTCGAAGACGCGGACGGCCGATCCGTGTCCGCCCGGATACGTGCCGCCCCGTCTCGCCCAGCCCGGCGCCCCGGCCGCGCACATCCCTTACAGCAACCCCATCGCCCAGGTCGGCTTCTCCTACCGCGACATCATGGACCGCGACCCGGATCTCGGCCGTGACGTCGAACCGGATCTCGGCGACCACCGCAACGGCGCGTTCAACCCCTACCTCAACGTCGCGGTGGGATTCGTCGACGTGACCGGATGCGTCACCGACGAGTTCGACCGGAGATTCCTCCGGACGGTCGACGAGCTGCGCCGGGAGAACCCCGCCCTGCTCAAGGCGCTGAGGTTACCGCCCGAGGTCAAGGCGCTCCTCGTGGTGCCCCGGTTCAACGCCAACAAGACGCGCAAGGGCAAGAAGGGGCAGGTCGAGTGGATCGCGACCGCGATCGAGCACTCCGAGCAGCGCATCCTCAAGAGCCTCGCCCAGCGGGGCATCGACGAGGAACGACTGCTGGCCCTCTACACCGACCTCGCCCCGTGCAGCCCGAGGAGCGCGGACTGCAGGGCACGCCTGCTCCGCACGAACGCCGCCGTCTACCATTCCTTCGCCTCCCCCTTCGGTGATCTGCTGCCCGCGTTGAGAGAGGCTCTGGCCAACATGACGCGGGCCGACGTGCTCGCCACCGACCCGGACGCCCTGGCCGATGAGATCGCGGCGGGCCGGCGGTCGGTCCCGTCGATCTTCCAGCCACGTGACGACGCCTTCGGCGCCCCGCCGACCGGCGACGCGGATGACGCCGGCCTCGCCCGGGCCGCCGCCGACCCGAACGGCGGCATCGATTTCTCCTCCCTGGAGCTGCGCTACCTCGCCGACGCGGGCACCGACCGTCCCGACGGCGTCCGGTACGGCTTCACCAGGAAGACCGCGAAGGAAGCGGGGGACGGCGACCCGGACGCCGATCCGGCGACCGCGCTGCGGGTCACCCGGCAGGCGTCCGACGCCTTCTTCGTCTGGCTCGCGCTGCGGCCGTCGACGTTCACGGTGAACCTCAACCCCTCCGAGCCCGACCGGATCATCGACGCGGACCTGGGCAGGACCGACGCCGGCCGGATCCTGCTGGAGGCCGACTTCCGGATGAAGAAGACCGTGGCCAGGCTCATCCACCCGGACAGCGCGACCGGTAGACGGTACTGGAGGGCCAGCGACGGCACATGCCTGGTGTTCCGGCAGTGGATCGTGCCGGGCCCGGCCACCGTGCACGAGCACGGCGACGAGCTGTACATCCTCGACGCGCCGCTGCGGGTCAAGCTGGAGAACGAGTATCTCGCGGGCCGCGACCCCGGCCTGACCCTCCCCGAGGGTTGCGCGGGGCAGTCCGAGCGGCAGAGCAGGCAGTCGGAGCGGGTCTTCCGCGAGATGATCCTGTCCCGGGTGGAGAAGGCGGTCAACACCGCTCCCGAGTACGCGGCGCTGCGGCGCGTCTACCTCAGCCGCGTGGCCGCCGAGTGGTACCGCAAGCGCAGCCGTACGGCGAGCACGACCTTCACGCCCCTGATCGACAGCGGCGACATCGGCCCCTGGACCTCCCGCCAGGCGTGGAAACCGGTCGACGTCTTCGACGCCTACGTGCGCTCGTACAAGAACGGCGAGTTCAAGGTGACCCGTGACGTCGGTAGCTTCCGCTACTCCTACTTCTACGGCGGCATCGACTTCACCACCGTCTCCTACGGCACCGCGACCGAGGCGGACCTGCGCCGGAGATGGAGCACGTTGCCCGGCGCCCAGGGCGCCCGGTCGACGTGGCTGACCGGGGCGTCCCGGAGCGCGGAGAACCCGGCACGGGAGACGACACCGTTACGCGCGATGACCGTCATCGCCATGTGGGTGGGCTCGTTCGGTCTGGCCGTGGTCGTGGTGCTGGCCTACCACCGGCGCCGCCACCGTCCGCGCCCGCCCGTGCCCTACGGCCCGCCGAGAGGCGGATGACGACGACCGACCGGCGCTCGGCGCGACCCCGCGAGCGCCGAACCGATGTACCCCGGGTCCGGTGGAACCGGGGCGGTTCAGCCCGGGACGGGGAAAACGGCGATCTTCGCGCGAGGAGGGTCTCATGACGGTATTTGGACAGGATCTTTCCGGATTGTGGACCGTTGTTTGGCGTCTCGTTCCAACCCTCGGTATTCTCGATCTCAAGGCCGAGAGGCGCTGCAACGGGCTCAGGCCCGCCACGCTCGGCCTGGATCTTCCGGTAAGGGCGCCTCCCACGACGGGAGGCTGACCGGTGAACGGATCTTTGAAGCACGACGGGCACGACCTCGTACCCGGCGGTGATACGCGTCCCGGAAACGGCGCGCGAGAGGCAAAGGTCCGCGTGGAAGCCCTACGGGAGCTGCTGGGGCAGCGGATCCTGGTGCTCGACGGAGCCTGGGGCACGATGCTGCAGGGAGCCTCGCTCACCCCGGCCGACTACCGCGGCGACCGGTTCCTCGACCACCCGCGCGACGTGACCGGCGACCCCGACCTGCTGAACCTGACGCGTCCCGACGTCATCCTGGACATCCATCGGCAGTACCTCGCGGCCGGCGCGGACATCACCACCACCAACACCTTCACCGCCACGAGCATCGGCCAGGCCGACTACGGGACGGAGTCCCTGGTTCGGGAGATGAACGTGCGGGCCGCGCAGCTCGCGCGCCAGGCCGCCGACGAGGCGGGCGGGCGTTTCGTGGCCGGTTCGATCGGCCCGCTGAACGTCACGCTGTCGCTGTCCCCGCGCGTCGAGGACCCCGCCTACCGGGCGGTGTCGTTCGACGAGGTCCGCGCCACGTACGCCGAGCAGATCAGCGCGCTGGCCGAGGGCGGGGTCGACCTGCTGCTGATCGAGACGATCTTCGACACGCTCAACGCGAAGGCCGCGATCGCCGCCGCGCGCGAGGTCGCCCCGCACCTGCCGCTGTGGATCTCGGTGACGATCGTCGACCTGAGCGGGCGCACGCTGTCGGGACAGACCGTCGAGGCGTTCTGGAGCGCGATCCGCCACGCCGAGCCGCTCGTGGTCGGCGTGAACTGCGCGCTGGGCGCCAAGGAGGCGCGCCCGCACGTCGCCGAGCTGTCGCGCCTGGCCGGCACCTACGTCGCCTGCCACCCCAACGCGGGCCTGCCCAACGCGTTCGGCGGCTACGACGAGACCCCCGAGGAGACGGCGGCGCTGCTCGACGAGTTCGCCAGGTCGGGGATGGTCAACGTCGTCGGCGGGTGCTGCGGGACCTCGCCGGCGCACATCGAGCGGATCGCGGCCGCCGTGTCCGGCCAGCCGCCCCGCCAGATCCCGGCACCGGCCGCCCGCACCCGATTCAGCGGCCTGGAGCCCTTCGAGATCGGCCCGGACACCGGCTTCGTCATGATCGGCGAGCGCACCAACGTCACCGGCTCGGCGCGCTTCCGCCGCCTGATCGAGGGCGGCGACCACCAGGCGGCCGTCGACGTCGCGCTGGAGCAGGTACGCGGCGGCGCCAACCTGCTCGACGTCAACATGGACGCCGACCTGCTCGACAGCGTGCAGGCGATGACCACCTTCCTGAACCTGATCGCGACCGAGCCCGAGGTCGCCCGCATCCCGGTCATGATCGACAGCTCGCGGTGGAGCGTGCTGGAGGCCGGGCTCAAGTGCGTGCAGGGCAAGGGCGTCGTCAACTCGATCAGCCTCAAGGAGGGCGAGGACGCCTTCCTGGAGCAGGCCCGGATCATCCGCGACTACGGCGCGGGCGTGGTGGTGATGGCCTTCGACGAGCAGGGCCAGGCCGACACCGTCGAGCGCAAGGTGTCGATCTGCGCCCGCGCCTACGACCTGCTGACCCAGCGGGCCGGGTTCGCCCCCGAGGACATCGTGTTCGACCCCAACGTGCTCGCGGTCGCCACCGGCATCAGCGAGCACAACGGCTACGCCAAGGCGTTCATCGAGGCGCTGCCGCTCATCAAGGAGCGCTGCCCGGGGGCGCTGACCAGCGGCGGCATCTCCAACCTGTCGTTCTCCTTCCGCGGCAACGACGTCGTGCGCGAGGCGATGCACTCGGCGTTCCTGCTGCACGCGGTGCGCGCCGGGCTGGACATGGGCATCGTCAACGCCGGGCAGCTCGCGGTCTACCAGGACATCCCCGCCGACCTGCTCGAACTCGTCGAGGACGTCATCTTCGACCGGCGCGACGACGCCACCGACCGGCTCGTCGCCTTCGCGGAGACGGTGAGCGGATCGGGCACGCGCCGTGTCGTGGACCTGGCCTGGCGCGACGCCCCGGTGGAGGAGCGCCTGTCGTACGCGCTCGTGCACGGCATCGTCGACTTCATCGAGGCCGACACCGAGGAGGCCCGGCAGCAGAAGGCGCGCCCCCTGGAGGTGATCGAGGGGCCGCTCATGGACGGGATGAAGGTCGTGGGCGACCTGTTCGGGTCGGGGAAGATGTTCCTGCCGCAGGTGGTCAAGAGCGCGCGGGTGATGAAGCGCTCGGTCGCCTACCTGGAGCCCTACATGGAGGCCGAGAAGGAGCAGGCGCGGCTGGAGGGGCGCGTCGACACCGGCCGCGGCCAGGGCAAGGTGGTGCTCGCCACCGTCAAGGGCGACGTGCACGACATCGGCAAGAACATCGTGGGCGTCGTTCTCGGCTGCAACAACTACGAGGTCGTCGACCTGGGGGTGATGGTCCCCGCCTCGGTCATCCTGGACACCGCGGTCGCCGAGGGCGCCGACGTCATCGGGCTCTCCGGGCTGATCACCCCGTCGCTGGACGAGATGGTCACCGTCGCCGCCGAGATGCAGCGCCGCGGGCTGAAGCTGCCCCTGCTGGTCGGCGGCGCCACCACGTCGCGCCAGCACACCGCGGTCCGCATCGCCCCCGCCTACGACAACCCCACGGTCCACGTGCTCGACGCCTCCCGCGTCGTCGGCGTGGTCTCCGACCTGCTGGACGCCGACCGGGCCGAGGCGCTGGCCGTGAGCAACAGCGCCGACCAGGAGCGGCTGCGCGAGCAGTACGCGAACAAGCAGCGCACCCCGCTGCTCACCGTCGACCAGGCCCGCGCCAACCCCGAGAAGGTCTCCTTCGAGGACCTGCCGGTCCCCGCCTTCACCGGCGTCCGCGTCGTGGAGCCGGACCTGGAGACCCTCCGGGCGATGATCGACTGGCAGTTCCTCTTCCTGGCCTGGGAGCTGAAGGGCAAGTATCCGGCCATCCTCGACCAGCCGGTGGCCCGCGAGCTCTTCGACGACGCCAACACCATGCTCGACCAGATCATCGCCGAGGGGAGCTTCCAGGCCAAGGGCGCCTACGCGTACTGGCCCGCCCACTCCGAGGGCGACGACATCGTGCTTGAGCACGGTCTTCGGCTGCCGATGCTGCGCCAGCAGACGGCCAAGCCCGACGGCCGGCCCAACCGGTGCCTGGCGGACTACATCGCCCCGGCCGGGGACCACCTGGGCGGGTTCGCCGTGGCCGTGCACGGTGCCGAGGAGCTCGCGGCCCGCTACGAGGCCCAGAACGACGACTACCGGTCGATCATGGTGAAGGCCCTCGCCGACCGCCTGGCCGAGGCGTTCGCCGAGCACATCCACCTACAGGCGCGGCGCGGCTGGTTCGAGCCGGACGCCGATCCCCTCATCGAGGACCTGCACGCCGAGCGCTTCCGCGGCATCCGTCCCGCGCTCGGCTACCCCGCGAGCCCGGACCACAGCGAGAAGCGGGAGCTGTTCGAGCTGCTCGGCGCCGACAAGCTCGGGATGGGCCTGACCGAGTCCTTCGCGATGACCCCGGCCGCGAGCGTCAGCGGGCTGATCTTCGCCCACGAGTCGTCGAGGTACTTCACGGTGGGACGCCTCGGCAGGGACCAGGTCGAGGACTACGCCGTGCGCCGGGGCATGGACCTCGCCGAGGTCGAGCGCTGGCTGCGGCCCAACCTCGCCTACGACCCCAGCTGACCCTCCTACGGTACGGGGCCGCCTCCCGCCGGTGGCCCGACCGGCGGGAACACGGTTCGAACCGTTGACCGGCGGCGAAGGCCGGGGAGGGAAGCGGAGCGGGCGGTTACGTCGAGCGTTTGTCCGGCCGAGGGGGTGGTGGCCTGGCCTGCGATCATCGCTAAAAGTAATGAATTGACTACCAGGGGAGCGTGGTTGCGGGAAGATGAGCGCCGGAAAGGGCGTCCGGATCTCTTGAGAAACACGTCAAGGGTGTGACGGTAGTCGGCGCCGAAGTTGCATGCAGGCTGCATGCTAGCGTGGAAGGGTGGGAATCATTCAGATTCGAGATGTCCCGGAAGCGACCGAGCGGACGCTGAAGGCGCGAGCCGAACGCGAAGGGAAATCACTGACGGCCTACCTACGTGATCTGCTGAACGAGGAGGCGGCCACCCCGTCGTTGGACGAGGTGATGGCCAAGATCGCCGCTGACGAGCCGGCGCCGTACGACCCTGATTTCGTACGCGAGACGCTGCGTGAGGGCCGCCGGTGAGCCTGGTCGTGGACGCCTCGATCGTTTTCCGCCTGCTGGCCAATGTGAAGGGCGATGCCCTTCTCCGCCGGAGGCTGGCGCGCAAGGTGCACGCCCCGGCGTTGATCGATGTGGAGATCGCCTCGGTGGTGCGCGGACATGTGATCACCAGTAAGCCGGAAGTGCGGATCTCCGAGGCGCGAGGTCGGATCATGCTGGAGCGTTACGCCGAGCTCAGGATCGTCCGGCACCCGATGCTGCCTCTGCAGTCGCGGGTGCTGGAACTGCGCAACAATCTCACCGCCTACGACGGTATGTACGTGGCCCTCGCCGAACTGCTGGGAATACCGCTGCTGACCGACGACGCCAAGTTCGCCGGTGCCACGGGGCATCGGGCGGAGATCCACTGCTACGTGCCCCCGCTGCCGTGACCACGAAACGCCGTGACCACGAAACGCCGTGACCACGACCGGAGAAACTGCGAACGCGGGGCTTCCGATTGGAGGTTCTTGGCGCCACTCGCTCCTGCACCAGAGGACTCGCTCATCGCACTATGAAGCGATCCGGGTTCGGTGGAGGCTCTAGTCTGCCCTGGGCACCACCGGACAACTGCTTCCTGTATCGCTCAAGCTGTTCGGGCTGCTGGACGCCGACCGGCTCGGGATGGGCCTGACCGAGTCCTTCGCGATGACCCCGGCCGCGAGCGTGAGCGGGCTGATCTTCGCCCACGAGTCGTCGCGCTACTTCACCGTGGGGCGCCTCGGCAGGGACCAGGTCGAGGACTACGCCCTGCGCCGGGGCCTCGACCTCGCGGAGGTCGAGCGCTGGCTGCGCCCCAATCCGGCTTACGACCCCAGCTGATCCGAACCGGCTCTCCCGCATCGTGCGTGGGCGATGCGGGAGAGACAGTCTTATCCGGCCAGCCTGGTCAACGAATCCGTCTGGGATGTCGTGATCTTCTCGTTCTTGATCGGTCGGCTTCGGCACTTCGGTGGCGGTTACGGCGAGGTCGGCCGGGCTGTTGCGGAGATACGAGATGGGTGCGTCCCGGCGTCACCTGCCGGCCTCGTCGCCGTTCGTGCCGTCGGTGCTGGGCGAGCACGGGAGGCGTGGGGACGGCCTTGCAGACCAGACCGGCTCATTGGCCGGCTCGGCCGCTCTGGTCGCGGGCTACCGGCTCAGGCGTGGGGTGACCATGCGCCGGTTCAACCGCGAGTACATCGCGCCGACACTGGCGGCCCTTGCGCCGACAATGGGTCTACGACCGGCCTGCCGAAGTAATCAACGTTCACCGGAAGTCACGTCCGATCCCGTCCGAGCTTCTTCGGGGCAGGGGTCTCATCGTCCTACTGCTGCTCGTAGTTCGGGGACGTGTGGTCGGGTGGCGGCGACGGTGAGGTGGCTGTCGGCTGAGTTTTCTGGGGGGCATCCCATGACTCGGGTGGCGGGCCGAGGATCTTCCTCGCCGCCTTGATCACGAACCGTCCGAACAGGTGGTTCCCGCCTGCACCGATGCCGACCCCAATGAACAGAGGGACCTGCTTGCCGAGGACGAGCATGCCTTGCTTCACACCGTACTTGGTCACGAATCGCGGGCCGAGGATCCTGTTGGCCGCGTTGATCGTCGACATGGGAATCGACTGCACGATCTTCTTCCCCCAATAGGGCGCTGTGCGACCGATCAACGGTTCCAAGGCGGTGGTCGCGGCGGTGTTCCCCACGAGGACCGAAGTCACCAGAAACCTGCGTCGCTCGATGTCTTCGATATCCAAACCGTGGATCTCGGCGACTGACAGCGTGTACAGGACCGAGGACTCCAGGAACGTGAGCAGGTCGGCGAAGGCGACGGGAATCTGAGCCCATCCGTTCGGAACAATCGCCGCCGCGCCTGCGCCTGCGCCTGTGGTCGTGACAGCACCGAGATAGACCTTGTTGAGATAAGAGATGAGCTCTTCGGGAGACTTGCCAGGATGGACGCGACGGAGACGCGCGACGTTCTCGGCCGCCAACGAGTACTGAGCCTCCAGCGCCTTGCCGAGGCCCGCTTTCACAACGGCTTGGGGATCGAACTTCTTCTCTCCTTCCACGAGTCGAGTATGGCAGCGGGCTCCTTCCCGGTCTTCTGGTTGCTCAACTTTCCGACGGTCGCATGGATCGACCGGCCCGACCGCGACGACGCCACCGATGTCGACCCTGACCGAGAGGAACAGCATTTACGTTCCGTAATGAGTCACCGGCTCGAACCTGGCGGATCTGGGCTGGATGGCGGCGGAGATCACGACACTTCCGCCCCCAGAAGGGAGCTCAAACGGTCAGCCAGGCGCTGTTTGCGCTGGTCGTAGAAGACGAGGAAACCTGACAGGTCAGGCGGGAGAAGATCGAGGTCGTTCTGCGTCTTGTACTGCTCGCGGAACGGCTCGGACGGGAAGTGAGGTCCCGCCAGCCACTCCCAGGGCCACATGGCGCCCTTCTCGGTGTTGGGCAGGCCGAGGAGGAGCTGGAGGTTGGGCAGAGCATTGACACGGGAACAGTAAGCGTCCACCTGGTTGATGGGGACACCATGCTTGATCAAGGAGGTCTTGGTGAAGCGGGACTTGGGGAAGATGTGGTCCTCATGTATTTGCTGGGCCAGGTCGAGGCCGGGATAGAGCAGGGCAAGGGTGGGAAAAGTGCGGGGCTTGCCGTACTGCTGTTCGAGCAATTCGTCGATTTCTTCAGGGCTGAACGTGAGTGCTTTTCCGCGGGCGGCCATTGCGGACTCGACAGCGGTGACGGGGAAGGAGCCCGTCGAATCGCGGAGCACGACCTGGATGCCGCGAAGGAGGGTGTCGAGGCCGGAGCCCCAAACACCACGCTTGAGGAGGCTGCGGAACACCCAGCTGTGGATCGCCTTACGGTCGGCGGCGTGGGCCGACGCCGTGAGGTACCCGTCGGAGTGGTCTCGGGTGTGCAGGTAGTAGGCGATCGGGATGACGACGCTGTCGGCGGTCAGGTTCCGGGCGGAAAGGCCGAACGAGGCGAGTAGCCGCGCGGCCAGGAGCAGGCTCGTGCGGATGTCCTCCCAGCTATTCTCCAGGCGGCTCATGTTCTCCTGGGTGAAATTGGAGATCTTGAACTGGAAGTCCGGTGCCTCGGTGAGAAGGAGACCAGTTTTTAGTACGAGGTCCTTGCTGAACCCGAACTGGCCGGGACTATCGGCGAGATCGGCGACGAGCTCCCGCACTTCTTCGCGGGCGTCGCGTTCCGCCCACTGGTTGGTCGCCATGGACAGCAGCAGGTCCGAGTTGGATAGCTTGGTCCCGCCGCTGTTTACCCGCACGAAGATGTCGAGGACCCTGTCGGCATCCTGGGAAACCTCCTGGTAGGCGCTGATGGGGGTCTTGACCCGAACCGCGTCGTAAAGCGTGTAGAGGCACTTGAATGCTTTGATCGCGGATGTGCCGATGAGTCCTCGCTCGGTGAGTAAATTCATGATGGCCGGTCCGCCGTCCTCGAGATCGAGCACTTTGGAGACCCTGAACCAGGGACGTGCGCCGTCCGTCTCTTGGTCGGCTTCTTCGTCGGTGAGGAACCGGAGATCAAAGCGCAGGCCGAGTTCCTCGTCTCTCGGCTCGTTCAGCAGATTCAGATAGAGCCGCTTCTTTGGGTAGGCGTTCGGGTTGTCGGCCCGCTTACGCGGCATGCGTTCCGCGTGGCTGCCGTACAGCCCAATGTTAAGCGCGGTCAACCGCTGCTGCCCGTCCAGGACGGCCACCGCCTCGCTGTCCTTTGGCAGGTTCGCCTTGGATGCGTACGGGTTGTTCTTCTCGTGGTAGTTGGTCAGGAAGTCGTAGAAGGTGAACTCGCTGGCCTTTTCCTTCTCCAACTTCCACAGCAAGAGGGAGCCCAGCGGGTACCCCCGCATGAGGCTGTCGAACAGCGCCCGGATCTGATCGGTGCCCCAGACGAACTCCCTCTGAATCGCAGGAAGCACCCAAGCCTTCTTGTGGATGTTCGTCAGCGCGTCAGCGACGGTGATCTCGGGCAAGAAACCCATCTGGGTGTCCTTTGCTTTTGGGAGGTGACACAGTAAGGGCAACTCTAGATCTGTCCACCGACAGAACTCAAAGAACCGTCAGCCGTCAGGTTGAGTTTAAATCTGGGGAAAGCCAGATGTCCGCTAGAGGACCACTGAAGATATTGACGTGATGTCCCCCGGCTGGGCGGGGGCATAGCCGGGGTGTTCCTATACCGGGTCGCGTCCGAGATGCGTTGCAAAAGAGGACAAACGTAGGTTGCCGCGCTGAACCGACCACAGTTCGCACTGCGCAAGGACCTGCGCTCGTGGCACGCACACTACTGCTCGTTCAGGCGCTCCGCGCCGAGATCGATGCCTTGTTCATCGCGGGCCGTGACCTGATCGAGGTCATCGAGGACGTCGCCCGTCTCGGCCTCGATGACTCACGAGATGGCCGTCCCTCCTGATCGGCTTTGGCTGACGGAGGTTTCCGCCTGATCGTCCTGTTCTCTGCTGGCGGTCGGTACGGCAAGCCATCCGAGACGCTCGGGCAGGCGGCGATTCCACGGGCCGCGACAGGACTGCGGTTACTCCTCTCAGGATCGGCGGGGCACGTTCATGCTGGTCAGGTAGGTTCCGATAGGGCACACAGCCGCGTCCAGCAGGTCAGGAACGCCTCTTTCCATGGCCAGGTGGCGCTGATCCTCAGGATGCGTCGGCGGGCGTGTGAGACGAGCCGGGCGGGCAGGTGCCACAGGCAGTACCGCATCGTCTGCGGCTCGGCCCGGGCCAGCTCGGCGTCGTCGTGCAACCCCAGCAGGCGTGTCCAGGCGTCCAGGTCGGCGGCGAGGTTGGCGGCCAAGACCCAGCCGACGTTGACATTCCAGGTCGCCGACGGCAGGTTGCGCAGGCCCATGGCCGTGTTGGTGCGTACCCGGTCTTCGACATCGGCGTGGTCGCGGTGGACGGCGTCGATGAAGGCGAGCTGGTGGCTGCCGGCAATGCCGCGCAGGCCGCGGGGGCCGAGGTTGGTGGCGATGATCGCGTATTTCTAGCCGGTCTGTTTCTCCAGCGCGGTGAGCCGGGCCGCGTCGCGGGCGCAGGGTGGCCCGCTCGTCCAGGTGCGTCAGTTCGGCGACCTGGGCGTGCGCGTGGATCTCGCCGTCCTGGCGCAGTGCCGCCTGCCAGGCCGTTTCGGGGAGCTTGGCGATGGCGGTCTCGTCGACCTCGGTGATCTTCCAGCCCACGGTGAAGCGGACGGTGCGCCGGGCGGTGTCCAGCCCTTGCATGTGGCCGACCAGGTCATGCGTGGCGCCCGCGCCGTCGAGACGGATCCACAGCTTGGACCGGAAGGCCGCGGAATCTGAGCGATCGCTTCGGTCAGGACCCGCACGTGGTCGCGGGTAGTGTTGGAGCCAGCCGATCCGGTGCGCAGCAGCATCGCCAGGCATTCGCCGGTGTTGGCGCACCAGGCGGCCAGCGGATGGAACCCGTAGCCCTTCTTGAACGTGGCCGAGGCGCCTTCTTTGTCCGAATGCGCGGTGATCAGCGTGGCGTCCATGTCGATCACGATCCAGCCGCACAGCGTCTTTTTGGCCACGCGCAGCCAGGGGAAACCGGTGGCGGTGGCGGTGATCAGGTCCCATACGTGCCGTCGGATCCGGGCGCGCGCCCGGGCGATCCAGATCTGCAGCGGTTCAAAGGCGCCGACCGGTTCCAGCGCGCCGGATGGCGGAGTCCGACGGCGGTTTGCCGAACAGGTGCTCGTGGTGGGGCAGCAGGGCGATCTGCCGCATGCTTCTCGCTCCCAGCGCGATCGCGACCGCGAGTTGGACGAGCGCCACGCCCCGGTCCCATACCGTGGAGGGCGTCTGTCGGGCGAACACTGCGCCCAGCGCCGTGGTCAGTCCCGTCTGATCAGCGCATTTACGCAGGAGTATGGCTCCGGCGTGTCCGATGAGCCCTTTGCCGTCCCCGCGGACAGACAAGCGGCGGTCCCATGGCGTAGCGTTCACCCGAAAGGTGCATCCGTTCTCTGCGATCTCGTGATCTAGGCAATCCGATCATCGCAGGTCGGAGGCATTTTTCTCTATTAACGATCTTCATGACGAAATTCCGGCTGAATAGCCGAGGGTCATTCTGGACAGCAGAATCTGCGGCTGCGAACTACGCGATCGACTGAAGCGCTGGGATGTGCTCGACAGAGACCGTGCGGTGTGAGACACCGGTGAAGACGCCGCTGTCGAGGATAGGCATGGCTCATGCTCTGGACGTTGGTGAACATACTGTTCAATCGAGATCTGGCGGGCGACCCAGAACACGTGCGGTGCGCTCGCTGCGGGTACACTGCCGATCAGTTCGAGGCGCCGATGCGGACCAGGTCCTACTTCACCGTGTCGCGGGAACAACCTCCGGATGGCTACCGGATGCCACCGGAGTGGACGTGCCCGTCCTGCGGCCGGGCCGGTCCGCTGGAGGCCGGAGAGCTGCTGAGCAACGACACCGCTGTGCACTGCCGCCGTGCGTTCCTGTGCCGGTACTCCTGGGCGGTGCCGAGCACGGCGACCGTCGTGACCTGCCCGCGCTGCTACACGCGCCAATCCGGCCCTGCCAGATGACACCTCCGTTGACAGCAGCGACCCGTCTGGAAACGGAAACGAACCATGCGGCCGTACTGAGGATGAAATCTCGTCGTAACGGTGTTCTTGGGGCCGATTTTGGAGGGAGAGGGAGGGTGTTGCGCTTACAGCCTTCCGGGTTGCGTCGAAGCTCGATCGAGAAATTTGGTCCTTGATGTCGGTAATTACTAATTGATGAGAATTGTATAAGATTACATTTGTCTATAGTTGGATAATAGGGGATGTGATCAGGGGGATCATGGAGTCCACACCGCCGGGCACGGGGCCGCTGTCGCCGGACTTCGCCGGGCTCGATCCGGACCTGATGCAGGATTTCGTCTCCTCGCTGGAACGCAGCCGTGACGTGATCGACGAACAGTCCGAGCGGATCCGCCAGTTGCTGGTGAGAGCCGAGGTGTCGATGTCGGGACTGCAGCCGATCAGGCAGATCGCGGGCTGGATCGATGACGAGTTGCCAGGGCTGAGACGGCGCATGGAGATCGCCCGAGCGACCAATGCGTTGCCCTCATGGGGGAGGGGATCCCCGCTGATCGCCTTCGACGAGAATGCCTATCGTCCCCCTGGGGAGTCGCGGAGGCAGGGCACGGAGTTGGCCGCGCGGTTGATGGACATCGGCCCCGTCGGCTTCTGGACCCATCACGCCGACTCCGACGACTACGCCAAGGTTCTCAGGGAGTTGGAGGGCAACAAGAACGACGCCGACTTCACCGCGGCCTTCTTCGCCGCCCTCGGAACGGAGGGAGCCCTGAAGCTTCCCACGCTGTTTCGGGAGAACCTGCACACGGCGGACCTTCGGGCGACCGCCGCTCCGCCCGACCCCGACGACCCGCTCACCCGCACGCTGAGTCAAGCCTTTGGCAGCGCGGTCACCGGCGGGTCGCAGGTCCCGGGGTTCGCGAAGATCAAGGCCGCGGTGCAGAGCCCGGAGCCGGCGGATCGGCTCGGCGCCGAGCTCCTGCTGTCGGCGGGGGAGTTCCCCGCCGAGTGGCTGGCGGGGGTGGCGTCGGCATGGGGGATGGCGAACCCGCGCAAGGTCTCCACCGGGCTGATGTATGCGCTGGGGAACAACCCGTCAGCCGCACGGCTGGCGGTCGAGAAGGTGACCGGGCCGTACACGAAGGACCAGCAGAAACTGAAGGAGTACCTGAAGAAGCTCAACGAGCACGCCGGTGGCCTCTATATGAGCGACGACGGCAGGAGTGACGCCTTCGGGCGCATGCTCGCCGCGGCCTCCGGCGCCTATGACGAGCAGGACGGTGAGCACAGCAAGGAGGCGGCGGCGTTCGCCTTCGCGGTGATGACGACGATGGGGGACATCAAGCTGGGGGAGAAGGCGCGGGTACACATGGCGGAGATCGCCGGCGCCTACACCACGGAGATCACCGAAGGTGCCACCCTCGGCGACGGCAACATGACCGAGGCCAGCATGCTGAAACCGACGACCTCGGCACTGGGCCTGACGTCGGCGTTCACCCTGAGCCCGAAGGACACCTACGAGTTCTTCAAGACCTTCGCCGACACGGATGAGAACCTCACCCCGTTCCAGGAGGCGATGGGACGGTTCTCCCAGCGTTTGATTAATGACACCCTGGCGACGACCAAGCGGACCGGGAACATCGAGCCGCTGGAGCAGGCACTCAACGCCCTGGGCAACGTCCGGGGCTTTGAGGTGGCCGCAGCCGAGAAGGTCCGGGGCACCATGGACGTGGCCGATACGCAGGCCCAGAAGCTCCAAAGCTTTGTCATCGGCTCGACGCTGGGGGTGACCGGTCTTGGCGTGCCGGGCATGGCCGGTCAACTGACATGGCTGGCACTGAGCACGGGTTTCTCCGGTAAGGATGCCTTCCTGCCGGAGGGCCAGAAGCGGGTGGACAAGCTCGACAAGGCCGACGGGAACGCGACGCTCGGCCGCCAGCACGCCCTCGCGCAGGCGCTCATCGCCAACGGCTTCGCACCGAAGGTGACTCCCGCCGAGTATCAGGCGATCTGTCCGCCGGGCGTTGCCATCGCCGACGCCGAGGGCAACCTCAGGCCGTTCCCCGACCTGCTCAAACAGGGTGACAAGGGCCTGGTGGCCTTTGAGAAGTGGGCCGACGCCAACGGCATGGGCGGTGAGGACAAACTCTCGGTGGGAAGACTGTCCAACAGGATGACGAACTGGTTCGAGGGTGGGAACGGGCGAGGAAGGGAGCGCGCCGCCGTGTTTGACAGTTGAGTTACGAGACTGAAAGACACTCGGTCTCGCCTCGAACTTTGAACTGTCCGCTACCCGGTGACTCCAGGTGGATCACTGTGCCGAATTCCTTGTTGGTGAGTCGGATGGGAGCGTTGCCGGGATCTTCGACAATCCGGTAAGGGGCGATCGAGGAGAGCGCCCCCACCAGAAGCGTGTTGAGCCCATCCCCATCGATCTCTGTCGCGGGATCCTCACCGGTAACCGCGAAGGTCTGTTTCGCCCTGCCCTCGCCGCAGGGAATATTCCGCCCGCCTGGATCGGTGACCTTCACGTCCAGGGCGTGACTCTTTTTCATCAACTCGGTGACGTGGAGCTTCAGGGTCTCTCCGGCTTCGGCTGCGGTGGGCTCCTTTTCGGCGCAACCGGAAATCGACAATAAAACCACCGCACAAATCATGACGCCCTGCCGTACGAGACGTGCCATGAAGTCCTCCAGAGGCTGATCGATTTCCTGCTGGTTTCATGATGTCCAACGGATCGGCCCGGCGCCTCCACCTGAGTAGATGGATGCTCGCCGGGACGGTTCCTGGCTGGAGCGGAATCCCCAGTGCACGGGGAGCGGACTTAGATGGGAATCAAGTGCTCCGGCTGCTGTTGGAGCACGTGGAGACCGGGCGAGAGGAGGGGAATCCTGGTCGTCCTTCCAGGTATGTCGCTCGCCGCCGAGAGCATCTGGGGCATCGTGGTCGCCTGCCCATGTTGGTTTCGAACCACCATGAACCGGGAGGTCTGACCTTCGCAGTGGTCAGGTCTCGGAGAGTTGGAACCAGACCACCCGGCCGGTCGGAGTCTCGTACCAACCCCAGGAGGTGGACAGTTCCTGGACCAGCCAGAGACCGCGTCCACCGCCGCTGTCGGGGTCGAGGTCGAGGCAGATTCGGGGCGCCTGTCCGGTTGATCCGGCGTCGATGACGTCGATATGGAGCGTTCCATCATGGTTGGCGACGGCGACGGAGATCCGGCCGTCGGGGTGGCGGCCGGAGTCGGAGTGGCGTACCGCGTTGGTGAAGAGTTCGGTGACCAGCAGTAGTGCGTCGTCGGTCTGCTTGTGGTCGATGCGATCGAGCAGGTCGCGGATATAGCGGCGGGCCAGTGGGACGGACTCGACCTCGGCAGGGAGATCGGCCCGGCCCAGCGGCTCCGGCATCCTCATCGCGCCACCTCCAGGAGTCGCTCCGCCGCCATCCGCATCTTGCTCTGGCCCTGCCGGTCGTGGTTCGCACGGGTGGAGGTCCGCTCCCAGGTGAACACCGAGGTACGGCCCCGCTGCGCGGTGACGACTCTCGACCGCCCCGACGGCACGAAGATCTCTACGCTCGGCCGACGGCCGGGCGAGAGCCGGACCACGGAGTCGAACCCAAGATCATTTAACTCCCAGGCCAACTCCAGCAACTCACCACCCCACCCTTGAAGGTCACGAATCTTCATCTTCCTGCCATCCCTCCGTCGGTCCTGAAGTTGCTCGGCGTTGGACGTGATGGGTTTGCGGCTTACGCGGATTGAGCTGCAAAGCCTGCGACTGCGACGTACCATCACTCTCGGTGAGCGAGCACGTGCTAAATCTGCACCTGCAAGCGCTTTCGCACAACCAGTTAAAGATTCATTACGATGTGTGATCGAACAGGTGTCTTGGGAGGGAGACGCATGGCCAGCTTCTCGCCGACCGTCCGCCATCGACGATTGCTGCAAGAGTTGCGACAGCTCCGCACCGCGGCCAGCCTCAAGCAGGAGGAAGTGGCTGATCATCTGAACTGGTCGACGTCGAGGATGACCAAAGTGGAAGGCGGGACGCTGCGGATCTCCGTCAACGACGTCCGAGTCATGTTGCAGCTCTACGGACTCCGTGAGGGCGCTGAATATGACGCGCTCGTCCAACTGGCGAAACAAGCGAAGGAGCGAGGGTGGTGGCATGCCTACAGCGATGTGATCCCGCAGTGGTTCCAGGTCTACGTAGGGCTGGAAGCGGAGGCGTCGTCACTTCGTAACTACGAACCCGAACTCGTTCACGGGCTCTTCCAGACCGAAGATTACGCTCGCGCGATCTACCGGGCGGCACGGGTGACCGACGCACCCGACGAGATAGAGCGGCACGTCAGTTTGCGTATGGCCCGACAGGATGTCATCACCCGATCCGAGCAGCCCATGAACTTCTGGGCGATCGTGAACGAGGCCGCTCTGCGTCGCCGCGTCGGTGGTACCCGTGTCATGAAAGAGCAGCTCCAGCACCTCGCGGACATTTCGGCTCAGCCGAATGTGACCATCCAGGTCTTGCCCTATGTCATCGGCGCTCATGCGGCAATGCTCGGATCGTTCGCCATCCTGTCCTTCTCCGATGGAGCGAGTGAAGTCACCTACCTGGAGTACGTGACCGGCAGTCTCTATCTGGAGAAGACCGAAGAGGTTCAGGCATATACGCTGGCATATGACCATCTGCGTGCTTCAGCTCTCGATCCTCGGGATTCAATCGATATGATCGCGAAGATCACAAAGGAAGATCTATAAGTGTTGAAAGGGGCAAAGTGTCCTACGAAGAGATATCTCGGGCGGTCTGGCGAAAGAGCAGCCTTAGTGGTGGGAACGGTGGTAGTTGCGTCGAAGTGGCCTCTTTGAACGGAAGACGTGTAGGTGTTCGTGACAGCAAGGATCGGAGCGGGCCGGCGCTGATTTTCACCTCCACTGAGTGGCAGACCTTCATCAGCGGCATCAAGGGCGGTTCCTTTGAGGATCCGGCCGCTTGACGGTCTATCCGAGGGCACTGGCCATGGTCGCGGCTTGGACTGTCGAAGTGCTGTTTGTCGGCCGCACCGCTGTGAAGAGTGCCGTTCTCGAGAGGGACGGCAACATGCCTGCGGCAGGCTTCGGGGCGTACGTTATCGACTGGCAGGCTCGGGCGAGCGTCGGTGTCTTCAGGATGACATCCGTATTCCCCTGGAAGTTTCTGAAACGGCCGAGGTGAAGCCGCATAGTGCCTGACCTGCTCGGCGAGATTTGCGATGATGTCCGGGCAGAGGCTTGGATCACGGAATGGGGGAGGGATGAGGTGATGGCGTTTGACCCGAAGCTGGCGGCGGCGCTGTCGGGTGCCACGCTCCGCCAGCTCGCTCACTGGCGCAAGGCCGGCGTCAACCGTGGCGCGGTGCTGATCCCGGAAATCTCCAGCACCCGGCCTGTTCTCTACTCCTTCCGCGATGTGGTGGCGTTGCGGACCTGCGTCAAGCTGCGCAACGACGCCTCGCTGCAGAAGATCAGGCGGGCGCTCGACACCCTTCGCGGTGATTTGCCGGAGTACGATCACCTTTCGTCATACACTCTGGTCGCCGACGGCAGCAGCATCTACCTGGCTGAATCCGACCAGGCGGTCGACCTGGTACGCAGGAAGGCCAACGTGGTCATCCACGAGATGGTTGACGTCCTGCAGCCGTTCTACCGTGACGGCAGGCACATCCCGCCGCTGCTAAGGCCTCGCGCGCATGTGACAGTGGATTCGGGGGTTCGCGGCGGGGTGCCGATGATCGAGGGCACCCGCGTCCCCTATGACGAGGTCGCCGCTCTCCTTCGAGACGGGCTCCCCCCGGAGCGGATCTCCGAGTACTACCCGAGCGTCACCCCTACGGCGGCCCTGGATGCCGCCGACTTCGCCGACTACGTCAACAGCTACGATCCCCCCACGGAATCACGTGAGGCTGCTGCTGGATGAGAACGTTTCCCGGCCGCTCCACCAGGCCATCATCGCCTTCGTTCTGGGGCATGAGATCATCCATCTGCTGGATCTCGACCGCTGGTCCGGGACCCGGGACGAAAACCTCTACCCCCGAGCGGTGGCCGAGGGATTCCACGTCATCCTGACCAACGACGCCCGGCAGATGCAGCGCCCCCGGGAGGTCGAGGCGATCGCCGCTTCCGGGCTGCACCGGATCGAGTACCCACACAAGCACCCCGGCATGATCGGAATCGGCCCGGCGATCGCCACCGTCGCCGCCGGACTGCCCGCTGCCTTGAATCTCCTCACCGAGGCGGACGGGCAGCGCCTGGTGACCTTACGCGGCATCGACCCGACCCCGGCCAGTCGCCTGCGCGTCGTCGATCCCGCTGCCACTCCGCCCAAGTATTGGCCGAAGTCGCAGGAATGACACTTTGATCGAATGGGCCGATCCGTGGCGGAACACGCATCCGTCATTGTTCATTGGGGTTGCCAGCTCACTTCTGGGGACAAGCTTGGCGTCGCTCCGGCGGGGCAGCCAGAGCGATTTTCGTGGATCCGGTGAAGAGCGGATCATGAGGTCTTCGAGCTTCTCGGCGAAGCTCTCCCGACGGATGATGTTGTGCCGGGTCGCCTCACGCATCTTTTGCTCGATCAACCGGCGTAGCGCCTCGGCCGTCAGGTGCGGGGTCTCGGTGTTCTGGAGTTCGCGTAAATGTTCACCGTTGAGGTTGGTGATGTCGAGGTTTCCCAGGCCGGCCTCGGCGTACAGGTCGGTGATCGTGTCGGCGTCGACGACGGAGGCCGCGAGCTGGGAAAGGTAGACGTTGACCTCCGAGGCCAACGGCTTGCCACTGGCCTCGCGGTCTGCGGCGTCCAGCTTCACCATCCAGGCGCGTACCTCTCGGAAGAAGGCGATGTCGTTGCGCCAAGAGGTGAGATTGAGACGCGGCCCGCACCCCGGACAGGCCCGCGCTCACCCGCTCCAGGATCTGGTCGCGTGCGGCGTCGCCGAGTAGCGCGAGCCCGTCGTGGAGCAGATCTGGGCCCGCGACCTCACCTGAACCCCGGGCGCGTCCGGGCGGACGCGAACAACCGGGCGCGCACGGATCACTCGCTCGGCCCGATCCGCGCGTGCAGCCGCCGCAGGGGGCCGGGCGCCCACCAGTTGGCCCGGCCCGCGAGCCGCATGAAGGCCGGCACCATGATCGCCCGGATGATCGTGGCATCCACCAGGATCGCCACCGCCATCCCGACGCCGAGCATCTGCACGAAGGAGACGCCCGCGGTGACATAGGCCGCGAAGGAGATCGCCAGGATCGCACCGGCGGCGGTGATCAGCGGAGCACTGCGCTGGAGCCCTGCCGTGACGGCGGCGACGGTGTCGCCCGTGCGGTCGTACTCTTCCTTGATCCGCGACAGCAGGAACACCTCATAGTCCATCGAGAGCCCGTACCCGATGCAGAACATCAGGATGGGAATGCTCGGATCGAGGGTGCCCGTCGCGGTGAAGCCGAGCAGGCCCGACAGGTTCCCATCCTGGTAGATCCACACGAGCGCGCCCAGCATCACCGACAGGCTCAGCAGGTTGAGCACCGTGGCCTTCAACGGGATCAGCAGGCTTCCCGTCATCAGGAACAGGATGACGAACGTCACCACGAGGATCAGCCCGAGCAGCAGCGGGAGCCGGTCCACCACCGCCTGCCGGTAGTCGCCGAGCTCTGCTGGGTAGCCGCCGACCAGCACCTCGAACGGCGCCGCCTGCGCCCGCACGTCCCGCACCAGGCCCACCGGATCGCGCTCCATCAGCTCCGCGGTCGGCACCACGGACAGCCAGGTCCCCTCGTCGCCCTGGAACCGCCCGGGATCGCCGTCGCCGACCCGCTGCCCCTCGGCATAGGATCCCGCCGCCGAGTCCACCTGGGCGACCCCGGGCAGCCGCGACAGCGCGGCCGCGTAGCCGGGCACCCCCGCCGCGTCGGCGGCCCCGGCGGAGACGACCTGCAGCGCGTCGCTCTCCTCCGCGGGGAACTCCGCCCGGATCACCTCGGAGGTCTGCCGCGCCGGCGCCGAGGTGGGCAGGATGCGATCGTCCGCGACGCCGAAGTTCAGCCCGAGGAAGGGCGAGCCGAGCAGCAGGAGCACCGCCGTCGCCACTCCGCCGAAGATCAGCGGCTTGCGCATGACGCGCGTGGCCAGGCCGCGCCAGAACGTGCCGTTCTCCTCCTTCGTACGGCGGGGCAGCACCCGGTCACCGATCGCGGCGAGCACCGCGGGCAGGACGATCATGGCACCGACCACCCCCCCGATGACCACCGCGATCCCCGCGTAGCCGAAGGACCGGAAGAAGTCGAAGGGCATCAGCAGCAGCACCGCGAGCGAGGCCGCCACGGTCACCCCACTGAAGATCACCGTACGGCCTGCCTTCTCGACGCTTCTGGCGACCGCCTCGTGCCGGTCATGGCCCAGCCGTACCTCCTCGCGGAACCGCGAGACTATGAACAGCGCGTAGTCGATGCCGAGGCCGAGGCCGAGCGCCAGCGTCAGGTTGAGCGCGAAGGTGGAGACATCGGAGTAGAGCAGCGGCAGGCGGATCAGAGCCAGCGAGACCACCATCACGAAGACGCCCAGCACGATGGGCACCACGGCCGCCACCAGGCGGCGCAGGAAGATCCAGAGCAGTATGAACACCAGGGGAAAGATCACCATCTCGGCCCGCACGAAGTCCTGCCTGGCCAGCGGGACGGTCTGGCGGTAGACCTCCTCCCCGCCGCCCGCCTGAACGGTGATCGTGTCGTCGCCTCGGGTCACCTCGGGGATGATTCGCGGCAGGATCTGTCCCCTGACCAGGTCGGCGTCCCCCGGGATGCGCGCGAGCACGAGCGCGTGCGCGCGGTTCTCGCTGCGCAGCGTCGCGGGGGTGCCCCGCGACCAGTAGGAGGCGGCCTCGGCCACGCCGTCGAAGGCGGCCAGCCGGCTCGTCAGCTCCCGGCCGGCGGCGGCCACGGCGGGGTCGTCCACGTTCCCGCCCCTGGCGGTGACGAGCAGGACGAGGTCGGCACTACCCGTGCCGAACCGCTCGGCCAGCTCGTTCTGCGCCTGGTCGGACTCCGAGCCCGGCGCGTCGTAGCGGGCGAGGGACAGCCCGCTCACGGTACCGGCCGCCAGCGTGCCCATGACGACCGTGCCGAGCAGGGCCAGGATCATCACCAGGCGGCGGCGCCGTACCAGCAGGTAGCCGAGGCGGCGCAGCGGGGGCACCGGCGGCGCGGCCGGCGGAGGGGCATGGGTGCGGACGGTCATCTTGATCAACCCCGAAGTCGGTAAACTACTCGTATTTCAGCGTTGGAATCAGAAATACAAGTAAAAGCTCGCATTTGTCAACGTGGACGGTGATCCGTGGTCGAGACACGCAAGCCTGTACGCCGCCAGGCGCGCGGCCTCAAACGCATGGAGGAGATCCTCGACGCGGCGGAGGAGGTGATCGCCGACATCGGCTACGCCGAGGCGACCACCAACGCGATCGCCGCGCGAGCCGGGATGTCGCCGGGCTCGCTGTACCAGTTCTTCCATAACAAGGAAGAGATCCTGGAAGCCCTGCTCGCCCGGTTCACCGACGGCAGGCGGCAGCACTGGAACGAGCGGCTGACCGGCGACGTGACGCGGATACCGCTGCCCGAGCTGGTCGACCAACTCGTCGATGAGATCGCCGACTTCAAGGGCGGCCGCCCCGCCTACTGGGCACTGCTGCACGGCTCGGCGACCGGCGACCGCCTGGCCTGGGCCTCCGAGCAGCTCCACACGGGCATCGCCACGCGCGTCGCGCAGGTCCTCTCGATACGCGCCCCGCACCTGGACCAGGAGCGCTGTCTCACGCTGGCCACCATGTCGCTGGCGACGGTGAAGGCGGTCATGCCGCTTGTCGCCTCGGCGCCGCCGCAGCGCTCCGCCGAGCTCATCGCCGAGCTGAAGACGATGCTGGTGGGCTACCTGACCCCCGCACTCGGCGAGTGAGGGGCGGGTCGGCGCTCGCCACGTGCTCGCCCACCCGCCCGTCCAGACCGCAGCGCTCGGCCTCCGCTGCGGACAGCGGGGCCACCCTGCCCCGCTGTCCGGCAGAGGCCGAGTTTGATCAGTCGACGCACATCGCCTGGTGAGTGGACTGGAAGACCCATGTACCGCCGCCCGGGGAGATATAGGTCGTTATGGTGCTATAGGTCCCAGGGGTGCAGTCGTGGCCGACCGCGAGGACGGCCGCCCGAGCCCGCTGCTCGGCCGCCGCCAACCCGGCCGCGTAGGTGTTGCCCGCCCCCACGGCGGTGGCGCTGCGGGGAGTGTCATAGCCGTCGGCGTGTGCGGCCACGGGCGTGGTCGCCAGGCCGGCCGCCACCACCGCTGAGACGAGGCCGAGCCGGCGGAGCCGAGTACCTTTTTGCATGCTTCTCCTACAGGGACGGATCTTTTGATCGACTGAGGATAATTTTCAAACGGACCGAGGTAAAGACGGTATTGAACACTCGGTTACCGGAATCCGGCCCATCATGTGTTTCTTCGTGGCGGGTCATGTAATTTACAGGCGGGCAAAGCTTCCGCCGAGGCGGCCCGCCATGCGGTCGAAACAGCGGACGCGGTGGTGGCGGATCTGTTAATTCCCGTTCCCCGGCGAGTTCGACCCCCCGCCGCCGGGTGTCCATCAGGATGTGGAAGGCGACCTTGGGATTCTTCGTCGGCATCCCAAGCCGATACTCCCGCCGCTCGACATGACGAGCAAGCCCCTGCAAGACAGCGAAGACACGCGGAAACAATTCCGGAGAGACGCGGATACGCGACGGATCCGCGGTCAGCACTTCGGCGATCGCCGCAGGATCGAAGATCTTGTGGGGTGCGGAAATCCGGGTGTGGCCTCTGGTCTGCGGTTGTCCGCCTCGTCCATGCGGGCCGCCGGTACTGGTCGATCAGGCCGTCGAGTATCTGTCGGCGTTGCGGGCGGACCTGATCGAGATCTCCGGGTGGAGCAGGGGCACGTGGTGGTTGAGGTGGTCGACGGTCTCGTGAGCGATGGGGACGGTGCCGGTTGTCATGCCGTTCGTACGCCCGCTCACCGTCACCGGGGTTGAACAGCCCACTCACCTGTCCACCTATGATCTTTTCATCTGATATCTGCCCTACCGCCGGAAGAGCCTTCATGATCCACCCCCTCAGCCGGCGGTCCGCCCTGCTGGGCGCCGCGACAGTGGCCGGTCTCGCCCTGTGGGACAGACCGGCCGAGGCGGCCGGCGCCGCGGCGTTCGACGCCGCGCGTGAGCGGTGGGTGAGCCTACTGGCCGGTGGGTCGCACGACTCCGCTCATACCGACAGTTCTTATACCGACAGGACGCGGGCGCTCGAGGGCTCGGCCAACGCGGTGCTGCGCAAGCTGAAGCCCGCTGCCGGTCGCCCGAGCCTGTGGCCCGACCTGCCGCTGTCGGACCCCCGGACGGGTAACTTCAACCGCTCCTACAACCGTATGCGCACGCTGGCGCTGGCCTGGGCCACGCCGGGCACCGCCATGCACCGGGACGGCCAGGTCGCCGAGACCGCTGTCAGGGCGCTGGACTTCCTCTACGAGCACGCCTACCACGAGGGGCTCGACCGGCGGGGCAGCAACTGGTTCTGGTGGGAGATCGGCGTCCCCCGCGCGCTGACCGACACCTGCGCCCTGTTGTACGACGGCCTGCCCTCAGGCCACATCGAGCGCTGGCTGCGCCCCCTGCGCCGCTGGTGCCCCGACCCGGAGCGCCGCGTCAGCCACCCCGGTGTCGTCGAGACCGGCGCCAACCGCGCGGGCAAGGCCATGGCGGTGGCGATGCGCGGACTGCTCACCCACGACGCACGCCTCGTCAGGCGGGCCGGAAACGCGGTCTCCGACCTGCTGCGGCCGACCAGGGGCCCGGGCGACGGCTTCTACCGTGACGGATCGTTCATCCAGCACGACGTGTACCCCTACACCGGCAGCTACGGCGTGGACTACCTGGAGAGCGTGGCCAAGCTGATCGCCATGCTCTCCGGGTCACCGTGGGAGATCACCGGCATCGGCAACGTCTACGACCTCGTGGACCGCTCGTTCGTGCCGTTCGTCTTCGACGGGCTGATGATGGACTGCGTACGCGGCCGGCAGATCTCGGTGCAGGGCCACCGTGACCACCACTCGGGACACAAGGCGGTCGAGGCCGTCCTCACCCTGCTGGAGACGGCGCCCGAGCGCCATGCCCGGCGGTGGCGACCGCTGGTCAAAGGCTGGCTCACCCGCAACCAGGCCACCCCCTACGGCGCGTTCGCACCGCCGGCGAGCATCGCCAGGGCCACGGCCCTGCTGGCCGACCCGGCGGTGCCGGTCGGCCCGCGCACGACGGGCACGTACGTCTTCGCCGACATGGACCGGGTCGTGCACCGCCGTCCCACCTGGGCGTACGCGATCGCGATGAGCTCGCAGCGCACCGGCGCGGCCGAGGCCATGAACCGGGAGAATCTGCACGGCTGGTACACCGGCGACGGCATGACCTACCTCTACACCGGCGACCTCACCCACTGGAACGACGACCTGTGGCCCACGATCGACCCGTACCGGCTGCCGGGCACGACGGTCGACACCCGCAGACGCGCCGATCTCCCGCACGACCACCGTCGCCTGCCCCCCACCCCGTGGGCGGGCGGCGTGGCGCTCGACGGCGAGTGCGGCGTGGCCGCCATGAGGCTGATCGCCGGTGGCTCCTCACTGCGGGCCAGGAAGGCGTGGTTCCTGCTCGACGACGCGGTGATCGCCCTCGGCGCCGGCATCACCGCCTCCGACGGCCGCCGTGTCGAGACCATCGTGGAGAACCGCAACACCCATGACCGGCATCCACCGCTGACCCGGGGTGAGGGCTGGATCCACCTGTCCGGGGTGGCCGGCTACGCGTTGCTCGACGGCGCCGAGGCGAAGGTGATCCGCAAGAAGCGCACCGGCCGCTGGCGCGACATCGACAAGGGTGCCACCACCGGTGGCGACACCTCCCCTGTCACCAGGCACTACACGACGATCCTCATCGACCACGGCGTCGATCCCCGCAGGGCCCGCTACGCCTACGCCGTGCTGCCCGATGCCTCCATCACGCAGATGGAGGCCTATGAGGGGCGGATCGAGATCCTCGCCAATTCCGCGACGGTGCAGGCCATCTCGCGCGACGGTGTGATCGCCGCCGTCTTCTGGCGCGAGGGGACCGTCGAGACCCAGGATGGGCCGCTCACCGTCGACGGCCCCTGCGCGCTGCTGGTCCACCGCGCAGGCAAGCGGGTACGGCTCGCGGTGTCCGACCCGTCCAGGACCGTCGACGAGGTGAAGATCACATTGCCCTGGCCGGTGAGATCGGTCAGGGAAAGCGACCGTAGCGTGCGCAGGGCCAGGACCGCGCTCAAGGTGGAAGTGGGTGGCAGCCGCGGGTACGCCCACACCGCGGAGGTGTGCGTCTGACTCAGAAAACCGCTCGCCCAGACCTGCGATCTGGTGTTCCGGCGTGAGTTCTGTCCGGTCAACGCCATTTCGGAGGCTTCGGCGAAATCGGACGTGCCTTAACCGTCGCGTCCGGTGGCGACGACGAGGCCGTTGCCCTGGGGGAGGGGGATCGTTCAGGGCGCGGTGCTCGGGACGCCGGCCCGATGAATCTTTCAAGGGTGCCGCATGCGGCGCGCGACCGGCAGACCGAAACATCAGGCATATGCCTTCCGGTCCGGCGTCCGTAGGAATTGCGTCAACGCCGCTGGTTGTAAGTTCTACCCGGCGGTCGTCCCCCTGAAAAACACCGAATTGACCGGCGATGGATTCGGTCTTCGGAATCTCGCCGCCGTGATGGTTGTGGCTCTGTTGAAATCGCTCGACCGTTGACCGTGCCGTGCGAAGGATGCTGAATTCGCGGTGGCCGATGTCAGAGGCATTGAGGAGGAACGGCGATGTTCGCTGCGACACTGGTTCGTCGAGGGCTGGCGCTCGGATCCGCGCTGGTCGTCACCGGCACGTTGGGCATCGTGGGCCTCGCGCAGCCCGCCGCCGCGACCACCGCCGTGCTGCATGCCACGGTGGACTGCGTCAGTTCCAACCACTTCGGAGACACCCGCGACTGGTATCCCTCGAACGTGCGGCTCTCCACCTCACCGCCCTCGGCGACCCCCGGCCTGGTCGCGGTCCCCGCCACGCACGCGTTCCAGTTCACCCAGACGCTGCCCGACGGGGCCACGTCCATGGGGGTCACGGCCCTGTGCAGCAGCGGCCACTACCCGTACGGCGACTTCAGCGGGTCGGCCAACCTCACCGGCATTCCCGCCGGAACGACCGGCATCACCGCGAGCTGGGCCTGCTCCGCGGCACCGGTCTCCCCCGGGCCGTGGCTCACCAACTGCAGCCTGCGGTCGGTGTCGTTCAGCTAGATCTCGTCACGTCCCACGAGAGACCGCACGTCTCCGGTCAGGCCTGACCCGGGCGGTGTGACGCCCCCGGGAGGACGGCCATGCGGCGGGTCGCACATCAGTTCCGCCGAAGGCTGCCCCCGGGGAAAATCATTCGGAAATGAACCTTTCATACGTTTTGTGGCGTATGGCCAGCTCCAGACCGGTCTCCCTTCGGGAGCCGGGGACCACTGTTGCCCCCCGCATGCGGATTGGGCGACGGTGGGGACCCTCTGGCGTGAGGACTCCGCCCTCACTTGGCGCGCCAGGACTCGTCCCCCCCGGCACTCGAAAAGGAGACCTGCACCGATGAGGTCACGTACGCTCCGACTCCTGCGCGACCAGTCCCACGCGCCCGGCGTCGCCTCCCTCCACCGGATCCCGATCTGGCGGATGGTCGTCGCGGCGGCGGTCGCGGTCGCGACCGCGCTCGCACTCACCACCGTGACGGCGGGCCCCGCCGCCGCGCACGGCTCGATCAGCGATCCGCCCTCGCGCAACTACGGCTGCTGGGAGCGCTGGGGGGGTGACTTCCAGAACCCGGCCATGGCCCAGCAGGACCCCATGTGCTGGCAGGCCTGGCAGAGCAACCCCAACGCGATGTGGAACTGGAACGGGCTGTTCCGCGAGGGCGTCGGCGGCAACCACCAGGCCGCGATCCCCGACGGGCAGCTGTGCAGCGGCGGCCGGACCGAGGGCGGCCGCTACAACTCCATGGACACGGTGGGCGCGTGGAAGACCGTGGACCGTCCCGCCTCGTTCACGATGAACCTGCTGGACCAGGCCTCGCACGGCGCGGACTACATCCGCGTCTACGTCACCAAACAGGGCTTCAACCCCAAGACCCAGCAGCTGAGGTGGAGTGACCTGGAACTCGTCAACCAGCTGGGCAGCAGGCCCACCGGCACCAGCACGGCCATCCCGGTGAACGCGCCCGGCCGTAGCGGCCACCACATCGTCTACACGGTCTGGCAGGCCAGCCACCTCGACCAGTCGTACTACTTCTGCAGCGACGTCAACTTCACCGGCGGCTCGAACCCCGACCCGACCCCCACGCCGACGCCGACCCCCACGCCGACTCCCACCCCGACCCCCACGCCCACCCCGACCCCGGGCCCGGGCGGCTGCTCGGCCACCTACCGCGTCACCTCCCAGTGGTCCGGCGGCTTCCAGGCCGACGTGAGCGTGACCGCCGGCTCCAGGGCGATCACCGGCTGGACGGTGAACTGGACCTTCGCCAACGGTGAGAGGGTCAACTCGGCGTGGAGCGCGACCGTGACCACCAGCGGGTCCGCGGTCACCGCCCGCAACGTCGCCTACAACGGTTCACTGGGCGCCGGCGCCTCCGCCTCCTTCGGATTCACCGCCTCCGGCACCGGCGGCACCCCCACCCTCACCTGCACGGCGACCTGACCCCCACCCTCACCTGCACGGCGACCTGACCCCCACCCTCACCTGCACGGTGACCTGACCCCCTCCGGGCACGCACGCGCCGGCCCGCCACCTCCCGGTGGCGGGCCGGTCTCGGTGTTCTCACCCGCCGTTCGCGGCTCCGAGACGGTCCCGTACCGGACTCCCCGCCTCCCCGCCGCGCGGGACCAGGGCGGCGCCGAGGAGGGAGAGCGCGCAGGCGGCCCAGAAGACCGCGGGCAGGCCCGCAAGGGCGGCGACCAGGCCGCCGGCCGCGGCGCCCAGCGGCATGGCGCCCATGCCGATCAGGCGGCAGGTGGCGTTCACCCGCCCGAGCAGGCCGTCGGGGATGAGCCGCTGGCGCAGCGAGACGGAGACGACGTTGGTGACGGCGTTGGCCGCGCCGATGCCCGCGGCGGCGGGGAAGACCGCGAGCGGGGAGGGCACGAGCAGGGGCACCAGCAGCAGGAGCCCGTTGAGCAGCGTGACGCCCGCCAGGGCGCCGTTCTCACCGGCCAGCCGGGTGAGCCGCCCGGCGAGCACCGACCCGGCCACCGCCCCCGCCGCCAGCGTGGCCGCCAGGAAGCCGTACTGGCCCGGGGTGAGCCCCACCCGGGAGCCGCCGCCGACCACCCACAGCACGAAGACGGCGAAGTACGCGCCGTAGGCCAGGTTGAGCACGCCGGAGTACGCGGCCAGGCCGCGCAGGGCGCGGTGTCCCCACAGGTGGCGCATGCCGTCGGCGATGTCGGCGCGCAGCGCCTGCGCCGGTGCGTTCTCCGGGCGGAACCGGCCGCGCATGCCGATCAGCAGGAGCGCGGCGCCCGCATACAGCAGGGCGGCCGTCCCGAAGACGGCGGTGGAGGCCATGCCGGCCAGGCCGACCAGCAGGCCCGCGAGCGGGGCTCCGAGGAAGTGGTTGCCGAGCGTCTGGGTGGCGACGAGCCGCCCGTTGGCCGCCTCCAGCCGGTCGCCGGCCACGGTCGTCGGCAGCGCCGACTGGGCGGAGGTGTCGGCGAACACCTCCGCGGCCCCGGCGAGCAGCACCGCGGCCACCAGCACCGGCAGGGTCAGCACGCCGGACCACGCGGCGGCGGCCGTCGCCGCCAGTACGGCCGCACGCGACCAGCCCGCCAGGATCATGATCCGGCGCCGGTCGTGGCGGTCGGCGATCGCGCCCGCGTGCAGGGCCAGCAGCAGCCACGGCAGCGTCGTGGCGGCGCTGACCAGCGACACCAGCAGCGGCGAGCGGGTGAGGGAGATCGCCAGCAGGGGAACGCCGACGAGCAGCACGCCGTCGGCGAGGTTCGACAGGCCGGACGCCGCCCACAGGTGGTGGAACGGGCGCCCCAGCCCGGCAGGGACGGCGCTCCCTCCCGTCTCGGGCTCCGGGCTCCGGGCGGTGTTCCCTCCCGTCTTCCGTTCCGGGCTTCCGGCTGCGCTCGCCGTCCCCGCCCTCTCCGGTTTCTCCCCGGCCTCCGGCCTTTCCGCCGGTGCGTTCCCGGCACTGTGCGAGGTGCGCACCGCCGCGTCGCTCCCGCTCGTTCTCATGGTTCCTCCGCCCCGGCGGGTTCTCATCGGCCGCTGGGGGCGAGCAGCTCGGCGAAGACCTTGATCGCCCGGTCGACGGCGTCGGTGCCGACCCCCGCGTGGGTCACCGCGCGGATCCGCCCGTGGCCCAGCTCCTCCACCCGGACACCCCGGCGCCGGGCCGCCGCGATGAACGACCGGGTGGTGTAGCGCTCGTCGCGCACACGGAAGAACACCATGTTCGTGATCGGCGGGCCGGGGCTCAGCCGGACGCCCGGCAGCCGCGACAGCCCGCGGGCGAGGCGGGCGGCCTTCTCGTGGTCCTCGGCGAGCCTCCCGGTCATCTCGGTGAGGGCGATGATGCCGCAGGCGGCGATCATGCCGGCCTGCCGCATGCCGCCGCCGAGCATCTTCCGCATCCGCCTGGCCTGGGCGATGATCGCCCGATCGCCCACCAGGACCGACCCGATCGGCGCGCACAGGCCCTTCGACAGGCAGATCTGCACCGTGTCGGCGTAGAAGGCGATCTCCGCGGGGGTGACGCCCAGCGCGACCGAGGCGTTGAAGATGCGCGCCCCGTCCAGGTGCAGCGCCACCCCGTGCGAGCGCGTCAGCTGGGCCACCTCGGCGAGGTAGTCCAGCTGGAGCGGCAGGCCGCCGCACCGGTTCTGCGGCGTCTCCAGGCTGACCAGCGCCGGAGGCGCGATCTGCGGGTCGGTGCGGTCGACCGTGCACGCCTCGGCGATGTCCTCCAGGCTGATCGTCCCGTCCGACAGGTTGGCGAGCGGCTCGTAGACGATGCCGCCGCACATCGACGCGCCCCCGGCCTCGTAGACGTACAGGTCGGACTCGTGGCCGACGATCGCCTTGCCGCCGCGCGGGCAGTGCGCCAGCAGCGCCGCGAGGTTGGCCATGGTGCCGCTCGGCATCAGGCAGCCCGCGGCCTTGCCCAGCAGGTTGGCGGCGAGCCGTTCCAGCTTGGCCACCGTCGGGTCCTCGCCGTAGACGTCGTCGCCCAGCGGCGCGTTCGCGGCGGCCTCCAGCATCTCGGGGGTCGGCAGCGTGAAGGTGTCGCTGCGCAGCTCGATCTCGCCGCCGTCGTCGTTCTCTCCGGCGACCAGGTGGGGTGTGTCCAGCACGCTCGTCATGGGATTCCAATCGGGGTTCCGGGAGGGGTGGTGACGGTGAGGGGGGACGGGGTGACGGTAGGAGGGGGTGGGTGCCCCGGGGCGGGGGAGGGGCGTCGAAGGGTGGTGACGGCAGGGGGGAGGGGGACGGTCAGGAGGGTGAGATGCGATACCCCTGCCGGGGGATCTCGATCGACGGCAGCTCGCGGAGCAGGACGGGCCGCAGGTGCCCGAGCGCGGTGTCCAGCGCGTCGTACAGCTCGCTGTGGCCGGGAGCGTGCGCGATCACGTAGCCGAGCCGGTCGTAGCTGCTGCGGGCCGGCCGCACCTCCGAGCCCGGCGGCGCGGTGACCGTCACCGCGTCGACCCCCGGCACGGAGCCGGCGTCCTTGACCCCGGCCACCTCCCGCAGCGTGACCTTCCCCCGCCCGCCCCCGGCGCCGTCCGGCGCCAGCAGGAAGGCGATGCCGGCGGGGGTGAAGCGGTCGGGCAGCGGCAGCTGGTCCAGGTCGGCCGCGGCCCGCAGGTGCGCGTCGAGCAGGTCGAAGCCGCACGCCCGCGCGATGACCTCGGGGATCATGCCGCCCGCGGGCCGGGCGTTGATCTCCACGACGTACGCGTGACCGTCGATGAGCTTCATCTCGATGTGGGTGGCGCCGTGGGTGATCCCGACGGCGGCCAGCGCCCGCAGCGCGGTTCCGGTGAGCACTCGGACCTCCTCCGCGGGCAGCGGCGCGGGGAAGACGTGCCCGCGCTCCACGAAGTGCGGCGGCGACGTCACCCGCTTGGCGGTGATGCCGACGCACCGGTGGAACCCGCCGGAGCTGACCGTCTCGACGCTGAACTCCGGGCCCGCCAGGTATCCCTCGATCAGCGCGGTCCTCGCGGTGGCCTGCCCCCGCACGTTGACGCCGGCCGAGATGATCCGCCGGCAGTGGGCGGCCACCTCCCCGGGCGTGGAGCAGAGCACCACGCTCAGCGAGCCGGTGTCGTCGACGGGCTTGACGACGCACGGCAGGGCGATCCGCGACAGCGCGACCACGATCCGCGCGTCGAAGTCGTCGCCGGGGCCGACCAGCTCGAAGGCGGGGGAGGGCAGCCTGGCCGCCGCCAGGGTACGGCGCATCCGCCCCTTGTCCCTGCAGGCGGCGACGGCCTCCGGCGGGTTGCCGGGAAGCCCGAGGTCGGCGGCGACCCTGGCGACCGCGGCGGTGTAGAACTCGCTGGTCGTGGTCACCCCGGCGATCTCGGCGATCTCCCCCAGGGCGTGGCACAGCTCCGCGGCCAGGGTGTCGGGGGAGCCGGTGGCGCACGTGACGACCCGCACACCGGTGGCCGCGAGCCCGCTGTAGCGCGAGGGGGTGTCGGTGGCCAGCACCGGGGTGAAGCCCAGCGCCGCCGCCCTGGCGAAGGCGAGCATCCCCGAGCCGGTGGTGTTGGACTCGACGAAGACGAGCACCGGGGCCGGAGACGGGGCCGAGGTCGGAGGCGGGGGCGAGGCCGGGGTCGGGGTCGGGGACGAGGTTGGGGTCAGGGCCGGGGTCAGGGGCGGGGTCGGAGACGGAGGCGGGGCCGGGTTCATACATACTCCAGGGCCCGGCCCAGCGTCGCGTAGGACCAGGTCACGGCGGTGTCGGTGAGCTGGATCGGATCGGGGGCGAGCGGCGGGCGCAGGTCGGTCAGGCCGTGCGCGGCCCGGTACTCGGCGCTGTAGATCGTGTTCACGTACCGGTCGCCCCGGTCCGGGAAGATCACCACCACCGAGACGTCCGGGTCGAGCCGCGAGGCGAGCCAGCGCGCCACCTGGTAGGCCGAGCCCGAGCTGTTGCCCGCGAACACCTTCTCGTACGAGGCCAGTTCCAGCGTCGCGGCGAACGCCTCCCGGTCCGACAGCCAGTGCACCTCGTCGATGACCGAGAAGTCCACGTTGGCCGGGACCAGGCTGTTTCCCAGCCCGCTCTGCAGCCGCCTGGGCACGTCGGGCTGGCCGAAGATGGCGCTGCCGACCGCGTCGACGGCGACCACGCGCAGCGCGGGGTTGGTCCGCCGCAGGGCCCGCGCCGTCCCGCACAGCGAGCCGCCGCTGCCCACCGCGCCCACCAGCACGTCGACCCGGCCGATCTCCGAGACGACCTCCTCGGCGAGGCGGTCGTAGGCGGCGGGGTTGGCCGGGTTGTCGTACTGCCGGGGCCAGAACGCGCCCGGGTTGGCGGCCATCACGGCCTGCAGCCGCTCCAGCCTGGCGCTCTGCCAGCCGTTGCCGGTCATGGCGGGCACGATGTCCAGGGTGGCGCCCAGCGCCTCCAGCTTGGCCATGGTGATCGGGTCGATCCGCGGGTCGGTGACGATGTGCACCTCGTGGCCGAGGTACGTGCCGACCAGGGCGACCCCCATGGCCAGGGTGCCGGAGGAGCTCTCCACGATCAGGCCGCCGTCGGCCAGGACCCCCTCGGCCCTCGCGGTCAGGATCGCCTGCCGGGCGACGCGGTCCTTCATCCCGTACGGGTTGGCCAGCTCCAGCTTCGCGTGGACGGTCGCCCCGCCGGTCGCCCGCAGGCGCATCAGCGGGGTCCGGCCGATGGCGTCGATCGCGTCGGTTCTCAGTGTCATGTCCGGCTCGTGCTCCTACAGACGATGAGGGGCCGCCCCAGCCGCTCCAGTTCCGTGAGGGCGCGGGCCAGCCGGGGACCGTGCTCGGGGTCGTGCCGGGCCAGCAGGATCCCCAGGCACGTACCGCTGTGCCCGACGACCGTGCCGAGCCCGCCCACGTCGCGGCAGATCTCCTCCACCGCCGCCAGGTGGGGTTTGGGGTTGAAGGTCTGGAACAACCGCGCGCTGGCGGAGGCGACCCTGCCGACCGCCGCCAGGTCGTGGTCGCGCACGGCGCGCGTGAGGTCGTCCAGGAGCTCGCCGTAGCGCACCGCCCAGTGGGCGGGGATCGGCTTCCTCGACCGGTTGAAGGCGACGGTGTCGACGCTCTCCCCGTCGTCGATCCCGGCGATGGTCAGCTGGGGGAGCGCGCCCATGCGCCGGTGCAGCCGCACCTGCCGGTGGAAGAACGCGGTGATCCCCGGGTGCATCACCCCGTCGGACGGCTCGATCTCGGCCATCATCTGTTTCAGCAGCCGGTTGGGGAGCTTCAGGCGGAAGGCAGAGTCCACCGCCCGCGCGGTGGCGACCAGGTCGGCGGTGGAGCTGGCCATGCCCTTGCCCTCCGGCAACGCGCTGTTGAGCATCAGCCAGCCGCCGGTGTGCACTCCGTACCGCGACAGGATCCCGGTGGCCAGGCGCCGCGCCTTGTTCTTGTGCGGCGGCGAGACGATCACCTGGTCCAGCTGCGGGTCGGGTTCGAAGACGGCCTCCACGTACAGGTCGACGGGGAAGGTCACCAGGAAGTCCGTACCGGGCCCCAGGATTCCCTGCAGGAGCTCGCCGAACGTGCCGGGGGCCCGCCCCCGGCCGACCCCGCCGGCCCGGCCGGCGACGGTCTCCTCGATCGGCATCTGGATGGTCATGACAGATCGCCCGCCTTCGTGCCGGTGGTGTGCTCCCAGGCCTCCCGCAGCCACCCGGACCGCTCCGCGGCCCCTCGCTCGGCGGCGGCCAGCCGGTCGCCGGTCTGCTCCAGGAGGAGACGGACCTGCTCGGGGCCGGTCGAGCCGCCGGTCCGCTTGCGCCACACGCTCGCCTCGGCGTCCAGCAGCCCGCGCACCTCGGTCTCCCCGACGGCCAGGGTGAAGCCGAACCGCTCGCCCGCGGCGACGAGATCCGGTGCCGAGAGCAGGTCGGGGGTGAGGGCGGCGGCCGGGTCGAGCCGGTCCATGGCGGCCGAGATCCAGGAGCCGACGACGACCTGCGCGCTCCTGGCCGGCACACCGTGTTCGAGGGTGAGGTGGTTGGCGACGGTCGAGGCGGCCGTCAGCTCGTCGCGCGCCACCCGGCCCGCCCGCTCGGGGTGGAACCGCACGTTCGCGACCACCCGCTCGAACAGCGCCAGCATCGTGCCGCAGGTCGAGAAGAGGTCCTCCAGGAAGCGGGTGCTCTCCTTGGAGACCTCCACCAGGTTGGTGTAGCCGGTGTTGCGCTGCCCGATCATGATGTCGTACGAGAGCCCGACCAGGTGGCCGGTCATCCCGCGGGCCCGCTCCAGGATCGGGAAGTTCCGCTTGTGCGGCATCGCCGAGGAGATCCCGGCGAGCTCGTCCGGCAGGTCGACGAACCGGCAGCTCGACCCGCTCCACCAGATCAGGTCGGTCAGGAACCGGCTCAGCGTGGTGCCGAGCACCGACAGCTCCCCGGCCGAGCGCAGCACCCAGGCGCGGGAGGCGACCGAGGTGAGCGCGTGCGGCTGCGGGCCGTCGAAGCCCAGCGCGACGGCGATCCGCTCCCGGTCCCACGGCAGCTCCAGCCCGGCCATCGCCCCGGCGCCCAGCGGGCAGAGGTTGACCGCGTCGAACAGCGCGAGAAGCGACTCCGCGGCGCCGGTCGCCGCCTCGGCGAGCGCGGCCAGGTAGAAGCCGAAGGTCATGGTCTGCGCGGTCTGATGCTGGGTGTAGCCCGGCATGACCGACTCGGTGTGCCCGGCCGCGGTCCCCAGCGTGGCGCGGGCCAGCCCGCTCACCGCCGTCACCGTCTCCAGCAGCCGTTCCCTGCCGAGCATCAGCTGCGCGCACGCCTGGACGTCGTTGCGGCTGCGGTCGACGTGCCAGGCGTGCGCGCCCTCGGGGACGCGTGCCTGGACGCACCTCTCCAGGGCGAACAGCGGGTCCGACATGGCCGCGGCGCGCTCGGCGCCGACCTGCTCGGGCGTCAGGTCCAGCACCGTCCGGCGGATCCGCTCCGCCGCGTCGTGGCCGAGCAGGCCCATCCGGGCGTACTCGCCGGTCTGGGTCAGCTCGATCCACCGGTAGTGCCGGAGCAGGGTGCGCATCTCCCAGTCGAACCGCTGGGTCAGGACCGCGTCGTCGAGTAACCGCGCCGGGGGCCGCCGTATCCGTCCTGTCGGAAGCATGGACCTCACGCTGCCAGCGCCCGTACGGGGTGACCAGGCAGAATGACCGGCGATATCGCGACGATATCCGGCGATAATCGGCTTTTCCTACGTTGACGGCATCTGATCGTCACCGGGAGGGCTCACGTGAGGTCTGCACTTCTGTCCGACAGCCTGGGATTCGCCCAGCTGTTGCGTACCCATCGGGACAAGGCGCGGCTGACGCAGGAGGAACTGGCGGAGCGCGCCCGCCTGAGCGTGCGCACGCTGCGCGACCTGGAGCGGGGCCGTACCCGCTACCCGCACCGCACCTCGGTGCGCCGCCTGGCCGCCGCCCTGGAGCTGACCGGAGAGGACCGCCTCACCTTCGAGGCCACCCCGCCCCGCTCGCTCGGCGCCCCCGCCGTGGCGCCGCCCGCGGAGTGGGCGCTGCCCTCGGTGAGCGGCACCGTCGCGCTGAGCCGGCTCCCGCTGCTGCGCGAGGTCGAGGACACGCTGTCGGTCGCCTCCGGTGGCGGGGAGCCCGCGCTGGTGACCGTCACCGGCCCCGCGGGGGTCGGCAAGACCACCCTCGCCACCCAGTGCGCCCTGGTGCTGCGCCAGCGGATGGGGCTCGACGTCCTCTTCCTCGACCTGGGCCGCGACCGGCGCGACCCCCGCGAGCTGCGCGACGCCGTGCGGCCGGCCCGCATCGCCCGCATGACGTCCCCGGTCTCGGGCGGGCGCTGCCTGCTCCTGCTCGACGACGCCCGCGCCGACGACGGGCTGACGGCGGGCCGCGTGCCGCCGCTGCTGGCCCTCGGCTTCACCGGTGTCGTCGTCACCGGCAGGGAACCGCTCACCGACCTCGTCCCGTCACGGCACATCGCGCTCGCGCGCCTGAGATGAGACACCGATGAACAACGGGGTTGGAACGGACATCCGGGTGCTGATCTGCTACTCGGAGAGACTGCTGCGCACGGCACTGTGCTCGATCCTCGCCGCCGAACCGGGGCTGCGCGTCGTGGGGGACGCCGGAGACGGGTTCGAGGCGGTGTCCAAGGCCAGGGGCCTGCGGCCGGACGTGGCCCTCGTCGACGAGCGGCTCACCGGCCTCGACGGCGTCCAGGTCACCGAACGGCTCCGCGCCGACCCGCTGGCGGGCTCGGTGCGCAGCGTCATCCTGACCGAGCACCCGGAGGCCATGTTCGACGCCGTGCGCGCCGGGGCCCGCGGCTTCCTGCTGCGCTCCAGCGCCCAGGACGAGCTGGTCGGGGCGATCAGGGCGATCGCGCGGGGGGAGGCGTTCTTCGCGCCGCAGGTCGCCAGCAGCTTCCTGAGCCGCTTCGAGAACGGGCTCCCGTACCGGCCGCCCGAGGCCGTCAAGTCGCTCACCGAACGCGAGCACGAGGTGCTGGCCCTGGTCGCCGACGGGCTGAACAACACCGAGATCGCGAGCAAGCTGTACGTCAGCCAGGCGACCGTCAAGTTCCACGTGTCCAACCTCCTCAGCAAGCTCAACCTCCGCGACCGCCTGCAGATGGCCGTGTTCGCGCACAAGGCCGGCGTCGTGTGACGCCCGCCGGTCCGGCCCGCGCCCCCGCTGAGGACCGGCCGGGAAAGGGACGCGTCACTCGCCGGGGCTGTCGTACGGGTCGGTGGAGAAGCACGTCACGCACATCTTCACCAAGCTCGGGCTGCCGCCGTCGCAGAGCGGCCACCGCCGGGTGCTCGCCGTGCTGCGCTACCTGGAGTCCTGACGGCCCGCCGCGGCCTCACCGGTGGTCGCGCAGCCAGGCCAGCACCTGCGCGGCGTGCCCGTCGGGCGGGAAGACCGGGTAGAAGCAGTGCTCGATCACCCCGTCGCGGATCACCAGGGTGAGGCGCCGCAGCAGCGTCAGGCCCGCCACCCGTGTCGTGGGCAGGCCGAGAGCGCCGGTGAGCTCCAGTGACGCGTCGCTGAGCAGCGGGAACGGCAGGTGCAGCCGCTCGGCTGCCTCCCGCTGGTAGGCGGTGTCCTGGGTGGAGAGGCCGGCGACGGTGGCGCCCGCCGCGCGCAGCTCCCCGGCGTGGTCGCGGAAGGCGCACGACTCGGGCGTGCACCCGCGCGCGCCGGGGATGAGGTCCCAGTCGGGAACCAGCGGATCCTCCCCCGGGCGGCCGGTGCGCGGGTACGCGTACAGCACCAGCCGCTCGGCGCCGCCGGGAACGAGGTCCACGCGGAACGGCTCCCCGTCCGTCGAGGGGAGGGAGAGCGCCGGAACGACGGCGCCCGGCAGGTGGGCGCAGGCGCCGTCGTCCACGGGCACCGGCAGGCCGGTCGGCAGGACCGTCGGATCGTGAGGCATGGCCCCAGCCTAGGACGCGCCCGCGCCGGGAGCCCGAACCCCCCACGCCGGGCCCGCCGATACCTGCGGGCCCAAGCCCGCGGGGCCGGACCGGGACCGGACCGCGGACCGAGCCAAGGACCGGACCATCGGCCGGGCGGGGCGGCCGGGGCGATGCGTGGTCAGGACACGGATTTCCCCGGCACGGCGATGGCGGTCACGACCAGGCCGTCGGACACCAGCCAGCGGCCCGTGAAGCCGGTCAGCTCCCGGCCCTCCACCCGGGGGCCCGGGACGAGGAGGCCGGCGGTGAACGTACCGGAGGGGGAGAAGGTGAGGTGGGCCTCCTCGAAGCCGAGCCAGCGCCTGGCCAGCGGGAACCACGCCTTGTAGACGCTCTCCTTGGCGCTGAACAGCAGCCGGCCCCAGTGCACGCCGTCGTCGAGCTCCGCGATGGCGGCCCGCTCCTCGGGCAGCGAGACCGCGGGCAGGACGCCGTCGGGGAGCGGCTCGTGGGGCTCCGCGTCGATGCCGACGGCCAGCGCCTCGAGGGAGACGGCCGCCGCGCGGTATCCGGCGCAGTGGGTGATGGCGCCCACCACACCCGCAGGCCACCCGGGGGCGCCGCGCTCGCCGGGCAGGATCGGCGCCGGGGGCAGTCCCAGATCGGCCAGGGCCCGGCGGGCGCAGTGGCGCGCGGTGCCGAACTCGCGGCGCCGTTTGTCCACCGCGCGGGCGACGGCCGCCTCCTCCTCGGGGAACAGCACGACGTCCGGCGGGTCCTCGAAGCACTCCGAGCTCGCCACCCACGACGGCAGGATCTTCTCGATCATGCGACGGGCCTGGGGGCGGGCAGGATGCGCCGCAGCTGGCCGGGCGCGGTGGGCCTGGGACGCCACTCGCGGGGATAACCCAAGGAGACCTCCTCGAAGCGGACACCGTCGTGCCAGGTGGTCCGGGGGATGTGCAGGTGGCCGTAGACGACCGTGGCGGCGTCGAAGCGCAGGTGCCAGTCGGCGGTGCGCTCGGTGCCGCACCAGATCGCGAACTCCGGATGGTACAGGACCAGGGTGGGCTCGCGTACCAGAGGATAGTGGTTGACCAGCACCGTCGGAACCCCGGCCGGCCTGGCCTCCAGGCGCCGTTCGGTCTCGGCGATCCTGGCGTCGCACCAGGCGTCCCGGGTCGGGTACGGGTCGGGGTGGAGCAGCATCTCGTCGGTGCAGACCACACCCTTGTCGTACGCGATGGCGAGCGCCTCCTCCTTCGTCGCGACGCCGGGCATGCGGAAGGTGTAGTCGTACAGCACGAACAGCGGGGCGACGGTGACCGGGCCGCCGGGGCCGGTCCAGGTGAGATAGGGGTCCTCCGGTGTCGCCACCCCCAGGTTCCGGCACATCTCGACCAGGTGCCGGTAGCGCTCCTCGCCACGCAGCTGGACGGGGTCGCCGGGATGGGTCCACAGCTCGTGGTTGCCGGGCGCCCACACCACCTTCTCGAACCGTCCGGCGAGCAGCCCCAGGGCCCATTCGACGTCGGAGACCTTCTCGGAGACGTCCCCGGCGACCAGCAGCCAGTCGGAGGCGGAGGCGGGCCGCAGCTCCTCGACGATGCTCCGGTTCTCCTGGTAGCCGATGTGCAGGTCGCTGATGGCCAGCAGTGACGTCATGCGCGGCCCGTCCCCGCGGAACCGGTGGCCGGAGCGGGCCGCAGGCCGCGCGCCGGCGGTGTGAGGGCCCCCGCCGTCCCCTCGTTCGTTTCCACGTTCCCAAGCACCGCCGCCTCCGTCTCGCCCGCTTCCCGGGCGCGGTCACGAACTCGTGATCGCCGAGCAGAAGAACCCTCTCACGACCGCTCCCGGCGGCACACCCCACCCTGCCGCGAAGGCATCGAGTACGGCGATACTCATGCGGCCGGCGGAGGCGGCGGCGATTCTTGACGTATGACGACATTCGACAGCATGCCCCAGTGCTGCATCGCACCCCCCGACCTGCTCGAGGCGGTCGCCGACCAGGGAACCTCCGAGGAGCGGGAGGCCGCGCTCAGGACCCTGGCCACCTCGGAGACCGCCCGTGCGCAGCGCGCGTCGTTCGCCGGCGCGCTGCGCCAGCTCAACCTCACCGTCGCCGACGTGGTGCCCGCCCCCGGCATGGTGCGCACGGTCTACGACGTCGAGAACGGCGGAGACTTCGACCTGCCCGGCCGCAAGAGGCGAGGGGAGGGCGACGGGCCGTCCGGTGACGCGGCGGTCGACGACGCCTACGACGGGGCGGGCATCACCTACGACTTCTACCGGAAGGTCTTCGAGCGGGACAGCATCGACGGGCGGGGACTGGAGATCGTCTCCTCGGTCCACTACGGGACCGACTACGACAACGCCGCCTGGATCGGCTTCCAGATGATCTACGGTGACGGCAGCGGGCAGATCTTCACCAAGGGCTCCCTCACCAGGGCCGTCGACATCGTGGCGCACGAGCTGACCCACGGCGTCACCCAGTTCACCGCGAACCTGGTCTACAGCAAGCAGTCCGGCGCCCTCAACGAGTCGTTCTCCGACGTCCTCGGGTCGCTCGCCAAGCAGTACGGCCGCGGGCAGACCGCCGAGCGGGCCGACTGGCTCATCGGCGACGGCATCCTGGGCAGCGCCCTGCGGGGGACGGCCCTGCGGTCGATGAAGGCGCCGGGAACCGCCTGGTCGACCCCCTCGGGGGGACGCGACCGCCAGCCGGGGCACATGCGCGACTACGTGGACCTGCCCGACGACGGCAACCCCTCCAACGACCACGGAGGCGTCCACATCAACTCGGGCATCCCCAACCACGCCTTCTACCTCGCCGCCACCGCCATCGGCGGCAACGCCTGGGAGCGCGCCGGACGCATCTGGTACGTCACGCTCACCGAGCGGCTCCGGCCGCGCTCGGACTTCCGGGAGGCCGCGGAGGCGACCGTGGAGGTGGCCGGAGAGCTGTTCGGCGCGGACGGGGACGAGCAGAGGAAGGTGCGCGCCGCGTGGCGGCAGGTCGGGGTCCTTTAGGGAGGATCCCCCGTGGCGGGGAGCCGCGGACGGGTCCGGGCGCGCCCCGTCAGTCGTGGTCGGCGCAGCAGGGCGTCGGGTTCGGCACCTCGGCGGGCATGAGGCGCCCGCCCGAGGCCGGCATGGTCAGCAGGACCACGTGCCCGCCGCGCAGCTGCGGCCGTACGTGGTCGTTGGTCGTGACGAGCGTGTCCGGCGCCGGCTCCTCGGCCTGCGCCAGCACGACGACGCGGTCGATCGCCGAGCGGGCCAGCACCTCGGCCACGCTGAGCGTGCCGGTGAGCTCGGCCCGGCCGGGGAACACGACCAGGCGCCCGCCGGACCCGGCGGCGTGCTCGGCCGCGGCGAGCGCGGCCCCCTCCGCCAGATCCTCCGGGCCGGTACGGCTGTCGCCGAACGTGGCGCCCACTCCGGCGGGGAGCGCGGCCAGGTCGACGGTCTCCCGGACGGCGAGGGAGCAGGCGACGTGCGGCGGTCCGCCTGCGGTGCGGACGAAATGCGTGCAGCCCACGGTCCCGGCCGGGAGGCCGAGCGCCTTCTCCACGTCATGAAGAAGGTGCTCGGCCTCCGCGACCGTCCGCGAGCCTCCGTCGAGGCCGAGGATCATCCGCGCGGCACGACCCAGATCGGGTTGCTGTAGAACCACAGGTCCTTCCAGGGGTCGCCGTCGCCGAAGACGTCGATCTGGGGCCCGGCCGGGTCGATCGCCGCGCCGAGCAGCCCGGGCGCGCTGCGGTTGCCGTCGGTGCCGCGCAGCCGCACGTATACCGGCCGGTCGACGGCGCCGAGCTGGTAGGTGAACGTCACCGTCCCGGTGTTCCTGCCGACCTCGAAGGACTTCACGACCTTGGTGGCCGAGGTCGTGAAGACGTCCTTGTCGGCCGCGGGGCCGGTGACGTCGCCCTGGATGACGTCCACGCGGGCCAGGGTCGGGACGTACTGCGCCCAGTTCGGCTGGTTCGCCAGCGTGATCTCGATGACGAGCTCGACCTTGGCGCCCTTGCGGACATGCAGGGTGTCGCCGAGCGAGACCCCGCGCTGCCCCCTGCCGGCCTGCCGGGCGCGCACGACCAGGGCGCTGATCAGACCGCCGTGGTCCACCCACACGCGGCCCTCCCGGAGACCGTCCATGACCGCGGTGTAGGAGAAGTCCTTGGCCCCGACGTGGGTCCGGCTGTAGAAGCCCGGCCAGAAGTCGCCGGCCGCCAGGTTCTGAGAGCCCCGGTAGACGGGGTCGTCGTACTTGCCGTTGGCGTTGAAGTCGCTGCCCGGCCCGCGGTCGCTCGTGTCGGCGTAGACCGAGTGCGAGTCGGAGTTGGCGGTGATCCACCAGCTCTTGCCCTCGGCGAGCAGGCTGTCCCACAGCCCTCCGACGGTCGAGGTCATCCAGTCGAAGCCGCCGAAGGTCTTGTAGCTCTCTGCGGGGTACGCGGGGAACGAGTCAGCGCCCGGGTTGCTGTCGTAGAAGCCGCGCCCGCCGCCCGGACCGTGCGGCTTGGGGATGCCCGCCGCCTGGTGGCCCGGCGCGCCCTCCATGCCGACGGCGATGCCCGGCTGGGCGTCGCGCCAGGCCCGGATCTCGTGCGGGGAGTCGAGCCCCTTGCGCGAGGGGTGGTTGGCGAAGAACAGCGCGGCCTCGACGCGGCGCCGCCTGACGGCGTCCGCCAGGAAGTTCAGCCCGGCGATGGCGAGGGCCTCGTTCTGCGGGGTGGAGGCCCCGGCGTTCTTCACCCCGCCGTCGAAGGAGTTCTCGAACTCCTTGAGGGTGGCCACCTCGTTGCGGCCGGGGGCCACGAACACGGTGCCGTGCTCGGCGCCCGGGATGTTCCACTCCAGCCCCTGGAAGACCAGGGCGTCCTTGACCGCCTGCCGCGCGGCGACGATGTCGGGGTTGACCTTGTCCACGCCGATCTTGGCGTGGGTGGTGCCTCCGTGGTCGGTGATGACCATCCAGTCCAGCCCGTACGCGTTTCCGTGCTGGACCTGGTCGCTGACCTTGTAGATCCCGTCGGAGCTGTACTGGGTGTGGATGTGGTGGTCGCCCGCGAGCCAGAGGTAGCCGTCGCGCGGCTCGGGCCCGCGCGTGACCCGCGCGGGGGTGGCGGCCGCGGCCTGGCCCTGCGTGCCGAGAACGCCGGCCGCGCTCAGGCCGGCGCCCAGCAGCCCCGCGCGCCGGAACATCTGGCGCCGCGACAGCTGCCCGGGGGAGAGCTCGGCGTCGGGAACCGAGAAGTCCACGACCGGAGCCATGTCACCCTGGTCGAGGGCGTGCTCGGCACCGTGAGAGTGGTCGTGCGGGTGAGCATGAGTGTGATCGTGAGGGTGATCGTGCCCGTGGCCCATGTCGTGCCTTTCCATTCCCGCCGGAGAGATCTTGCTCCGGCTACGCATGGACCCTCGCAAAAGCATCTGAACCGCACGTTAACTGGTCATATCTATAGAGGGGTGAACTGCTGGCAGTCGGTCGATGCCCGGGCCGCGCGGGCCGGTCTAGGATCACTCCCATGAAGGTCTCGATCGTCCGGGGTGGCGGCATCGCCGGTCTCGTCACGGTCATCACGGTCGACTCCGCGTCGCTGGCGCCGGAGGCCGCCACCGGGTTGCGCGCCAGGGTGGAGCTGGCCGGACGGCCGGGCCCGACCGCTTCGACTACGAGCTGACCGTCGAGGACGGCGGCCGCGTGCTCACGACGCGCGCCCGCGAGGGCGACCTTCCCGGCCCGCTCCGCGCGCTCATCTCGTACGTGACCTCGCTGCCGGAACGGCAGGAACGGATCGGCCCGCCCGGGTGAGCCCCGTTCCGCCCCCTTTGACCCTTTTGTGTACCTCCTTGCTCGCCTAAAAGCGGGCCTGACCATGCGAAACTCCGCGCCGTCACCGGTTTTGGCGCGAGAATTTCCAGGTAACGGTTCCCCGATGACACGATTCGCCGATGTGTACAGGTCACAGGGGTCGCGGGATTTCCCGGCGCCTGCTGGCTTTGTTACACCTTGGCGGCAAATGTGGGCACGACTGGATTGTTGGTGCGCGTGAAATCACATTTGCGGGGAGCTCTTCGGATATACGGAGGTATATGTGAAACGCGTCATCATCACCGCAGCTGTCGCCGCCCTTACGGCAGCCGCGCTGGTGCCCCCGGCGCAGGCCCGGCAGGTGATCGCCGAACCGGGCGCGGAAGCCGAGTACGTCGTCCTCTACACGGAAGGCGCGCGTTCCGTCGACGCCCAGCGGGCCATCAGGGCGGCGGGCGGAAGCATCCTCAAGGAGAACGCCGCGGTCGGCGTCGCCACCGTCACCACGACGAACGCCCGCTTCGCCGAGGCGGTGCGCGACGCCGCCTCGATCGACGACATCGCCCACAACCGGTCCATCGGCAGCGTGCCCACCGCCAGGCGGGGAGCCGCCGGCCTCGCCGTGCAGTCGAGGGCGGTGGAGAAGGCCGGTGACGGCGCGCCCGCCACCTCCACCTTCGGCAGGCCCGCACCCGCCGCGGAACCGCTGTCGGAGCTCCAGTGGGACATGAAGCAGATCCACGCGACCGTGGACGGCTCCTACCGTCACCAGCAGGGCGACCCGGGCGTGCTGGTCGGTGTCATCGACACCGGTGTCGACGGCTCCCACCCCGACATCGCGCCGAACTTCAACCGCGAGCTGAGCCGCAACTTCACCGTCGACATCCCCGTCGACGCCAACGGCGACGAGATCGACGGCCCGTGCGAGGCCGAGCCCGACCGCTCCTGCAACGACCCGGCGGACGTCGACGAGAACGAGCACGGCACGCACGTGGCGTCGTCGATCGCCTCGCCCGTCAACGGGCTCGGCACCTCGGGCGTGGCGCCCAAGGTCTCGATCGTGAACCTGCGGGCCGGCCAGGACTCCGGATACTTCTTCCTGCAGCCCAGCATCGACGCGCTGACCCACGCCGGTGACGTCGGCATCGACGTGGTCAACATGAGTTACTACATCGACCCGTGGCTGTTCAACTGCGTCGACAACCCGGCGGACTCCCCGGCCGACCGGCAGGAACAGGCCACGATCATCAAGGCCATGCAGCGGGCGCTCACCTACGCCCACGACAGGGGGGTGACCCTGGTGTCCGCGGCGGGCAACGGCGCCTCCGACTACACCAAGACGATCGTCGACGCCTCCAGCCCCGACTTCGCCAGCGTCCCCGGCGAGTTGCCCTACTCGCGCACGATCCCCCCGAGCTGCGTCTCCATGCCGAGCGAGGGCAAGCACGTGATCTCGGTCTCCTCGACCGGCATCAGCAAGCGCAAGTCGTACTACTCCGACTACGGCAACGGCTACGTCGACGTCTCCGCTCCGGGCGGCGACGTCTACGACACCGCCGACAACCGCCGTGACGTCACCAGGGCGACGCTGGCGGCCTATCCCCGGTCCGTGGCCGAGGCGCGCGGCCAGCTCAACCCCGACGGCACGCCCAACGTCACCAACGTGGTCCGCAGTTGCAAGGGCGACGTCTGCGCCTACTACGTGTACCTCCAGGGCACCTCGATGGCCTCCCCGCGCGCCGCCGGGGTCGCCGCGCTGATCGTGAGTAAGTACGGCCAGCGCGACCGGGCGCACGGCGGCAAGAAGCTCCACCCGGACGTCGTGGAGACGGTCCTCAAGGGCACCGCGACCAGGACGGCCTGCCCCACCCCGCCCGCCTACACCTACACCAGGCACCTGCCGGACGGCACCACGGCGACCTCGACGCACACCTGCGAGCGAGGCGCCCTGCGCAACGGCTTCTACGGCTACGGGATCGTCGACGCCCTCAGGGCGGTCCGCTGATCCGAACCCGGTGCCCGGCGTCCGCCTCTCGGCGGGCGCCGGGCCTCGCCGTTTTTACGCCTTCTTGCGCGATGGGTTGATTTACCCGCAGCCCGGTCCGGGGATGGGTCGTCAGACGCCATCGGTCGCCATCGGGTCATGGCCGTACGCCTGCCGCCGGCCAAACGCATCCGAACGCGGTCTCGCTTGCGAAGTCCTTCGTGGACGTTAAGGAGTGATGCCCATGGCCGCCGTCACGTGTGAGACCGATCGGCCCGGTAACCGGATCGACCCCCCTGCCGGGCGGGAGGCGACCTCGCCGGCCGGCCGCGGAGACTCGGCGACGAGGAGGGGCGCGTGAGCCAGGTGGTGGTGATCGGCGCCGGTCTCGGCGGGCTGGCCGCCGCGGTCCGGCTGGCCGCCGCCGGGCGGGACGTCACGATCGTGGAGGCGAACGACGTGCCGGGCGGCTGCTGCGGCACGGCCACCCTCGGCGACTACCGCTTCGACACCGGCCCCTCGGTGCTGACCATGCCGGAGGTCCTGGCCGACGTCTTCGTCGCCGCCGGGGAGGACATGCAGAGCATGCTCCCGCTGCGGCGGCTGGACCCGTACTACCGGCTGCGCTACCACGACGGCTCCCACCTGGACGTGGTGGCCGGCGAGGACGCCATGGCCGAGCAGGTGCGCGCGCTGAGCGGCGCCGCGGAGGCCGAGAGGTACCGGCGTTTCCGCGCCAGGCTCGGCGAGCTGTTCGACGCGGAGTGGCCCGCCTTCATCGACCGCGACATGACGCGGCTGCGCGACCTCGCCCGGCCGCGCGTCCTGGCCCGCATCGCGGCGCTGGGCGGCTTCCGCAGCCTGGACTCCCTCGTCAAGAGCCACCTCACCGACCACCGGCTGGTCAAGGCGCACACCTTCCAGGCCCTGTACGTGGGCCTGCCGCCCCGGCAGGCGCTCGGCATCTACGCGGTCATCGCCCACATGGACACCGTCGGGGGCGTCTTCTTCCCGCGCGAGGGCGGGATGCACGCCATCCCGCGCGCCCTGGCCGCGCTGGCCGAGAAGGCGGGCGCGCGCATCCGGTACGGCGTGCGCGCCGTCAAGGTGGAGGCCGGGCCCTCCGGCGTCCGCGGGGTCAGGCTCGACACCGGGGAGCGCCTGGCCGCGGGGAACGTCGTGGTCGCCTGCGACCTGTCCCGCGCCCACACCGGGCTGCTGCCCAAGGGCGCGGGCGACTGGCGGCTCCGCCGTCCCCGCTACTCGCCCTCCTGCCTGGTCCTGCACTTCGGCCTCGACCGGCGCCTGGCCGGGCAGGCACACCACACCCTGCACTTCGGCAGGGAGTGGGACGCCACCTTCGCCGCGCTGCGGGCCGGGCGGCCGCAGCCCGACCCGAACCTGCTGGTCACCTACCCCGAGTCCGACACCGGCGCCGCGCCGCGTGGTCACGCCACCCTCACCGTGCTGGAGCCGACGGCCAACCTGCGCGGCGGCGCCGACTGGGACCGGCTCACCCCGCGACTGGAGGACCGCCTGCTCGGCAGGCTGGCCGACCTCGGTTACGGCGACCTGTCCTCCGCGCCGAGGCTCACCCTCGACCCGCCCGCCTGGGCGCGGCTCGGCCACTCGGCGGGCACCCCGTTCGCCCTGGACCACCGCTTCACCCAGACGGCCTGGTTCCGGCCCGCGGGCGCGGCCAGGCGCGTCCCGGGGCTGCACTTCGCCGGAATGTACACCGCGCCGGGAGTGGGGGTGCCCCCGGTGCTGATCTCCGGCCGGCTCGCCGCGGAACGCGTACTGGAGACCCCCCGATGACCCTCACCGCGAGTTACGAACTGTGCCGCAGGCTCAACGCCCGCCACGGCCGCTCCTACTACCTGGCGACCCTGCTGCTGCCCGCCTGGAAGCGCCCGCACGTGCACGCCCTGTACGGCTTCGCGCGCTACGCCGACGAGATCGTGGACTCCTTCACGATGACCGGCGACAGGGCGCGGGCGCTCGACGGCCTGTCCTCCCGGCTGGCCGTCGTCCTGGCCGGCGGGAGCACCGACGACCCGGTGCTCCCCGCGTTCGCGCAGACCGTGCGTTCCTTCGGCGTCGACCACGGCGACATCGACGCGTTCCTGTACTCGATGCGGGCCGACCTGACCGTCACCCGCTACGCGACCTACGACGACCTGCTCGTCTACATGGAGGGCTCGGCCGCGGTGATCGGCACCATGATGCTGCCCGTCCTCGAACCGCTGCCCGGCATGGAGGACAAGGCCCGCGAACCGGCCCGCCAGCTGGGGCTGGCCTTCCAGCTGACCAACTTCCTGCGCGACGTCGCCGAGGACCTGGAACGCGGCCGGGTCTACCTTCCGATGGAGGACCTGGACAGGTTCGGGGTGACGGTGGCCGACCTGGGGCGCGGTGTCACCACCCCGGCCCTGCGCGAGCTGCTGGCCTTCCAGACCCGGCGGGCCAGGGACCACTACGCGCGGGCCGAGGAGGGGTTCGACATGCTGACCCCCTCCTCCCGGCCGTGCATTCGCGCGGCCTTCCAGCTGTACGGCGGCATCCTCGACCGGATCGAGGCCGCCGGCCACGACGTCCTCGGCGCGAGGGTCGTCGTGCCCCGGCGGCGGAGACTGGCGATCTTCGCGCGGCACCTGCTCGCGGCGTCCGCGGCCGACCGCGCCGAGCGCCGCCTGATCGCCGAGATCCCGTGAACCGGCCTGGTGGAGCGGTCGCGGGGGCGTCCGTCGCCGGGAGGTCCGTTGCCGGGTGGTCCGTCACGGGACCTTCCTCGGTCGCGTGGGCGTTCAACACTGTCGTCAGGAGGGCGTGATGTCGGAACCTGTGGTCGTCGACGCGATGGGCGGAGACCACGGACCGGTCGAGACGGTCGCCGGGGCGGTGGCGGCCCGGCGCGAGCTGGGGATCCCCGTGCTGCTGGTCGGCAGGGCGGCGGACATCCGGGCCGAGCTCGACCGCCACGGCGCCGTCTCCGAGGTCGGCGTGGTGCACGCCGAGGACGTGGTCCCGATGGCCGAGCGGGGCGCCGGGGCGGTCTCCTCCGCCACGACCAGCCTGACGGTCGGCTGCGATCTCGTACGGCGCGGAGCGGCGTCGGCGTTCGTGTCGGCCGGATCCACCGGCGCGGTCGTCTCGTGCGCCATCCGCGGCATCGGCCGCGCCACGGACGTCCTGCGGCCGGCCCTGGCCATCGCGCTGCCCTCGGTCACCGGCGGCGCCACCGTGCTGATCGACGCGGGAGCGACCTCCGACCCCACCCCGGAGATGATCGCCCAGTTCGCGCTGCTCGGCGTCTCCTACGCCCAGCTCGTGCTCGGCGTCGCCGACCCGTCGGTGGGCCTGCTGTCGATCGGCTCGGAACCGGGCAAGGGCAACCGGCTGACGCGCAGGGCGGGCGAGCTGCTTCCCGGCCTGCCGTTCCGCTTCCACGGCAACGTGGAGGGCCACGACGTGCTCGCGGGCACGGTCGACGTGATCGTCACCGACGGCTTCACCGGCAACGTGGTGCTCAAGAACGTCGAGGGCTCCGTACGGGCCGCGCTGACGCTGGTGGCGCGGTCCGGTGTCGCCGGGGCCGAGGAGCTGCGGGAGGTGGCCCGCCGCTACGACCCCGAGACCCACGGCGGGGCGGCGCTGCTCGGGCTGAGCGGCACCGTCGTGGTCGCGCACGGCTCCTCGCGGGCGGCGACGATCGCACGCGCCTGCGCGGTGGCGCACGACCTCGCCGAGGGCGGGGTCGTCACCCGCTTCGGGGACCACCTCGCCGCGGAACCCGCCCGTTGAGCGGGAACGGGCGGCAGGGCGGTCTCGCGTTGCCCCTCGCGGTGCTCGTACCTCGTCATGGAACGCGTCCACCGGACGGGGGCGGGACGCCGGGCGGGGCGGGCCGGGTCAGGCCAGCGGGTCGGCGCCGTCCCAGGTGCCCTCGCTGGCGTAGGGGGAGAACCGGGCGAACAGCTCCTCGGAGTACCAGTCCTCCGCGCGCGTCCTGCCGATCACCCGCCGGTGCTCCCGCCCCCGGTGCGCGAAGTCCCGCACCGCGGCGGCGTCGCGCCACAGCGAGAACGTGCCCTGCCTGGCCAGCGGCCACTCGCCGACGCCGACCGAGGCCAGGCAGCCGTCCTGCTCCGCCAGGAGGCGGTCCACCCCGGGGACCGAGCGGTAGAACGCCACCAGGCGGGCGGGCCGGATCGACGCGCGGGTCAGCACGGCGACGGGGCCGCCGGGATCACCGGGATCGGGTCCCCGCGCGCCCTCGGGAAGAAGGCCGGACGGTCTCGCGGGGAGAGGAGCGGACGGGCTCGCCGAGAGCGGCCCGGACGGGCTCGCCGGGAGAGAACCGAACGGGTCCACCCCGTTCCAGCGGCCACGCGAGGCGAGGGGGGCCAGCCGCACCTGCCAGGACTCCCGAGCCTCGCTTCGCCAGCGCTCCGCCACCGGGGAGTCGCTCAGGAAGCGGTCCAGGTCCCGCTCGTCGCGCCACACCGCCAGCAGGGCCCAGCGGCGCAGGTCAGCGCCCACGCTCATCGAGGCCCCGCGGCCGGAGCCGAGCAGTCGCCAGAACGTCAGCCCCGGCGTCCGACCCAGCACCGGCCGGTCGTACGCCATATACCGCATAGCCCCCATATCCGCATATTTCGTGAGATGGAAGGAAGCGATGGTTCCCCTGCTCGTCTCGGTCATCGGCGGCTACCTTCTCGGGTCCGTGCCGGTCGCCGTGCTGGTCGCCCGCGCGCACGGGTTCGACCCCCGCGAGGTCGGCGACCGCAACCCCGGCTTCTGGAACGTCAGGCAGCGGCTCGGCTGGCGGGCCGCCGTGCCGGTCTTCGCGGGTGACACGCTCAAGGGCACGCTCGCGGGCCTGCTCGGACTGTGGGCCGGCGGCACGCACCTCACCTGGCCCGGCGGGGTGAGCGGAGACAGCGTGCTGCCGGTGTATCTGGCGGTGGCCGCCGCCATGGCCGGGCACGCCTGGCCGGTCTTCGCCGGATTCGCGGGCGGCCGGTCGATCCTCGCCTTCGTCGGCGGCTTCGCCGTCATCTGCCCACCGGGTTTCCTGCTCGGGGTGGCCGCCCTGGTCGCGGTCGCCGTGGTGACGCGGTCCTTCGCGATCGGGGCGCGCGTCGGCGTCTTCGGCATCCCGCTGTTCCAGCTGCTCTTCGCGCCGGTCGTGTACGTGGCCGGGACGGGCCTGCTGATGTGCCTCATCGGGCTGCGCTTCGGCCAGGCGGCGCGGACCGGCCGCCCGTCGTGACCGGTGCCGTGTCCGGTCCCGGCCGCGCGTCCGGTCCCGGCCGGTCGTCCGTCGCGGCCCCGCCGGAGCGGGTGCCCGTCGTGCCCCGGCCTGACCGCGCGCCCGTCATGCGAGGGCCGGGGCGGGAGACCATCGTGGCGGCGGGGTAGACGCGGCCCCGCCAGTTGCGCACCGGGCGGAGGGTGGCCTGCGTCAGCCGCAGGGCCGCCAGCGGGTCAAGCAGCGGGGAGAGCAGCACGCCCGGCCCCGGCCGCGTGTAGCTGCCGCGCAGCGCGCCGGCCAGCAGCAGCCGCACGGCCAGCAGTCCCAGGTCGAGGCGGGTGGGACGGCCGGCCACCAGTCGCAGCACGGGCAGCGCGGCGGCCAGCCAGACCACGGCCAGGTCGGCGGCCTGCCAGCCCGGCGCGGTGGCGTCGCGCAGCGACAGCGACCGCCCCCACTCCCGCCACACCTCGGCGGCCGAGTCGTGCATGTCGACCTCCAGCAGGCCCCCGGCGTCCAGGAACCCCACCGCCCAGCCGTCCGCCGCCAGGGCCCTGGCCAGCGCCACGTCGTCGGCCATGTTCCCGCGTACCCGCGCGAACCCGCGGGCGTCCAGCATCGCCGTGCGGCGGAAGGCCGTGCACTGGCCGTTGGCCATCGCCCGGTGCGGGGCCGGGGGAGTGGCCGGCCCGATCGGGCCGAAGCGGTAGACCAGCGTCGCCAGGAACGAGGCGTGCAGCGCCTGCTCGACCGCCCCGTCGCACACGAACCGGGGTCCCGCGCTCACCAGGTCGTATTCCCCCAGGGCCGCCACGAGCGCGCCGAACAGCCCCGGCGCGGGCCGGGCGTCCGCGTCCAGGGTCACCACGACGTCACCCCCCGCCGCCTCGACGCCCTGCCGCAGCGCCCACTGCTTGCCCACCCAGCCGCCGGGGAGCGGCGCCCCCGTGACGACCTTCGCGCCGAGCCCGGCCGCCAGCCGTGCCGTGCCGTCGCGCGACTCGTCGTCGACGACGATGACCTCCGCGACGTCCGGATCGGCGAGCACCGCCGACAGGCACGGGCCCAGGCGGGCCTCCTCGTCGCGGGCGGGGATCACCACGGACACGCGCGGCGACGCCGTCCGTACGGGGGCCAGCGCGGGCCGGCGACGCCGCCCCCGGGCCAGCCGCACCACCACGGCCAGCGCGGCGGCGGCCTGCAGCGCGGTCAGGAGCCTCATCGTCATGCCTCTCCGGCCTCTCCGGCCTCTCCGGCCTCTCCGGCCTCTCCGGCCTCTCCGGCCTCTCCGGCCTCTCCGGCCTCTCCGGCCTCTCCGGCCTCTCCGGCCTCTCCGGCCTCTCCGGCCGGGACGGCTCCGGTCCCGCGGCCCCGGCCGCCCGCCGCGCGGGGGGAACCGGCGGGGAAGTCCTCCCGTACGAGCGAGGCGACGATGCGGGCGCCCATCGCGACCAGCGGCAGCCCGCCACCGGGATGCGCGGAACCGCCCACCAGGTACAGGCCGTGCCGGGGGCCCCGGTTGCCGGGGCGGCGGAAGGGCGCGAGCCTGCCCGAGTAGGCGCCGCCGTAGATCGAGCCGCCCCACGCGCCGTACCGGTCGCGCAGGTCGGCGGGGGTGAACAGGTCCACGAAGCGCAGCCGCCCCGACAGGTCGTACCCTCTGGAGGCCAGGCGGTCGAGCACCAGGTCGCGGTACGCCTCCGGGGACATCGGCCACCGGCCGGGGTCGCGGGACGGGACGTTGACCAGCATGACCCAGTTCTCCGTGCCCGGTGGGGCCTGCGACGGGTCGTCCACGACCGAGCAGCCGATGTAGACGGTCGGGTCCTCCGGAGGCCTGCGCCGCCGGAAGATGTCGCCGAACTCCCGCTCGTAGTCGCCGGAGAAGACGATCGAGTGGTGGCCCAGCCCCTCGGTCCTGCCCTCCACCCCGGCCAGCAGCAGGAACGCCGAGGAGGAGGTGCCGAGCCCGGCGATGCGCCGCAGCCGCCGCCGGTCGGGCAGCAGCCGCCCGTACAGCGCCGCCGCGTCGGTGTTGGCGACCACGACGTCGGCGCGCTCGCGCTCCCCCGAGGCGAGCCGCACCCCGTTGACCCGCTCGGTGTCGGCGAGCACCTGGGCCACCTCCGCGCCCAGGACGACCTCCACCCCCGCCTTCTCCAGCATCAGGGCCAGGGCGTCGGCGATGCGGGGCAACCCTCCGGGGACGTACCAGCCGCCCTCGCCGTGCTCGATCGCCGGGACGCACCCCAGCGCGGCCGGGGCGCGGTACGGGCTGGAGCCCGCGTAGGTGGCGTAGCGGCCGACGTACTGGCGCAGGCGCGGGTCGGTGAAGAAGCGGCGGGCCAGCCCGTCGAGGGTCCGGCCCGGCGCCACCGCCAGCAGGTCCGACATGCGGGCCTCGGCGGGCGGACGGGTGAGCGGGCCGGTGAAGAAGGTGCGGCGCGACGCGTCGAAACAGTCCCGCGCCCAGTCGAGGAAGGCCAGCCAGGCGCGGCCCTCGCCGGGGGCGAGCCGGTCGACCTCGGCGGCCGTCCGCGCCGGGTCGCGGTACGCCGCCAGCGTCGAGCCGTCCGCGAAGCGGTAGCGGCACAGCTCGTCGAGTTCCACCAGGTCGAGCTCCAGCCCGAGGTCGGTGAAGACGGCGGGCAGGGTCAGCAGGGAGGGGCCGACGGAGAAGGTGAAGCCGTCCCTGGTGTGCTCGGCGAGTTTGCCGCCCAGCCGGGGGAGCCGCTCGTACAGGCGCACCCGGTGCCCCTGCCGGGCCAGCAACAGCGCGGAGACCATGCCCCCGACGCCGCCGCCTATCACCGTTACCTCGGGCATCCGTGTTTCCTTCCGATGGGTGCGGCCGTCGACGTCACGCCGGGCCCGCCTCGGGAAGCGGCCGTCTCCGGCGTCCGCGCCGCCAGGCGAGCAGGGTGAACAGTCCCATCGAGAGCCCTCCGGCCATGGCCACCAGCGGGTCCGGCGGGACGAAGACGGCCGCGAAGCCGATGGTCTCCATGACCGCCATCACCGTGTAGATCGACACCAGCCCGGCGCTCCACGCGGCGGGCTCGGCCAGTACGCGTTCCAGCAGGGTCATCACCAGCAGGGAGACGACGAGCCAGCCCGCGAAGTTGCTGAGGGGAACGTCCCGGTAGGGGCCGGGCTCGTGCCAGACCCACAGTCCCAGCCGGATCATCTGCGGGTCCAGGAACAGGTCCCAGGCGGTGAGGGCCAGCGCCCCCGTGACGATCCGCGCCGCCCGGGACCCCGGCGCGGCGGCGGCGGCCACCGCGTGGGCCGCCAGCCCCATGCCGCCCCACGCCAGCGCCACGATCACCGGCACCCCTCCGGGCGCGGGCCACAGCACGCCGGTGTAGTGGTAGTCGCCGAACGGCAGGCCCGTCCTGATCCCGACCCACTCGGCGGCGTACCCGGTCGCGACCACGGCCGCGAACGCCGGGACGGCCCTGGCGGGGGAGTGGGTCGCGCAGGCGAAGGCCAGCGCGCCCGCCGCCAGCAGCAGGACGACCACGCTGGTCAGCACTATCGGCCGGGGCTGCAGCCCCGAGGCGACCTGCGCGACGACCATCGCGGCCAGCAGCACCGCGCCGAGCACGCTCGCCACGCGTGCTCGCGGTCTCACCGGCGAAGGCGGCTCCCGCACCGCCCCGTGCCCGGGCCGTCCGCTGCTCATCTGATGACTGTGCCCCATGGACGGTCATTCGATCGGCCGGGTGCGGTCAGATTCACTTTGAGGTCACGATCTTTCACTTCGAGGTGACGATCTCCGGCGAGTGCGAGTGCGAGTGCGAGTGCGAGTGCGAGTGCGAGTGCGAGTGCGGTGTGGACGGTGTTCCCCGGTCCTCATGTCGGCAGGGTTTCTCCGCCTTCGCCCCGACAGGCTGTCCTGGTCTCGTCCCGGGCGCCCGCACATCGTGACGTGTAATCACCCTGCAAGGACCGTGCATGCCCGGTGCCGTACAAACCTCTCACCACCTCGGGCACCCACCTCCCGCGCCCGGTTGAAAGGACGACCCAGCATGCGCACGACACACTCCACGGCCTCCGAGTGGACGGACCACGAGACGTTCCGTGGCCCCGGGCGGGGGACGGCGGGGATGGTGCACGGTTTCGGCTCGTGGGCGTGGGTCCTCGCCGCGGCCCCGATCGCGCTGGCGCTGGCGCTGATGGTGGCGTTCTCCGTGGGGAACGCCGCGAACGCGCCCGAGCAGACCGTCTATCCCGGGATCCGCAGCCTCTCCGTGGACACCGACCACGGGAACGTGGAGATCGTCGGCACCGACGTCACCGACGTCCGCGTGACGCGACGCCACCACGGGGACGCTCCGCGCGGCGAGTCGTCAGGAGGCGGGTCCCTCGCCGTCGGCCTCCTGTGCGACGAGGGGTCCGTCTGCACGACGATCCGCGACACCCCGCGGGACCGTACCGACTACGCCTTCGTCGTCCCGGCCGGCATCGACGTCACCGTCCGCAGCCGCAACGGCGACGTCGTCCTGCGCGGGCTCACCGGGAAGGTCGTCACCCGCCCGGGCAACGGCTCGATCACCCGCCAGGACGGTCAGGACGCCCAGGGCGCACAGGATGCCCAGGGCGGCCAGAACGACTAGGGCGTGGCCACGAGGTCTCCGGATGTGAGGTTCTTCTTCGTCGATGAACCCTCCATCGGAGACCTCTTCGCCTACCCGGCTGCGACACGCCGTTGATCGACTTTGAGACAGGCTCCAGGTGCTGCTGTGCGGCCGCCTCGCAGCCCCGCACAGCAGGCGGCGCCGGGAAGGCGGCGGCCAGAGGAGAGGTTCGGGGCACGGGCGTCACGTCACTCATTCCTTCGGTGCCCTTCCGCGGTCAGCGTTTCCGCCTTGACGTAGTCGGAAAATCCGGTGGCGTCTCCCTTTCCCGCCCGCCTGATCGCCTGGGCCAGTTCCTTCCACCGGGCGTTGTCCTCACCGGGCGTGACGATGTCGGGTACGGCGGCCACGGTGATGTCGAAGCCGCTGTGGGCGACTCCCTTCTCGGCGAGCACAGGAGAGCGGTCCGCCGGTCGGCCGCCCGCGCACCCGCCCTGCCGCGGTGGCCGCCGACAAGGCCTACTCCTCCCGGTCCGGCGGGGGAGCCGTAGGCTCAGCGCCCGAGGAGTATCAGGCGCAGCTGCCTGCCGAATCTTCCGCGCCGGAACGCCGCGCGTTCGTTGACCCGGGGAAAGGGCTCGGCCGGGACGGGGACCGCGAGGAACTCGCACAGGGGCGCCCATCCCTCCCGGATGTCGAAGACCAGCAGCCGGTCGGGCGGGATCGTGGCCCTCACCTCGGCGACGTGCCGTTCGAAGACCTCGACGGCGTACGCGCGGTCACCGACGCGGCCGTCGAAGACACGGTCGACGATGGTCGCTCTGGCCATGCGCGGGTAGAGGGCGAAGTCCGGGGCCCGGCGGGCCACCAGCCACCTGACCACCCGGCGGTGCGGTGGCGGCGGCCCTTTCGCCAGGGCGCCCGCGAAGACGGTGGCGCCGACGCTGTCGTACCACCGTTGCGGGTCGCGGACGGTGAGGATGACCTTCGCGTCGGGATGGTGCCCGGCCAGTTCCCGCCAGTAGGCGGCGGCGGGCCAGTCCAGCGTCGCCTGGAAGCCGGTGAACACCTCGTCCCAGTCGGGGGTGCGGCCCTCCCCGATGTCGAGCCACTGGCGGATCCGGTGTGGCTCCTCGATGACCACGGACATGTGGTAGCAGGGGCCCTGACCCAGCATTTCCAGCGCCGCCTTCAGCGCCGCCGTGCCCGTCCGGCCGAAGCCCGCGCCGATCACCTTCACGTCGTGCTCCCCTCGGTGTTCCGGTGGTACCTCCATGGTCGCTCTCCGGAGCCCGGATGGCCTTCCCGCGGTCGTCCCCATCCCGGGCGGGAGCTCTGATGATTCTCTGATCTGCGCTGTCTAGCTTCGTGGTGAGCGACATACCGGTTATACGACGGCACCCCGCTTCAGACGAGTCCAGAAGCCCGCCGCAGGGACCCGGAAACGCCTCGGAAGAGACCAGGAAAAGACCCCCGAAGAGATCCGGAACCGCGAAGACGCCGCGCCGACCCGCGTGAAACCAGAGGAGCCGACCATGAGTGGTCCCGCCGAACCGCCGTTCCCGCATCCCCTCATCGAGGCGCTGCGGAGCTCGCCCGGTGACCCGGCCTTCGAGCAGGGGGGCAGGATCGTCTCGCGAGGTGAGCTACTGGAGACGATCCGGCGGCTGGCGGGGGCGATGCGCGATGCCGGGCTGGGACCCGGCCGGGCCGTCGCCGTCCGCACGGCCGTCTCCCCCGAGGCGTTCGCCGCCCACATGGCCGCCCACGCGCTGGGCTGCCGGGTCGTGGGCGTCCGGCCCGGCTACCCGGAGGGGCACCTCGCCCACGTGCTCGGCATGGGGATCGACGCCCTCCTCGTCGACCGGTCCACCGTGACGCCGGAACTGCTCCGGGCCGCCGGGCCCGTCACACTGCTGTCGCTCGGGCCGTGTCCCTCGCCGATGCCGGTGTCGGCGATCGACCTGCTCGCCCACACCGGCGAGGGGAGGCCCCTCGTCCTCGCGGCCCGCCCGGACGACGTGGCCGCCCTGACCTTCACCAGCGGCAGCACCGGCCGCCCCAAGGGCTGCGCGATCACCTACCGCGCGCTCGGCGAGCACTGGTCGTGGCAGCCCCGCCTGTGGTCCCCGATCGCGGACGAGCTCGCCGCGGGCTTCGGACGCTACATGCTGTTCGGCACCCTGGCCAGCATGGTGGTCATAGAGTTCCTGGGATTGTGCCTGCTGGGCGGCGGCACCGCGGTGATCCCCGAGGACGACGGGCGGCCCCTGTTCCCGTACGCGATCGAACGTCACCGGATCACCGGCTCCATCGTGACCGTGCCGCGATTGTGCCAGATGCTCGACCTGCTCAGAAACGAGCCGGTCGACGTCGGCTGCCTGCGCGCGCTGATGGTCTCCGGGTCGCCGATCGGCCCGGGGCGTCTGGCGGAGGCCGTGGACCGGCTCGGTCCCGTGGTCTACCAGGGGTACGGGCAGACCGAGGCGGGCCTGATCTCGGTGCTCACCCCCCGGGACATCGCCGAATGCCCGGATCGCGTCCTGTCCTCGGTGGGGCGGCCGATCCCGGGCGTCGAGATCAGCGTGCGCGACGAGGAGGGCCGCGAGGCGGCCCCGGAGGACACCGGTGAGATCCACGTGCGCAGCCCGTACCTGATGTCGGGTTACTGGGGGGATCCGGAGGAGACCCGCGACACCCTGCGGGACGGCCGGTTGCGCACCCGGGACCTCGGCCACCTGGACAAGGAGGGTTTCCTGCACCTCGTCGGCCGGACCCGCGACGTGATCATCGTCAACGCGATAGTGGTGTACGCGGGGGCCGTCGAGCGGGTGCTGAGCGGCCATCCCGACGTCGCCGAGGCGTACGTGGCCGGGGCCCCGGACGAGCTGACCGGAGAGGCCGTCCACGCGTTCGTCGTACCGGCCGAGGGCGCGGTGCCGGACTGCGACGCGCTGGCCGCGCTGGTGGGCGACGAACTCGGTGAGGGCAGCGTCCCCTGGACGATCACGGTGCTGCCCTCCGTCCCGGTCGCCGCGAGCGGCAAGCCCGACAAGCGCGCGCTGCTGGACCTGCTCGACCAGCGGGCTCTCTGATCGTTCTCTGAGAATTCCCCGCCAACACTGGGGACGTTCGTTCGACCGGATCGCTGTGACGGAGGTGTACGTGCCGGACAATGCGCTGGACTACGTGGTGATCGGTGCCGGCCCCGCGGGGCTGCAGCTGGGGTACTTCCTCGGCAAGGCGGGACGGAGCTACCTGATCCTGGAGGCGGGCCCCGCGCCGGGCACCTTCTTCCGGACCTTCCCGCGCCACCGACAGCTCATCTCGATCAACAAGAGGTACACCGGGTCGGACGACCCGGAGCTCAACCTCCGGATGGACTGGAACTCGCTGCTGTCGGACGATCCCGGCCTGCTGTTCACCCGCTACAGCGACCGCTACTTCCCCGCCGCCGACGACATGGTCCGCTATCTCGCCGACTTCGCCGCGGCCTGCGACCTGCGCGTCACCTACGACGCCCGCGTCTCCCAGGTCACCCGCGCCTCCGATACGGGCCACTTCCTGGTGACCGACGAGCGCGGCCGGACCCACGAGGCCAGACGGCTGGTCGTCGCGACCGGGGTCAGCCGGCCCAACATCCCGTCGATACCGGGCATCGAGACGGCCGAACCCTACGGCACCGTCTCCACCGACCCGTCCGACTACGTGAACCAGCGGGTGCTCGTCATCGGCAAGGGCAACTCGGCGTTCGAGACGGCCGACAGCCTGGTCGCGACGGCCGCGGTGATCCACGTCGCCGGGCCGCACTCCATCCGGCTGGCGTGGCGCACCCACTTCGTCGGGCATCTGCGCGCGGTCAACAACAACTTCCTCGACACCTACCAGCTCAAGTCCCAGAACGCGGTGCTGGACGGCGACATCAAGCGGATCGAGCGCCAGGCCGACGGCTCGTACCTGGTGACGGTGAGCTTCGTCCGCGCCGACGAGGTCACCAAGGACATCCCGTACGACAGGATCATCGTCTGCACCGGCTTCCGGATCGACGCCTCGATCTTCTCCGACGAGTGCCGCCCGGAGCTGACGATCAACGACAGGTTCCCCGCGCTCACCCCCGCCTACGAGTCGGTGAACGTGCCCGATCTCTACTTCGCCGGGACCGTGACGCAGTCCCGCGACTTCAAGCGCGGCACCAGCGGGTTCATCCACGGCTTCCGGTACGGCACCCGGGCGCTGCACCGCATTTTGGAGAACAGGTACCACGGTGCCGGGTGGCCCGGCCGCGAGCTCCCGGCCGATCCGGAGGCGCTCGCGGCGGCGGTGCTCGAACGGGTCAACCGCAGCTCGGCGCTGTGGCAGCAGTTCGGGCTGCTGGGCGACGTCGTCGTCCTCGACGGCCACGGCGGGGCGCGCTATCTGGAGGAGCTGCCGGTCGACCTGGAGGGTCCGCCGATCGGCGACGGCGGCCACTTCACGATCACGCTGGAGTACGGCCCTGAGCACGACCAGGTCGATCCGTTCGACATCGGGGTGGGCCGGATCCGGCAGAACGACGCCGAGCGCGCCGCCGAGGGCCACTACCTGCACCCGGTGGTGCGCCACCACCGGGCCGGCGCGCCGCCGGCCGTCCACCACGTCACCGAGAACCTGGAGAACGAATGGACCTCCCGGGAGACCCACGTGGAACCGCTCCGCGCGTTCTTCGCCCGCCAGGTCGCCTCGGTCCCGGCGTGACGGACGCGAGGACACCGCAGGGGGCGGGTGAGCGCCCCCCGCACGTGGCGGACGCGAGGACATGGGCGGCCCCGGCGCCCCCGGCGGCGCCGACGGCCCCGGCCGCACCGGCGGCCCCGCGTACCCTCCGCGAGTTCGAGGCCGCGGCCCGCGCGCGCCTCGCCCCGGAGTACTACGGCTACTTCGCCGGCGGGGCCGGGGACGAGGTCACCGTACGGGCCAACGAGGCCGCGTTCGAAAGGCTCTCCCTGCTGCCGCGGGTGCTGCGCGGCGCCGGGAGACCCCGGACCGACGTCACCCTGCCCGGCGGCCGGGCGGCCATGCCCGTGCTGGTGGCGCCGACCGCGTTCCACCGGCTCGCCGACCCCGAGGGCGAGCGGGCCACCGCGCGGGCGGCGGCCACCGCCGGGACGATCATGATCGTGAGCATGGCCTCCACCGTCGCCGTCGGGGACGTGGCCGCGGCGGCGCCCGGGGCCACCCTGTGGTTCCAGCTCTACGTCCAGCCGGACATGGCCTTCACCGAGACGCTCGTGCGGCGCGCCGAGGCGGCCGGGTGCCGGGCGCTGGTCGTCACGGTGGACTCACCGGCCCATGGCCTGCGGGACCGGGAGCGCCACCACGGTCTCCAGGACCTGCCCGAGGGGATGGCCTGCGAGAACCTGCGCGACGGCGGGCGGGTACGGCCGATCGTCATGTCGCCGGAGACCTCCTGGGAGCACATCGGCCTGCTCCGGGAGATGACGGCGCTCCCGATCGTCCTCAAGGGCGTCGCGCATCCCGCCGACGCGCGCCTGGCGCTCGACCACGGCGTCTCGGGGTTGCTGGTGTCCAACCACGGCGGACGCCAGCTCGACACGGTCCCGGCCGCCGTCGACCTGCTGCCGGAGATCGTGGCCGCCGTCGGCGGGGCCGTCCCGGTGCTGATGGACGGAGGCGTCCGGCGCGGCACCGACGTGCTGAAGGCGATGGCGCTGGGCGCCGCCGCGGTCGCGGTCGGCCGCCCGGTGATCTGGGGGCTGGCCGCGGACGGCGAGCGCGGCGTGACCCGCGTCCTCGACCTGCTCCGCTCGGAGGTCGAGCACGCGCTCACCCTGTGCGGCTGCGCGTCGGTCCACGACCTCGATCCGGGCATGGTGCGACGGTCATGCCGGTGACCGCGCCGGTCAGGGCGGTGGCGGTCGGGGTCGCCGCCGCCGCCGTGCTGAGCCTGCCCCGATGGCTCCCCGCCAGGATCGTGGCGTTGCGGACGCGGGTCTTCGCCCGGATCAACGGGGAGGAGGGGATCATCGTTCCCGGAGACCTGGTCGGCGTCGAGAGGTTCAGGGAGATCTACTCCCACCCGGCGGCCGACGGCCGGAGCCGGGGGGCCGCGCTGTCGGACCTGTTCTGGTACTGGCTGTCGCCCGGCGCCGAGTTGCACCAGGAACACCTCGAGGCGGGAGAGCGGTACGACGCGGTCGCCCGCGCCACGCGCGGCTTCCTGTCCGTGCCGCGCGTGGAGGCCGAGGAGCTCACCCGCCGCTGTGTCGCCCGGACGCTGCGGGACGCGGGAGGACTGGTCCGGCTGCGCGACCTGATGATGCCGGTCTGGGCGGAGTTCTACTACGAGCTCGTCTTCGGCGAACCGTGCCCGCCGACGGCGCGCGACCTGATCGTGGGCAACGCGGACGACGTCGTCACCGCGCTCAAGTGCTGCGGGCTGCGGCACATGGACCGGCGCGACAAGCTGACCCGGCACCTCGCCGGCCTGCTGCCCAAGGTGCGGGACCGGCTCCCGGCGGGGTTGTCGGCCAGGGAGCAGGCCCTCTACCTGCAGGGGACCTTCTTCAACACCGCGGTCGTCCAGATGTCGGAGGCCATGGCCCACCTGCTGATGGTCCTCGCCCAGCACCCGGACGCCCAGGCCGGGGTGCTCGCGGGTGACGAGCGGGGTGACGAGCGCCACCTCGACCGCGTCATCTCCGAGACGCTGCGGCTCTACCCGCTCTTCGGCGTCGCCCACCGCGTCACCACCGGCGACATCCCCCTCGACGAGCACACGACGATCCCGGCCGGCTCGGTGCTGTGCTTCGACTACCCCGCCTTCCACCGCGAGGGCTTCCCCGACCCCGACCGTTTCGATCCCGGCCGTTTCGGCACGGACCGCTCGCACGCGGACTACTCGCATCTGGACCGTTCGGGCCGGGTCCGTCCGGAGCCGGACCGCTCCGGCCGGGACGGTCCCGCCTCGGGCCGCCCGGCCCCCGGCTGCCCCGCCTCCGGCCGTCCCCGCCCGGGCAGGCCCGCGGTCCGGGAGCTCAACCACATCCCGTTCGGCGTCGCCGCCAACCGCCCCTGCCCCGCCTGGCGGCTGGCGCCGATCACCATGCGGGTCGCGGCGCGGGAGGTCCTGCGCGCGTACACCCTCGACTCCTCCGCCTCCCACACCCGGTCGATGCCCAACCGGGGACCGTGCCTGCTCGTTCCGCGGGGTGTCCCCAAGGGGGCGGCCCACCGGGCGGCGCTGCGGTTCATCCGGTTCCGCGACCGCTGGGAGGACGTCTGGCGCAGCCTCGTGCAGCTCGTCCTCGGCACCTACATGGTCTGGGACGCGCGCAGGCAGCGGCTGTGTGAGCGCCACTTCGCGGAGGCCGACCGTTCGGCCGCCGCGGAGAGCAGATGATCGTCCGGACCACGAGCGGAGAAACGACATGCCCACCCTGGCACAGGTCACCGCCGGCGACCCGAACCTCGAACTGATCCTCAAAGTCCTGCCCGCCCTGGTCGTCATCCTGCTGGCCGCGGCGATATGCGGCCGGCTGGCGCTCATGATGATGCAACCGCGGGTCCTCGGCGAGATGGTCGCCGGCGTCCTCCTCGGCCCGACGCTGTTCGGCCAGTTGTTCCCCGAGGCCCAGGCGGCCGTGTTCCCCGCCGAGGTCAGGCCGGTCCTGTACGTGCTGAGCACCATCGGGCTGACGCTGTACATGTTCCTGGTCGGTGCCGGGCTGGACCACGGCGCGTCGCCGCCCGGCCAGGGCCGCAGGGCGGCGACGCTGGCGTTCTCCGGTATCGTCCCCTCCCTGCTCCTCGGCTCCTGCGTCGGTCTGCTCCTGTGGGAGATGCTCTCGCGCCCCGACGTCAGCCGGTGGGAGTTCGCCCTGTTCGTCGGGGGAGCGCTGTCGCTGACCGCGTTCCCCATGCTGGCCAGGATCCTGTACGAGCGGGGGCTGGAGAACTCCCCTCTCGGGAAGCTGACCCTGGTGGCGGCCGCCATCGACGACGCCCTCGCCTGGTGCATCCTCGCCGTGCTGTCGGCGATGCACCTCGACTCGGGTCCCGGCGACGCGGTGCGCACCATCGCGCTGACGGCGCTGTTCGCGGTGGTGATGCTGAAGGTGGTCGCGCCGCTGCTGCGGCCCCTGGGCGAGGGCGTCGCGCGGACCGGCCGGATCGGCCCCGGCGCCATGTACGCCGTCGTCCTCATCCCGCTCACGGCGGGCTGGCTCACCGACTGGATCGGGGTCTACGCGGTCTTCGGCGGCTTCCTCGCCGGGCTGGCGATGCCCCGCGACGCGGCGTTCCGCCAGGCGCTGCACGGCCGCATGATGGACGTCGTCTCGACGCTGCTGCTGCCGGTCTTCTTCACCTTCTCCGGGCTGAACACCCATCTCGACGGCGTCACCGGCGGTCCCATGCTCCTGGCGTTCGCCGCGATCCTGGCCGCGGGCTTCTGCGGGAAGTACTTCGGCTGCTCGCTGTCGATGAGGGCCCTGGGATTCGGCTGGCGCGAGTCCTACGCGGTGGGGGCGCTCATGAACGCGCGGGGGCTGATGATCCTCATCTTCATCAACATCGGCCTGGCGCAGGGCATGATCACGCAGGAGCTCTTCGCCATCCTCGTGCTCGTGGCCATCATCACCACCGCGGGAGCTTTGCCGCTGTACAAACTGGCGCTGCCGGAGCGTCACGAACGTGCCCACGGATCCGGGGCCGCCGGCCCGGATATCCGCTCTCTGGAGGAACAGGCCGAGAAATCCCATTCCTCGTGACCGCTCGAATCCGTTGAACGCCCTGAACGCAGTGCGGATATCGTTTTGTGATCAGCCGAACACGGTACGAGCATTGCTGTGTAACTTTCAATTATTCTGGGAACCCTGGTAATTCGGCGGGAGGAATGCCACGGTTGTTTTCGTGGCTGTGACATCGGGGACATCCGGCACGCTCGCTCGCCGGCTGCTCCTCGTCGAGGACGACCCCGAGCTCGGGCACATGCTGGTCGGGTTGTTCATCGAGCAGGGGTACATGGTCGACCTGGCCCCGGAGGGACAGCGCGGCCTTCACCTGGGCCTGAGCCGCCCGTACGACGTGATGATCGTCGACCGGGGTCTCCCGGCGGTCGACGGCATCGAGCTGCTGACACGGCTGCGCCGCCGGGCCGTCACCGTGCCGGTGCTCGTGCTGACCGCCTTCGGCACGGTCGCCGACCGGGTCGCCGGGCTCGACGCGGGCGCCGAGGACTACCTGGTCAAGCCGTTCGAGATCGACGAGCTGCTGGCCAGGGTGCGGGCGCTGCACCGCAGGAACCTCGACCACGCCAGGCTGCTGCCGCTCGGCGCGGGCTGGCTGGACTCCGATTCCCACATCGTGGGGCTGCCGACCGGCGAGCAGGTGACGCTCTCGGGGCAGGAGTGCCGGCTGCTGAGCGCGCTGGCGACCCGGCCGCGGCAGGTGCACACACGCGCCTCGCTGCGCCAGCGCGTCTTCGACGGCGCCCGGACGGAGTCGATCGTGGACACCTACGTCTACTACCTGCGCAACAAGCTTGGGGCGGACGTCGTACGCACCGTGCGGGGTGTGGGATACCGCCTGGGCGGATTGTGAGGAGGCGTCCGCCCCACGAGCCGGAGCGGTACCTGCTGCTCCGGGCCCGCCGCCGGGTCACCATGCAGGTGGCGGGCGCGATCTCCGTGATGCTCGCGCTCGGCGGGATGATGGTGTACTGCGTCATCACCAGCGACCAGGACACCTCGGCGCGGCGCGACCTGGCCGTCGCGGCCCAGCACGCGTACCTCTCGCGGCCCCCGCCCTGCGTCTGGCTGTTCGAACTGCACGGTGACACCGTGCTGAGGTCTCCCGGCGCGCCGGCGGTGCTGCCGGTGCGCGCCGCGCTGCATCAGGCCGCCGCCGGACGCGAGCCCCGGGTCGGCCGGATCGAGATCGCCGGGCAGTCCTATCTCGTCCACACCCGGCGGCGCGGTGGCGTGGCGGTCCAGGCGGCGATGGACCTGCGCTACCAGGCCGCGGAGCGGCACCGGCTGCTGCGCACCCTCGCCGCCGCGGAGCTCACCGGCCTGCTGGCCGCGCTGATGATCGGCCAGATCGTCGCCCGGAGGGCGATCGCGCCCCTGGGCGAGGCCCTGGCCCGCCAGCGCCGGTTCGCCGCGGACGTCAGCCACGAGCTGCGCACCCCGCTGACCCGCCTGCACATCCGCGCCCAGATCGTCGCCCGCGGGCTGCGGCGGGGGAACGACCCGCTTCTCGCCGCGGCCGAGGTCGACCGGCTGGTGAACGGCACCCGGCAGCTGGGCGACGTGGTCGAGGACCTGCTGCTGACGGCCCAGTTCGGCCAGCTGCGCCGGCCGTTCGCCCCGGTCGACCTCGCCGCGCTGGCCGAGGAGCTCGTCCTGGCCGAGGCGGCCCGCGCCGAGGTGCACGGCGTGACGGTCGAGGTACGGCGCCAGGGGCCGGGCGGCCACGTCGTGCGCGGGGCGCAGTCCGCGCTGCGCAGGGTGATCTCCGCGCTCCTCGACAACGCGCTCACCCACACCCGTGCGGGCGGCCACATCTGGGTGATCCTCTCCGGCGGCCCGGAGACGGTCCGGCTCGACGTCCGCGACGACGGCGTGGGCCTCGACCCCCGCGACGCCGAACGCCTCTTCACCCGGTTCGTCGGCGGGTCCCGCAGCGGGGGCCTGGGCCTCGGTCTCGCCCTCGTCCGCGAGGTGGTGGACGGCCACGGCGGGACCGTCACCGCGGACGGGCGCCCGGGAGCCGGGGCGGTGTTCACCGTCCGGCTCCCCGCGGACCCCGCCGCGGCGGCGCGGCCCCCGTACCTCCCGGAGCCCGTGGGCCACCCGGCCACGCCGCCGGAGGACTCAGGCGGCGGACCCCACCTGGAGGGCCGAGGCGTGCCCGGCCGGTCGGGAGCCCGCTCCGGTCCCGGGCCGGAGCCGTGACCCCGTACCGGTGCGCCGACCGGCGTCCTGCACCTCGCGAGATCGAACGATCACCCTGAAAGGCGATGAAGCCTCAGCCGGCCGACGAAGGGATGGGCCGGGGGCCGGGGCACGCCGTGCGGGAGCGTGTGATTGGCTTTGACCCCGTGGACATGGCCGAGATGCTGGGACTGTTGGGGGCCGGGACGCTGGCCGGGGTGGTCGGCACGGTGGTGAGCCTGGCGTCGATCGTCTCCTACCCGGCGCTGCTCGCGTTCGGCCTGCCCCCGCTGGCCGCGAACGTCACGAACACGGTGGCGCTGACGTTCCACGGGGTGGGCGCGACGCTCGGGTCGCGGCCCGAGCTCGCCGGGCAGGGCGGCAGGGTCATGCGGCTCGGCGTGATGACCCTGATCGGAGGGGCGGTGGGGTCGGCGCTGCTGCTGATGACCCCTTCCGACACGTTCGAGGCGATAGCGCCGTGGCTGATCGCCATCGCCGCGCTGCTGCTGATCCGCCCGCCCAGGGTCGGGGGAGGGTCCGGCGGCGAGGACGGGTGGGCGGCGCGCGCCGCGCTGTTCGGCGTCGCCGTCTACATCGGCTACTTCGGGGCCGCGGGCGGGATCCTGATGTTCGCGGTGCTCTCCGCCGTGCTCGACCAGGCGCCGGTCAGGGTCAACGCGATCAAGTCCGTCGTGTCCTCGCTGGCGAACGCGGCGTCCACGGTCGCCTTCGCCCTCTTCGGCCCGGTGCAGTGGTCGGCGGTGGCGCCGCTCGCGCTGGGATTCTTCCTCGGCGGCCTGCTCGGGCCGCCGATCGCCCGCCGCCTGCCCGGCCGCGCGCTCCGGTTCGGCGCCGCCGCCTGCGGGCTGCTCGTCGCGATCAAACTCGGCGCCGACGCCTACGCGTGAACCGCCCGCGGGGACTCGCACGAGTCGATCGACCTTTCCGCGCAGGTGCCGAGGACCTTCAGCCGCCCGTGGGCAGGCGGTCGAGCGTGCGGGTGAGGACGGCGCGGCCGGCGCGCAGGGCGGCGGCCGGGTCGGTCCCGGCCGGTCCCTGCCAGCGGAGATAGACCATGGTGGAGCCGTGGCGCACCGCCACGGCGACGTGCGCGACGGAGTCGCGACGGGTGAGCCGGGGCGGCAGGTCGGGATGCCGCACGGCGAAGGTCTCGATCTCACCCGTCCAGGGACCCCTGGTGAAGGGGGCGAGATGGGGACCGACGCTGTAGGACCTCGGGTCCTCGGAGTCGCAGGGCTTCTCTTCCTTATCGGGTAGGGTGCCCGATCCGCGCCAGATGAGCGGCCGGACGCGGGCCTCCTCGGCGCTCCGCTCGTCGGCCAGGAACAGCACGTCCTCGCGGACGGAGACCTCACCGATCAGGCGGCGCGTGACGGCCGGAGCGCCGCCGTGCACGTTCTCGTCGAAAGCCGCCGCGCAGACCAGGTCATGAGTGAGACCGACGGGGTCGGACCATGGCTTCATGTCCTTGCCGTAGGCGGAGGGCGGGGGCAGGGCCGCGGCCATCGCGGCCGAAGCCGCCCGCGAGCCGGCGCCGGCCGGTGCGGGCGCGGTGGGGGCGCCGCCCACGGCGGCCAGCACGGACGCCGCCGCCGCGGTGCCCTCGTGCAGCGGTCGCGGGTCCGGTCTGCCGCCCGCCTCGAACGGCCACGCCCACGACACCTCGGCCAGCAGCGCGCCACGGGTGGCCACGATCGTCGCACTGGCGCCCGAGTCGCCTTCTTCCGTGAAGTACTCCGTGGTGACCAGAGCCCGCAGCCCGCGCCATCCCCCGCGGTCGAAGTCGCCCACGTCGCTGATCGCGTTGTGGTCGCGGTAGTCGCACTTCCCGGTGCCGCGCCGGGTCGCCGAGATCAGGCGGCTCGCCTGATCGGGCGAGGTGATCCAGAACCGCACCTCCAGCGGCTCGGGCACCTCCGGAGCGCGCAGCTGGGCGGTATAGGCGGGCACGCCCCCGGGTGGCAGCCGCGCCTCGATGCCCCGCTCCCGCTCCGGCCAGCACCAGTGCAGGAGGGGGGTGTCCAGGTTCGTGGCGAAGGGGGCGAAGGTGAGGTCCGCCAGGGGGCTCTCGAAGACGTCGCCCTTCAGGCGGCCCCGCAGCCGCTCGGCGATCTCCTCCACAGAGGTCGCCGCGTTCGCGGGCATCGGCAGCGCGGGCGTCTTCAGCTGGTCGAAGCCGCCGAGGACGAACAACAGGGTGACGGCCGCGATCGCGACGCGCGGCCCATGACGCCTGGAAAGATCCACAAAGGACATGGTGCCGTACACCCGGTCAAGGAGCGTTTTCCGGCTCTCCCCCGGAACCACAGAGCCTCCCGATCCCGTCCGCGAAACCCTGCGTGACCATGGGGAGACCCCGGTGACGACCCTTGACATCGGGATTTCCTGGGGTCACGCTGTTGCGTATAGCGCTGTGTGTTCCGCCTTCCGAAACTGGGGTTTGTTGCGATGATCCCTGCCTGTCCCCTCGCGGCCCTACCGCCAGGTGAGGCCCACCGGCTCGACGTCGACCCGCCCATCGCCGTCTTCCACACCGAGGACGGCGAGATCTACGCCGTGGACGACACCTGCACCCACCAGGACGCCTCCCTTTCCGACGGGTGGCTGGAGGGCTGCGAGATCGAGTGCCCGCTGCACGCGTCGAGCTTCGACCTGCGGACGGGACGGCCGAGCTCTCCTCCCGCCAAACTGCCGCTGCGCACCCACCGGGTGGTGGTCGAGGACGGCACCGTCTACGTCCTCCCCTCAGAGGAGCCCCCGAACCTGCCGCCCGGCGTCCGCGCGAGTACCGCGTAGGACGCGAGCACCGCGTAAAGCCGCGAACGCCGCGTGAGAACGTGAGCCCCGTGTGAAGAGGAGCCGACCGTGACCGCGAGAAGCCTGCCCCCCAGCGTGATCGCCACCCTGCCAGGCGGCTACTACACCGACGAGAACATCTTCGCCCTGGAGCAGGCCCGCGTCTTCGAGACGATGTGGTTCTGCGTCGCCCGCGCGTCCGACCTCGGCAGGCCGGGGGCCTTCAGGACCGTCCAGGTGGGCCGCGAGAGCGTCCTCGTCACCCGGGCCAGGGACGGTTCGATCCGCGCCTTCCTCAACGTGTGCCGCCACCGGGGCGCCCGGATCCGCACCGAGGAGTCCGGCGAGGTCAAGCGGTCCTTCCAGTGCCCCTACCACGCGTGGACCTACGACCTCGACGGCAAGCTGATCGCCGCGCCGAACCTCACCAAGATGCCCGACATCGACCGGGTGGAGTACGGGCTGATCAACGTGCACGTGCGCGAGTGGATCGGGTACGTGTGGGTGTGCCTCGCCGACGAGCCGCCGTCGTTCGAGGCGGACGTGGTCGCCGAGGCGACGCACCGGCTGGGCGACGAGCGGTCCATCGAGAACTACGACATCGCCAACCTCCGGGTGGGCCGCAGGATCGTCTACGACGTGAAGGCGAACTGGAAGCTCATCGTCGAGAACTTCATGGAGTGCTACCACTGCGCCACCATCCACCCCGAGCTCACCGAGGTGCTGCCGGAGTTCGCCGACGGGTACGCGGCGCAGTCCTTCGTCGGGCACGGCGCGGAGTTCGGCGAGGAGATCCGGGGGTTCACCGTCGACGGCTCCGAGGGGGTGGACCGCATCCCCGGGGTGGGCGAGGACCAGGACCGCCGCTACTACGCGATCACCATCAAGCCGCAGGTCTTCGTCAACCTCGTGCCCGACCATGTGATCCTGCACCGGATGTTCCCGCTGGCGGCCGACCGGACGATCGTGGAGTGCGACTGGCTCTTCCTCGGCGACGTCGTGGACTCGGGCAGGGACCTCGGCCCGTCCGTCGAGCTCTTCCACCGCGTCAACGTGCAGGACTTCGAGGCCTGCGAGCGGTGCCAGCCCGCGATGAACTCCCGGGCGTACGCTCAAGGGGGGGTCCTGGTGCCCAGCGAGCACCACATCGGGGCCTTCCACGGATGGGTGCTCGACAGGCTGGGAACCGGGCCCGGCTGAGCGCCTGTATTGTGCGCTCACGAAGGTGACCGGCCGGAAGGAGGCGCGAGGATGGCCAGGAAGGCCCCGCGCGACGACGTCAACGAGGACGGCCTCGAGGTCGGCCCGCCCAAGGAGTGGGCCGCCGGCATCCCGGGGGTGACCCGGTCGCTGCTGGCGGCGAACGCCCAGATGGGCGTCGGCCGCACCCTGCGCACCCTGGCCGTGGTCAACCAGAAGGAAGGCTTCGACTGCCCCGGCTGCGCCTGGCCCGAGGGCGGGCACCGCAGCCCGGCCGAGTTCTGCGAGAACGGCGCCAAGGCGGTGGCCGAGGAGGCCACCGTCCGCAGGGTCACCCGCGACTTCTTCGCCCGGCACACCGTGGACGACCTGGCCCGGCACACCGACTACTGGCTCGGCCAGCAGGGACGCCTCACCGAGCCGATGCACCGGCCCGAGGGCTCCGACCACTACGTGCCGGTGAGCTGGGACGACGCGTTCGCCATCGTCGCCCGTGAGCTGCGCGCCCTCGACAGCCCCGACGAGGCGCTGTTCTACACCTCAGGCCGCACCTCCAACGAGGCCGCGTTCGCGTACCAGCTCCTGGTGCGCAGGTTCGGCACCAACAACCTGCCCGACTGCTCCAACATGTGCCACGAGTCCAGCGGCTCGGCGCTCAACGAGACGCTCGGCATCGGCAAGGGCACGGTCTCGCTGGAGGACCTGCACCGGGCCGACCTCGTCTTCGTGGTCGGCCAGAACCCCGGCACCAACCATCCCCGCATGCTGTCGGCGCTGGAGCGGGCCAAGCGCGACGGCGCCCGGATCGTCGCGGTCAACCCGCTGCCCGAGGCCGGGCTGCTCCGCTTCAAGAACCCGCAGAAGGCCTCCGGGCTGGTCGGCAAGGGCACCACGCTGGCCGACCGGTTCCTGCAGATCCGCCTCAACGGCGACCTCGCGCTCTTCCAGGCCATGTCGCTGCTCCTGCTCGAAGCCGAGGACGCCGCCCCCGGCACCGTGGTCGACCGCGCCTTCGTCGAGACCCACACCCACGGCTTCGACAAGTGGGCCGAGGACCTGCGCTCCCTGGACTGGGCGGAGGTCGAGGAGGCGACCGGGCTGGACCGCCCGGCCGTCGAGGACGCCGTACGGGAGGTGCTCGGCGCGAAGTCGGTCATCGTGTGCTGGGCGATGGGGCTCACCCAGCACAAGAACTCCGTCGCCACCATCAGGGAGGTCGTCAACTTCCTGCTGCTGCGTGGCAACGTGGGCCGCCCGGGGGCCGGGGTGTGCCCGGTGCGCGGCCACTCCAACGTCCAGGGCGACCGCACCATGGGCATCAACGAGAGGCCCCCGGCGTGGTTCCTCGACGCCCTGCGCGACGAGTTCGGCTTCGATCCGCCCCGCGACCACGGTCTCGACACCGTGGAGGCGATCCGCGCGCTGCGGTCGGAGCGGGCGAAGGTCTTCGTCGCGATGGGCGGCAACTTCGTGGCCGCGACCCCCGACACGGCGGTGACCGAGGAGGCGATGCGCCGGGCCCGGCTGACGGTGCAGGTCTCGACCAAGCTCAACCGCTCCCACGCCGTGTGCGGGCGGGAGGCGCTCATCCTCCCCACCCTGGGACGCACCGAGCGCGACGTCGCGCCCGGCGACCGCGCGGGCCGCTTCGTCACGGTCGAGGACTCCATGGGCATGGTCCACGCCTCGCGGGGCAACCTGCCGCCCGCCTCCGGCGACCTGCTCTCCGAGGTGGACATCGTCCGCCGCCTGGCGACGGAGCTGTTCGGCACCGACCCGCAGGTGCCCTGGGAGCGGTTCGCCGACTACGACGTGATCCGCCACCACATCTCCCGCGTGGTCCCCGGCTTCGAGGACTTCAACCTGCGCGCCCGCCTCTCGGGCGGTTTCACGCTGCCCAACGCGCCCCGCGACGAGCGCCGCTTCCCGACCGCGACGGGGAAGGCCAACTTCACCGTCAACCCCCTTGAGGTGCTGCGGGTCCCGCCGGGGCGGCTGCTGCTCCAGACGGTCCGCAGCCACGACCAGTACAACACCACGATCTACGGCATGGACGACCGCTACCGGGGCGTCCGCAACGGCCGCCGGGTGGTCTTCGTGCACGCCGACGACCTGGCCGAGCGAGGTCTGGCCGACGGCGACATGGTGGACCTGGTCAGCGAGTGGCCCGACGGGGAGCGCAGGGCGGAGTCCTTCCGCGCGGTCGCCTACCCGACCGCGCGCGGCTGCTGCGCCGCGTACTTCCCCGAGACCAACGTGCTGGTGCCGCTCGACTCGGTCGCGGAGACCTCCAACACGCCTACCTCCAAGAGCGTCGTGGTCAGGCTCGTCAAGCGAGCCGCGGACGCAGACCGTTAGGCCCTGTTTCCCGGGCCGGGCGCGGAGCCGGATCGTTTCATCGGGCCCGGCCTGTCCCTCGAACTGCCCCGATCTGGAAATTCATTCTCAATAAGACCTCCTCGCCAATTCGGCCGCAGCCGGTCCTCGTCGCCAGTCGGTAGAACTTCGGTCACGTTAGAAGTTCATCACCAACCCGCTGGTTCAACATCCGCAGAGGCCGATTGTTGGAACAATGGCAGATGTGACCGGCTCGCTGAGTACCTGCTCCAGCGGGCGCGCCCGCGTCCGTGAACGAGGTGTCCTCGCCCGTCACATTTCCTGGGCTGACGGTGGCGCCCTTGTGCCCCTCTCTTCGAGGCGCAATGGCCAATCTCTGCCGAACATGAGGTGATCACCGTGGCGAGTGGATCACCGGTTCGGCGGCGAGGCCGCCTGATGATCGCGGCATCGGGCCCAGCGGCCGGCGTGGTGGCCGGAGGACTGACCAATCTGCTGACGACAACCTGGAATTGGTGGCTGTTCGGCGGGCTCGTCATGATGACCACTCTCGTCAGCGCCGGCGCGCTGATCACCCTGCCGCAGAGCGGTGACCCACAAGCCGCGTCGACGGCGGAGGAACAGTCGCAGGGTTCGATGTTGCAGCCGCCGACCGGCACCCGTGTCTTCATCGGCCGCGGCAAGGAGCTGAGCCGTCTGACAGCCCCCGCACCCGATGGCAATCATCCCGGCCCTCGCCTGCTGGTGATCACCGGCATGCCCGGAACGGGGAAGACCGAACTGGCCATCCGCGCCGCCCATGAACTGGCCGCACGCTATCCCGACGGCGTGTTTTGGCTGGGCCTGCGTACGTACGCGGCAAGCGAGTCACGAATGACCAGTACCGAAGCACTACGAACCCTGCTCAACGCCCTTCGGGTTCCGCCCAACCCGAAAGCTGCCGACGTGACCACGCTCGGGCACGCCTGGCAGGCCGCCACCAGAGGCAAACGGCTGCTGGTCGTCCTGGACGACGCCGACACCACCGAGCACGTTCGACCACTGCTGCCCGCCGCCGAAGGCTCAGCGGTCCTGATCACGACGCGCCATGTGCTGATCGGCCTCGACCCCGACCACACAATCACCCCGCAGCCGTTCAGTCATAGCCAGGCCGCTCAGCTCGCGGGCGCGATCCTTCGACGTGCCGGACTGAATGACCCGCGGGCCGCCGCTGAGATTGCCGCGGCCTTCCGGCTTCCGCTCTCGATCCGTCAGATGAGCGACCTGAAAGCGGCCAATCCAGCCCGAGACATCCTTGCCACTCCAGTCGAATTGATTGAAGACGAGACGGCAGCGGCGTTCGCACGCTCCTTCGCGGCACTGGCCAAACCCGCTCGCTCGGTGCTTCGCAGCATCGCACGCTACCCGGGTTCGTCAATCACCACGTCCATCGCCGCCGTCATCGCCGACCGGTCGTCAAAAGAGGCAGCCGCGCTGATGTCCACCCTCTACCGACGCGGTCTGCTCATCGTGGACGACAGCGGAAGGGGGGCTTATCGGATGCATGACGCCGTCCGCGCCGCCGCACTGATCGAGTCCGACAAGCGTGACACCCACAGACGCCAGGCCGCCGCCGACGAAAGGCTCTTCCGGTACACAGCGGAGGCCATCAGGGCCGCCACACTTCTGGTGGACTCCAGCGCCTCCGTTGCCGAAGTGAAAACCGGCAGGCGTGAGCCTCGGGTGCCGCCGCCCCGCCACGAGTCGAATGTCGCCGCGTTGCGATGGCTCGATCGGCATCACGCCGATCTTCTCGCCGTGACCCGCCGCTGCCTGTCCATAGATTCTCCCCAGGCGTGGCGTCTGGCTCACAGCCTCGAGGCCTACCAGCGGATGCGCGGCTTCTACGCCGAGATCGTCGAATTGAACAGCCAGGCGCTGAGTTTGGCGGAACGTATGAACGATCGGCTCGGCCAAGCTGCCATGCACCACAACCTGGGCTTGGTCGATATGCGTACGAGCAAGTACTCCGCCGCGCTGACGCGCTTTCGAACTTCTCTTGCGCTGTACTCCGAAGTGGGCAGCCAGGCCGGCCAGATGGAGATCCATCACGAGCTCTGCAACGTCAACAAGTGGCTCGGCAACTTCAACGAAGCTCGCTTGCACGCTGAATTCTGCCTGGAAGCGGCGTCCTTGATTGACGGCTTCGTCGAACTGGCGTTCGCTCATTCCAGTCTCGGCATTCTCGACCGTCTGGAGGGCCATGCTGCCAGGTCCCGCGAACACCTGACCCGGGCAATGGAACTGTTCGAGCAGGCCGGCCACCGACGTGGTCAGGGAATTTGCCACCGGCAACTCGGCATGCTGGACGGGCAACTCAACAAGCACGGCGACGCTCAAGCCCACCTGGACCAAGCGCTCATCCTGTTCCGGGAACTGGGAGATCTCATGAGCCAAGCCGACACCCACCACAACCTGGCCGTCGTCCACCGCCATCTGGGCGCCCCGGCCACCGCTCACCAGAACGCTGTTACCGCTCTCCTCCTCAGCCGCCAGGTCGGCCATATCGAGGGACAAGCCGACGCGTATGTAGAACTCGCCACCCAGGCTCAAGCCATTGGGAACCATATGACGGCACATGCCAATCTTCGACAGGCCGAGGACCTTCGGCAATCGCTCCCCTCCCGGCAACCCGGCCCCTACCGATGAAACGCCCCGATGATCACCGTGGGGCAGTTGGATAGCGACCTCCTCGCGCCGACGGCGACACCGTCAGCCCTGCAGACACAGGGGCGAGAGCGGGTGACAGTGCTCGTGTCCGGCGACGGCGCAGAGATTATTCCAAGTCATTCCGTGACTCCGGGAACCATCACAGTTGCCACCTTGGCGATCTTGGTTCCATGCCTGACCCAAGAAACAGGACCTGGCAGTCGGCTTTCACGTCGTTGACGAAGACGTCCTGCCGGCGGGGATGAGGGGGCGTCGAGTCCCTTGATGTTGTCCGTAAGGGCTCATCCTGATGAGGGACACACGTGATCGGCGCAACAACGGGCGGCGTCCTCTCGCAGCTGCTCGTACGAGCGATTGCGGCCCGAAGGTCTCGCTGCCAGGCCCATCATCGTGGCCTTGCCGAGGACATCCGGCGCGTCGGACTCCCGATAGCGACGGCCCGAACCGCTGACCTCTCGCATGAGCACCTGTTTGGGATCGGCCAGCCGCCCGGTGTCCCTGCCACGATGCCTGGCAGGCACCGACCACGAGCCGCAGACGGCGGTGAGTGCGTCGGGAAACAGCAGTAACCAGGACTCGATCTCCGCCACGGCCAGAGCGTAGTGCGCCGTCCCCAGGGCCTCTTGCAAAGCTTTTTCCACCCGCAGGCGAATGGCCGGATACCGGTCGTCGTCGACCGCGTCGAGGTCTTCGTGAACGAACACGCACGCCACGGTCGCGTCATCCCGTACGGCCCTCGCGCGGACCTTGCGCGCGAGGGTTTCCGCACGCGCGGCGAGGTTCGCCCCGGTGGCCTGGTGCAGCCGTACCGGATCGCCGATCTCCACGATTCGCCCGCGCATCTCCGGGCAGAACTCCTCCAGGAGGATCCGGAGGCTGAGCCGGTCGTTTCGGTCCTCACCGGCGACGACCACGATCGGTTTCCTGGTCGGCCGGATGCGGGTTCCCCCGCGCCTGCTCACAGATCGCCTCCCAGCGCGCCGGAGAACCACAGCTCTCCCAGGGGGATTCCCTCGCTGGCTCGCACGATCTTCTCGACCTGGGCGGTCGAGACCGCCGGGATCACGGAGGAACCGTCCTCCGCACGCTCGCACACGATGAGTTCCTCGGGTTTGAGCCGGTCGGCGAGGGCCGGCGAATGGGTGGCGATGATGAACTGCGTCCTGTCGCTCGCCTCCCGGACCCGCTCGACGAGGATCTCCAATGCCTGCGGGTGCAGACCGTGGTCGATCTCCTCGACGCAGGTGAGCGCGGGAGGGCTGGGGTCGTAGAGCATCGCGAGAAGGCCCAGCAGGCGGATCGTGCCGTAAGAGGCGTCGAGCAGCGAGGTGGGTTCGCGCAGCCCGCGCTCCCTGAGAACCACCACGACGGAACGAGCGCCTCCGGACGGGTAGTCGAAGTCGAGTGCTTCGAGCTGGGGGAGCACCTCTATGGCGTCGGCCTGCAGTCGCTCCCACGCCTCTTCGTCGGTGTCGCGCAGGGTCAGCAGGAACCTCGCCAGGTTGGAGGCGTCGTCCGCGATGGCCTCGTACCCGCTCCGGGAAACACGTGACGGCATGCGCGCGCGGTGGACGTCGACGTCGAAGACGCGGAAGGTGGTGAGGAAGTCGGCCAGGGCCACCACCTCTCGCCCGCCGAAATTCTCCGACAGCCGGGGCAGAGTGGACAGGCCGGTGCTGAACGGCTGGATTCCGACCTCCATCACCGCGGTACGCCGCTCGGACTCGTCGTCCGAGATCACCTCGTCGGCCCCGTACTGTGAACTCGCGGCTCGCTCACCCGACACTTCGATCCGGTTCCGCCAGCCACCGGCCCGGCTGAGATGGAAGATCTCTTCCCGAGCCGGAGGACTACCGTTGATCTTCAAGCGGTACATGTCGAGAGGGCAATTGGATGTTTCGGGTACGGACCAGTGCCCCTTCAGCCCGATCTGAATATGGTCCGGCCGCAGGTCGCCCCCCCGGAACACCAGTTCGTCGAAGCCCCCTCGGTCCTCAAGCGCGGGCCCCAGGTCTGTCCGGACGATGTCGGCCAGGAAGTCGAACACCCTCAGCACGTTCGTCTTGCCCGCGCCGTTGGGCCCCACCAGCACGTTGACCCGCCCCAACGGCAGCGACACCTTCCGCAGGCTCCGGAAGTTCTCCACTTCCAACTCGACCAACCGCCCGGCCATCAGCCCCACCTCTTTCCGCCTGTGCCCGCGAGAGGCGTCCGGCGAGCCGCTTTCCGAGCCTCACGGGATCATCTTGCCTGTTTCCCGCGTCCAGTGCTCCGAACTGCGAACGGAGTATTCGATCACCCGGCGAGCCGGTACTCGCAAGGGGCAGGGCGTGAGGTTCGGCAACGCCTGTCGATCGCCGGAAGTGGCGATCTCAGCCGATGTCGAACCTGCCGGTCTTCACGCCGCCGAGGAACGTGTCCCACCCGGCGGGGCTGAAGAAGAGCTTCGGGCCCTCGGGGTCCTTGGAGTCGCGCACGGCGACCAGGTCGGGGTGGCCGGTGGTGTCTCCGAGCTTCGCGACCTCGACGCAGTCGCCGCCGTTGTCTCCGGAGAAGCTTGATTTGATCCACGTGACGTTGTTCAGGTCCACTTTTCCTCTACCGCCCTTTGGATGAGCTCGATGGACATGCTTAGCGGCAGCGCTTCGGTCCGGATGGCCTCAAAACGCTCCACGGCCGCCGTAACGTCTTCCTGATCGCTCGTGGTGAGACCGCGCACAGCCGTCTCCGCATACAGTACGTCGCCTCCTCCGTCCAGCGTCGCGATTACGAACCCGCCCATCAGGCCGGAATGCATCCCGTGGGGTATCACCTGAACGCTCAGGCGTGGATTGACCACCGAAATCAGGTGCTCTAACTGCTCTTTCATTATCTTGTGGCTACCGATCGGGCGATGGAGAACTCCCTCGTCGACCACGCATCGGTAGGTCGGTGGTGAAGGATCCTCGCGGAAGAGGATGGCCTGGCGGTGCAGGCGGGCCTCCACCGCCGCCTCGTCTCCACGTAGCACCACGCGGGCATATGCCTCGGTCTGAAGCAGACCGGGAACCACCAGAGGTTGATAGGTCCTGAGCGTGGCCGCGACCTGCTCCTTGTCATGCCACTTCCCGAACCAGGGAGGGAAGGACCGCCCTTTCCTCCAGTCGAGCAGCCGGGACAGCGCGCCACCGGTTTCAAGGGCCTCGTCGCAGGTCTCGGCGAACTCCGCTGACCGAATATCGCTACACGATGAATCCCGGCCTTTCCCCGCTGGGGGAGAAGTGGATACCGCGCGAACCGAGAAGTGTCGCGTCCGCCCGCCGGTTCGTGCGCGACGTCGCCACCGACTGGAAGGCGGCGGGAGACATCCCGGAAATCGCCGAACTCCTGGCCTCGGAACTCGTCACCAACGCGCTGGCGTACGGATCGCCGGACGTTCCCGCCGCGAGCCCCGTCCGCGTCACGGTCGGCAGGGAGAGGGAGTTGCTGACCGTGGACGTCCACGACGCGTGCATCGCGGTCCCGCGGCTGAGGCGGGCCGATGACATGGAGATCTCCGGCCGCGGTCTCGCCATCGTCCAGGATCTCTCCCGCAGCTGGGGCTGGACCTTCAATCCCTACGGCAAGTCCGTATGGTTCCAGCTGACGGCCTGGCCATAGGACGGGAGGGGATTCTCCGGTTCCGTACATGCCGTTCGGAGGGCTGATGGAACTCGCGCCTGCCTGAGCCGTGGATCACAGCCGCGAATCGTCGATCACCGATCGGCCGGTTCCGGTGTCGATGCCGCCGACGATCAGGTCGGTGAGCGCGGCGACCGCGTCGGCGACGGTTGCCCGCCCCCGGTTCAGCTCCGCGGCGATCGCCTCGGCCGCGCCCAGCGCGCCGACACAGCGCAGTCGAAGGGCTTCCGGCGTGAGGTCGGAGTACGGCAGCAGTGCCGCGGCCATCAGGTCCGTGAAGCTGTCGAACATCTCGCGCTCGATCACTTCCATTTCCGGATTTCCCTTCAGCGCGGCGGAAACGGCGTTCCACTCCGGCATGTCGGTGGAGCACGCGAAGTACGCGGTGCTCAGGACGCGGGCTGTCTCGCCGAGGATGGGCTCGGCCTCCCGCAACGCCTGTGCCGACGCGGTCCGGTGTCGTTCGTCGAGTCGCTGGTAGAGCGCGAGCAGCAGGCCGGGGCGGGTGCCGAAGTGGTCGTAGACGATCGGCCTGCTCACTCCGGCGGCCTCCGCGAGGGTGAGCAGGGTGAGGCCGTCGGCGCCCTGGGCGCGCACGATCCTCAGGGCGGTGTCGAGCAACTGCTCCCGCCTGGCCTGTCTGGACAGGCGCGTCGATGCCGTGGCCATTGCGCTCCCTTGCGTTGCCGCCCAGTCTAGGCTACAAAATGTAGGTTACAAAATGTAAGTTAGCGGGAACGCGAGAGGAGAACGCGATGGAGCACTCGAAATCGGTACTGATCATGGGTGGTTCCGGTCAGGCGGGCGCGGGGACCGCGGCCATCCTGCGCCGGTGGTATCCGACGTTGCCGCTCACGATCGCGGGCCGCGATCTGGAGCGCGCGCGGCGTGTCGCCGACGAACTCGGCGACGCGACAGCGGTGACCATCGATCTGCGCCGCGACGACCTCGGCCTCCCCGCAGGCCATGAACACTCGGCGGTCGTCGCGGCACTGTGGGACAGCCATTTGAACGGACTGCGCTACGCCCAGGACCGCGGCCTGCCGTACCTCAGCCTCTCCAGCGGCCTGACGGACATCGCCCCCGAGGTCGTCGCGGGCGGGCAGCGGGCCGGCGCCGCCCCGATCCTACTGGCCAGCCACTGGTACGCCGGTCTCGTCGTCCTCGCGACACTGCACCTCGCCAGGGAGTTCGGCCGGATCGACACCATCCGGGCCGGTGCCGTACTGGACGAGCCGGACATCGGCGGGCCCGCGGCTGCGGCGGACATGGAACGCCTGACGGCCTCCACCTCGGCTGGGCTCGTCCGCCGCGACGGCGTCTTCAGCTGGGTCGACGGTCCCGAAGCGCGGGTGGAGGTCACCGGAGCCGACGGCGCCGTCCTGCCCGGCCAGATCATGGCCACCCTCGACGTTCCGAGTCTCGCCATCGCGACGGGCGCACCGAACGTCCGCTTCGCGTTCGCGGCCGGTGAGTCCGCCGAGAACAGGCGCCGAGGCGAGCCCGCCTCCAGCGTGGTCGAGATCGATCTCGAAGGAGAGGATCGCAGGGGCGCACCGCTCAGGAGGAGACGCCACCTTCGCCACCCGGAGGGGCAGCGCGACCTGACCGCGCTCGCCGTCGCCCTCGGTGTCGAACGACTGCTCGGCCTGCGCGGCGAAGCCGTGGCGCCGGGCCTTCACACTCCCGAGGCGTTGATCGACCCCGCCTACGCGGTCGAGCGGATGATGGAGATCGGTGCCACGTTCGCCGAAGCTCCGGGTGATCGATGAACAGCCCCGCGTGTCCCGCCTTATCGGGGGCAGGGCAATGGGGGAGCCCCTCCATCGGCACCGGTGGAGGGGCTCCGTGTCAGGGAATCAGCCCGGCGGGAAGTTGCCGTTCTTGGCGACTGGCAGGGCCAGCTGGCTGGCGCCGCTGAGGACGGCCCGCTCGGCCGGGAGACCGGCGAGGACGGGGTTGATGTGCCGCAGGGTGAGCGAGACCGTGGGCAGGGCCGGGGTGACCAGGTCGAACTTCTCCAGGTCGATCCACCGGACGATTTTGAGCACCTCGTCCGGGATGATGTCGCCGGCCTTCTGCACCGGGACGCACAGCTGGCGGGCGGTGAGGACCTGCGCGCCGTGCGTGGGGATTGTCGGGCTCAGGACGGGGTTGAGCTGACGCAGGGACAACTGCTGGTTCAGCGGGTTGTTGGGGGTGATGCCGTAGCACTTGAGGTCGATGTGGCGGACGAGCGACAGCACCTCCGCGGGCGGGACCGCGTTGTTCTTGATGACCGGCACGCACAGCTGCTGCGGGGTGTTCAGGGAGATCTGCGTGCGCGGCAGGCTCTGGAACAGCGGGTTGAGATGGCTGAGCACGAGACCCGTGGTCACCGTGGTGCCGGAGATCTTGTAGCAGGCCAGGTCGATGTACCTGATGAAGTCGAGCGCGGGTGACGGCGGTATCTGGTTGTTCTTGGCGACCGGGACGCACAGCTGCTGACGCTCGCCGAGGGTGACGGTCTCGATCGGCAGGGTGCTGAGTACGGGGTTGATGTGCCGCAGTTTGAGCGTGGTGGCGGGCGGCTGGTACGGGCTGGTCTTGAAGCATTCGAGGTCGAGGAAGGCGGTCAGATCCTTCGGTGTCGGCAGCGCGAGGGCGCTGGCGGGCGGAACGCAGAGGAATGCGACGGCGAGCATGGCGACGACGGCGGATGTGAGGCGCCGGAGCATCGTTTTTCTACGCCCGTGAATTCCGGTTACGGCTCGATCCATCGTGGCTCCAAATCTGATGGGTGGATCTTCACAACGCCGAGTGTGTGCCGCCGCGACCAGACTTTCAATATCTCTGACACTTTTTGTTGCGCGTAAAATTCGGGCCGACGGGCCGGGGATTTATCATCAGGTATAAAAGCGTTATCGGCTCGCCGGTAATCGGAACGCGGCGGCTTTGTTGAGGCTCCGTCAACCTGATTGCCCGGGTCGCGATAAATGCGTATGGGATGGGTTGACCCGAGAGCCGGATCGCGGTAAAGCGGCGGTCGGCCAGGTTCCGGCGCCCTGGCCGGAGGGCCTCATCCCGCCGCGATGCCGCCGCCGAACAGTAGAAGTCGAGAGAGAGCGGCCCGGGGCTCTCATTTCCGGAATGAAATCCTTTTCAAGGAGGTTCGCGGGCCGAACAGTCCGAACGCCGTCATTTCTTCCTCGAACGAAACCAAGATTTACGTCAGGTTCGAACTTCGGGACGGCGTGCCGGAGCCTTTTCAACCGTGAGACCGGATACGGCAGGGGATCCGCGGATCGATTCCGGCATCATGTCCATTGTTCAGGACTTTTCGGGGAGTGCGAATCGTTCGACCTGGGAAAGAGGAGACCTCCGGCTCCCCGCCCTCGCGTTCCTCCGCCCGGCGAAGGGGTTGGAAGCGGTTGGTGGTTGAGCGTGTATCAGGATGTGTGAGTGAGCTTGAAGGAGTGGGTTAAGGCGCAGGGGTGTCCATCCGATCGCCGCTTACCGGTGGTATCGGGAAGGCGCCTGGCCCGTGCCCGCTCGTAAGGTCGGGCGGCTGATCCTGGTCGCAGACGTCGATTCTGCCGCCTGGCACGGCGCGACCACCGTGGGGCAGGCCTGCGTCTCTTCTGTGGAGGCGTCTTCCTCGGCGTGCCCGCCTCCACCGACACCGCTACCGGCACCGCCGGCAAGGCCACCGGCTCCGTCTGCGGCTTCCTGCGCTCCCGAGGCGGGCGTGGGTCTGTTCGCCGGTCGGGTAGTCGTTGATCATGGCTCCTACGGTACGTTGACGGTCGGCGACGTAGCGTGAGGGGGAGGGTTGATGCGGGTCCACCAGGCCTACCGCTATGCCCTGGACCCCACCCCCGAGCAGGCGCGTCTGCTCGCCTCCCATTGCGGCGCGGCCCGGTTCGCCTTCAACTGGGGGCTCAATCTCGTCAAGGCCGCCTTGTCCCAGCGGGAGGCGGAGAAGTCCTACGGGGTGCCCGATGAACACCTGACCGAGGTGGCGTGGTCGTTGTACGATCTGCGCCGGGCGTGGAACACCGCCGAGAACACCGCCAAGGGCGACGTCGCGCCGTGGTGGGCCGAGCACTCCAAAGAGGCCTACACCAGCGGCCTCGACGGCGTGGCACGGGCGCTGAGGAACTGGGCGGCTTCGCGTCACGGCACGCGGGCGGGCAAGAAGATGGGGTTTCCCCGGTTCAGGTCCAAGCACCGCACCGCCCCTTCGTGCCGGTTCACCATCGGAGCGATCCGGGTGGAGGCCGACCGCCGCCACGTGACGCTGCCCCGCCTGGGCACCGTCCGCACCCACGAGTCGACCCGGAAACTCGCCCGGCATCTGGAGCGCGGCACGGGGCGGATCCTGTCGGCCACCGTCCGCAGTGAGGGAGGGCGCTGGTTCGTCGCGTTCACCTGCGAGCTCGACCGCCCCGACCGCGCCCTGGCCAGGCCGGAGGTCGTGGTCGGCGTCGACCTGGGGGTTAAAGACCTCGCGGTGCTGTCCACCGGCGAGGTCGTCGCCAACCCCAGGCATCACCGCTCGGCGCTCAGGCGGCTGCGCCGGTTGAACAAGCAGCTCGCCCGCCGCGTCGGCCCCCGCGCCCCGGACGGTGGCAAGCGCGAGGCCTCCGCCCGCTGGACCAAAACCAAGGCCGCCCTGGGCAGGGCACATGCGCGGGTGGCCAATCAGCGGCGCGACGGCCTGCATAAGCTCACCAGCCGCCTGGCGGCCACCTGGGGCAC